>CAJOEN010000031.1 GCA_905233475.1 uncultured Bacteroidales bacterium
GGTAGATTCCAGAGCAAAACGCAACTCAATTTTTCAAAGATAAGAAAAAGATTTCACGTGGTGAAAAAAAACTGATTTTTTTTCGTGGCCTCTTGTTGAGTTTGTTCTGAATGGCGGTCAGATCCTCGTCGGAGCATGCGAATAGTGCGGGGTTGCGAGGTAGGTACCGGCGATACAATTTGTTGGTGTTCTCTATCCTTCCTTTTTGCCATGAGCAATAGGGGTCGGTGAAATACACGGGGACACCGAGTTTTTTAGTGATGTATTCGTGGTCGGCGAACTCCGGCCCGTTGTCTGCCGTGATCGTTTTCAATGCGCCGAAACGTTTGTATGGTAGGAGAATGCTGACTACCTTTTTGGCGACTTCGTGGGAATCCTTTCCGTGAGGCAGGTTGGCGATGAACGACAGCAGGCTGCTGTTCTCCACAAGCGTGAGTTTGAATAGATTGCCGTCGGAATCCGACATCAAATCCAACTCCCAGTCGCCGAAGCGTTTGCCGTCCACCTCCGACGGGCGTTTGTCGATGCCTACGCGGTTCTTTATGGGCAGGTGCTTGCCCACAGGTCGGTGGCGGTGTTTGAGCTTGTGCGGGCATTCCTTCCACAGGTCGCCGCCGTTATCCTTGTCCCGATGGATGTAGTTGTATATGGACGACTTGCACACCATCAGGTACCCTTTCCTGCGGCACAGCCCTACAATCTGCTCGGGCGAGAGTTGCTCTTCCCGCATGTATTTCTCTATCCGGTGCTTGACCTGCCCGCACATCTTTCGTGGCTCCCTGAGCCTCTCTTTTCTCAGATCGGCCTTCCCCTGCGCTTGTCTCCATGAATATCCATGCTTGCCGCTGTTCCTTTTCAATTCGCGGCTAACGGTTGATTTGCTGATGTTTAATGCCGCCGCGACTTGTGCCTGTGTGAAATTTTGTTGGAGTAAGATAAAAATTGTGTATCTTTGCTCCCGGTTTAGTTGTCCCATCTTTTGCAATTTTTTGGAAGGAGGCGCAAAGATAGCAACTTTTTTCCATCTGAGCAAGGAACAGGGGATTTCCCCTTTCCTTGCCGGAAAAAAATCATATTTTGCAACCTCGATTTTCTCTCAAAAAGTTGCGTTTCTTATTGGAACTTACCTACCAAAATATTACATTTCCTCACAATTTTAATAGCCGATTTGTTACAAAATCTCGCAATTTTATTCACCAAATTATTACATTTCCTCATAATTTGAATAGCCGAATTCCGTCAAAATCCCCAAATTAATCAAGAAGTGCCTTCGACATGCTCAGGCACCGAAAGAGTCGGCGGTGGTTGAGCCTGTCGCGGTGGTTGAGCTTGTCGAAACCATCCGCGAAAATGCCTGTCGAAACCACCTGTCCCACTCTCATCTTGCATCGGTGTTCATCCATGTAATTCGTGTTTACAATACCACCGTCCTCAAAACACCAACATATCAACAACTGCCCCATATTCCAACTCACTAACAGTCAGCGATAAAAAGGAGAAAAAGTACGGAAAGATAGTTTGTTTCATATTTTTTTCGTACTTTTGCAGTCTTAAATAACTTAACTGCTGTAATAAAACACGATATGAATTTTGACTCTCTTGTAGGACGCATCAAGGTAATACATGATGCACTTCAGGCACAGGCTGCCCACGCTGTCAATCTTTCGCTGACAACTCGCAACTGGCTTATAGGCTTTTATATAGTGGAATTTGAACAGCATGGCGAAGACCGTGCCAAATACGGAGAGAAACTTCTTAACCGATTGTCCGAAAAAATCAACAGCAAAGGGTTCGAACCGCGTCGACTTCGCGAATTCAGACAGCTTTACACTACCTATCCTCATCTGGCTACAGAAGTTGCAAAATTCATCAAAACCAGCCATCTTTCACTTTCTGAATCCATGTCTTCCTCAATTTGGCGGTCAGCGCCCGCCAAATTACAATCGTTTGATTATCAAGAGAATGATAAATGGCGGTCAGCGCCCGCCAAATTGGAAGATTGGGCCACGCCTGCCGAAAGTCTTTTCCGTAGGCTTAACTATACCTGTTTGTCATATCTGACTTGTATTGAGGATCCGTTGAAACGTGCTTTTTACGAGCAGGAGGCTATTCGTGGCTGTTGGACCAGCAGGGAACTTGACCGCCAAGTATCCTCACTATACTATGAACGAATGGGACTTTCGAAAGATAAAAAGACACTCCACACATTAACTGCAAAAAACGCCCAGCAATTAACTCCCAAAGACATCCTTCACAATCCTGTCGCTCTGGAGTTTCTCGGTATAGATTCACAGAATGTTTATACAGAAACGAAGCTGGAAACTGCCATTTTGAACAACCTGCAAAAGTTCCTTATGGAGATGGGGCGTGGTTTCTGTTTCGAGGACAGACAAAAAAGGATACTAATTGATCAGGACTATTACAAGGCCGACCTGATTTTTTACCACCGAATTCTGAAATGCCATGTGATAATCGATCTAAAGACAGACCGTTTTCGACATGAGTACGCCTCACAACTTAACCTATATATGAATTACTACAAGCACGAGGTTATGCAGGATGACGACAACCCTCCCATTGGCCTTCTGCTATGCACCGACTATGGCGAAACAACCGTGCAATACGCCACAGAAGGACTGTCGAAAAATCTATTCGTAAGCAAATACAGACTGCAATTGCCAACAGAAGAAGAAATCCGGCAATATTTGTTGGAAAACATATCCGAAAAGGACTTTCTTGAACTCAAAGAGGAATCAGAGGCAGACACCCGTTGATTATTTTGTGATACACAATCATCGTATTTCATTCATCAACTCTCCTTGACAATCATCATCGTCCCCCTTACCCCTCCCACCATCAAAACACCAACATATCAACAACCGCCCCACACTACAACTTACTAACAATCAGTGATTAAAGGCAAGAAAAACGCGGAATCTGTTCATATTGTTCGTATTTTTAGAGGTCGCCCCGGGCGTTTTTTTTAGTTTTAAATCGTATCTTTGCAAAAAACAATACCTTTGATGAAAACAGTTATAGAATTGCAAAGCATTGCAAAACAGGTACGTAGAGACATCGTCCGTATGACCAACAAAGCCAAATCGGGGCATCCGGGCGGCTCGTTGGGTTGCACCGAATTTATGACAGCCCTTTATTTTGACATTATGAACGCCAACCCCGCCCACTTTACAATGGACGGCAAAGGCGAGGACATGTTCTTTATGTCGAACGGACACATAACCCCCGTGCTGTACAGCGTTTTGGCACGTGTGGGCTATTTTCCGGTATCGGAACTCGGTACTTTCCGCGCCCTTGGTACTCGTTTGCAGGGGCACCCCTCCACAGCGCACAGCCTGCCTGGCATTCGCATGGCGTCGGGCTCTTTAGGACAAGGGCTTTCCGTAGCCATAGGTGCCGCTTTAGGCAAGAAGATGGACGGCGACAACGGCCTCGTGTTCTCCCTCCACGGCGACGGCGAGCTGGAAGAAGGCCAGATTTGGGAAGCGGTTATGTTCGCAGGCTCCAAACATGTGGACAACCTTATTGCCACTGTCGATTATAACGGTCAGCAGATAGACGGAACGGTGGACGCCGTGATGTCGCTGGGCAACCTGCAGGCCAAATGGGAAGCCTTCGGATGGCAGGTGGTGAACATCGCCAACGGCAACGACATGCAACAGGTGGTGGACTGGCTTAATACCGCCAAAAGCCTCACTGGAAAAGGCAAACCCATTGCTGTTATAATGAAAACCGAGATGGGCTACGGCGTTGATTTTATGCAAGGCACCAACAAATATCACGGTGTACCGCCATCGGACGACGAGTTGGCCAAGGCTCTCGCACAACTGGAAGAAACTTTGGGCGACTTCTGATGATGAAACGCCTCTGTATCATATTGCTAATCATGCTTTTGTCGTTATCGGCGGCACAGGCTCAGAAAAAACGCGTACCTGTAAATCCGTTGAACGACAAAACTCATGTGTTGCTCATCCTCGACTGTTCCAACAGTATGTGGGAGAAATGGCAGAGCGATTCCAAGATTAAGGTGACACAGGCCGTGCTGCTCAAATTCATGGACAGCATTTCGCACCAAAACAATGTGGAATTCGCCATGCGGGTGTTCGGACACCTGAACAAGAACGACCGCGATACACGTCTTGAAGTTCCTTTCAAATACGATAACAACTACAGAATCAAGAGTAAGATAAAAACCCTTGTGCCACAGGGAGGCGGTACAGTAACTTCGGCTCTCTCGAGTTCTTTGAACGATTTCCCTACGGGTGTTTCGTCTCGTAACATTATACTTATCATAACCGACGGTATAGACAACAGTGGCGATGACATCTGCCAAACGGCGCGACAGGTGCAGACGAGTGGTATGGTGGTGAAAACTTTTGTTGTAGGCATAGGCGACAAAAGTAATTTCAAAAACGACCTCGACTGTGTTGGTAAATTTTTCCACGTCCCGAACGAGGAGAACTACATAAAAACTCTGTACAAAGTCTTTGCCATGGCCGAACAGCAGGCCGATGTAAGTTTATATATCAACGACAATTCGGGTAAGACTTACGAATCTACAACTCCTGTGGTGTTTTACGACGCACAAACAGGTTTGCCGCGACTGCAGACATTATATACTTGCAACAGCAAATCGCAACCCGACACTTTCAAGATAGACCCGCTTATCGACTACAACGTAACTTTTTTCACCAATCCACCTCAAACCCTTTCGAACATAAAGTTTGAGAGCGGACAACACAAGAGAATTGGCGTTACTGCCGAACAGGGCTTTCTGCGTGTCCGTTTCGACGGAAAACGCGTGCTTTTCGAAATACCCCAGTACACCGTTTCGGTGCGCAAGGCCGAAAATAACGAACTTGTGAATGTGCAAGCCATTAACAGTAACGTGCCTTATATTACAGGACGCTATACTGTTGAGATACACTCACTTCCGACGGTAGTGATAAACGATGTGGAGATAAGTTATACAACCTCTACCGACCTTGCTATTCCAACTCCGGGACTTGCGGTTATCAACAAGCCGAAAGGTGTTTTCAAAGGTTGCATTTTCTCCATCGACGAACAGAATGGAAAAACCAGCAAAATCCACGACCTTGACGAGAGCCAATTTATTGAACGCGTTCCTTTAATGGCAGGCGAATACATAGTTCTTTTGCAGGACAAGGAAAAATGGGGGCACAACTCGCTGCAGATACGACGTTTTAAGATAGAATCGGCTCGACAGACAAATATAAATTTTTGAAAACCAACATAAAACATAGATAATCATGACAAGAACATACGAAAACATAACAATGAAAGACCTCCGCAGTGGATTTGGCGAAGGTTTGGTGGCCGCTGGTCAAAAATACCCTAACGTGGTGGCTCTCACCGCCGACGTTACAGGCTCTGTGAAGATGGACGGCTTTGCCAAGACTTTCCCCGAAAGGTTTGTGCAGTGCGGTATTGCCGAAGCCAACATGACTGGCATAGCTGCCGGAATGTCGCTAAATGGCAAGATTCCATTCATTGGCGGTTTCGCTGAATTTGTTACGGGGCGCATCTACGACCAGATTCGTCAGGTGGTGGCCTACTCCAACAAAAACGTGAAAATCTGTGGCAGCCATGCCGGTATCACCCTTGGCGAGGATGGTGCCACACACCAGACTATGGAGGACATCGGCCTGATGAAAGCTCTTCCCAACATGACGGTGATTGTGCCCTGCGATGCCAATCAGACGCACAATGCCACCATTGCCGCCGCCGAGCATAACGGCCCGGTGTATCTGCGTTTTGGCCGTCCCAAAATGCCTAATTTTACTGACATCGACGAACCATTTGTGATAGGCAAGGCTCAAATCCTCAACCAAGGCAACGACGTAACCATCATCGCCACCGGACATTTGGTGTGGGAAGCACTGCAAGCCGCACAAGAGCTTGAAAGACAAGGTATAAGCGCCGATGTTGTCAATATACACACAATAAAACCCCTCGACACCGAAGCTATTATTGCCAGCGCCCGCAAGACAGGTGCTGTGGTTACCTGCGAGGAACATTCCTTTATCAACGGCCTTACCGACAGCGTGGCACGTGTGCTTGCGCTCAACTGCCCGACCCCGATGCGTTATGTGGCTATGGCAGACCGTTTCGGCGAATCGGGAACACCGGCACAGCTAATGGAACACTTTGGAATGAAAAGCGCCAATATAATGGCTGCTGTACGTGAAGTGCTGAAACAGAAATAGTTGAATACTTTATTATACTGTTTTAAAAAAAAGGATGCCTCCGCATTGGTCAGGCATCCTTTTTTTATTTTTTGTTGTCAAAAAACGATTGTTCTTTCTAACTTCCTTTATTCGTTGCAATGGAAATGTGCCAAAATTAGAGCGTTTTCGCAATATTTCTCAGTCTTTCGGTACATTCCTCAAAAGTTTTGAAAGTGTTCTCTTCGGCTACCACGTTGGGTATGAGTTTCATGGATTTTAACATGTACAGGGGTTGCGGCTGTATTATAGTCATATATACCGTAATGCCCTGTTCCTGAAGGTCTTTTATGGCGGTTTCCATAGCGTAAAGTCCCGATTGGTCCATAAAGGATACCAATTTCATGCGAATGATTACGAGCTTTACGTCGCGAGGAATGTCGTGCATAACCTCTTGGAAACGTGTTATTGAGCCGAAGAAAATAGGTCCGTTTAGTCGTTGAATGTAAATTTTGTGCTTTATCTCCTCTGGCACACCGGCTTCATCTGCCCAAGGCGACTCCTTGTCGAAATTGGATATTTCACCGGCCTGATAACTGCCTTCAACGAGGTCGCCGGCACGTTTCATGAACAGCACGCAGGCTATTATCATGCCAATGCCTACGGCGGTTAGCAAGTCCACAAAAACTGTCAGCGATAAAACCACCATAAGTACGAAAGCGTCGGCTCGCGGTATTCTGAACAAGTCTTTAAGTCCTTTAAAGTCTATTATTCCCCAGCCCACCGAGATTAGGATTCCGGCCAATACTGACAACGGCACATACCTTACGAGACTTCCAAGTCCCAACAGCACGGCCAAAAGGAATATGGAATGAGTTACTCCCGACAGCCGTGTACGTCCGCCGCTTTTCACATTAACTACGGTACGCATTGTGGCACCGGCACCCGAAATACCGCAGAAAAGTCCCGAAATCATATTTCCAATGCCTTGTCCGACAAGCTCTCTGTTGCTGTTGTGTTTGGTTTTGGTGATGTTGTCCGCCACCACAGAAGTAAGCAAGGTGTCTATGGAACCCAATCCTGCAAGGGTAAGTCCGGGTATAACCGACATTTTTATCAGTGCAAGCCAGTCGATACCGGCAAGCGAAACTCCTTCTTTGGCGAAAAATGGCATGGGAAATCCCGCTGGAATCTCGCCTATGGTGAGTTTTTCGGGATAGTCCATAAAAAGCGACACAACGGTCATAACGAGCAATGCGACCAATGTAGCGGGAATTTTCTTTGTAAGCATGGGGAAAAGAGCCACTATAGCTATGGTGCCAAGTCCGATAAGCAGTGCCAAAAAACTTATGCCATCGGCCACCCTTTCGGGTAATTCAAGTAGCATATCCACCACCAAAACCGGCGATTTCAGGCCAATTAGGGGGTATATCTGTTGCAGGATTATTATGATGCCTATGCCGCTCATAAATCCCGATAGTACGGGGTAGGGGATATAGCGCACGTATTTGCCTATTTTTAGGATTCCGAAAAGAACTTGGAACAGTCCGCAAAACACGCCTGCCATCGACATTGTAAGCAGCACCATGGAAAACGACGGATTTTGCGTGGAAGCCCATACACCGGCGGTAAGTCCGGCAGTTATAACCGTCATCGGGCCTGTAGGTCCGCTTATTTGCGAATGTGTTCCTCCAAAAATCGCGGCAAAGAAGCCAAGCATAGTGGCTCCCACAAGTCCGGCCAAAGCTCCAATGGAATTTGCGGCGGGGTCGTTGATACCTCCAAAGGCTTGTATGCCAAAAGCCAAAGCCAAAGGCAAGGCTACTACACCGGCTGTAATACCTCCAAAAATGTCCCCTTTCAGGTTCTTTGTGTTAATAATACTCATTGTTTTTCTTTGTAAAATAGTGGTTTTTAATGTATTGTAAGATTTAATGCCCGAAAAAAGCATTTGCAAAAATACATTTTTTTGTCGATTTTTGGTAAAGTCGGTACGGATTCAATGAAAAACGGTGATACGGTGCAATTACCAAACTATAAGCTTTTGGGAACAGTCGGCCGTTTTTACGAAATAAACACCGCTGTCGAGACCGCGTATATCCATAACGGCAATGCCGTCGCCGGAGACGGTCTTTCTCACAATCTTTCCGGCCATGTCTATTATTATAATGTGTGTCCCGGCTTCAAGTCCGTGTATGGCAATGCGCTCTTTTGCAGGATTGGGATTGATGGTGAAATGGACGTAAGAACTTTCGTCGATGCTGTTGTCGCAACTATGTGTACCACTGGTAGTTAGTATCATTGCGTTGTTGGTGTCCCTAACTGCCCAGCCTTTGGCTATGGCATTAGCTACGTTGGCGTTGAAAAATGCGTCGCCTGTGTTGGATATGTCGTCGGTTGGGGTAAGGTTGTGACTTTCGCCGGAGGCGGTTGGCAAAGAGCACATCATATTGTCGTAAGCTTGTGCACACAATGCGTTTGAGTTGCATATTATATTGGTTATTAGCGTGTTGCCACTAAAGTCGAGAGCGCTAATGCTGTTAAATTCGCAACTCAGCGTTTCCAAAAGAGTGTCGTTGCTTATATCGATGGTAGTGAGTTGGTTATGCGAGCAGAAAAGTTCTTTCAGCGCCGTGTTGCCACTGATGTCGAGGGTGGATATATTGTTATGCCCGCAGTGGAAATAAGTTAGCGACGGGCATCCGCCAAGGTTAAGGCTTGTAATGGCGTTGTTCTGTGCGTAAAGCGTGTTCAGACTTGTGTTGTTTCCGATGGTGAGTTTCGCAATGCTATTGCCTTGGCAGTAAAGCTCTTTCAATCCGGAGTTTCCGCTTATGTCAATCTCGCTTATAAGAGAGCCGTTTCCGGCGCAACGAAATACCTTAACGTTGCCGTAAAGGGTAATTACGGTGTCTTCGGCCGTGATAAATATGCTCCGCATGGTAAAGTTTGTGTCGGCAATCATTATGGAATCGAGGGTGCCGCTTACGATTTTTACAGGAGTATTCGACGAATCGGCATTGAAATTCATATAGATACGTTCGCCATGAGGTACTTTTATGTCGATACGGCGGTTCATATTTGCCTGCTGGCAGATGGCTGAAAAGGCCAAAAACAGAGTCGCAGTAAAAATCAACAATCTTTTGACGGAAGCAAGTGCTTTATTCATAATAATAATTTTTTTGTTGTTATCAGAAAATGCAAAGATATACATTTTTTTCC
The DNA here is from genome assembly GCA_905233475.1 of uncultured Bacteroidales bacterium. Lineage (GTDB taxonomy): Bacteria > Bacteroidota > Bacteroidia > Bacteroidales > P3 > UBA1219. The sequence continues at coordinate 9,426 of CAJOEN010000031.1, forward strand.
TAAAAGTGAAAAAAAAGCAAATAAAATCGTATCTTTGAAAGTTTGTAATACAATTTAAAAAAAACAGAAAACGTTTTTTAACACGTTGAAAGATATAAAAATAGATAAATATGAAAGTATCGTACAAATGGTTGCGTGATTATGTGAAATCCGAACTTACCCCACAAGAGATTGACGACGTGCTGACATTCAGCGGTCTGGAAATAGAAGGAATAGAAAAAGTGGAAACCATAAAAGGAGGCTTGGAGCATGTGGTTATAGGCAAGGTTGTTACCTGCGAGCCGCACCCCGATTCCGACCACCTGCACGTAACCACGGTTGATGTTGGAGGCGATAGGCTACTCGACATCGTTTGCGGAGCACCCAATGTGGCGGCAGGACAAAAGGTTGTCGTAGCCACCATAGGCACACAGATATGGACATCCGACACGGAGTTTTTTGAGATAAAGAAATCCAAAATACGCGGATGTGTGTCGGAAGGCATGATATGTGCCGAGGACGAACTCGGTCTCGGCAGCTCCCACGACGGCATTATGGTATTGCCCGACGATGCCACTGTGGGCATGCCCGCCAAGAAATATTTCGGTGTGGAAGAGGACTACGCCATAGAAGTGGCTATCACCGCCAACCGCTCCGACGCCACCTCGCACATAGGCGTAGGACGCGACCTTGTGGCTGCCTACAACACCCAGCACGGTGGCAACTTGAAACTGGAAATTCCCTCCGTTGAGGCTTTCAGGCAGGACAACGATGCCCGTAAAATAGCTGTTACTGTGGAAGATACCGAAAATTGTCCACGTTACACAGGTCTTACCATAACAGGAGTCAAGGTGGCCGAATCCCCCGAATGGCTGCGCAACAAGCTGTCGGCAGTGGGCATCCGTCCCATCAACAACATTGTGGACATAACCAATTTTGTGCTGATGGAGATAGGTCAGCCCATGCACGCCTTCGACGCAGACAAGATTGACGGAGGGCATGTGATTGTGAAAAAACTGCCCAAGGACACCATGTTTACTACTTTGGACGGTGTTCAGCGCAAGCTCAACGGCACCGAGCTGATGATTTGCAACGAGAACGAGGGCATGTGCATAGCAGGAGTGTTCGGCGGCGAGAAATCGGGCGTTACGTTCGAAACTACCAACATATTCCTCGAAAGCGCCTATTTCAATCCCGTGAGCGTGCGAAAAACATCTAAGTATCACGGCCTCAAGACCGACGCCTCGTTCCGCTACGAGCGCGGCTGCGACCCAAATATCACCGTATATGCCATAAAACGCGCCGCACTGCTGATAAAAGAACTTGCGGGTGGAAGCATAAGTTCCGAAATAACAGATATTTATCCCAATACGATAGAACGTTGCAGGGTGGATATAAACTACTGTAGAATTTTCAGTTTGATGGGCAGAGAAATCCCTGTAGCTACCATCAAATCAATACTTTCCATGCTCGATATACAAGTGGAGGGCGACAACGACGAAGGAATGACGGTGCTTGTGCCAACCAACAAGGTGGATGTAACACGCGAATGCGATGTGGTTGAGGAGATTATGCGTATATACGGCTACAACAACATTGAATTTGACGACAGACTGCAAAGTTGCCTCTCGTACAGCCACAAACCCAATCCTAACAAAATGCAGAACGTTGTTGGTAACTATTTGGCCAACAATGGTTTCAGCGAGATAATGAACAACTCGCTTACCAAATCGGAATACTACGAAAACAACGAGGATTTCAGTCCTGCCAACAACGTTGTGATACTCAATCCGTTGAGCAAGGAACTTAACGTAATGCGCCAGACACTGCTATACAGCGGCTTGGAATGCGTGGTGTACAACCTCAACCATAAAATACTGAACCAGAAGCTGTTCGAGTTTGGCAAGATATACTGTTACAATCCCGAACAATCCGAAAATCAGGATGTTACAAAACGTTATTTCGAGGAACGCCATCTCTCACTTTTTGCCACAGGTAGCGAAATTCCCGAAAACTGGAAATTAAAATCGGAAAAAACGGATTTCTATTACCTTAAAGCACACGTTATCAATATCTTGTGTCGTATGCGTATGAATATGGGACGCATTATTGCCGAGCCGGCCCAAGCACATTACTATTCTTCTGGTATCGACTTGATTTTCAAGGATAGCCGTAAGGTTATAGCGTCTGTTGGGCAGCTTTCGAAAGCCGTTCTCAAACGGATGGACTGCAAGCAGGAAGTATTTTATGCCGACATCAACTGGGATTTGCTTCTGAAAAACATTCCAGCCAAGGACATAACCTACGCCGAAGTGCCGAAGTTCCCCGAAGTTCGCCGCGACCTTGCCCTTGTTATCGACAAAAACGTAAGCTTTGCCGAAATAGAACGTCTCGCTTATGAAACGGAGAAGAAACTGCTGAAAAAAGTAGGATTGTTCGATGTTTACGAGGGCGACCGCATAGAAAACGGCAAGAAGTCTTATGCCGTGAGCTTTGTTTTGCAGGATACCGAAAAAACATTGTCGGACAAACAGATAGAGGCCGTTATGGGCAAACTGCAAAAGACTTTCGAAAATAGGTTGGGTGCCAAAATACGTAGTTAGCGTAATATGGCCTTTCCCTAAGTGCTTAATTTATGGAAATGTATAGCATTGTAGAACAGGCGGTTAGGGTGCTTTCCTCGGGTGGTGTTATAGTGTATCCCACCGACACCATTTGGGGTATTGGCTGCGATGCCACGAATTCTTCGGCCGTTGAGAAAGTGTGTGCCGTTAAAAAGCGCAATCCCGGAAAGAGTATGCTTGTATTGTGTTCCGATTTTGAGCAGGTTATGGAATATGTGACGGATTTCGATGAAGGAATCATAGCATTTGTGGAGAAGCAGGAACGTCCTACTACGGTTGTGTATCCTAAGGCGACAAACCTGCCTGCAAACCTCGTGGCTTCCGACGGTAGCATTGGCATACGGGTGCCGCGTTCTGCATTTTGTCGCACTCTTATAGAAAAATTCGGCAAGCCTATAGTAAGCACTTCGGCAAATTTTTCAGGACAGAAACCGCCCGCCGCTTTCGTGGATATTGACGCAAGGCTACTCGAAATGGCTGATTTTGTGGTGCCTGCAGATTGTAACGACTCGGACACAGGTAAAAGTTCACAGATAGTGAAAATAGACAAAAACGGTGAAAAGACACTTCTTCGATAAAAAAATAAATATTTTTTGACATATCAGAAAATAAAAAAAAACAAACTGCGTTATCTGAAAGACATTTAAATAACAAAATATAAAAAAACTTCATCATGAAAAAAATAATAATTTTGGCTGGTTTCGTCGCATGTGCGGCGTTTACGTTCACATCGTGTAACTCTTCTGGCGAAGAGGAAAATCTCAGTGCCCAAAAGACAATTGACTCACTGCAAGCCATCGTCGATTCGAAAAATGACGAGGTGGACGCTTTGTTTGAAATCCTTAATGAAATTGAGGATAATTTGGCAAGTGTATCTTCCAAATTTGGACAGGTTGAGGAACTGCAACGCGGACAAGTGGAAGGTAAAAACGACGTCAAGCTGAAAATCAACAATCAAATTCAGCAAATAAATGAAATGATGTCGCAGAACAAGGCAAAACTTGCCAAACTGAACAATCAAATCAAAACCTCGCACAAGGAAAATTCAAAACTGCAGGAATATGTAGAAAAACTTCAGACCCGCATATCAGAACAAGAGTCTGAAATACAGAGGCTTGTAACGGAACTCGAACAAAAGAAAATCGTTATCGAAAACCTTAACAACGACGTGGTAACACTTACCGAGTCGAATGCCGCAAAAGACAAAGTCATAGAAAATCAGGTTAATGACTTGAACACAGTATATTACATTGTGGACACCTACAAAAACCTCAAGGAATACGGCATTGTAAACAAAACCGGAGGATTTATCGGTATCGGCAGAAAACAGCAGACAACCAACGATATGGACGTATCGGCTTTCACACCGATAGACAAACGTAAAGTAATCTCTTTGGCAGTTAATGCAAAAGGTGCTCAGGTTGTCTCCAAACACCCCGACAATTCATACGAACTTGTTTTCAACGAAGACAAAGTCTGCACACAAATCAAAATATTGAACCCCACAGAGTTCTGGAAAACAACGAAATATCTTGTTATTTCTACAAAATAAGAAACGGTAAAAATATAATTATAAATATGAACGGGGAATTTTTCAAAAATTCCTCGTTTTTTTGCAAAAATGGAGCTATGGCAAAGATAGGAAGTGTTGATTTGGGCGCATTTACGCTCGCTTTGTCGCCGATGGACGACATAACGGACAAGCCCTTTCGTGGTGTTTGCAAAGATTTTGGCGCCGATCTGCTCATAACCGAGTTCATAGCTTCCGAAGCCCTGATACGCGAGGCGGAGAAAAGCCGTCGCAAAATGCAGTTCGACAGCAAGGAACACCCCATTGGGGTGCAGATTTTCGGCAACGAAGTGGAGCCGCTTATACGCTCGCTCGAGTTTGTGGAGCAGGTGTCTCCCGATTTTGTGGACATCAACTGGGGGTGCCCCATGCGTAAGATAGCCGGACGCGGTGCCGGTTCGGGGGCCTTGCGCGACCCCGAACGACTTGTTTCCATTACCGCTGAGATTGTGAAAGCCTCCAGACTGCCTGTAACTGTGAAGACACGTCTCGGCTACGACGAAAACAGCAAACCAATTGTGGAGCTTGCCGAACGTTTGCAGGACATTGGCATAGCCGCCATAAGCATACACGGGCGCACAAAAACGCAACTGTACAAAGGAACTGCAGACTGGAGCCTTATTGCCAAGGTCAAGGAAAATCCGCGTATGGCAATCCCCGTTTTTGGCAATGGCGACATCACTTCTCCCGAAATGGTGGTGGAGTACCGCAACCGCTACGGCGTGGACGGCATACTGATAGGTCGTGCGGCCATAGGCAACCCTTGGATTTTCGAGCAAAGTCGCCGTCTGCTGAATGGCATGGAACTGCGGCAAGTACCCGTTTCGGAACGAGTGGCGGTGTGCCGCCGGCACCTGCTCGAAGCGGTGCGCTGGAAAGGAGAACGTACCGCAGTGTTGGAAATGCGCAAGCATTATTCGGGGTATTTCAAGGCATTGCACGACTTCAAACCATTCCGTATGAAACTTGTGTCGCTGACAAACCTCGACGACCTGCTTCCCGTTTTTGACGATATAGAAAGGCATTACCAACAAAACGGACAATAGTTATGAATGTGCTGCTTACAGGAGCCAACGGATTGTTGGGACACAACATTATTTTGTGTCTTTTGGAGCATGGGCATAGCGTGCATGCCATTGTGCGTAGAGCTACATCCTTGTGCATACAGGACCCTAATCTGCATGTATTTGAAGGCAACTTTATGAATTATAACGATTTGCGAAATGCCGCCGTTGGCTGTGCAGCTGCTATACATGCAGCTGCAACAACCGATATGAGCCAACTGTATTACTCTTGTTTCGAGGAAGTTATAGTGGAAGGTTCCGAAACAGTGATTAAGGTGTGCAACAATTTGAATATCAAAACAATAGTTTATATAAGTACCGCAAATACAATTGGTTATGGTAATCCCGACAAGCCTGCCGACGAACACTCTCCAATGCAGTCGCCGTTTACCGAATCATTTTATGCCAAAGCAAAAAAGCATGCCGAAGAACTTTTTGTCGCACATTCGCAAAGTGCTTACAATCATGTAATTATAATAAACCCTGCCTTTATGCTGGGAGCTTACGACACCAAACCAAGTTCGGGAGCAATGCTGTTGGCCGCGCACCGCAGGCACGTCGCCCTAGCCACGAAGGGAGGCAAGAATTTTGTACATGCAGGTGATGTGGCACAGGCCGCCGTGAACGCCCTAACAATGGGCAATTCGGGAGAACGCTATATTGCAGGATGTAAAAATTTTAGTATCAAGGAATTATATTTGTTGCAAAAAAAAGTTACAGGCTATCCAAAATATGTTATAACTCTGCCGACTGTGCTTGTAAAGCTCCTTGGTGTTTTGGGTAACTTATTGAGAGTATGTGGAATAGCTGTCGTATTTTCGTCGGTGAATCTAAAACAACTTTGTGTTCAGGAATATTACACCTCCCAAAAGGCTGTAGAAAAACTTGGAATGCCGCAAACACCTGTGGAAAAGGCAATTGCCGACAGTTTAGGGTGGTTCGCACGCAAGGGCAAAATACGTCCAACGAAAAAAATGTCATTACAATGAACGCTTTGACTTACCTGCTCGCCGGAAAAACTCAGTACAACCTGCACTCGCCTTTTGTTTTCGGCCTTTACACCGAGGTTTTGTTGCCGCGGGTTAGTCCATCGTTTCTGCAAACCTGCGGACTCTCACTCCGCGACAGGCGCAATGCCGCGTTTATGTACAAACTTGCCGACCATTACGGATTGAAGAAAATTTTGGTGCGGAAAAAGCCCAATGTGTCCGGTGTTTTAGAGTGGGCGGAAGAAAAACTTCCCCAGCTGTTGGGGACAGAGGCAGGCGTTTCGGGAAATGACTGTAAATCACCTTTTTGCGCAAGTTTGATGATATGCGATGCTGAAAGTTTTCTTTCGATGAAAAAAGAAAATTCAGAAATCTTTTCGCACGGAACGGTGGTTGTAGTGCCAGATATTCATGTGTTTAGTGCCAGCGAGCGACTTTGGGAAACTATAACCAACGACACATCAAATATCCTGACCATTGACGTTTATACAATGGGAATGGTGTTTTTTCGCGAGGAACTCAGTGTACAGCGTTTCCTGCTAAGGGTTTAAAACCTTTTATGCAATAATATCCATGCTTTCGAGCTTTATTCGTATTGTCATTTCACAGGCACATGATGATAACTTTTTGTAAAGAGAGGTAAGTAGGACGTTTTTTTTCAGTATTTTTGCAAAAATAATTATTGAACAACGGCAGCTAAGATGGACTATTCGTATTTAAGCACACCGATAGAGTACCTGCGTACTGTGGGACCAGCCCGTGCCACGCTTCTGCAGCGCGAGTTGGGCATACACACTTTCGGCGACCTTTTGGAATATTATCCATTTCGCTACCTCGACCGCACCAGATTCATTACCATCAACCAGATTGCCGAAACCAACAACTACATTGTTACTAAAGGAGTTATAACCGACATAAAAACAGTGGGAGAGGGACGGAAAATGCGTCTGACGGCTATTTTGCGCGACGTTACGGGCAGTTTGGAATTGGTGTGGTTTCAGGGAATAAAATGGGTTAAGGAGAGCCTGCGTACCAATGTGGAATATCTGGTTTTGGGGCGTCCCACACTGTTCAACGGCAGTTACAACATAGCCCATCCCGACCTTGAACCCGTGAAACCCGAGGGCGAAGCCGTTGCACAATCGTTTATACCGATATATTCGTCCACCGAAAAACTGAAATCCCGAGGGTTTTCCACCAAAGGCATATCCAAGATAATGTCGGTGCTGTTGGGCGATGCGCACGGAAACATACCGGAGACACTACCCAAACACATAATAAGCCGTTTCGGACTGATGGGGCGCGAGGAAGCCATGTTCAACATACATTTCCCCAAAGATGCCGAAACCAACGCAAAGGCTGTGCGACGGCTCAAATTCGAGGAAGTGTTTATGATGCAGCTGGAGTACCTTTATGCCAAAACCGAACGCAGGGAAAAGGGTAGGGGATTTGTTTTCAATCATATAGGAAATTATTTCAACAGCTTTTACAAAAACAACCTGCCTTTTGAACTTACCGGTGCCCAAAAACGTGTGGTGCGCGAAATTTACACCGACATGCGTACCGGCAAGCAGATGAATCGTCTGCTACAAGGCGATGTGGGCAGTGGCAAAACACTTGTAGCTCTGCTATGTATGCTCATAGCCTGCGACAACGGTTTCCAAGCCTGCCTTATGGCACCGACTGAAATACTTGCTACACAGCACTTTGCCAATATTATGAAATTTCTTCAAAATATCGGCATTGAAGCGGAACTCCTTACGGGTTCCACAAAACCGGCAAGCAAACGAAAAATAAAAGAACGTCTGCAAAAAGGTGAAATACAAATACTTATAGGTACTCACGCTTTGATAGAAAAGGATGTGGTTTTTGCCAATCTGGGGCTTGTGGTGATAGATGAACAACATCGTTTTGGCGTTGAGCAAAGAGCCAAGATGTGGGCAAAGAACACCATTCCGCCCCACATTCTTGTAATGACGGCCACTCCAATTCCACGCACCCTTGCCATGACCGTTTACGGCGACTTGGACTGCTCCATTATCGACGAACTCCCCCCGGGGCGCAAACCTATACGCACTTTGCACCAATACGACGGCGACAGGCTTAAAGTGTTTGGCTTTATGAAACGTCAGATATCCGCCGGACATCAGATTTACGTCGTTTATCCGCTTATCAACGAATCGGAAAAGCTTGATTTAAAAGACCTTATGGACGGATACGAAAGTATTTCGAGAGCTTTTCCGCAGCCTCAGTACCAGATAAGCATTGTGCACGGGCAGATGAAAGCCGATGCAAAGGACTATGAAATGGAACGTTTCAAAAAGGGACAGACACATATAATGGTTTCCACTACGGTGATAGAGGTTGGTGTGGACGTGCCGAATGCTTCGGTTATGGTAATAGAGAACGCCGAGCGCTTCGGCCTGTCGCAACTGCACCAGCTGCGCGGACGTGTGGGTCGGGGAGCCGAACAGTCGTACTGCATACTTATGACCTCCGACAAACTCACCACCGACGGACGGGCACGCATAAAGACAATGGTAGAGACCACCGATGGCTTCAAAATTGCCGAAGCTGACCTCAAGCTGCGCGGCCCCGGCGATTTGCAGGGACTACAGCAGAGTGGCGTTATAGACCTAAAACTTGCCGATATTGTGCAGGACGAGAATATGATACGTGTAGCCCGCGACACGGTGAACGAAATCCTTTCGTCCGACCCTCGGCTACTTTCGCCCGAAAACAGCCTGCTAAAACGATATGTGCAGAAAAAGTCGGCAAAAATAAACTGGGGTAGAATTTCATAAAAAAATGTAATTAAAGACATCGATAAACATGACAGAAATACATCTGCGAGCCATTGAGCCTGAGGATATTGAGGCTATGTACCAGTGGGAGAACGACCAAACATTGTGGGCTACAAGCAACACTCATGCACCATTTTCGAAACATGTTCTTACTCAATATATTATGGAAACACAGCGGTTCGACATACAAACATCCAAGGAACTGCGGCTTGTGGTCGAGGCAAATGGGCAAGTTGTGGGTTGCATTGATTTGTTCAATATAGATGTGTTTAACCATCGTGCAGAGCTAGGAGTGTTGATAAACAATGACTTGCGAAATCGTAGCTACGCAACTTCGGCGATAACGGCACTTTGCGACTACGCAAAAAAACATTTGCAAATGCACCAGCTTTGCGCCGAAATACTCACCGAAAACGCCGTGTCGCTACATCTTTTCGAGAAATGTGGCTTTCTGCGCACGGGAGAGAAAAAGGACTGGTTTTTCGAGAACGGATTTTACAAAAATGTTGCAGTTTATCAAAAGATATTGTAACATATTGTTTATCAATGCGATGATTATGGAGAAGAGATTTTTTTCGTCGTGAAACATTTTTTTTGTAAATTTGTGAATTATTTTCAAAAGTACATTTAAAACGCAAATACTTATGATACAACGCATTCAATCTTTTTTACTGGTTCTTGCCCTTGTGGGATTTATACTGCTTTTCCTTTTCCCCACGGCGACTTTCGAGGCAAAAATGAACACCAACGTAACATCTTCGAGCCTGACATTGCTCCCGGGCGAAAACAGCCTTAATCCCGAAACAGGCGAGGCGTTTATGGCACAAAACTCTGTTATACTTATGATTATGGCCATTGTTCTAGGCATTGGCACACTGGTTGGCATTTTCTTGTACAAAAACCGTGTCCGTCAGATGAGGTTTGTGTCCATGCTCGGACTTATCAACTTGGTTTACATAGGCATAATGTTCCTTTCCATAATCCCCGATGCGGCGGAAAAACTTGCCAATATGGGTGAAGTTGAGACAACTTATTCGGTAGGCACTTTCGTTCCAATAATAACGATAGTGTTGATAGTATTGTCTCAACGTGCCATACGTAGCGACGAAATGAAGGTACGTGCCGCCGACAGAATTAGATAATGTGCGCAAAATCAATATTTTATATATTTTTCAATCAAAAACATCAAAAAAAATCATTTTTTTTGCCTACATTGAAAAATTATTGCTATCTTTGCAACACAAAAAAATAAATTATAATTAATCTAACACATTAAAAAACAATGAAAAGGACCGTATTATTTTTAGGAAGTGCGTTGTTCGTTGCAGGTATGATGTTATCCTGCGGAAACAACAATGTCGAGGCTGTAGAAGAAGACACCACAGCTACCACCGAAGAAGTAACTGCTGAAGAAGTTCAAGCCCCTGAAGCTGTTGCTCCCGAAGCAACAACCGTAAGCAAAGAAGAAATTTTGAGCAAAGCTCGTGAAGCCGGCCAAGCAAAATGCAACTGCTACAAAACCGACCCCGCTTCTGTTGAAAACTGTTTCAAAGCCATTTTGAGCGAAAGCTACGCCGCTTACAAAGACGACGCTGATTTTCAGGCAGAAATGAAAGCTGAGTACAACCGTTGCATTAAAGAAAAAGCAACCAATGCCGCTAAAGAAGTTGGCAACAAAGCTGTTAAAGCCGGTGCCCAAGCTGCCTCTGAAGCTGCTTCCGACGCTCTGAAAAACTTCAAAAAATAACAAGATTTTTTCATAATCAACGAAAAGACAGGCGCTTGCCGCCTGTCTTTTTTATACATTTTAATTCCGAATACACCAATGTCCGTAATACTCGCCATAGAATCGTCGTGCGACGACACCTCGGCAGCCATTCTGCGTGGCGACCGCCTACTATCTAACGTCATTGCAAGTCAGGATGTTCACCGTCGGTACGGCGGTGTGGTGCCCGAATTAGCCTCGCGTGCCCATCAGCAGAACATAATCCCTGTGGTGGACGGCGCCATACGTAATGCAGGAGTCCAAAAAAACGACATCAAGGCTGTGGCCTTCACCCGAGGCCCCGGACTGCTGGGCTCGCTGCTGGTGGGAGTGTCGTTTGCCAAAAGTTTCGCGCAGGCTATGGACATCCCCCTCATAGAGGTGAACCACCTGCAAGCCCACGTACTTTCCCATTTCATCAAGGAAACCGACGACAGCGAAACGCCGCAGTTCCCGTTTATCTGTCTGCTGGTTTCGGGCGGACATACGCAGATTATACTGCTGAGAAGTCATTTCGACATGGAGATTATAGGAAACACCATCGACGACGCGGCAGGCGAAGCCATCGACAAGGCGGCCAAAATTATGGACCTCGGCTATCCGGGCGGACCTATAATCGACCGTATGGCCAAGGACGGCGACCCGCTGAAATATGCTTTCGCACAGCCCAACATCCCCGATTTCAACTACAGTTTCAGCGGAATAAAGACCTCGTTTCTGTATTTTCTGCGCGACAGACTTGCCGAAAATCCCAATTTCATTGCCGAAAACCAAGCCGACCTCTGCGCTTCGATACAACATACTATCGTGTCGTTTCTGCTGAAAAAGCTCACCAAAGCCATGAACAAAACGGGCATACGTCAGGTGGCGATTGCTGGAGGAGTGTCGGCAAACTCGTACCTGCGCGAGCAACTTACAGCTCTCGGCAAAAAGCACGGCTGGAAAGTGTTCCTGCCCAAAAAACAGTTCTGCACCGACAATGCAGCAATGGTGGGAATAGCGGGATATTTCAAATTTTTAAATAAAGATTTCGCCGATATTTCGCTGCCACCGTACACGAGGTAGAGTTCGGAATTCGGAATCAATCATACAACTCTAACAATCAATATTTTAATATCTTAACATCTAAACAATCCAACATCCAATGAAAAACCTCTTTACCAGAACCTTAGCGCTTGTTGCAATACTTGCAACGACTTTTTCTTGTCAATCGCAAAACAGAGTGGAACTTACTGTAAGTGAGGGACAACTCCGTACAGAAATAGCACAAATGCTGATGCTGGGTTTCCGTGGTACCACTTTGACGAAAGAAAGTCATATCTATCACGATGTCAAGAATTTGAAAATTGGCGGAGTGATACTATTCGAATACGACGCACCTTCGCGCAAGCGTCCCCGCAACATAACTTCACGCTCGCAGTTGAAAAAACTCTGTGCTGATTTACAATCCATTAACGAAGAAAAACTCCTCATTGCCATAGACCAAGAGGGCGGCAAGGTGTCGAGACTGAAGGAAAAGTACGGATTTCCAACTTTCGCAGGGGCAAAAGATATGGCAATTTCCGGTAGCACCGACAGCACCATATATTGGTCGGAACTAACGGCCAAAACACTGAAACAGATGGGGATAAACCTCAATTTCGCCCCCTGCACCGACGTGGACGTAAATCCCGATTGCCCTATCATCGGCAAACTGGGACGCAGTTTCTCGTCCTCGCCCGAAGATGTGGCAAAACACGCCAAGGCATGGATTGCCGCACACAAAAGACATGGCGTGCTTTCGTGCGTGAAACACTTTCCCGGACACGGCAGCTCCGAAAGCGACACCCATCTCGGCATTGCCGACGTTAGCGACACATGGAGCGACAAAGAACTGATACCCTACCGCAGACTTATAAAGGACAACGTGGTGGATATGGTGATGACCTCGCATGTGTACAACAGCAAGCTGGATGCCGACTGGCCCGCCACACTTTCGGAAAAAGTGATTACTGGATTACTGCGCAAACGACTGGGTTTCAAGGGCGTGGTAGTTACCGACGACCTCGCCATGGGTGCCATGGTTTCGCAGTACTCCTTCGACGCCATACTCACACGCGCCATACTTGCCGGTGCCGACATCCTTTGTCTTTCCAACAACGGCGACACCTACGACCCCGAAATAGCAGCCAAAGCCATCGACATCATCTTTGAAAAAGTGAAGGACGGCACCATCCCCGAAAACCGCATACATGAGTCGTACAACAGGATTATTGCGCTGAAGAAGAAGGTGAAATAACAGCCGCCAAAGTCACCGAGTTTTTTCCAAAAGTGATAAAATTTTGCGGTTTTGGAAAAAACTCAAACTATTTTGAAACTCGCATCTTGATTCCAATCACACCATCCCCGAAAGCCGCATACACGAGTCGTACAATATTACATCTCTATTTTCCCCACTCAAACCTCATCTCCGCACAGCTCTCATTTACAACCAATTCCGTTTCCACGCCGAGAGGCAGGGCAAGGTTGTTGGTGCCTACGTGACCGAAATTCTGGCAGAAAAGCACCGGATAATCGTATTCCGCAACTGCTTCGTAAACAATCTCTTCGGCGGTTTTCCCGAAAGGAATGGTGTTGTTGTGCATATCGCTCGTACGTTTGAGGTTCTGCATCATGCGGTCGATGTGGTAGAGGTATTCGTCAAGGTCTTCGATAAACAGTATCTTGCCGTCCGTGTCGATGTCGGAATGGGAGCCGCAGAGACTGTAAAGGATGGAGAGGTTGCCGCCCACGACCTCGGCCTTGCAACTGCCGCTGCGGTTGTGTGCCGAGGGTGTAATCTCCAACTGCAAACCGCTGTAGCCGTGCAGATTGCCGAACAAAGCCGCTTTAAGACTCTCCACGGCGGGATATGACTTGGCTGTGGCATCGGTGGGGATATTGAGCGGCATGGTGGCATGCAAAGTACTGATGTCCAGATTTTTGTTGATATGCGAGTGCAGTACCGTAACATCGCTGTAACCCACTATCCACTTGGGATTTTTGGCGAAAGCGGTGAAATCAAGTCGGTCGATGATACGTACTGTGCCGTAACCGCCACGGGCACAGACTATTGCCTTTATTTCGGGATTGTCGAGATACTGTTGCAGGCTGGCGGCGCGCAAAGCGTCATTGCCGGCAAACTGATTGTCGGTGGCGTAGAGGTTTTCATTGGTTACAACCTCTAGTCCCCACGAGCGGAACAAGTCCACCGAGGGCTTTATCTCTTCTGGTGACACCTTGCGGGCGGTAGCCACGATAGCTATCTTGTCGCCTTTTTTCAGAAAATCGGGAGTTGTCATATTTGTATTAGTTCAAAATAACACTTTATTCAATATGCAAAGATAATCTTTTTTAATAAATTATGAGCATTTTATTATTATTTCCTTGTTCGCTATCATATATATTTATGTATAATGTTTTCCAAATTACCAATCATATAAAAAGGCAAATTGATAAGGCGGAATGGCTTTTTCTTTATTACTGTGTTGAGGTTGTTCACCGAAAATTGTCCCGACCAAACTCTAACTGCCATATCTACAGATGAATGCTCAACAAACGAGTGCAGTGAGCGCAAATGTGAATCCACACCAGCCTTTACCTCTATGGGAATTACTTTAGAATCCACCTGCCAGATAAAGTCCACTTCGGCACTCTCACCACCCTTGCCACGTGTCCAAAAAGCCCTTCGCTGACCGATGCGGTTGTTAAGTGTCAGCAACTCCTGCGCTACGATATGTTCTGCCACCCGACCTTTCCAAGTGCCCATAATATCTTGTGAACCAATTATTTCCATTCGAATACCTGCCGCATAGTTCACCAGTCCTGTATCAAGCCAAATAAGCTTTGGTTGTCGCCTTGTTTCCGTAAGTATAGGACTTTCCGCGGATGTGGTAGGATAAGTCAATTCCAAAAGCATGGCCTTCTGCAACAAACGGAAGGCATTGCCTATTTCGTTGATTTTATAGCCAGAGCCGGCAAATCCGTTAAGGGTAACTGTCTGACCAGCCTTTAGCCACCCGTGTTCGAGTATGAAACGTACCGCACGCGAAAGTTTGTCCTTTTGCACATATTTGTTCACATCGTCGCGATAAGCCTGAAGCAGAGTTTCGTAAATATCATCCAAAGCAAGCACATCGCGACTTACAGAATACACTTGTACAGCCTCCGGCATTCCGCCTACAATCACATACTGGTTGAACAAGGACATAAGCCTGTTGTGCAAAGGCACGGAATATTTTTCGTCGTACATTATTTCCAATAGATTGTCGAACCCCATTGCTCCAACAAACTCGGAAAACGAACAGGGACGTATCGGCAGATATTGCACACGTCCGACAGGAAACGACGTGTTCACATCAACAATATTTTCGAGCAAAGAACCTGCCGCCACCACATGTAGATTATTATGCTCTTCGTAGAAATAACGCAATAGTGCTATTGTCTTTGGTGAATTTTGAATTTCATCAATAAAAAGCAGTGTGTCGCCTTTCTGCCTGATTTTGCCGCTATGCGCAAAAAGCAGATTTACAAGGTCATCAAAAGGAATTTCTGTTTCCAACAACTTACGGTGCTCGTAATTTTCCAAATTAAAATACAAATAATTGGAAAAAGAACGACCAAATTCATTGATAATTGTTGTCTTTCCTACTTGTCGAGCACCACGAAGTATAAGCGGCTTACGCCTCTCGTTAGACTTCCAATCCTCTAATACGCTGATTACATTACGCTTAAACATTTCGCAGACATGTTATTTTTATCTGCAAATATACAAAATTTATTCATTCGGTAGGATACTTTTGTCAAAAATCGACTTATTCGGTAGGATACTTTTGCCAAAAATCGACTTATTCGGTAGGATACTTTAGAAAAAGTTATATTTATACATGAAACTTTTAGTAAAAATCGTAAAAGTTTAGCTTATACTTAAAAATTCTTGCTTTAATTCTGTTAAATCACTAATCAACAGTATGGAAAATCCTGTCGCCGGCATCGCCCAAACCGGGAATTATATAGCCTTGGTCGTTGAGGCCTTTGTCGAGCGATGCGGCGTAGATACGCACATCGGGATGGGCGGTCTGCACTGCCTCAAGTCCTTGCGGCGAGGCTACTATACAGAGGAAACGAATATCCTTAACGCCGTGTTTCTTCAGCTGTCCTATGGCGTTCACCGCCGAGCCGCCGGTGGCAAGCATGGGGTCGAGAAGTATGATGTTGCGTCTTGCTATATCGGACGGCATTTTGAAATAATACTCAACAGGATCAAGTGTTTCTTCGTTGCGGTAAAGTCCTATAAAACCGAATGTTGCAGTTGGCACTGCCTGTAAAATGCCGTCCATCATGCCAAGTCCGGCGCGCAGTATGGGGACAAAAACGTAGTCGTCCATATTTATACGTTTTGCCGTAATTTTAGACATTGGCGTATCTATCTCACGTTCATATGTTTCTACGTCGCGAAAAGCCTCGTAGCAGAGCAGGGTGGAGAGTTCTTTGATTATTTCGCGGAACTCCTTGGTGGAGGTGTTTTTGTCGCGCAAAACGCCCATTTTGTGGCTTACAAGTGAGTTGTTCAGAATATATTCTTTCATAATGTAAAAAAGTATTATTCAATATGTTGTAACGGCTATGTATAAGAATTTGTCCCCACCGTTGTTTTTTGCAAATGTACGATTTTTTTTATTGAAATATAAATGAGATTTTCGGATGTTTGGATTTTAGGACATAGTGTTGTTCATCAAATCTACCCGAAAATCAATTATTAAAAAAACACAACCCTTAACCCTTAACTCTTAACTCTTCTTAACTCTCCTCATTAATGGTGATGTATAATTAGAATATACCTATTTATAGTTATAGGGCAATGCGAAAAAAATATCGTACTTTTGTATCTGTAAATCAAAACTGAAATATCGTCGAAAAACGGTAGTAAGTTGTTTGTTTACAATAAAATACAATTATTGATGAGTAATAAAGAAGAATATAAGATAGCGAGTTTGGCGGATATTCCGACCGCTTACAAATGTGTGATAGTAAAAATCGGCGGACATGGCGGATTGCGGCACCGACTGATGGAAATGGGCTTTGTGCGTGGCGAGACGGTTCAGGTGATAAAGAACGCCCCGTTGAGCGACCCCATTGAATATCAGATACTTCAGTCGCGGGTGTCGTTGCGCCGAAGCGAGGCACGCAAAATCGACGTCATCGAGCTTACCGACAGCAATTCCGATGCCGTGCGCTCCGATACAACAAAGGACGAATATTTCGGCACTTTTGTTGAGGAATACGACAACAACGAACAGCTGTCGAAGAAAATTCAGGAGGCAAGTCACACTATTACAGTGGCTTTGGTGGGTAACCCCAACTGCGGCAAGACTTCCTTTTTCAACCACGCCACAGGCCTGCACGAGAAAGTGGGCAACTACGGCGGCGTTACCGTAGATATAAAAACGGGAGTATTCTACCACAAGGGCTACACCATACGTCTGGTGGACTTGCCGGGCACCTATTCCATTAACGAATATTCGCCCGAGGAACTGTGTGTGCGTGAGTATCTTAGCAAGAACGAACACGACATGATTCTTAACATCGTCGATTCGTCCAACCTCGAACGCAATCTGTTCCTCACCACCCAGCTTATCGACATGAACACGCCTATGATAATGGCACTCAATATGTTCGATGAGTTTTCGGCCAAGGGGGACAAGTTCGATTACAAGACCCTCAGCACAATGCTTGGCTTTCCGATAGTGCCTACCACAGCATCACGAGGTACGGGCATACCCGAAGTCCTTCAGGCAATTATCGACGTTTTTGAAAACAAAAAGGACATAACCCACCACATTCACATCAACTACGGAAACGACATTGAAAATGCCATTGCTTCGGTGAAAAAGGAGATAGAAAACAACAAGGATATTATCAATCTTTATCCGTCGAGGTATTTGGCTATCAGTGCGTTGGAAAACGTGAAACACACCGTTGCCGAGCTGGAGGCCCTGCACAACGGCAAGCAGATACTCGATGAGGCCAAGCGTCGTCGCGAAAATCTCGAAAAACACCACCACGAGCCTATCGACACACAGATAAGCAACGCGCGCTACGGCTTTATCCGCGGCGCACTGAAACAGACTTTCGTTCCCAACAAAAGCAACACCAAACGCTGGCGCGCTTTCCGTGCCGACGACATACTCACCAACCGCTGGCTGGGACTGCCTGTGCTGCTGGTGTTTATGTGGATAATGTTCGAAACCACCTTTATAGTGGGCGCCTATCCGCAGGACTGGCTCGATATGTTTATTTCGTGGCTGGGCGGCCTTGTGCGCGGCTGGATGCCCGAAGGTATGCTGAGCGACCTTGTGGTGGACGGCATTATCGGCGGCGTGGGTTCGGTTATATCGTTCCTACCTAACATATTGATACTCTTTTTGTTCATCTCGATAATGGAAGACACGGGCTATATGGCACGTGCCGCCTTTATGATGGACAAACTGTTTCACAAATTCGGCTTGCACGGACGCTCGTTCATACCTTATATAATGGGCTTCGGCTGTGCCGTGCCTGCAATAATGGCCACACGTACCCTCGAAAATCGCAAAGACCGTCTGGTAACGGTGCTTACCATACCTTTTATGTCGTGCTCGGCGCGACTGCCTGTATATCTGATACTTATAGGGACGTTCTTCCCCAAAAACCAGGCACTTGTGATGATGAGTCTTTACCTGTTTGGTGTTCTTGTCGCCGTGCTTTCGGCTAAAGTGCTGAGCAAGACGGTGTTCCGCAGCGTTTCCGAGGAGTTTGTGATGGAACTGCCGCCGTATCGTGTACCTACCGCGCGCAACGTGCTGATGCACATGTGGGATAAGAGCGTGCAGTACCTCAAAAAAATGGGTACCATAATACTTGCCGCCTCCATAGTGATATGGGCGTTGGAGTATTTCCCCCGCAACTCTGCCGCCGAACAGCTTGTGGCACAGCAGATTGAGCAGACCGAGGGTATGCCCGTCGACAGCTGTTTCACTGCCGAAATGAAAACTGCCGCCATCGACTCCCTCTCCTACCTGCAGGCCGCCGTCCACAGCGAGAAATCCTTTGTGGGACGTTTCGGACATCTGATAGAGCCTGTGGTACGTCCCTGCGGTTTCGACTGGCACATAGGCGTGGCGCTTTGCACTGGCATCGCCGCCAAGGAGATAATAGTCTCCACCCTCGGAGTGCTGTATCAGGCCGGCGATGTGGAAGATGCCGAAGGCGAGAGCGCGCTACAGGTGAAGATAAAGGAACAGACATGGCCCGAAGGCAGCGAGTATGCGGGAAGGCCAATCTATAGCCCGCTGGTGGCCTACGGACTGATGATTTTCGTGCTGCTCAGCGTGCCGTGCATTTCCACCCTTGCCGCCATCAAGCGCGAAGCCGGCTGGGGTTGGGTGCTGTTCACCTTCGTCTATACCATTTTCCTCGCTTGGCTGTTCTCCATGCTTATTTTCCAGATAGGGTCGCTGTTTTAGTGTTGAATTGTTGGATTGTTTAATTGTTGTTTTTTGGGTGAACAGTGATCTGTGAACAGTGAAAAAGAGCGACGGATGGTGAATATGTGAAAATGTTAAGATGTTAAGATGTTAAGATGTTAAGATGTTAAGATGTTAAGATGTTAAGGAGTTAAGGAACTAAGAGGTGAATAATTGTACATTGTAAATTACATTTCAACTCTCAACTTAAAGAAATGGGTGTTCAGGTTATTATAACGGGATTGATAGTGGCTGCGGCGGTGGCGTTCCTTGTCGTGACGTTACGGCGCAAACTCACCAACAACGACTGTGGCGGCGATTGCAAAAGCAAAAACGCTGGCGGATGCGCTTCGTGTCCGATGTACGACAAAAATGCCTGCGGATGCACAAACCGCAACGGCTCCGCACAGGATTGCGGCTGTGGGAAAAAATAGTTTTGCTTACTCGGAAAAAAAAACGTAAATTTGTAGTCTTCAAACCGATGAAAAACATCTCTGAAATGAAAACCAAACTTTTTACCAAAGATATGCGTCTGGCCGACCTTATCATTGCCAACCACCACCTTCTGCCAACCCTGCCGCGTTTCGGCATTACGCTGGGATTCGGCAACCGTAGGGTGGAGGAGGTCTGCCAGAAGAACGGCATTCCCGCCGATTTTTTCATACTTATGTGCAACGCCTACACTTTTGAATCCTACATTCCCTACGAGGAAACCATTATGGACACCGACATACGCTACCTTGTGCCTTTCCTCACCGCCTCGCACAGCTATTATCTTGATACACAGATACCTCACATCGAAAGGCACATGATGAACATCATTGGCGGCGACAACAGCAACTATTCCGTGGCCTTGCGCACTTTTTTCAACGACTACAAAAAGGACATCACCGAACATTTCGACTACGAGGAAAAGACGCTGTTTCCCTACATCGCCGACTTGCAGAAAGGAAAGAAACGTAGCGACTACAGCATCTACGACTTCGTGCAGACGCACAACTCGGGCATAGAGGACAAACTGAGCGACCTAACGCTGATACTTTTCAAATACCTGCCCGAAAACAAGTCCGACAACGACGTTATAGACTTGATTTTGGACCTGATAGAACTGACCTCCGACCTGAACAAACATGCCATGATTGAGGACAAAATTCTTGTGCCTTACGTCGAAGCTCTGGAGAAAGGAGTTGGCAATGACAAACTATAAGCCGAAAATACTTTTGGTGGAACCTTCCCGAATCGTTGCCGAGGGCTTGAGTAAAATACTGTCCGACAGTGGTTTGTTCGGACAAATGTCGCACCTCTCATCCATAGCCCACCTCGACGACTATATGCACAGTATTCATCCTGATGTGCTGATAATCAACCCATTGCTTGTAACTCCCGACAAACAATCCGACCTCAGTGCTTTGCAACAGAGATACCCCAACCTGAAAATAATGGCTTTTTGTACCCAGCTGGCCGACAACGCTATAATGTCGAAATTCCATACCGTAGCCAACATTTACACCAATCCTTCGCACCTTGTAAAAAGTGTGAGGGACATAACGGAGCATCGTGCTGTAATTCAGAAAAAAACATCCGAAAACGATGTCCTTTCGCGACGCGAGATCGAGATACTCATACTTGTGGCCCAAGGACTTATGAATAAAGAAATAGCCGAAAAACTCAATATATCACTCAACACCGTAATAACCCATCGCAAGAACATCATCAAAAAAACGGGCATTAAATCTGTGGCCGGTCTCACATCTTACGCACTGATGCACAATTACATAAACATAGGTGGATAAAACTGTGAATTTTACGTGTTTAAAAATATATCTATGAAACGAATTGTATTACTTATTGTTACGATAACCATTACAGCGCATACAATATCGCAATCCGCCGACACTACTCGGAACAGTCGTTTTTCGTTACGTGCCGACTTCGAGTATTTCTTTAAGGACAACGAGTTTTCTGCCGAAAAAACAAGCGGTTACACTATACCGGGCTTCTATTTCCGTCCGCGTTTGGTGTGGAATGTGGAAAAGCATGTGCGTTTGGAGGCCGGCGTACATTGGCTGCATTATTGGGGAGCCAGCAGTTATCCGCGAAATATTTCGTTCACAGCTTTTCCCGAAATGGGGGAGGAGTCCGCTCCAAGTCATGTGCTGCCGTGGATGCAGGCTCGCGTAGATGTGTTGCCCCAACTGTCGCTTGTGTTCGGCAATTTGTATAACAACGACAAGCACCTGCAACTGCCGCGTCCGCTCTACGACGACGAACTGCTATACGCCACCGACCCCGAGGCAGGTATTCAGATGTTGTTGAATTTCAAGTATTTCAATGCCGATATTTGGGCAGACTGGAGAAATTTTATTTTCCGAGGTAGCGAAACGCAGGAGCGTTTTATTTGTGGTTTTTCGGGCAGGGTTAAACCTATACAGACCAATGTCGTAAATCTTTCGCTACCCATACACGCTATAGTGCAACACACTGGTGGAGAGATGGTTGCCGTTTCTTGTGCGACAATTTCCATGTTCAATTTTTCTGCAGGTCTGCAACTGGGCTTGCGTATGGGAAAGGTAGAAGTTACAACGGGTTGCCATGCTGTTGCTTTTATCAACAGTGGCGATACAACACTCTCATTTAAAAATGGTTGGGGTATTTATCCGCATTTGGGGGCAAAATTCGCAGGTGTTTCAATGGATGTGGCATATTGGCACGGCGATAATTTTGTGCCTTTGCTCGGCAGTCCGCATTTTTCAAACGTATCGGTCAAAAAAACAGGTCTTGTCTTCGACCCGATGGATATGCTTTGCGCAAGCGTCGGCTACGAGCTTAAGAAATTCCGCCACACCACGCTTGCCGTAGAAGGTCTTACCTACATTTATTTCCCTTACTCCGGCACTTTTGGCGATTTTACCAGAATTGAAAAAGACGGTGCCGCAAGTTTTGCTTTCGGATTCTTTCTGAAAGTAAATCCCAAGATTGCTCCACATGGCTTTTATGACAGATTGCGCAAAAAACGCAAATAAAAAAGGCGGCAAATAAATATTCTTGCCGCCCAAAAAACAAATTTAAAAATGAATGAAGTTTATCAGTTGAATATATCTTTCATTTTGTTGAAGAATCCCTTTTCCTGTTTACTTGGATTTGGTTGGAAATTAGGCGAGTTACGCAATTTTTCCAACAATTCACGTTCCTCCTTATTGGTTGCCTTGGGTATCCACACGTTGATACTTACAAGCATATCTCCAATGCCGTAGCCGTTTACATCGGGCAATCCTTTTCCCCTCAGTCTCAATATTTTGCCGGAAGGGATACCGGGTTCAATTTTCATTTTTACCTTGCCCTGAAGCGTGGGTATTTCGAGATTTGTGCCGAGGGTGGCATCGACGAAATTGATGTATGCGGTGTATAACAAGTTGTTTTCCTGCCGTTCGAAAGTGTCGTGCGGCAGTTCTTCAATTTGCACGATAAGGTCGCCGGGTATGCCGTTGTGCGGGCCAGCGTGTCCTTTGCCCTGAAGCTGGAACTGCATTCCTTCGGCCACGCCGCGCGGTATTGGCACAGTTACCACCTCTTCGGAGAGAATTACGCCTTCTCCGTTACATTGCGGGCATTTGTGTTTTACCGTCTTGCCCAGGCCGTTGCATTGCGGGCATGTCGATTGTGTCTGCATTTGGCCGAGTATGGTGTGGCGCACTTCCACCACGACACCTGCGCCGTGGCAGTGGTTGCATGTCTCCATTTCGCCGTCCTTGGAGCCTGAGCCTCCGCAAGTTTTGCAGGCGACGTATTTTTTTACCTTGTATTTTTTTTCAACGCCTTTTTCAATATCTTCGAGTGTTACTTTGGCTTTGATACGCAGGTTGCCGCCTCGTTGCACACGTTGTTGCGAGCGACCGCCTCCGCCACCGAAACCTCCAAATCCGCTGAAGCCACTGAACCCGCCTCCGCCGAAATTGAAGCCGCGTCCAAAAACGCTGTTCAGAATGTCGTTGAGGTCGAAATCGGCGAAACCGCCGCCGAAACCGCCAGCGCCGCCTTCTACGCCTGCATGGCCGAACTGGTCGTAGCGTGCCTTTTTGTCAGGGTCGCTGAGTACGGAATAGGCTTCGGCAGCCTCCTTGAATTTTTCTTCGGCCTCCTTGTCGCCCGGATTGCGGTCGGGGTGATATTTTAAAGCTAATTTGCGGTAGGCTTTTTTGAGGTCTTCCGTTGTGGCGTTTCTGTCCACTCCCAAAACTTCGTAATAATCTCTTTTTGCCATGTCTTATTTATGCCTTTCTTAAATTGCAACCACCACTTTGGGAAAGCGCAGAACTTTGTCGTTCAAGTAGTAACCTTTTTCCACAACATCTATCACAGTGCCTTTCTGCTCCTCGTCGGCGGCAGGGAATTGAGTTACGGCCTCGTGGGTCTCCTCGCTGAATTTCTGACCTTTAGCCTCTATTTCCTTCAAGCCTTTCTGTTGGAGTATATTCATCAGTTTGTTGTATATGAGTTGCACGCCTTCGCGCGAGGCTTCGTCCGACATCGACTGTAGGGCGCGTTCAAGGTCATCAACTACGGGAAGAATGGCTTTGATAGTGTCTGCTGCACCGTTGATAAGCAAGTCGGCTTTCTCTTTATTGGTGCGTTTGCGGTAATTTTCAAATTCCGAGTAGGTGCGTAGATACTTGTCGTTCAGTTCGTTAAGTTTCTCGCCGAGTTCCTGTATTTTGGTCTCGCTATCGTTTTTGTGATGTTTCTTGTCTTTTTTGTTTTTTTTATCCTCGTGTGCCTCGCTCTGTGTAGCCTCGGCATTTTTGTCGGACTGCTGCGAAGCGTTGTTGTCGTTTGTCTCAACATCCTGAGGGTCAATATTTTTTGTATTTTCGTCCATTGCGGTATTTTTATTTTTCTTGAATATCATATTATTTGCTGCAGATTTTTATGTTTCAAAAACTTTGCCAAAATGTTCTATTATGACAAAATGTCATTTTTGTGGTTCGGATTCTGCGGTTTGTGTAGTTTTCCAAATGTAGATGTCAGTTTTCTGTAGTGGTCTGATGTCGCCGTACCAATGGAATCCTTTGATGAATTTTTTGTCTTTTGGCAGAAGTTTAATGGGATACGCCTGCATATCGGGGTCGCGGTAGGTAGTCACACGGTAGGGCTTGCGGTCTTTGATGTATATACGCATATCGGAGCCCTCGCCAACGTTCACGCCAAGCAATTCCTGCGTTTTGTCGGGCTTGTCCTCGGTTAGGTAATACACCGACTGGGCATTGCCAATAATGTCGGCGTATGAGGGTTCGCCTTCGCGGAAAAACACCACACTGTTTTTCCCTTTCACTTGGTTGTACTGCGTTTCGGCAACTTTCTGCACTACAAAGGCCGCACTTTTGAGGTGTATGGTTTTTACGCCCGATGTGTCGAATTTTATTGCTATGGTGTCGGCAGTGCACTGCGTACTGTCGTACCAAGCAATGGGATTGCTGTAGAGGGTTATTAGCGAATCTGGTACATTATAGAAAGCCGAGTCGCACTGCCCCTGCACGTCGCTGCGGAAAATGCGCACTTTGTGATAAGCGCTTACAGTACGGATTTCGTTGCTGTCGTTGATGGTAGAGTATATGGTGTCGGAGTGCATGTAAAGGGTGTCGTTTTTGTCGTTTACAAAATGTGCTGTGGCACTGTCGGTTATGAAATTGTAATGGCGCATGCCGTCGGTTTCGCCGTAATGCCCTGTGCAGAAAATGTTGTTTGCGGAATCCCAGATATTTACATTGTGCCGTGCCACTCCGAATTTTGTTTTGCGGTAGTAGTCGAGGGTGTCGCAGGTAAGTCGCTGGTTTCCATTGTATATCGACGATTTTTTTACGGAAGTGGCGTGCCCTTCGTCGGTATTGTAAGTGCCTTGTTTACTGAAAATTATGGTGCTGTCGCTAAAAATATGGGTGGGACCGCGAAAAACGGCGAGTTTGGTAATGGTATTGTAAGTCATTGTGTCGGAGGTAAGTACGGTGGTGGAGTCGGTCAGCATGACATCGTCGTATATGAAAAACTCCTTGATATCGGCGTAGTATAGTCCGTTGTAGCTGTCGAGGGTTTTGTCGCCGTTCACCGCATGGCCGTGGTAGGTGTATTTTGCGGTAGAAGTATTGCGGTTGTACGATATGTAATTAGTTGTAAGCGAGGTGGCTCCATCGACAAGTAGCACTTCGTCGCCCCAAATTTCCACCACACGTGTATTGCCGTTGTAGAAAAGTTCGTCGCCAAAAATGGTGGTGGTGTCCGAAATTTCGATAACTATATTGCCAAATGCCGTAAAATTGTTGTTTTTAGTGTCGAAATGAGCCGAGTCGGAGTTCAGAACCATTCCCTCGTGGGTGGCTTTCACCGTTTTGTACAATATCCACACATCAGGATTGTCGGCATTGCGTGAGCCCACCCCCGACTGATATTCAATTACTTTTTGAGCATTGGCTTCAATGCAGAAAAACAGTGCAAGTAGCAATGTTACAATGGTTTTACGTAGCATTTGACTTCAGATTTTAATATGCAAAAGTACATTTTTTTTACGATTTTTTCGTTTTTTTTATTTTCCTGCTCGCTGAAGCACGCAAATTACGAATAATCTTGATACGAGCAACCTCATTTTGCAATGAGCAAAATTGTGTTCGATAGCGTATTGTTCTTAATAACAAGGTGTTACATTGCAAACAAAAATATATTTTGCCGTATGGAAAAAATGTCGTAACTTTGCAGTTCGAATTTGGTTCATCCAAGAGCAATTTTGCCAAGGATGATTAAAAGGGAATCGGGTGCAAATCCCGGACAGTCCCGCTGCTGTAAGCTCCGCAACAGTCGTTTCCAATCCCCTGCCACTGTCCGCCTCGTGCGAATGGGAAGGCCGCGAAACGATGGAGTAAGTCAGAAGACCTGCCAGGTTTGATTTTTGAAAAGCTTTCGAGGAAAGAGCTTGAAAAAAGACAACACACCAATGTTCGAATTTTTCACGATTTTTTGAAAGCTGTTTTGAGTTAGAAAGTCAAAATAGTTATATGCTGTTGTTCGAAAAAAGGTACAATATCGCTGTAAGGTATGCCGCAATGACTCACACGATAAAAAGTGTGGGGTCGCGCGGTTTTCGTTTATGGCTGTGCCAAACTGCTCGGACAATAGCGGAATAAACAATAGTAATAATCTTTAAATCAATTTATTATGCTTAAAAAACTTATTATTTTATGTGCTTCTCTGGCATTTGGTGCCGGACTTTACGCACAAAGTGGCGATGCTACTATTGCAGCCAGCGATGTAAAATACTGGATTGGCTCCGGAAACAACGAAGTCGTGTTTGCGGTAAACTTTGGTTCCCCCGACACCTGTCTGGCTTGGGGTTTCCGTTTCAGCGCCGACAGTATCATAGTCAAGGACATGATGGACTCCATCGCAACCTACGACACACGTTTCAGCTACTCTGGTGCGAGCAGTACACTCAGCAACATCACATTTTCGCCGACAAACAACATTACATTTACATCGCTGTCAAACTTTTGGATGTACAATGTGAATGGATCCTTGGCCGATTGGGGATACGATCAGCAATGGGTGAAAGACGGCGATTTTGTGAAATGGGGCGATGCTGATGTTGCTACATATTCCGAGACAACAAATTGGCCTTGGGTTTACGAATGGTCACAAACTGTTACCGCTGTTTATGTTCCCGACGCCACCATTGCTTCAACAGATATAAAATACTGGGTAGGCACAGGCAGTCACGAAGTTGTTATGGCTGTAAACTGGGCTAATCCCGACACCTGCCTTGCATGGGGCTACCGCTTCAGCGCCGACAGCATCACCGTTTCCGACATGATGACCGACATAGCCAACGCCGACAATCGTTTCAGCTACGATTCCGCTTCGGGCTGGCTCCTCGACATAAAATACATAAACGGAACCGACACACTGAAAATCTCCTCCGGCAGCTATTGGATGTACAACGTCAATGGCATGGCCGCTCAATTTGGCGATGTCAGTGTTGCCTTTGTAAACGACACAGACTCTTGGGGTTATCCTTCAGAGATGGCTTGGACAAAAACTGTAAATCCCGTTTATGCTCTTGATGCAATGATAGACGCAAGCCAAATCACCTATTGGGTGGGCACAGGCAGCAACGAAGTTGTTTTTGCCGTAAACTGGGCTAATCCCGACACTTGCTTGGCATGGGGCTACCGCTTCGGCTCCGACAGCATTACCGTTTCCGACATGATGACCGACATAGCCACTGCCGACAATCGTTTCAGCTACGACTCCGCTTCTGGCTGGCTCCTCGACATAAAATACATAAACGGAACCGACACACTGAAAATCTCCTCCGGCAGCTATTGGATGTACAACGTCAATGGCATGGCCGCTCAAATTCGGCGATATAAGCGTTGCCATTGTAAACGACACAGACTCTTGGGGTTATCCTTCAGAGATGGCTTGGACAAAAACTGTAACTCCCGTTACAAATCCTTCTCAGCAGGGTATAGTTGCCGCCGCCGGCTCGATAAACTTCTCGGTTTATCCCAACCCAGCAAGCAGCAAAATAAATGTTACTGTTGAAAACGGTGAGGCAACACAAATTATCCTTATGGACGCCAGCGGCAGAACAATCAAAACCGTTGCTGCGGAAGATGCTGTAAATCACACAATAGACGTTTCCGCTCTTTCGGCAGGCGTTTACTTTGTGAATGTCCGCAACGAAAACGTTTCCAAAGTTAGCAAACTGATAATCCGATAGTTGAAATAGAAATATCATGAAACGAAGCTCATTTTTGTTTTTATCAATATTCATATTGATGGCTGGAGTAAGTGTCGCTCAATTTGACGGTGCTGTCGGTACTGCCGGTTGCAAGGCCATACAGTACAACGACAGCAGGATAGTGAATTGGGCGACAACTTGCACCGTTTACCGTGGATACTTCGATATTGCCAACAACCGCAACAGAGCCTCTTTCGGATACGATTCGGTAGCAATTGGCGTGGCTACGGCAAGCAACACTATGGAAGCCGTCAGCCTTGGCGACAGCGGTGTGGCGGTGCTCACTTTCGAGACACCCATTGCCAACGGCGAAGGCGCCGATTTCGCGGTCTATGAAAACGGCTTTGACGACGGTTTTCTTGAACTGGCCTTTGTGGAGGTTAGCTCCGACGGCGAACGCTATGTGCGTTTTCCGGCCACATCGAACACTCCTACAGCAACGCAGGTGGGAAGTTTCGCCAACAACATGGACCCCACGTTGTTAAACAACCTTGCAGGCAAATACCGCATAGGCTGGGGAACGCCTTTCGATTTGGAGGAACTCCGCGACAGCACGGGTATCGACATCAACAATATAACCCATGTGCGTTTGGTGGACTGCATTGGCACCATCAATCCGCAGTACTGCACCTACGATGCCAACGGAAATATCGTGAACGACCCGTATCCTACGGCTTTCAACAGCAGCGGTTTCGACCTTACCGGCGTGGCTGTGCTTAACCAGCGTAGCACACAAATAGTTTTGGCGAAAACCGTTGATATTAAGGCCTTTCCAAATCCATGCCGTGATTTTCTGAAAGTTGCGGAAATGCCGATAGGAGAGGAGTACCAAATTTTGGATATGCGAGGCAATGTTGTTGAACGTGGTGTTTGTATGCAGAACTCATTCTGTATCAGCACGCAAGGACTAAAACAAGGCTTATATGTGCTTCGTATAGGTTCTTTTGCCAAAAAAATCGTGAAACAATAAGAAAATCACTCCATTATCTTAGTAGTAAGGCGTTGCGAATTTCTTTGCAACGCCTTATCCTTTTGTGTGGGCTGTCTTAATAGCTGTAAATAAAACGAATGCGTGGCTAAACTTCTTACCTACTCAATTATAGTGTAGTTGTTCCAGAAATCTTCATCGTATTTAATTCCTTGAAAATCAAAACTGTTCTTACCGCTTGCCTCTTTGCCGGAAAGATTAATACTGTCTGTTGCCGGACGAGTGTCGGAAAACAGAGCTTCGTCACTAATCGTAAATGTAGTGTCGTTTACAATATCCTCTTCGGTAATAATGTAGTAAAAATATAAAGGCACGGCATAACCGTCTATTATTCGGTAATTGAACTTGATTGTGTAAACCTCTTGTCCGTTTTTAGTGTCCGTCGATTCAACAAGTTCATATGAATAAATGGTATTGTGTTGGGAATCGAAACAGATTGTAAGTTCGGTGATACTGTTGTGTTTTCGGATAATGCCGTTGAGGGTATAAACCGTGTTGCCGTCGATTGTGTCAATTTTTACCAAGGTGAAATCGGCTTTGGCAACAGTTTTTTCAAAAGTCCCGTTTTTATAAAAGTATATGTTATTGTTGAGCATTTGTGCAAGGCCGTTGCAATCGAACATTCCGTATATATTATACGAGTTTTCGGGGTGGGGGTCTATTTTTCCCTGCTTTGTTTTTCGCAAGCCTGTAACGAAAAAGAGTTCGTCGGAATAGCCGCAGTTCGAAAAAATAATCCAATCGCGGTTGCGCCTTCTATTCTGCTTTTGCGGAAAAAGTACATCCAAAGCCACTTCCACAATTTCGTTAGAAGGTTTTTTCCCAACCGTATAATTAGTTGTTTGCTTGTAGTATGTAGTAGCCACATTTGGAGTAGGATAAGCCTTGTAAAAACAGCTGTCGAAAACAGCTTTCAGTGTCTTGTTCCAAGTTGTGGCTTTGGCCGTTATGGTAATGTCTTTAAGTTCGGTTTCTCGCGGTTCAAGCATAATAGTACCCAATTCCAAGTTTTTTCTTTCCAATGGAAATTCGGCATTTTGGTAGCCAATAAATTGAATGACAATGGTATCCGGCAGAAGATGCCCTTTCGTTTTTATTGAAAAATGTCCCTGCGTGCTTGTGGTGGCACCCGTGTAAGAGTGTTTTAGGTAGCAGTTGCAGTAGGGCAGAGGTTTTCCTGTTTTTGAATCAACAACTGTTCCGCTTATAGTGAAAACATTTTGTGCGGCAACGGCCACAGCAAACACCAAAAATACGATTTCAAAAGTGATTTTTTTCATATTGTTTTTTAAAAAAAATGATATTCAATAGTATAGATTATATTTTAAATTGTATGTAGGTGATTTTTTTCCCTTCACTGAGGAACATGCTTTCGTAGAAAGTCCTCACCTCGCACACTTCGAGGTCGAGGCCGGAGCCGTAAAGGTCGTCGGTGGCGAAGGCTACCTCGTATTTGCCTTGCGTAATCACCTCATTCAGAGTGTAGTCGTAGAGTTCGTAGGAGTCGGTTTTCAGATGTATTGTGCTGTTGGGTTTCAGAATGTTTTTGTAGTAGCCCAGAAAACGTTCCGAAGTGAGGCGTTTGTTGGGCTTTTTGGGCTGAGGGTCGGGGAAAGTGACCCATATCTCCGACACCTCGCATGGTGCGAAAAACTGCTCTATCAGCTGTATGCGTGTGCGAATAAAAGCCACGTTCTTCATCTGTTCCTCGTTGGAGGTCTTGCAGCCTCGCCACAGCCGTGCTCCTTTTATGTCGATACCGATAAAGTTCTTTTCGGGGTATTTGCGGGCGAGGGCGACAGTGTATTCGCCTTTGCCGCAGCCAAGTTCGAGCACTATGGGGTTGTTGTTTTTGAAAAAATCTTCGTGCCAGCGGCCTTTCAGCGCGAAAGTGTCGGTTTTCAAATCCTCATACGAAACTTGAAAAAGGTTGGGAAATGTAAGGTTTTCTTCGAAACGAGCTAATTTGTTCTTACCCATTATTTTACAAAAGTATATAATAATGGCGGAAATTCAAGAATGAATTTCCGCCATTGGTTTATTTTACCATTTTTTTATTGCCAAATTGCTTGTGTACCACGTTTTTAGTTGGAACATTACCGCCTCTATCTTAGTTTGTGAAGGTGCGCTTCCCGCACTCACGTAGTAGAAATCGCCTTTGTTGATGACATAAGCGTCGGCACCTTTCCTACGCAGTATGGAAGCCATCTTCATAGCACTTGCCTTGTCTTTGTAAGTGCCTGCAATAACGTCGAATCCTTGTTTGGTGGAAGAGTATATCGGGGCGGTGTAAACGGGTTCGGGAGGAACTATTATTACGTCTTTTTCAACTTCACCGGCGTCTATAAGTTCCTGCAGGTATTGGCTGAACAAAGAGTTGTCGAAAATTTCGCTTATAACTTCGTAGCGAGCACGTTTCTGCTTGCGGTCCTGTAGTTCGTCGTTGATGTATTCGCGAACGAAATCGTTGTAATTGAAGAATTTGGATATATGGTATCTGTCGGTGTTGTTCAGTTTTTCGTCCAAACGCTCATCAATGAATTCCGTAAGTTTTTCTTTCATTTTGCTGGTGGCTGTAGAATATTGCTTTGCCACAAGGAATTTGTTCAACCTGTCGGAAATAAGATTCAGTACGGTGTAGCGGTTCTCCTCAACGGCGTTGGGGTTTGTTATTTCCACAAGCGAAGCGTCGTATGTAAATGGGTTGGTGTATTTTGTGTAGTCGAAATCCGATGTGTTCACATCAGGTGCGGTGCCGGTAACCTCATCTTCGGCTTCGATAGCGCTGTCATCATCAATAGCGGACAAGCTGTCTTCCGTGGGCTGTTCTGTTGTAGCAGAAACCGCAGTAGTGTCGGGAGCGGCGGATTTTTTCATTATAAAGAAATAATAGTATGCCGCACCGCCCAAAGCAAGAAGCAGGAGTATGATAAGAATTATGATCAAGGCTTTGCGACCTTTGTGTTTTTTCTTTTCAGGAAGTGTGTCGGTAGTTTTGTTGTTGGTGGTTTCCGGAACATCGTCGAACATATTGGTAATGCTATCATTCTCGCTTACAATGGGTTCCGTTTCTTTTATTTCTTCTGACGGGGCAGGGGTGGAGGGTAGGGGAGCCGGCTCGGAAACGGGTTCGGGCTTTGTTTCCATTTCAAATTCCGATGGTATTTCCGGCTGAGGTTCATTAGTAACCTCCACATGTTCAGTTTCTGTGTTTTCAGTGCTGTAAGCCATATTTTTTTCTTGTTCTGCTACGGCTTCTTCCGAAACAGCCTGTTCTGGTTCTGGTTCCTCTTGGACAAAGGCGTCGGGATTGTCGAAAACAGCGAATGGGTCGTTGTTCGGAACATCGGTGATTTTTTCAACATCTGTTAAAGGCTCCGACAAAGCTCTGTCTTTCATCAGGTTGAGTGCTTCTGCAGGAGCAAATACAAAGGTTCCGTTTTCGAAACTCAAATCGCCAATTTCGGGGAATGTGTGTTTTTGTGTCTTCATTTTGTCCATCAGCGCATCCGAAAAGTTTTTCCACATTTTGGCGGCTGTTGTTTCGTCCACACATTCTTTTTTTGCTATCAACTGGATTATGTTTCCTCGGTCATCGGAATATGGCTGAAATTCAACGGTTTGCTTTTTGGGATAAAAAGTGTTGGTGTTTTCATCCATGTAGGCGTCTTCGGTTCTTACTACGAAGGCTCCAATTCCGTTCATTTCAACGGTTGTTCCGCTTTTCAGCAGCGATACGATATGATCTGTTATGTTCATTTTTATAAGTTTTTCAGTTTTAATAAATCTTCGGGGGTGTCTATCGCGATGTTTTCGTGATTTGTTTCTTTTACTCTGATTTTGAAGCCGTTATCGAGCCAGCGTAGCTGTTCGAGCGACTCACAAATTTCTAGTTTACTCTGTTGTAACTCAATAATTTGCATAAGCACGTCGCTACGGTAGGCGTATATGCCGATGTGCTTGTGGTATTCGTGGTGTTGCGACCAAGTTTCCTGCTCTTTGCCACGTTGGAAAGGCAATGCAAATCTGCTGAAATACAAAGCATTGTCGTTTCTATCGCAAATTACTTTTACAACGTTTGGCGAAAAGAGTTCTTCGTTAGAAGTGATTTTTTTCTTCAAAGTGGCTATTTCAACCGCAGGGTCGTTGAAACACTGTATAAGTTGCTCTATTTGAGTATGTTCTACAAAAGGTTCGTCGCCTTGAATATTTATCACCACATCGGGACGAATATTTTTGGCAATGAGATTTTTCAGCACCTCGCCGCAACGGTCGGTGCCGCTTTTATGGGTACTGGAGGTCATTACGGCCTGTCCGCCGAATTCCCTTACGCAGTCCATAATGCGGTCGTCGTCGGTGGCCACGATTGCGCCGCTGAGTTGCGGTATGCGCGAAACACGCTCGTACACATGCTGTATCATCGGTTTGCCGTTGATGATGGCCAATGGCTTGCCGGGGAAGCGTGTGGAAGCGTAGCGTGCGGGAATTATGCCTGTAACATTCATAAAATCAGTATGTTAGAACAGTCCGTTTATTTCTGCATTGATTTTTTCTATCACAGTACCAAGGTCGTTGGGATTGTCGGCGAAGTTAAGTTCTTCAATATCAATAACAAGTAATTTACCTTGGTCGTAATGTTCAATCCATTCCTCGTAGCGTTGGTTAAGGCTCGAAAGGTAATCTAAACGTATGGTATTTTCGAAATCGCGTCCGCGTTTCTGAATCTGTTTAACAAGTGTCGGCACGCTTCCGCGAAGGTATATAAGTAGGTCGGGGTATTTTATGAACGACGAAAGTAGCTCAAATATAGATAGATAGTTTTCGAAATCGCGGGTGTTCATAAGTCCCATTTCGTGCAGTGTTGGGGCAAAAATATAGGCATCCTCGTAAAAAGTTCGGTCTTGAATGACATTTTTTTGTTCCTTATGTATCTCCAAAACCTGCTTGAAACGTGTGTGCAGTAAGTAGATCTGCAGGTTGAACGACCAACGCCTCATATCTTCGTAAAAACTGTTCAGATATGGGTTGTTGTCGGTACTTTCGTACAGAGTGTCGTAGTTCAAATGTTTGGCCAAAAGCCCCGTAAGCGTTGTTTTTCCAGAACCTATATTTCCCGCTATGGCTATGTGCATTTTTTTACGTTTTTTATATTAGATAATATCCCTACAAGGTTTAAACACTCATTTTCAGCTTATTAAGGCTTTACAATTAGCATTATACCAAATTGCAAATATACATTTTTTTTTTGATTTTTTCGGCGCCGTTTTCCAAAAATGTATTATTTTTTACGAAAGGGATGTCAAATAGCCATATAGTTTATTCCTTTTTATTTGTTACATAATTTATAAAATGTTAAGTTGAATTTTTATTTTAATTTTTTCATAATCAATTCAATAACATAATAAAAAATGAAACAGACAAACAATAAAATTCGGAAAATAAATGGTGATGATTACCATTATTTAACCTCTCGCTTTGCTTTTCGCTTCGATGGCGAATTATATCTATTTAAACCATTAGTAACTTATCGTCGTGCCTATCGATTTTGTTTGGCACTATCTAAGTTAATTTCTTGTCCTGTCTTCTTATATAATATGAACTATTATAATGAATTATTTCGTGTCCGTACAATTAATTATAAGACTTCTAAATCTAAAAGAGTAAAACAATGATTAATTGCGAACATCCTAATATTATCATTAACCCGTCTGTATATCAGCATATACAGAAGAACCATATTATATACTTAAATGATCATCCTCGTAATTTTCTTACTGCTGGCCTTCTTAATGTAAAATATTTGTATTGTGTTCTTTCTGAGATACGTAAGTCGTTGAACATTAAGACTTCTGATTTTAATCTTCATTATTTTGTTGATGATTTTGGTATTCGTCAGCTTGTTTTTCTTCAAGTTCCTTGCAATCATTGTAACTTATGCCGCCGCAGACGTCAAAATGACTTAGTTCAGCGTTTCCGCTTTGAAACAGAGGAACACTCTGAATTACCTTATTTTGTTACCCTTACTCACAATCGCTATTCTCTTCCTAAGGATAATCTTGTACATATTCGAACAATTCAGCTCTATATTAAGCGGCTTCGTGATTATGCTCTTCGTGATTTTGGTATTACTGATATATCATTCTATGCTCAAGGTGAGTACGGTAAGAAGCGTAATCGTCCACATTATCATTTTCTTATATGGGGTCTTCCTAAGTTCGATAATATTCTTGTCGCTCGTGATTGGTTTTCAAAGTCTTGGCGTACTAAGACTAAGATTTCATTTTATCAGCGTTCAACTGGAAAAATTATTAAGTCTAAGGCTCCTCTTGGTATTGTTCATTGTAGTCAAGTTGCTTCACCTGATTATCTTGATTATTATTTTAGAACTCGTGGAAAACGGATTTCTGCTACTGACGCATTCAAGTACGCGTCTAAGTATTCTACTAAGGATGGTGGTTTATCTACTTGGTCTTGTCATTTAGGTGAGAAGTATGTTAAGAGAACTTATTCTGCTGATTTACTTGGTCTTAATCCTCGTATTGATATTTATTTTCTTGACAGGTTTGGTACCACTTCTCCTGTTATTAAAAATAGGTGGTTTTTTAATGTTGTATTCGGCAATTTAAGTAAGGAAACATATAAGTTACGTAGCGAGTTGAAACACATTGTTGCTTCTTTATCTGTGAAAAATAGAAAGTTAGTCGATTGGTGTACCTATAAGATTAAGCCCATTGCTGACGATTATGGTTATATTGTCGGTTATCCCTATATTAATAAGCGTGAAGTTATTGATTATTTAAAGAATAAGTGTGTTGTCTCTCGGCTCAAGCGTGTTAAGTCTCGATTTAACCAGTTTTATTATTATAATGGTATTATTGTGAATAATTTATTGAATTTATATTGGGATACCGATTTCGATGAGTTGGAAAATAGGCATTTGGCTAAGGTTATTTACCAACAACGTTGCTTTGCTGTTGTCCCTGAGCTCACTGTTGAAGAGGTTGCAATTAATTCACATCGTTCTGCTCGATATGCTTATTATCAGGATATTAATCAATCATTGTAATTCATTTAATTCATATATTTATTAACTAAAACATTTACAATTATGAAATTAGCTACTTTTCCTTTCCGTCTTATATGGAACATTATCAAAACAGTTGTCGAGATGATTCTCGGAGATTTAAACCTCAAAAAAAAGTAATTAGTTATGGCAAGTATTTATAAAAGACAAAAGGGTTATGTGAAGAAGCCTAATCGGAATAATTTCGATTTGACTTTTTCTAACAATTTCACGACTAAAATAGGTCAGATAACTCCTATTATGTGTAAGGAAGTTAATCCCGGCGATAAGTTTAATATTAATTTTGCCGCTGGTCTTCGTGCAATGCCTTTGGCGTTCCCTATTCAGACACCTTTACAGGCTCAATTTTCATTTTTCTACGTTCGTAATCGGACATTATGGAAAGATTGGATGGACTTCTATGGTAGGACAAAGGATGGTCTCATTCATCCATATATTTCTATTCCTTACTCTCGTGCTCATGAGATGGGAACTTGTTCTCTTGCTGATTATCTCGGTGTTCCTACTACTTATGCTCAACAAGAAATAATTGATTTTGAATCATATTTCTTCCATGGTGACCCTCAAGTCCGCACCTCAGCTAATAGTACAACTTCTGTTAATGTCACTACTATTCCCGCCGAGGGTGATTCTTATAACAATCAAGGAGATAATATTACTGTATCTGATATTGGTGCACGTGTCTACCCTTATCGATTTGTTTGGAATGTAGTTACTACAGGAACACTTGGTTATAAGGTAAATAACTATTTCGGCCAAGATTCATATGGACTTTATATTAAAGTTAATGGCCGTCAGTTGAAAGACCGTCTGAAATTCCCATTTGGTGACGCCTCAACGATTATTAATAATCTTTCTGACTGCACAATTCTTGTCTCTGTAAATGACGATGGTTCAACAGGTTACGAAAATTCTGTTGTTCGTGGTCGTGGCAAGATTAGTTCTGTTACTGTTACCGATGGAGTATTGGAATGTGAATGGAGTGACCCTCTCAAAGACTTGTTTGCAACAGGTAACTATTCGGACGCATATATCACATTTGTTTTCCTTGTCAATCCTTGGGTCGCTTTTTCTTCTTCGTTATTCACTGGCAATCAGGTGTCTGTTAACTTTCAACTTGTTAGTACTTCTGATGTCTCCAATACAAGCAATCCCTTTGTTATTCAAAGTGGTGATGAAGTTCCTGATATACGATTGAATGCTCTTCCATTCCGTGCATATGAGGCTATTTATAACTCATATTATCGAAATGAAATAAATGACCCATTTGTATTGAATGGTACACCTGAGTATAATCGTTATGTAACTAACTTGGATGGCGGTGCTGATAGTATTACACCATTATTCTTACGTATGCGTAACTATGAGTTAGATTTTTTGACATCTGCCGTTCCCTCTCCACAACATGGCATTGCTCCTCTTGTTGGTGTGTCTTCAACTGGTGTATTCAAGTTTGAGGATGAAGATGGTCATATCTTTACCCTAACACCTAAGATAGGTGATGATGGTAATACTCTCACTGGTATTGATAGCTATGATGAGGGTCTTCCTGTAGGTAATATCAAGAGGCTTACTGAACTTATTAGGTATGGTATTTCTATTAATGATTTCCGACAGGTTAATTCATTACAGCGTTTTCTTGAGACAAATATCCGTCGTGGGTTAAAGTATAAGCAACAGATATTATCTCATCATGGTGTTAATGTTCGATATGATGAGTTGGATATGCCTGAGTATCTTGGTGGTCTTACTCGTAATATAAATGTTACTCAAATCACTTCTACTGCTGAGACTTCTGAGATGGCTCTTGGTGAATTCGGTGGTCAAGCTGGATTATTTACTCAAAACACTCATGGTATTAATCATTATTTCGATGAGCCGGGCTTCTTATTCTGCATGCTCACTATTGTTCCTATTCCTAACTATTCTCAGCTTCTTGATAAGAAGTTTCTTAAGGACAATCAGTTAGATTACTTCTTCCCTGAGTTTAACCATATTGGTTACCAACCTATCGATTATCGTGAGGTTACTCCAATTCAGGCTAAGTTACATGGGGTTGATTACAATAGTGTATTTGGCTACCAACGACCTTACTACGACCTTGTATCTTCGGTTGATGAGGTTCATGGCCTTATGCGTACCACTATGCAGGGCTTCTTATTGACCCGTAATTTTGGTACTCCTCCACGTCTTGGTCATGACTTTCTTGAGATAAATCCTGATGATATGACTAACCCGTTTGTCGACACTTCCGTTGATTCTGATACATTTGTTGGTCAAATTTCCTTTGACATTAAAGCCAAGCGTGCTGTTTCTAAGGTTGCTATTCCGAGACTTGAATAATTATTGTTTTCATCTGTTTTATTGTTTATTGGGCTGTAGTCCGCTGCAGCCCTTTTTTAAAAAAGTTTAAAAATTTTAATAAAAGAAATATTATTATGAATACACGTCAAAAAATTTTTATGCGCTCTTGCGTACGAATCAAAAACACTAAGTTGTTGGAGCATGAGTCTCCAGTACAATCTGGATTGTCCGTTACTCCGTCTCAGATGTTGCGAATGACTGAACAAGGTATTGCTATCAGTCCTGCTGCTGTTGATGAGACAATATTTAGCGATAATGATTACAAGAACACTAATGATTTCCATGTTAATGTAGAGGATAGACGTCATATTGATATTAATATGGTATGGGAGACAGAACAAGACATTAAAAAGAAATTCCGTAAAGCTCGTAAGGACGGAGCATTTGTAGATGTTGAACCGAAAGGAGGTGAATAATGGGCCCCGCTGTTATTAAGGGATTGTTTGACTTAGGTACTGGCCTTGCTTCTGTTGGTGGTTCTCTATGGTCTAATTCTCAAAACAGGCGTTCTCAAGAGAACGAGAATGCCCGTAATCGCGCATATTCTCGTGAGCAAAATCGCTTGAATTTAGAACAATGGCAACGTGAAAACGTATATAATAGTCCATTTGCTCAAATGCAGCGTCTTCGTGCTGCTGGCATTAATCCTGCTATGGCATATTCCGATGGTATTGAGAATTTGGCTGCTCAGAGTCCTGAGATGATAGCTTCTCAAAGTAAGGCCTATACTGGCACTCCTAATCCATTTTCTTCATTTGTTGATGATTATTCTACTATGTCTCAGTTACGTGCTACTATTGAAAATATTAATGCTGATACTGAGTATAAGAGAGCTAAGTCCGGCGAGAGTGCTATTGTTCGTGCGTTGTATGAACAGAAGTTGGAGATTGATGGCACGAAGTTCACTTGGGATAAGGAAGATAGGGAGTTAGATAAGGAGCGCAATATTACTGAGCTTAATCTTGTTCGTGAACGATATGAGACACAGAAGGAGGAAACAAGGAAAGTTGCTCAACAGGTTCGTAATCTTTCCAAGGAGTATGATATTAAGGAGCTTGAGCGGGAATTCCTCGAACTCACTAAGGATGATAGAGTTATGTCTATTAAGCTTAATAATAGTGAATTACGTTCTAAGATACGTCTTAACGGTCAGACGTATGAACTTAATGAATTTGTCAAAAAGGAGCGTGTAGCTCGTGTTAATGCTATATCTTCTTATAATGATAAGATTTTATCTCAGTTTTTGCGTGAGGCTTCTAATGGTGCTATTAATTTTGATTCTATGGATGAGAGCGGTAAGTCTATGCTAAGAGCTGTTTATGGTGAAGATTTCTTCCATAATCAGCAGTTGCAGAATGAAGCATATCTTGACGCTCTTGCATGTGAATTGGTGTATGGAAATGCTCAGCATATTCAGCTCGAAAATACTTACTATGGCATTCAGCAGTTGAGTAATCTTATTAGTTCTTATTCTAAGGTTCGTGGTTCTCTTGGTAAGCGTAATGGTGGTTTTAAGTCTCGTAAGTAATAAACCTAATAAAATTAACTCTTGCTAAATGCTTAATATCAATCATTAATAGCACTGGCTTGTGTATTTCTTATTTGGGGTTCCCTACCGCCAATTCATTGTAATTGCGGTAGGGTTCTTGCATTCCCATTAGTCCCGTGAGGGACTTTTTTGTAGAAATTCTTCGATTTCGATGTACAAGAGTCTAAAACACTCTTGCTGGTGTTCTTGTATATTATTCGGCAACTCACAGATTTCTGTAACTCTGTACGTTGCGAAAACTTTTTGTCATTCAATTAA
Organism: uncultured Bacteroidales bacterium; assembly: GCA_905233475.1. Lineage (GTDB taxonomy): Bacteria > Bacteroidota > Bacteroidia > Bacteroidales > P3 > UBA1219. The sequence continues at coordinate 49,771 of CAJOEN010000031.1, forward strand.
AACAATACGTATGCGCGCGCGCGCGATTTACGCGTGTGTGTGCGTGCGAAATGTTATATGTTTGAAAAAAATGTTATATTTGTTCCATGATTACAATTATTTTTATAGGATTAATATTATTGATTATTAAGTTATTACTTGAAATAATTTTTATGTTTATTGACCGAAAATAATATTTTTTGAATAATTTTTTTGTCAATTAAAAAAAATGTAGTAATTTTGTGTTACATAATTTATATTATGTTAAGTAGAAGTTTTTGAACCTTTCCCCTAAGGCTATATATTTTGTTGCGACAACATCTTTAATTTCAAGATATTATCGCTACAAAACTAAAGGGGACTTCTATTTATTCGTTTGAGAGCGCGTGTCTCCGACACGCCTGTTCTTTATTTGCCTGATATACCTCACATTAGCATGTGAGGTTATTGAATGTGCTGACGTTTTTAATGACTTTAAAAATTATTCATCCGTGTCGATATCGTGAATACGTGAGCGTTTGCGTTCGGTCTCGTTAAGTATTATCTTGCGGATTCTCAAGGCTTTCGGAGTGATTTCAAGATATTCGTCATCGCGAATGTATTCCAAAGCCTCCTCAAGCGAGAATTTTATCGGCGGTGTTGTGGTCGATTTGTCGTCGGCGGATTTGGTACGCATATTGGTCAAATTTTTGGCGGTTACTACATTGATAACTATGTCATTATCAGGACGTAAGCCCTCTCCTATCACCTGTCCGGCGTAAACTTCGTCTCCGGGCTCGATAAAAAATGCTCCACGGTCTTGTAACTTGCTGATACTGTATGCGGTAGCAACTCCGGGTTCCTTGGCTATAAGCGCCCCCATTTTTTTGAATCCAAAATCGCCTTTCCAAGGCTCGAAATCCTTGAAGCGGTGGGCAATGATGGCCTCCCCGTTGGATATTGTAAGCAGTTGGTTGCTCAGCCCTATTATTCCTCGCGAAGGTATTGTAAAATCAAGCTGTACGCGGTCGCCCTTGGTGTTTATCGAATCCACGTCGCCTTTGCGCTGTGTTACAATGTTTATGACCTTGCTCGAAAATTCTTCCGGAACAAGTATTGTAAGTTGCTCCACAGGCTCGCACTTTACGCCATCTATTTCTTTTATAATTACCTTTGGCTGACCTACTTGCAATTCGTAGCCCTCGCGTCGCATTGTCTCAATAAGTATGGACAGGTGAAGTACTCCCCTGCCGTAAACTATCATGGAGTCGGGCGAATCGGTGTCCTCCACGCGCAGTGCGAGATTTTTTTCCAACTCGCGGTACAGGCGGTCGCGTAGATGACGGGAGGTTACGTATTTGCCGTCTTTGCCGAAAAGCGGAGAGTTGTTGATTGTGAACAACATACTCATCGTGGGTTCATCCACTTTTATCGGTTTCAGGGGTTCGGGGGCTTCAATATCGCAAATGCTGTCGCCAATATCGAAATTTTCCAATCCTAATACAGCGCAAATCTCGCCGGCTTCCACAGGGGTTTTGATTTTTTCTTTTGCAAGTCCCTCAAACACATATAGTTCCTTTATTTTTGAGCGTACTTGTTCGCCATCGCGACGGACAAGCATAACGTCCTGACCGGCCTGCAGTTTGCCGCGGTGAAGTCGTCCCACAGCTATTCGTCCTACGTACGACGAGTAGTCGAGCGATGAAATCATAAGCTGGGTGTTGCCCTGCGGACATTGGGGGGCGGGTATGTGTTCCACTATCAAATCCATAAGGTAGGAAATGTCTTCGGTAGGCTTGTTCCAATCGACGCTCATCCAGCCTTGTTTGGAAGAGCCGTAGGCGGTTGGGAAATCAAGCTGCTCCTCGCTGGCACCAAGGTTGAACATGAGGTCGAAGACTGCCTCCTGAGCAAGTTCGGGATTGCAGTTGGGCTTGTCCACTTTGTTGATTACAACTATCGGCTTGAGATTGAGTTCAATGGCTTTCTGCAAAACAAAACGTGTTTGCGGCATAGGCCCTTCAAAAGCATCTACAACCAGCAACACGCCGTCGGCCATGTTTAGCACGCGCTCCACCTCTCCACCGAAGTCGCTGTGCCCCGGGGTGTCGATGATGTTTATCTTGCAGCCTTTGTAGCGTATGGAGACGTTTTTCGACAAAATGGTAATGCCGCGTTCGCGTTCCAGATCGTTGTTGTCGAGAATAAGGTCGTTGGTTTCTTGGTTTTCGCGGAATAGTTTGGCTTGGTGCAACATACGATCAACAAGGGTTGTCTTGCCATGATCGACATGTGCTATAATCGCTATATTTCTAATGTTTTGCATAAAAAAAACGCTATTAAAAAATCGTGCAAATTTACGAAAAAGTTTCGAGTTTTTTGCTGTGAATCTGCAACTTTTTGCTTCGAAAGACGAAATACACTATCTCATCTTATTTTAGCACAAGTTGTTACTTGAAGTACAAGAAACTATTCTTTCATGGCGTCGCTACGGCCTTTGCGCAAAACACTCTGTATCTGTTTTCGCACTATCGAGAAGGTCTCTTTCTTTTCAAACTCTTTGGCATAGCCGTTTTTGAATTTGTCGAGACGTATTTTCAGCTTTGCGTTGTCCAAATCGTTGAGGTCGCCTTTGTAACCAACAAGCAGTTTCAATTTCAACGGCCATTGCAGTGCACAGAATTTGTAGTCGAAAGTCATGTCGGCGTACTGCGTTCCCAAAATGCCCACCTTATAGCGGTCTATCGAAAATACAAATGGGAAGAAATTTATAACCTTGTTTTTCATCACAAACTCAAGTGAAAGGCTGTCCACAAGATTTCGTTCTTTGTTCTTGAAAAGCAATATTTTAGAAAGCTTTCGGAAAGTCTCGTTGTCGAGTAGTACAAGACTGTCGCCACGAACGAGGCATGAGGCGTTGAGCGACGGAATATCAACGCCAAAATCGGAGTTGAGTTTGCCCAAAGCCATGATGTCGGCTGAGATAAGTCCTTCGAACGACCTCAACATGGGCATCAAAGTATCAACTGCCGGTATCTGGGTTATCAGCTTGGTAATGTTGAGTTTATCAACTTTAAGGTCGGCTGAGACATTGGCACTGCTTTTGTCGGCGGCCTTGTAAAACAGTGTTGTATGCACGTTGCCCAACGAAGAGTTGAAATTAAGTCCGTCGAGAATTATGTAACTGTTTTTCAGCACTACCTTGCCGTTCACATCGTTCAGCACAGCCTTGTCGTAACGTACCTCCTTGAGGTTGGTTTGCAGTGTTATGTTGAAATTGTTGGGTACGACAATAATCTCTCTTTTTGTCGTATCTTCTACTGCCTGAGCATTTTGTGCAATGGCGGAGTCGCTGCCCGACGATGATTTTATAAGGTTTAGTAAGTCATTGGCACTCAAAAGATTGGACTGTAAAACCAAGTCTCCTTCCCATTTTTTACGTCCCAGCAGTGAACGGCGCACATGTTTAACGATGCCCGACATCTGCAAGTCGGTATGCCGCACCCTAACGCTAAAGTCGTTGAGTTTCAAATCCCTGCCATCGAGGGTGAGCTCAGCTTTGCCCACGCGTACGGGGTAGTTCATTTCGGGAGTACGCACTTTCACCGAGGCGAGATTGACTTTGGTATCCACGTTCCAACGTGTTAAAAATGTTTGTATTACGTCTGCACTATCGCCAATGGTTGTGTCGGGTTGGAGGCTGGCCAGCAAATAGTCAATTGTTTGTTGGGTGTTAAGCTGGCGGTAAATGCTTTTGCGGCGATGATTGATATTGGCAGTGTCCCTTTTTGAAAGGCTGTCGTGTGGGCGTTGTAAGTCTGCCAAAGGTCTAATACTCAATGCTATGTCGGCAGTTTTTAAATTGGCTGAAATGCTGTCGTAGAGAATGTGCGTTTGTGCAGTGTTCAACGTAAGTGTGAGCAATGGCGAAGCCTGATTGTTTTTCGACGGCAACATGGATAGTCCGACTGTTGTTCCTTTACTCTGAAAATCAATGTTTTCCATTAATTTTAGGTTGGGATTGCTGATGTCTATCCGAGCCAACGTTGCCGTAACGATATTTCTGACCTCTGGTGCCATTTGTGCCTCAATTCTCACATTACCCACCGTGCCATTTGCCAAAGTAGCGTATATTAGTGATAATGAGTCTATTGAAACATTGGCTTCAACCAAAGCCTTCTCCCCCACCCTTTTTGCTACAGTGTTGGTTTTCAGCGAAATATCGGCATTCCTGAAATTGGCATAGAGGGTATCAACAGGCGATTTTACGCTGAAATTGTGCAATCCAACCTTGGCCGTAGCATGTATGCGTTCAAGTTTCATATTTGTAACGCTGCTCAGCAATGTATTGACATTCAAATCGATATCGGCATTGCCTGCAACATTCATTCCTGCGGGAAGAACGGGGAAATACCTCAAAGTCTTATCCACATTGGCTTTCAGCTTGGCTTTGGCCGAAACAAACGGGTCGTTGAGAATGTCATTGGCAGTGGCGTTTAGCTCTGCCGACAAAAAATTGCTGCTAAGCGAAAAGCGGTCGATACTCGCGTGCGATGTCTTGATTTTATTGAGATCTACAAATGCACTTGCCAGAAGGTTTATATCGCAAATATCGAACCCCAAAGCGTCGTAGTTGAGGTATGCGTTGGATAGAACCGCCGAAGCCTGTACCACAGGAAACGATTTTTCGGTGTAAGTACCTGTTACATAAGTATTGACATCAAGGCTGCCTTTCACGTCCACGTGGCTCAGAATGGGCAGATAGGCCGTTGGCACCATTTGTTTAAGCATATCCAAAGCAGGTATTTGCCCGTTTATCCATATATTCATGTCAATAACATTGGTGTCGGGCATGGAAACGTAGCCGTCCATGCGGAAACGGTTCTCGTTTACATACAGCGAAGCAGAGTCAAGGTCGAAACAAGTTGAATTGATGTCTGCTAACAATTTGGTTTTCAGTCCGATGTTGATATTGTTTGCAAGCTGGATACTGTCGGTTTTCAGCGATATCCCATCAAGCTCCGCCGAAATGTCCACAGCCGTTTTCATTTTGTAGAAATCGCCCGAGAGTGCAAGGCGGAGATTATCGAGAGAAGCGAATACATTGGACGAAAAGTCTTCGTAAACTACTGATTTCGTGCGGAATGAAATTTTATTTACATTGATGGAATTTACGTATTCATCAATGGCAAATACCGATTCCGTAGTGTCTGGTTCCGAAGGCAGTGCTATGTCCCAGTTGGCTGAGCCTTCGGGAGTTACGTATGCGTATGCCGTAACGCCGTCGAAAGAAATTTCTTCGATGTTCAAATCCTTTTTTTTCAGGTAATTGACTGGGTCTAACTGTATGCGGCAGATGTCGAAACAAAGCAAGGTGTCGCGTTTTTGGGCAAAAGCGGGTGCATCGTCGGCAAAAGCCTTGGACACTATACTACCGTTGTTCAGCGTGAGGTAAAAATCCGGGAACGTGGAAAGAAAGGTTATGTCCACCTGCTCAAACTGCACATCGGCATTTAGAAATTTATCGGCGTAGGTATTTACTATTTTGGTGACTTTTTGAGGGGAGAAAATGATATAAAGTGCCACCCCAACGGCTATCAGCACCAAAAGTACAAGAGACAGAAGTGTTATTAAAGTGATTTTCAAGGCTTTGCGCCAGACACTCTTCTTCTTGGTCTTTTTTATTTCTTTATCAATGCTTTTCACGGTTTGAATTTTAATGTTGTTCAAATATTATTATTTTCCCACGCAAAAACGGCTGAAAATTGTTCCCAAGACCTCATCGGAGGACACTTCGCCGGTGATAAGTCCGATGTAGTATAGCGCCTGACGTATGTCCACCATCAGCAAATCGCCTGCCACACCGCTTGCAAGTCCTTCTTTAACAGGCTTTAAGGTGTCTATTATTTTGCACATGGCCTCGTAATGCCGCACATTGGTAAGTATAACATCATTTTCTCCTCCTTTAATTTTCACACGGGAAACCAGTCCCTGTTTGAGTTCCTCAATTCCTTTGCCATACAAGGCAGAAATCCAATAGCAATCGGAATCTGGCTCGATATTTCCATATTTAGGAGCTTTTGACGTATCCATTTTATTAACGACAAGCAGGCATTTTTTAGCTTCATTTTTGGCCTCTTCCAACAGTGTTGCCATATTCTCCGTCGGTTTCTGACTATCTCCTACGACAAGCACAATTTCTGCCGAGCCGATGGCTTTACGGCTTCGTGCTATGCCCATTTTCTCCACAGGGTCATTGCTGTTGCGTATGCCTGCGGTGTCTATGAATCGAAATGTTATGCCATCAATAACTACTGTGTCCTCAATGGTGTCGCGTGTGGTGCCGGGAATGTCGGATACTATGGCGCGCTCGTCGCCGAGCAAAGCGTTGAGCAATGTGGATTTGCCAGCGTTTGGTTCGCCCACAATAGCCACAGGCACACCGTTTTTTATCGCATTGCCCTCACGGAAAGAATTGACAAGGCTTTCTACCTCTTTTTCAATGCTTTGCACAAGATGTTTTAAATTGTTTCTGTCGGCGAATTCCACGTCCTCGTCGCTGAAATCGAGTTCCAATTCGAGCAGTGCCGACAGTTCCACAAATTGTTGCCTTAGTTGCGACAACTTTTTGGAGAAACCGCCTCGCATTTGGTTTATTGCTATACGGTGCGCCGCTTCGGATTTGGAGTCGATAAGGTCGGCTACGGCTTCGGCTTGCGAAAGGTCGAGTTTGCCGTTTATGAAAGCTCTCATGGTGAACTCCCCTGCTTCGGCAAGGCGCGCGCCGTTTTTTACAAGTGTCTCCAAAATTTTTTGCTGTACATACAAAGAGCCGTGGCACGAAATCTCTACGGTGTCGTCGCCTGTGTAGGAATGTGGCGAGGCAAAAAATGTGGCAACTACCTCATCTACAAGCATTTCTCCATCATAAAAACAGCAATAACGTGCGGTATCGGCCTTTAGCGAATTTCCAAGCCTCTCCCCTTTTCGGTTGCGTAACAATTTGTCGCACAGCGTTTTCACGTCTTTTCCGGAAATACGTATCACGGCAATTCCTCCGACACCAGCCGGAGTGGATACGGCACATATTGTTTCAAAATCTTTCACGGCAACAATATTTTGGCATTATTTGTTCCAATTTTCACCATATATACGAGCAACATCGCTTTCGGAAAGCTGAATGTCCATTTTTATGCGGTAGGCACTCGGTTTCAGCAACATAAAAGAAAATACAAATACCAAAGCCTCAAGACATACAAGCAGACTGTTTTCCACAAAAATGCTGACAGCTGCGATTGCAGAAAGTGTAAAAGCCGATATATAAAGGCTTTGCAGCATAAGAGAGTAGTATCGGCTTACTTTTTGCTCAATGGTTTCGAGGTTTGCAAGCGACGACAGGCGTTTTTTTAGTATGTTGCGGGTGTAAAAAAACTGGAATACCGCAAGACCTATGGCCACAAATGCAAGTGTAATTTGGGTTTTCAAATTTCCAACAGGTGATGAAAAAAAGCCGAAAATCTGTGTTAGTATACTGAAAACTAATGATATTACTCCCACACACAGTGTTGTAGCGGCATGGAGGTTTATGTTTTTTTTGTATCTCTCTATGGTCATTTGGTGTTGATTTGAATATGTTCCAAAAACTGCATTTCGTCTTTTTTATTGTGTGCCGTTTTTTTATAAGTGTGTCCCTACAGCAAAAAAGACGGGGAAAAATCCTCGTCTTTCGTTTGTGGCCCCTCTAGGGCTCGAACCTAGGACCCCCTGATTATGAGTCAGATGCTCTAACCAACTGAGCTAAGGGGCCAATTTCGGTAAAATTCCGTTCCGAAATCGTTTGCAAAAGTACGTCTTTTTTTCGGTTCTACCAAATATTTTTGCCAAATTATTTTTTTTTAGTCCGCAAATACTTGTTTTACAGATAAATAATTTTGAGGCAAAAATGTCATACATCCTTGTGATACTCGTTTGAAATGGCTTTAAGGCAGTCCGAAAATGCCAAAATGTCGCTCTCCTGCGTATCAAAACTGCACATCCATCGCACCTCGTTTTTGGCCTCGTCCCAGTCGTAGAAAAAGTAATGTTCCAAAAGGTTTTTCCACATAGTGCGCGGCATACGGGCAAAAACGGCATTTACCTGCACGGGATATACTATGTCCACACCGGGTATGTCTTTCACACTGCTATATAGCAGTTGAGCCATAGCGTTGGAATGCTGTGCGTTGCGTTTCCACAAATCGGTTTCCAGATAGGCTTTGAACTGTGCCGCCACAAACCTCATCTTGGAGCACAGCTGCATGGCCTGTTTGCGGCGGTAGAGGAAATCCTCTTTCAGTATGGGATTGAGCAACACCACGCTCTCTCCCATCATAAGGCCGTTTTTGGTACCGCCAAAGGATATGGCGTCGGCGCCGATGTCTGTTGTCATTTCACGGAAAGTGCAGCCCAAGGCCACGGCTGCGTTGGCCAAGCGTGCCCCGTCGATGTGCAGAAGCATGTCGTTGGCATGTACGAAGTCCGACAGTTCTTTCAACTCGTCCAATGTGTAAAGGGTTCCAAGTTCGGTAGGTTGTGCCACCGACACCACGCGTGGCTGCGAGTGGTGCTGAAATCCTATGCCGTGCAGGTGCTGTTTTATGAGTTCGGGCGTGAGCTTGCCGTCGGGAGTGGCAACGGTGAGGAGCTTGGCTCCCGTTATACGTTGCGGAGCACCGCACTCGTCCACGTTGATATGGGCTGTTTCGGCACATATCACGGCGTTATGCGAACGCAACATACTGTCGATACACAGTACATTGGCACCAGTGCCGTTGAACACCATATATGCGGTGGTCTGCTCGCCGAAATGCTCTTTAAATAGTTTCTCCACTTCCGATGAAAGTTCGTCGTCGCCGTAAGCAAGGGCATGTTCGGTATTTGCCTTTTGTATGGCTTCTATAACTTCGGGCGAAATCCCGGAATGGTTGTCGCTTCCAAATCCGCGCTTCATAATAATTAGCAATTAGTAATGAGTAATGAGTAATGAGTATTTTACAATGAACAATTAAACAATAAACAGTTCAACAAATAATCAAAACGTTATCGGTGCTTGGCATACGTTGATGATTTCCTGCTGTCCTTCCGCAAGGAATACAATGACTTTCAGGTGCTTGAGATTGACATCGACGCCAGAAATCTGTTCTGGTATGGTGTATTTATACGATCGGCGTATCTGCGTTCCTACTACGGGGGTTATGTCGTCGCCCCACTGTCCGGTAAGGAGATGACGTAGCATGTCCATGTGGCAGTAAAGGCTTGTGCCGAAGTCGTAATGCGATGGGTTGTAGGTGGAGCCGCCGTTCTGCCGACCCCAAACGCTGTCCTCCACAAGTGCCACATTCAGTTTGTCCGAAATATTGGTGTCGTTGGTGTCTTTCGACACGTAGTAAATGGCCACAGCCACAGTCAGTTCCCGGGTGTTGGGGTCGATAACGGCTTTTGCGTTGAGGTTGGCGTCGGAGGACTGCAACATAACCAAATTGGCGGCGTTTGCCCAATAGCTCCTGTCCATAGCAGTGCCCGTATTTTCGGTATCCATTGCGTATGTTTCGAACACTCGCCGGTTTACTGTACCTGCCGGATAACTAGTAAGGTGCGACTGTTCGGCAAGTTCCGCGCCAAAGTCTGTGGTATAGGTGTTGTCGGCGTCGGTGCCTGTGTGTATGTTTATGCAGAAAACCCTGCCCGGATGGTTCACCTTCAAGCCGTTCAAAATGCGGTGTCCGTCGGAACTTAGCGGATCCTTTATGCCTGTAAAATGCTCCACAAGCACATTCTTTTCCTGCGGTGTGGAAGAGGCCGACACCGTAGCTGTCAAATCTGAGGTCTCATTTTTGTCGTCGTCGCCACAGGATACTGTGCCCGTTGCCAAAAAAGCCAATGAGACTACAAGTGTTAGGTGTATTTTTTTCATTTTTTACTGTTTTGCAAAATAATATAACGGCTAAGTCGGCGTATTATTGTTGTTTGTGTGCAATAAAAAGGGAGAGGAAAAAATCCCTCTCCCCATATAAAAGTAGTATGAAAAAACTATTGCTTGTAGGACATTTCGGCCTTGCAGACATTTATCACTTCGCGTTCGCCTTCGGCTACAAACACAATAACCTCAAGGTCTTCCAACACTGCTGTTACAGAATTGTTGTTGGTCTGATCGGTGAAGGCCTCCGGAATAGTATAGGTATATTCTTTCTCTATCAGAGAGCCTTGTGTTACAGGAGATATGTCGTCGCCGGCGGAATAGGTATGCGTCAGTGAAGAATATCTGAAAGATGATATGAATTTCTGGAACATTTCGTTGTGTCGGTACTGTGTGCCAACAACTTGGTTTGGATTTCCGCTTGCCCCCGACTGATAACCCAATACATTGTTCTGAATAAGAGCTACATACAGTTTGTTGGAGGAGCCGGTACCATCGGCGGTGTAATACACCTGCACTTTTACTTTCAGCTCGCGTGTGTTTTTGTTGATTGAAGCGGCGGCGGCAACATTAGCGCATGCCGACATGGCGACTATCTGGTTTGCAGCTGGGGCATAATTGCCATAGTTTAAGGTTAGTTTAGCTGAACCAGTGTTGAAGTCGTGGCGGTTTATAGTGCCAGCCGGGATGCTGTATCTGCCGTTTTCGACATTGAATACACTGTTGTACACAGCTCCTGCTGTGGTGGTGTATGCATCGGCCAAGCCACCAGGCACATGGTAGTTTATTACGAAAGCTTTGCCAGGATGTGCAGCAACTACTTCGTTGGCTGCTTTATGTCCGAGTGGACAATATCCGCAATGGTTGCCGGTAAGTTCCTCAATAAGCACATTACGCATTGATGGTGTCTGCGAAACGTTCACTATCAATGTGTCTTCGCTTGGCTCCGGTTCTGGCTCCGGTTCAGGATCGTCCGTTACTACATCCGGAGGGTTGGAGTTGTCCTTGTTTTCTTCTTCCTTGGTGCAGGAATATACACACAAGGCTGTTGCAAGAAATGCCAACGAAAAAATCTTATAGGTGTTTTTTTTCATGGTGTTTTTTATGTTTTTAAATGATAAAAATAACGTTGCAAAGTTTTTTTGTTGTGTAGTTATCAAAAAAAAGGATAAGTAATTCCTCCTTTTTTTCGAACAATACGATTTTATTAGTTCAACGTGATAGGAGCTTCGCACACGTTTATCACTTCCTGATGGTCTTCAGTAAGGAACACTATAATATCAAGATGTTCGGGAACAACGGGTTCGTTAGATATTGTAGCCGGCAAGGTATATTTGTATTCTTTCTTTATCTGTTGTCCTACAACCGGTGTGATAGCATCACCCCATTGTTCAGTAACAAGGTGGCGCAACATGTGAGTGTGGCAGTATTTTTGAGTTGTGGCGTCATACTGTGTGGGATTGTGAGTCTGTCCACCGGATTGCTGTCCCCAAATGCTGTCTTCGATTACAGCAACATTTATCAAGTTTGTAGTGTTGGTTGGAGCAGAAGTGTAATAAACAGCCACACCCACGGTAAGTTCTCTTGTGGATTTGTTTATCATGGCTTTTGCTGCAATGTTGGCACAAGCGGGTTGCGACATAATCTCTGTTGCCGCTGCTGTGAATTTATCACGGCTCATTGCTGTACCACCGCTGCGTTGGCTGTATGATGAGAACACATGCCTGTTGACAGAACCTGCAGGATATCCTTTGATATTGGACTGATTTGCAAGAGCGGAACCAAAACTTGTAGTGTATTTTATGGCATATTGTCCTGTATGGATGTTGATGGCATAAACTCTGCCAGGATTGGCGGCCATTAACTCGTTAACCATTCTGTGTCCGTCAGGACAATAGCCACAATTTACGCCCGTAAATTCCTCAATAAGAGCATTTCTGTTTTGAACCTCAGTAGGTGCTGAAATGTCCAAAGAAATTTCTTCTTCGTCATCATCCTCCTCTTCGTTTTTGTTACATCCTGCGAAGAGCATTGCTGTAGCAACCAAGGCTACTCCTAATAATCTAAATGTTTTTTTCATGGTTTTTTGATTTTAAAATTATCTTTTTTTTTGTATTTTATTCTTTTACAAAAGTGCGAATTGCCGTACCCTCGGGAGTTGTCACACGCACAATATAACTCCCCTGCGGCAAATCCAACAGGCTTATAGCTTCGGCATTGTCTTGCGAAAGCAATATTCTGCCCTGCATGTCGAAAATTTCGGTTTTCAACACCTTTTGCCCGCAGTCTATGTTTAGTGTACCGCCGGCGGGATTGGGATAAACGGCAAAATCTACATTTTGTGCGGGGGTAATGCTGTTGGGGAGAGTGCAGTTGAGCAAGTATTGGGCTTTGGCACCAAATTGCCCGTTGTCGGTAAACACCGTGCCCCGGTTGTCGGCAAGGCTAAAACTGCCGTTTCCGTAGTCGCTGTTGATACCGTCGCCTGCGGCATCATAAACTTCAAGCATGTAACAGCCGTTGGCCGGAACGCCTATCTTTATCACGTTCTCCATAGTGCCTGCAGATGCAAGGTTTTGGAACGGCCCGCCAGAGCTTATACTCGTACCGTCGATTTTCATGAACTTATAAGTCGTCTCCCTGCCGTAGGCATCGGTGTTTATGGTGAGTGTCAGGCTGTCGCCATAAGTGTTGTATTTGTTTTTCCTAAGCAGGCATTTTATAGTGTCGTTGCTCACGGCAACACCGTTTATGCTTGTAATTGTTGCGTAGCCGGTATATGACACTCCCGATAAGAAAGAGCCTGTTATTGTAGGTAGATGTATTGTATCTGAAAAGCCACGGGTGATGTTTAGTCCGGAGCGGGTATAAGTAGCTGTTCCCGAGATATTTGTGCCATATTTTATTTCTATGGAATTTACGATGGTCTGACCAAGATTGACATATCGCACATAAGCAGGGAATTCAATATTGCAATTCTCTTGATTATCAGCTGGTTGCATATTGGAGAGCATTAAACCGGCGTTGGTGTAGGTAATTGCCGCCTTGCAACTATTTATTATGTTGGCCTTGCCTTCCGACACAAAGGCTACAATGCTTAAATCGTTGATTCTTACTGGCGCATTTCCTATTGTTTGTGGCAAAGTGTAGGTGTATGTTCTTGCAACGAAAGAACCGCTGTCGGTAGTTGTAACGGTATCGCCCCATACACTGCCATTAACAAAACCACGGAACATGTGCATGTGGTTGTATTGCCCGTTTATCACTTGAGAGGGGTAATAACTTGCTCCTCTCTGCGGTCCCAAAACATTGTCCTGCACAAGGGCTGCACTTATAAAGTTGGTATCAACGGCACTGTTGGCGGTGTAAAAAAGTTGCACATTCACTGTCATCACGCGGGTGGCACAGTCTATGGTGCAACGAGCGGCGATATTGGCACATGCAGGAGTATTCAGCTGATTGTTAGTGTACTGGTTGAAATAAAACTCTCCATAAATTGGAGAAGTGCCTGTGAAAGTGGTACGATTTATCATTCCTGAGGGATAGGACGTTACGTTCCATTTGTCCCGCAAACGGTCTCCATCGAAGGTAGTATAGGTGTTTGCGGCGTATCCCCCTGCATGTATGTTGATAGCGAAAACCCTATTGGGATTGGCGGCAACAATATCATCTACAATACGGTGTCCGTCAGGGCAATAATCGCTATTTATGCCAGTAAACTCCTCCAAAACAACATTTTTGTTCGAAGGAGAGATGGAGACAAATGTTTGTTGTGCGGACAATGTGGCTCCAACTAATATAAAGGCCAAAATAGCATTTTTTTTCACCTGCATAAAGTTACACAAGCATTTATATTTTAACAACTTGCAATCCAAATTATTTAAAAAAACACCTTCTGTGGTACGTCCAAAGATACAATATTTTTCAAAAACAGGCAAATTTTTTTCAAAAAATAATCATTTTTCGCAATGTCAAAAAAATAGCGTAAATTTGCACCTCTAAACGTAACCGAGTATTTATAAACGCAACTTACTATAAACCAACACAATAATGAACATATTCACCCTCGATGATGCGGAGCGTATTCCCAAAGGAACGGCGGTTTCGGTGGGTATGTTCGACGGTGTACACCGAGGACACCGCCAAGTGCTGAATGCTTTGCATACTTTTGCCAAAGAAATTGGTACAGAGCCTCTTGCAATAACTTTCGACCGCCATCCGCGCTATGTGCTTGCAGGCGAAAACAACGATTTTTTTCTGCTAAACACCAATGCCGAACGTTATCGGATTATGGAAGAGTGCGGTATCGACAATCTTTTGGAAATACATTTCACCCAAGATACGGCTTTGCTGCCTGCCTGCGAGTTTGCACGCAAATACCTTGTGGAAATGCTTGGAATAAAAGGACTTCTACTTGGTTACGACAATATGTTCGGCAACAAATCGGCCAACGATTTCGACAAAATTCCCAAGCTTGCTCGTGAGTGCGGTTTCGAAATTCGCTCCGAAAAAAGTCTGCTTTGCGACGGAATAGAGATTAGTTCAACTCAGATACGCAAGGCTTTGAGTCGAGGCGATATAGCATTGGCTAACAGAATGTTGGGGTACAATTACCAAATTTCCGGCACTGTGGTGCACGGACGGGAGATCGGGCGCACGCTGCATTTCCCGACAGCCAACATAATGTGTACCGACCTTCACAAGATGCTACCTGCCGACGGCGTTTATTGTGTTTTACTAACGCTTGACAATCAGGCTTTTGAGGCAATATGCAACATAGGTTCGCAACCCACTTTCAACAGTTTTGGACGCACCGTAGAGGCACATATCCTTGATTTCGACGGATATATTTACGGCAAGGAAATTACATTGACTTTCATTGAAAAAATACGTGATATTCGCAAGTTCGACAGTACACAAGAACTTGCCAATCAGCTAAATAAAGACGCCAACGTCTGCCGCGATTTTTTTCGTCACCACAACATACAAAACGAAAAGCAATGCGAAAGATTTTGATATTTTGTTTGTCGGTGCTGTGTGCGGCTACGGTATTTGCACAACGTGGACGTGTTTACACCTCGCTCGAAGAAATTGAAATACCCGATAGTGTTTACTCTTTAAAACTGAAACATAAGCACTTAAAGGAATTTCCTGAAGCTGTACTTCAATTAAGAAATCTTGAGTACCTCGACCTCAGTTGGAACAAAATCCACACCATTCCCAAGGAAATTGGCGCACTTGCAAACCTTATTTCGCTGAATATGAACTACAACCGACTTGACTCTATTCCAAAAGAAATTGCCAATTTGCAGAAACTCACCACTTTGATACTTTCGCGCAACCGTATTTTGGAACTGCCAGACGAAATGGGCGGTATGGCCAATTTGCAAACACTGAATTTACTTTCTAACGGAATAAAAAAACTGCCCGACAATTTCAAAAACTTAGACAATACTCTGCAACTCATCGACTTACGTGCCAATCCGCTGACCTACGACGACCAACTTGATATAAAAGACCTCCTGCCCTCACCCAAGAAAAAAATGACACGTGTCTGCAACTGCCAATAATGCTATGAATATCACTGATTTACATATTGCTATAGTACAACAGGACATTGTTTGGGAGGACAAAAATGCTAATTTCAAGCATTTGGAAGAGGTTTTCGGAAAAATCCAACAAAAAGTTGATTTAGTGATACTTCCAGAGACTTTCAACACAGGATTTTCGCCAAACGCAAAAAGACTTGCCGAAGAACCGTGCGGAGAGACTTTTTCATGGGTGCAGTCGTGGACGGAGCGACTTGGAGCAATGATAATTGGAAGCTGGTATGTGTTGGAAAATCAGGGTGTTTACAACCGTCTGTTTTGCATAAACAGTCATGGCGTGGCGGCACACTACGACAAACGCCACACTTTCCGTCTGAGCGTTGAAGCACAGATAGTTACAGGTGGTAGCGGACACACTGTGATTGACGTAAACGGCTGGAAAATAAGTCCTTTTGTGTGTTACGACCTGCGTTTCCCATGCTGGGTACGCAACCACTTTGCCGATGGATTTTTCGACTACGACATAGCCATTTACGTGGCCAACTGGCCTGCCATACGCTCCAAAGCATGGCAAAGGCTTTTGCAGGCACGCTCCATCGAAAATCTTAGCTACACCATTGGCGTAAACCGCGTGGGCAACGACGCCAACGGCACCCCGCACTCCGGCAATTCTATGGTGGTAAGCCCCAACGGAAACGTTATACACCAGCTAGAAAGTGGAGCGGAAACACTTGGAATATTCTCGCTAAAACACTCAAATCTTGAACGTTACCGAACTAAATACCCTTTTTATATGGATTGGGACAATAATATAATAATGTAAAACCAAATAACATACCAATATGAAGATTGTTACCGTAGAACCATTGGGAATCAGCAACATGCAGTTTGAAGAACTGAGAAAGGAATTCAACGCTCAGGGACACGAATTCGTATATTTCACCGACCGCAACGAAAATCCCGACGAACTTGCTCGTCGTATCGGCGATGCCGATATTGTGGTGATTTCCAACATAAAACTCTTGGCGGAGACCATGAGCCGCTGTCCAAACCTCAAGTTACTTTCGGTGGCTTTCACCGGCCTCGACCACATAGATTTGGAATACTGTAAAAGCCACAATATCGCCGTTATGAACGCTTCGGGCTACAGCACTGTGGCCGTTAGCGAACTTGCCATCGGCCTTATGCTCGACGTTTACCGCAAGATAACCCATTTCGACGGCAATATACGCAAGAGCGGCATACGCGGCAACTACCTCGGCCTTGAGCTCGGCGGAAAAACCGTAGGCGTGGTGGGCACTGGAGCCATAGGCACACAGACAATACGCCTGTTGCGGGCTTTCGGCTGCAAAGTGCTGGCATATAGTCGTTCCGAACGGCAAGAGGTGAAAGACTTAAG
Source organism: uncultured Bacteroidales bacterium (assembly GCA_905233475.1). Classification (GTDB taxonomy): domain Bacteria; phylum Bacteroidota; class Bacteroidia; order Bacteroidales; family P3; genus UBA1219. Next base: position 66,632 of record CAJOEN010000031.1, read on the forward strand.
TGCCACATACGTAAGCCTCGACGAACTTATGAGCCGTTCCGACATCGTTACTCTGCACGTGCCACTGAACAAAGAAACTCACCATCTTATTGGCAAACAGGAACTTTCGCTGATGAAACCTTCGGCAATACTGATAAACACCGCCCGTGGCAACGTGGTGGACATTCCCGAACTTGCCAACATGCTGAAAAACGGTACTTTGGCCGGAGCCGGAATAGATGTTTTCGAAACGGAACCTCCCCTGCCCAACGACCATCCACTGTGCGATGCCCCAAACTGCGTGCTTGTGCCGCACATCGGCTATGCCACACGCGAAGCTTTCGACATAAGGGCTGGAATTGTTATGGAAAATATTCGTCAATGGCTTAAAAAACAATAGTTTATGACAAGAAAAAGACATAAGAGAGGCAAAAAATCATGGCTCACGGCGACGGCTGTTGTCTGTGTGTTGGGACTTGTGGTTTGGGTATCCCTGTTTGTGGCGTTGAACAACAAAAAAGTGGCTCTTACCGAGCCGTTTGTGCTGTATATCCCAACGGGTTCCAACTACAGTCAGGTTATGGACAGCCTTTGCACCAACAACTGTTTAGAGGACACCGCCTTTTTCTCCATGCTTGCCCGTTACAAGAAATACCCGTCAAACGTGCGTCCCGGACGCTATGTTATTGAACCTCAGATGAGTGTCAATGCATTGGTGAACAAGTTGCGGTCGGGAAATCAGGACGCGCAGAGTGTTACCATAGGCAAATTCCGCACCAAGCAGGCTTTAGCAGGAAGGCTTGCCAAAAAATTCGAGTTCGACTCCGTGCAGATGATTACTGCCCTCAACAACGACTCGCTTATGCGGACACTTGGATTTACTGCAAGGAACGCCATAGCTATCTTTATTTCAAATACTTACGAATTTTATTGGAATGTCACTCCCGAAAATCTAATCAAACGCATGTCCACCGAATTTGACAATTTTTGGAATGATAGTCGTTGCAAAAAGCTCGAAAAGACAGGACTTTCGCGCGTGGAAGCTATAACCCTTGCCTCCATCATAGAGGAAGAAACCAATATGAACGACGAAAAAGCCGACATAGCCAGCGTTTATCTCAACCGTCTGCGCAAGGGCATGTTACTCCAAGCCGACCCCACAGTAAAATTTGCCCTTCAGGATTTCAGCCTGCGCCGCATACTCAACAAACACCTGCAGTACGACAGTCCGTACAATACCTATATTTATAAAGGTCTCCCTCCTGCCCCAATTTGCATACCTTCGGCAGAATCGGTGGATGCCGTTTTGGAAAACAAACGCACCGACTACTATTATTTCTGTGCTAAAGAGGATTTTTCGGGCTATCACAACTTTGCCAACTCTATGGAGGAACATAACATCAACGCCAATAAGTTCCGCAAGGCTTTGAACAAGCGAAAGATATACAAATAAAAAGCGTGCCTGTGTAATTATAATTAACCCCGAAAGTTTTTTGTCCAACTTTCGGGGTTAATTACATTTTGGCACACTTTTTTTATATTCAGAATGTTTATCAGAATAGCAATTGTTTCGTGAAAATCTGAGTGAGCATTCTTATTTCCTCCATGTCGCGAGAAATGGAGCGTGATAATATGCGTTCCACATTGCCTGTCGAGCAATTCACAAGCATGGTTTCAATGTTCAAACGTCCGTTACGTTCGTCGATAATGCTATAGCAGATGTAATCGATTCCGCTGCTGTACAACTGAGTACTGAAATTACTTGACACTTTGCGGTTTGTACGGTCGATTGTCATTATTTGAGCAATACTGTCGGCCATTGCGTTGTTTGTCAAAGTCACAATGGAACAGCCGCCCATGACTTCGGTAAAATGAGTTTTAAGTGCATTTTTGTATGTGGCTACGGCATTTCCAACGGGAGTTGCCACAAATATAGTGCTTTGAGCCGAAACACTGGACATTCCTATTATTGCCGCCAATGCTGCTATAACTGCTATTTTCTTCATTATTTTGTAATTTTATTTTCAATCTGCAAAGATACACATTTTTTTTGCCATAGCAAAATAATAATGAGTGTTTTTGCATTTTTTTTATTTCAATCCGATTGACACCCCCTACAAGCGTTTTGTTTCAGAATGGTCAGAAAAAAATAGATACAACTTTTAAAATCCAAAAAAAAACCTTACATTTGCACTAAGGTACAGACGTGGTGCCTATATTTTATTTGTCTGATATACATTAAAATACAATAATATGCAAGTTAATAGAAGAAAAGAACTTTTCCCAAACGTTACCGACGAGCAGTGGAACGATTGGAAATGGCAGGTGAAAAACCGCATTGAGACCCTCGAAGAACTGAACAAATACATCAGCCTCACCGCCGAGGAGCAGGAAGGCGTACGCAAATCGCTTGAGACGCTGCGCATGGCCATAACCCCTTACTATCTCAGCCTTATCGACCCCAACGACCCCAACGACCCCGTGCGTCGTCAGGCCATACCCACGGCTGCCGAGACACACATCGCCGCCGCCGACCTCACCGACCCTCTGCACGAGGACGAGGATTCGCCCGTTCCCGGACTTACACACCGCTATCCGGACAGAGTGCTGTTCCTCGCCACTGCACACGCCGCCGTTTTGCAGGTCAGAACGACTGCGAGTCGCCTTCGGAACGCATACAGAAATGTATCGACTATATAGCCAAGACTCCCACCGTTAGAGACGTCCTCCTTTCGGGCGGCGACGCGCTGATGGTAAGCGACAAGATGCTGGAATCCATCATTCAGCGTCTGCGTGCAATACCCCATGTGGAGATTATCCGCTTGGGCAGCCGCACACCGGTGGTTTGTCCGCAGCGTATCACCGACGACCTCGTGAATATGCTCAAGAAATACCATCCCATCTGGCTCAACACCCATTTCAACCACCCCAACGAGATGACTCCCGAAGCCTCCGAAGCCCTTGCAAAACTGGCCAACGCCGGTATCCCGCTGGGTAACCAGAGCGTGCTTCTGCGTGGCGTAAACGACTGCGTGCATGTGATGAAACGTCTTGTTCATCTGTTGGTTAAAAACCGTGTTCGCCCCTACTACATCTACCAGTGCGACCTTTCGATGGGTCTGGAGCATTTCCGCACCCCCGTTTCCAAAGGTATCGAAATTATCGAAAACCTGCGCGGACACACATCGGGCTACGCCGTTCCCACCTTCGTGGTCGACGCTCCCGGCGGCGGCGGCAAGACTCCCGTTATGCCCAACTATGTAATCTCGCAAAGTCCCAACAAGGTGATACTCCGCAACTTCGAAGGTGTTATTACCACCTACACCGAACCCGAAGAATACAAACAGGAATGCCACTGCCCCGACTGCGAAAGCAAACGTCGCATCGACGAAGGCGTTGCCTCGCTGCTCGAAACCGACCGCATGGCATTGGAACCCAATCATCTGGCGCGTAAGGAGCGTAACAAAAAATAATTTTTGAAATAACAATGGACGACACAAAGAATCTCGGATTCAACTCCAAACTGATACACGGAGGCGGCCACCACGACGAATACGGCGCCGCCACTGTTCCTATTTATCAAACATCCACATTCCGTTTCGAGAGTGCCGAGGACGGCGCCGCCTGCTTCGCAGGAGAGAAAGACGGATACGTTTACACCCGCATCGGCAACCCCACCGTCGCCGCCTTGGAGCGTCAGGTGGCCGAGCTGGAGCACGGCTATGGCGCCGTGGCTTTCGCCTCGGGAATGGGCGCTGTAAGCACCGTTTACATGGCCTACCTCAACGCCGGCGACCACATGATTTCGTCCGACGCCGTTTACGGAGCTTCGCGCACCATGATGGAAGGACACATGTCGCGTTTCGGTGTGGAATCCATTTACGTGAAAACCGAAAACATCGACAACATCAAAGCCGCCATACGTCCCAACACCAAGATGCTGTACATCGAAACGCCGGCCAACCCCACAATGGGCATAACCGACATCGAAGCATGTGCAAAACTGGCTCACGAAAAAGGCCTCCTGCTTGTGGTGGACAACACTTTCTGCAGTCCCTATCTGCAAAATCCGCTCGACTTGGGCGCCGATGTGGTGTTGCACTCCGTTACCAAGTTCATCAACGGCCACGCCGACATAGTGGGCGGAATCGTTATCACCAAAACGCAGGAACTCTACAAAAAACTGCATGTAATGATGCTCAACCTCGGCGGCAATATGGATCCGCATCAGGCATATATGGTAATCCGCGGCCTCAAGACCCTCGGCATACGCATCGACCGTGCACAGGAAAGCGCCATGAAAGTGGCCGAATTCCTCGAAAGTCATCCCAAGATAGCCTCCGTGGCCTATCCCGGACTGAAATCGCATCCGCAATACGCTCTGGCGCAGAAACAGATGCGCGGCACGGGTACAATGATAAGCTTTGAGCTGAAAGGCGGACTGGAAGCCGGACGCAAACTGATGAACAACGTCAAAATGTGCATTCTGGCCGTTTCGCTCGGCGGCGTGGAAACGCTGATACAGCACCCCGCCAGCATGACACACTCCAAAGTGTCGGCACAGGCCAAAGCAGCAGCAGGAATCACCGACGGACTTGTACGTTTCTCGGTAGGTATCGAAAACGTGGAGGACATCATCGCCGACCTGCGTCAGGCTCTGGAAAATATTTAATTGTTAAACAACTTATTTTATTAACGAGGGCGGACACTGCTCCGCCCTTTTTTGTAGAAAATGAAACAAATCCCGACTCTGATTCTGAAGAAAGACAAGGAAAAATCGCTTATGCGACGTCATCCTTGGGTGTTCTCTGGTGCTGTGCAAAGCATCGACGGAAGTCCCGAAAACGGCGACGTGGTACGCATTTGCGACAGCCGCGGACAATACCTCGCCACAGGTCATTACCAAGACAGCAGCATAATTGTCAAAGTGCTGGATTTCAACGACTCAGCCATAGACAAAGCGTTTTGGAAAAGTCGTATCGAATCGGCCTTGGAATACCGTCGCAGCATGGGTTTCTTCGACAATCCCGACACCAACGTTTTCCGTATCGTCAACGGCGAGGGCGACAATATGCCCGGCCTCATAGCCGACTACTACAACGGCGTGGTGGTGCTTCAGGCCCATTCCAAGGGCATGCACCGCAATTTCGGCACCTTTGCGGAGATACTGCAAAACGCTTTGGGAGAGCAACTTGTGTCGGTGTTCGACAAAAGCTCCGCCACCCTCACCCATTCCAATGTCGAGGACAGCTACATCTTTGGCCAAGAGCCCGAGGAATGGGAGGTCAAGGAGGATGGCAACCGTTTCATTATCAATTTCTTCGAAGCACAGAAGACGGGCTTTTTCATCGACCAGCGCGAAAACCGTCACCTACTGAGGACTTTGTCGCAAGGCAAGCGTGTGCTGAACACCTTCGGCTACACGGGAGGCTTTTCGCTAAGCGCGCTACGCGGCGGGGCGCAGTTTGTGGAAACAGTGGACATCTCCAAAAAAGCCATAGAGCTGTGCAACAGGAATATAGCCCTGAATTTCGACAACGCCCCGCACCAAGGCACAGCCGCCGACGTGCTGCAATATCTCGACAAAATCGACGACAATTTCGACATCATAATCCTCGACCCTCCCGCCTTTGCCAAGAACCACCGCAACCTGCAGCAAGGACTGAAAGGCTACAAAAACATCAACCAAAAGGCATTGGAGAAAATCAAGAAAGGCGGACTGCTGTTCACTTTCTCCTGCTCGCAGGCCGTAAGTCGCGATGATTTCCAGACAATGGTGTTTACCTCGGCAGCAAACGCCAAACGCAACGTGCGGATTGTCAAGCAGCTGCCCCACGCCATTGACCACCCTGTGAGCATTTTCCACCCCGAAGGCGAATATCTGAAAGGGCTGTTGCTTTATGTTGAATAGTTTATAGTTTGACTAATCGTAAGTTTTGGTTGGATTATTTACAAAATATAAAATGTGCGCATTATGAGTAAAATCAAAGTTTTTGCCTTGTTTGCCAGTTTACTTGTTGTTAGTTCGATGGCATGTTCGGCATATAACGCAAAGCCCATAGGTGATGCAGTAGCCATCGTTCGTGCCGAGGAAATTCCCTCCGCTCAGCCCAAACCCGACGAAGAAATAATGAGTTACATCAACGAAATGCTGAAGCGCGCCAAATGATTTTGGCACCGACACTTTGACAAAAAAATCGTAACTTTGCAAACCCAAACAACGAACAAAAATCATACCAATAATGGGCAAATATATTGACAAAGAATCGATTAGATACCAACGTATAGACCAATACGACGACCAGAAAATAGAGAAGTTGTCGTATCACTACACTGAAATACTGAAACTTTTGGGCGAAGACCCCACCCGAGAAGGTCTGCTCAAAAGTCCCGAACGCATTGCCAAGGCCATGCAGTTTTTCACCCAAGGATACGACATGCAGCCCGAAGAGATATTGCGTTCAGCCATGTTCACCGAGGACTACAAGCAGATGGTGGTGGTAAAAAACATTGAGCTGTACTCGCTTTGCGAACATCACATGGTACCTTTTATCGGCAAGGCGCACATCGCCTATATACCCAACGGCAAAATTGTGGGACTGAGCAAGATACCCCGTGTGGTGGACGCCTACGCACGCCGTTTGCAGGTGCAGGAACGCCTCACACGACAGATAAAAGCCTGCATACAAAATACATTGGAGCCTCTGGGAGTGGCCGTGGTTATCGAAGCACAGCACCTTTGCATGTCGATGCGCGGTGTGCAGAAACAGAACTCCATCACCACCACATCCGACTTTACCGGCGCTTTCCACTCCAACCAAGCCACACGCGAGGAGTTTATGCATCTAATTGGAGTGAAACTTAATTAGTAATTAGTAATTAGTAATGAGTAGTGAGTAATGAGGAATTTATAAAACAATTATTCAATATAAGAGCGAAAGTTTTTACCTGATATTTCGACAAATAAATATACTGTTCTTGTAAAAAAAGTATCAACAACATGAAAAACAATCTTTTAGTCATAGCATCAATAGCACTGCTCACATTGGTTTCGACAAGTGTTTCGGCACAGATGAAAAACAGTGCCACGCCAAACGACACCAAGTTCAACACCATACTCTCCACCGCCTTCAGCAAGATAAAAGCCGCTCCTGCCATCAGTTTCGATGCCACTGTGGTGAACAAAGACCCCGACAAAAAGGAAGTAAGCCGCCAGAAGGTGAAGGTTCTGCTTTCGGGCAACAAATACCGCATCTCCATCGACGACATAGTGATACTCTGCGACGACAAGGCCGTCTATTCCATCGACAACAGCACCAAGGAAATCACGGTGAACGCTCCTTCCGACTCCGACATGGACATTTTCAACCCTGCCAAGCTGTTGCAAAACCGCGACAAGAACTTCCGTTCCAAACTGATACGCGAGGAAAATTCGCAATACGTGATCGACCTTACCCCTCGCAAGACACAGAATTATCACAAAATCAGGCTGCTGATTAACAAAACATCCTACCAGATAACCAAAGTGGAGGTTTACAACTACAACTCGTCGCGCAACGAGTGCACCATATCCAACTACAAGACCAACGCCAAGGCCTCCGACGCCGATTTCAGCTACGATGCCGTCAAATACAAAGGCTACGAAGTTATTGATATGAGATAAGAATTTTGGCAGACGGTTCTCAGAACCTGAAACTTATGCCGAGTTTGATGGCGTGGTTGAAATAAAAGGATTTTTGAGGTTGGAATAATCTGCCGTAATATGTTTCGGGGGAACCCCAAAATATAAACGGCATATTATAGGAATACTCAGCGAAAATACACCAATGCGTTGAGAAACAATATCTTGCCTGCAATGACAATGCGGGACAATATGCCTGCCAAGAGTTGCAGTAAAAGTCGTTACGAATCACATACATCTGCCAGCAATAGCCGAAACTTATTTTAGGTACTACCGACAGATTGTCGGTAATCGAATATTCGTACCTAATGCCAAGGTAAATGCTGTGTGAGAAGAACTTGGGCGGAGTGTCGTTGGGTGTGTTTTCGCTCTTCAGGTTGAACTCTTTGTAGTTAATTCCTACAGAAACACCAATTTTTCTCCCCAAGATACGGGTGTACGACAAATCCCGTGTGCGGTTGTAAAAATTGTCGCAACTTATTGCCGTACCGTCGCCAAACTCCAGATAATTCTTGAATCTTTCCTGCGAAAACAAAGTGCTTGTTACAGACAACAAAATGGCAATAAGTATTTTATGGCGTACTTTCATAACTTCTTCATTTTATTTTTACAAAATAGTCAGTCATTTTTCCGGAATCTATCACACTGTTTATCACTGCGGTATCAATACCATAGCAGTCGCCGAAAATCCAATATCCGACTATTGTGTCCGTACTGCCGTAGCCATAACTTTCGTACCACTCGGCAAAAGGATTAAGATGTCCTTTTATTGAACTACGAAACAAATCCACATTTCGTCCAAAGGAATCGAATACCGAGTCAAAATCGTCATAACCAACTTCATAAAAGGTCAAATCGGAAGACAAGGCCTGAACGCCGTATTGTATGGCATAATAGCCATTGTGCAAGGGTACAACGGGGTGTTCTGAACTAAAATTCAGCTTATTAAAATAATAACAAGAATAAATTTTGTCGTGATAATCGGCACTATTATAAAATTTGAGGATACAGAATTTTGGGGACTCTTCCTGCACTCCTTGAATAGATAATTCACACGAACAAAAAAATGTCGAAACCATTAGTAACACAAATAATAAACTGTGGTATTGATGACATTTCATTTCGATAAAAATATTTTTTTATTTAACCCTAAACAATAAAAGATATTATTTTTTTTCTTCGAATAATTATTTCAGAACTATCCTCGAATATTAGAAGAAAAATCCCAACGAGAACATCCAGCTGAGGGACTTGGTATGGCTCGACCACTGCATCAGCACGGTTGCAGGTCCTACCACGGGGATGTCGTATGTGTAGCTCAGACCGACGCCGAAAAGGGAGCTGCCGTAGAAATATTCCTTAATGTCGTGGCAATGCGTAGCATAATTAGCCATAAGTGTAACATATTGTTTTTCAAATAGTTTTTGACGTACATCAATACGGTAAACGGTCATATTCTTGTCAAAAAAGTCGGCATAGTTCATACCTATGAACGGAATCTGGTGCTCAACATAACGGCCTTCGTTGTAACCGCCTGCCACATTGCCATATATGGCCGGAACTTGGGTAGAAAACAAAGTGCGGTGATACAAAGCCGGATTGAGTTGGGTGGTTCTGGTGATATTGAAAACACCTTTGGCATTTAATTGAATAGTAGCAAAATAGCTGAAATTCTCAGATGAACCAAGAAAGTAAAAGTCCCCCATCAAACGGGTTGTAAAGCCATTTTGTGACAAATCGCTGTTGTTCAACGGATTGAACTCAAAATCCGCAAACCCTTCCAAAAAAGTGGAAGTGCCCATATTTTTGCTGCCCGTGTAAAGCAATTCCTGTCCGGTAAACGATTTTATAAAGAAATTGTCCATCTTAATACCAAGTTCCATGTTGAAACTCCTGAAAGAAGCAGTCGATACAAAAATTTTGAGTGTATTGTAGTTGAAATTGATGTCGCGCAGCACCGAATTTTGCCCGAACATACGGAAATTGTTGCTCGAGAAACAGTCGTAAAGTACTATTTTAGAGAGAGTTCCCATCGGATACGACATATCCACGTCTATACTTGGGTTAAGTCCCAAAATAATGCTCGTAGAAATTTTCGGGGTGTACAAACGGTAACGGTTAAGTGTCAGGTTTACAAGCACATGCGAAAACTCCTCAATATCGAACCTTGCTCCCAAACTCAGAGAGTGCGATGAATTTGGTTTGAGATGAAAAACCAAATCGTAAGGCTCTTCGGAACCAAGCAACTGATAATCAACGGATTCAAACATGGAAGAAGAGTAAAGTGCCGACACTGCATTACGAATTTCAGTACCTGCCACACGTGTATTCTCTTTGATTTCGAAACCCATTAGCTTTTTGTTCAGCAATGATTTATACGAAGGTTCCATGCCCTCGAAAGAAATTGTTTTTATTGCAAAGGTATCGTAATTAATATTACGAGCTTTGCGTGAGTGAGGAATGATTTTTTCGGCAGGGTCGTATCCGCAACTGTCGAGCATAGCACGCAGAGACTCCAGTTCCTCCCTTTTCTCCATTGCCGCCTGATAGCCGAGAGCAATAAGGTTGGTGATATTTTTCTTGCTGAAACTCAACATGTTGTAACCTTCTATATTGGGAAGGATAAGGAAATCGGTGTTTTTTACGTTTTCGGCAATTTTGTTGTGTAGCATAATCCCAAAAAGTTGTGAGAAAATGCCCAACATATTGTCAAGTTTTTCGGCGGGTTGCAGGTCAAGGCCAAGATGCACACCTATTATAATGTCGGCACCCATTTCGAGAGCCACATCAACGGGGTAGTTGTTCATCACACCGCCGTCAACAAGCACTGTATCTCCTTTATTTACAGGGGCAAACACTCCTGGAATAGCCATGCTTGCACGAATTGCCTCCGAAAGTTCGCCGGAACGTTGCACCACCTCTTTATTGTTGGCAATGTCGGCGGCAACACAGGCAAAAGGAATTGGCAGAGAGTCGAAATTCTGATTGCCTTGATAACCAACAGTTAGGCTCTTGAACAAATCCATAACGTTCTGTCCGTTGATAACCCCAGAGGGCATCTCGCTCAACAGTCTGTAGTTTTGATTATTAACATTATTGCTCCCCTCCTGAAATTTGGGATTGAAAATGTGTCCTGTGAAAGGGATTGAAAAGATGTATTTTTCCTTCAAGCGTTTTTCCGAATAGGAAGTATTCCCCCATTCCCCTTGGTTACTGAGAATCACCGACCAGTTGAGGTTCGAAATCATGGTGTCGAGTTCGTCGGAGGTGTAGCCCACTGCATAAAGTCCCGACATTATGGAACCCATACTTGTACCCACCACATAGTCTATAGGTATCTGCAACTCTTCCAATGCTTTAAGTACGCCTATATGAGCGGCTCCTTTAGCTCCGCCCCCACTCAGCACCAAGCCTATTTGGGGACGCGGTGTCGGTGGAAAATCGTCTTTTTCTTGTGCATAAGCCATTGATATACACAATATTGACACAAAAGCCATTATGACAATACGTGCCGTTTTTGCCACTAAAAAATTGACTGACAGTATCTTCATTGCCTTGTTTTTTGAATGTTTGTCGGTTATAAAGCCCAAATTGGTGCAAAGATACGAAAAAAGAGTGAAAAATTTTCATTAAAATGCTCGCTATCCATCGAAATACATGAAACATCTACAATAACCCCAATGCTGTGTACCTATGCCATTAAATCATAATATATTGTTTGTCAAATAATTATATTAAAAATTTGCATTTTCGAAAAAAAAATGCTACTTTTGCAAAAATTTTTCAATACCGATGTAGAATATAGACCACATAGCGAACTTTTCACAAAACCAAAGAAAGGAGAGGGCAACATGATTGAAACTGCTCAATACAAAGAACTGCAATGGCACCACATTTCAGACGCGAGCGAAGAAGACTACCGCTTTTTACTTGACACCTACCACTTCCACCCTCTCGACATCGAAGACTGTCGCGGCACTAACCAGCGCCCAAAAATCGACGAGTACGACAACTATTATTTTCTTATACTGCATTTTCCTTATTTCGACAAAGGCAACAAATTTGTCCGTATTAAAGAGGTGAAAATCTTTTGGGGCAAGGATTTTATCATAACCATTGGCAAATCGCACTGGGCTGTGAAAAAAGTCTTCGAATCTATCAACGAAGGTCTTAGAAACGGCGATGAACAAACCATCAACAACCTCAAATCCAGCGATATACTTCTGTACCGTATCCTCGACCGGCTGATGGCCGAAACCAACACTCTCATTACACGCATTGGTGCCGAAGTGGATCTCATCAACTACGACATTTTCAGCAAAAAAGCACGTACAATCATCGAGCAAATATCCATAACCCGACGCAACATTATCCTGCTGAACACCACCTTCAAACCGCAGATACGACTTTTCCACCAATTCGAAAGCGGCGGCATAAAAGGTTTCTCAGAAAGTGAGGAGATGGAAGACTACTGGGGAGACATCCTCGACCAATACCAAAAAATGTTCGACTCTGTCGAGGACTACGGCGAACTCATAGCTGGCCTCGCCCAAACTTTCGACTCCTTGCAGGCCAACCGCTCCAACGAAATAATGACGGTGCTCACGATTTTCTCCAGCACCATGCTTCCACTTACCGTGATAACAGGAATGTACGGAATGAACGTGGCTCTCCCCTTCCAAAACCATCCGCAGGCCTTCTGGTTCGTGATGCTGATAATGGTAGTGGCAACGCTGCTGCTGCTTTTCTTCTTCAAACGACGCAATTTGCGATAAACATCTTTTACATTGAACGACAACAATTTGGAAAAAATTATATCGTTGGACGAAATTGACTTCGCCCGCTTTTGGGGTTCCAACAACAAAAATCTCGATTTTATAAAAATTCTCTTTCCACAAACACGTATCATTGTCCGTGGGGAAATGCTGAAAATTATTGGTAATCAGAATGATATAACATCTTTTGAATGTCTCTTACAAAAACTCGTTACACACTTTTTGCAAAACGGCAACCTTGATGAGGATGCTATAATGCGTATTGCCGAAGGTTCCGCACTGCCCCAGTCCGATGGCGGTGAAATTTTGGTGCACGGACGTAACGGACTGCTCGTAAAAGCTCGCACCCCAAACCAGCAACGGCTTGTGGAGGCTTGTGCCAAAAACGACCTTGTGTTTGCCATTGGTCCAGCAGGTACAGGCAAGACATATACTGCTGTGGCATTGGCAGTCAGAGCCTTGCGTAGCAAAGAGGTGCGGCGTATAATACTAACAAGACCTGCTGTTGAAGCAGGCGAAAATCTCGGTTTCCTGCCCGGCGACCTCCGCGAAAAACTCGACCCTTATCTGCAACCCCTCTACGACGCCCTGCGCGACATGATTCCGCAACAAAAATTGCAGTCACTTTGGGAGGAAAAAACTATAGAGATTGCACCACTCGCCTTTATGCGCGGACGCACACTCGACAACGCTTTTGTAATACTTGACGAAGCTCAGAACGCAACTTCGGCACAGATAAAAATGTTCCTAACTCGCATGGGACGCAACGCCAAATTCATTGTTACCGGCGACCTCACACAAATAGACCTGCCACGCTACCAGTCGTCAGGACTGTCGCATGCCATTTCAATACTCGAAGGAATTAGCAACATATCAGTTATAAGACTTGACAACAGCGACGTAATACGCCACAAACTTGTAACCAAGATAATAAACGCCTACGAACGCAATCCACAACAACTGAACAACGAAAAGCCAAAAGAGGAAAGTTAAAACACTTTGTTCCAGAGTATTATAAAATAAACCCACATACTTTTCACAACAGAAACAACGGCATCGGCTAAACCGCTCTTTACCGACATAAGTACAACCGCCGTGTTGAACATCAGAAACAATGCGATAAAAACAAACGACCGCACAATACCCTGCGAAGTTATGTCGGTCTGCCTAAGACTTGTTTGCGATACAAAACATTTAATATGAAAGGCAAATGTAAAACCAACAAAAATATCAAAAATATAGATATTGTCCTTTTCTACCATTAAACTGATTATCAATAATATATATGTAAATAATGGCAATGTGTAAGGTGATAGGGAAATGCAAGTCGCACCAAAACGATTGCCCGTATGCCGCACCTCTCCCGAACCGTCGGAGCTGACCTTCAGTGATTTAATATTTTTCAAGAAAAGCAGTCCTACAAAAGCATGGGTAACTTCGTGTGACAAAGTTTCCAAAACCCTCGCATTATTGCGAACAAACGGCAGAAGTAACAAAAGCACGTACACTCCAACGCCTAGGTAAAACCATCTATACACGCCAAAATCCAACAGCAATTTCAAAGAGTTCCAAAACACCGGCGCAACAGCGACAATGCCCAACACCATTGGCAGGAATGTAACTATACGATATATTTTTGACATCAGCCAAACGCTATTATATTGAAAGACATATATGTACAAAAGTGTGCGCACATTTTTGTCCTTTCAAATTTACGAAAAATACGGTAATCGTAGCGAAAAACTTTTCAACTAATCCTCCTCGGCACGTGTAAACTCCTCAAAAGTGTGGTCGGAGTAGAACACAAGATAACGCACGGCCTTTTTTCTTTCCTTCTCGAGAATCGTTTTTTCCGTATCTCGGTCGGGACGCGAATCGTTTATCGAAATCTCAGCGAGTTGAGCGTTTTTGTCAATTTGCGGATTTTCAGCAATTTGTGTTTCGGGCGTTTTTTCAACAACCTGTGGTTCAACACTTTCTAAAACCGTATTTTGTGACAGAAATTCTTCCGTTCCAGACGAAAACATATCTATTTGTCTGTTGTCGTCAAACATTGTTATCTGGTTATCAATGCTTTGCGGTCTTGTGTTTGTTTCCACTTCATTTTGTTCCTCCGATTTTACGGTCGAGGATGTGGAATACATCTCACCCTTGCCAAAAAGTAGCCAATTGGTATCGATTTCCGGATAACGTTTCAAAACCCGCATTACAAAATCTAAACTCGGTTTGTTGCGTCCCGACATTATGTGCGACATACCCGACCTTTGAATGTTTATTTCATCGGCGAATTGCGATGGCGTTATGTTTTTAGCTTGAATTATTAGATTAATTCTTTCTATCATAATAAATTACATTTATAAAAGTAAACTATTTCAATTTACAAATATACATAAATTTTTCGAAACATTTGTAAATATTGTTAATTTTACAAATGTAAACAATGCGTCATCTGGATTATTGCTGGAATAATCATCACTAAATATTTGATTTTATGTATATTACTTGTAGTTTTATTTAAATGTGGAATTTCACCCTTTTTACCGTATTATATTGTAGCCACACTTTAAGTAATATTTATAAAATACTGATTTATTATTATTTATAAAATATAAATGCATTTGTTTATGGGATTTTATATTATTTACAAATATAGTGCTATTTATTTTTGTAAATCTTACAATTCTCCATTGCTTACAATTGTAAAATATATGTTATTGGCTGTCTGTTTACTTTTGTAAATCAAAATTTTGTTTATTTTTTACCTGAAAAACATTTGGATTAAACATTATTCATATCGATTGCTCATATTTTTTTCTGATCTTCTTTGCTCAAAATACAGCCTTTATTCCATACCAACTTTACAAATGATTAAAAAACATAGCATTCTCATTGAGGAATAAAGCACTGAACCTGCTACTATCTTTTTGAAATATAGTTTGTTACTTGTATTTATCCCCCCACCCTCTTATATTGTTGAAAAAAAAGTTGATATTTATTTGACAATTTTTTTAGCGATATTCTGAAAAATAGTAATTTTGCAAACACAATAATTCAGAGTGTTTAACGTTAAACACTTCACACAATTAAGTAAAAAAGAAAAGAAAAATGAAAAAAAGATTTTTTATGATAGCTGGTATAGCACTGATTATCGGTATTTTAGTTACATCTTGCTACGCCACTTCGCACAACACCTGTCCGGCATATCGGGGTTCGCAAACATCGCACTATAGGCGATAGTTTTGCGAATGTTGTTTGTTTGGAAAAGGTAAGGCAGTTATTATAATTGCCTCCAAGTTAATTTATTTGTAGAAATTCTTAACTGTTCTAAGAAAAAAAGGGGAATGCCGGAGCACTCCCCTCTTTTTTATTGCAAAGCAAGGTTATTACTTTTTCTTGCTCTCTTTGGCTTCATGCTTTGTCTTTTTTTCTGTCTCTTTAGTGGCTTTGGCTACAGTCTTTTTGGCCGATTTTTGTTCGGCTTTTTCCGTTTTAGTTTTTTTTGTCGAGGTTGCGACTTTTTTTGCGGAGCTTTTCTTTGCCTTTTTCGTTTCTTTTTCTGATGTTTTTTCCGACTCCATAAGTTCAAGTTCAATGTCGAGCAACTCCTCTTCGTCGGGTTCTAAAACATCGTCGTTATCGTCGAGCAGGTCGTCATCTTCGTCCAAGTCGTCGTCGTTGAAAGCGTTGTCGGTGGAGGCATCGGCCATAGCAGCTTCTTCGGCATAAGCCTTTTCATAATCGCCGTGATTTAGGGTGAACTCGCGGTGCGAATCGTCTTTTTCGCCGCGTTCGTTCTGTTCTATTATATCCATTTCGGACATTTCACCGTTTTTAGAACTATCGCCGAAAATGTCTTTTTCCAGTTCATCTTCAGCCAAATGGGAGTCTATTTTCACCTCAAATTTTACCATATACGAGGTATCGGGAGTTTCAAAAGGTACCACAAACAGCGGTGTACCATCGGGTTTGATTATTTTGCGCAGATATGGCTCATACCCGTCTGGCTGCGGGTAAGCCTCTGCAAACTGCTCTTTCAATTCGTCTGTCAACTTATCAAAACTGATAATCCTATTACTTTTGCGAGTTTCGTTATTTCCCATTGTTTTACTTTTTTTGTGATTATAGTTTTATAAATATGAATTAGTCGTTGTCTTCGTCGGTACGCAGGTTTTCCATTAAGAATTTCTTACGTTCCGGCGTATTGTCGCCCATGTAGAAACGCAACACGCTTTCGCTATCGAAATCCTTGTTGAAAATAACAGGATCGAGGCGCATGTCCTTGCCAATAAAGTTTCTAAACTCGTCGGACGATATTTCGCCAAGCCCTTTAAAACGTGTTATCTCGGCGTTGGATATGGTGTTCATTGCTTCAATGCGGTCTTCTTCGGTGTAGCAGTATTTGGTTTTTTGTTTGTTGCGCACCCTAAATAGCGGTGTTTGAAGTATATACACATGTCCTGTCTTTATCAAGTCGGGGAAGAACTGTAGGAAAAAAGCCAACAGCAGCATGCGTATGTGCATACCGTCGTGGTCGGCATCGGTGGCTATCACAACATTGTTGTAGCGCAGATTTTCGAGACCGTCGTCGATATCGAGGGCGCTGTGCAGCAGGTTAAACTCCATATTCTGATAAACGATGGCTTTGCTTTTGCCATAACAGTTCTTGGGTTTTCCACGCAGGCTAAAAACGGCTTGGGTATTCACGTCGCGCGATTTGGTGATGGAACCGCTTGCCGAGTCTCCCTCGGTGATAAATATGGTAGTTTCAAGTCGTCGCTCGTGATTGCTGTTGTAGTGCACACGGCAGTCGCGTAGTTTGCGGTTGTTAAGGCTTACTTTCTTGGTTTTGTCCTTGTTTGCTTTTTTAATTTCGGCAATTTCCTTGCGTTCCTTTTCGGAAGCGACAATTTTTGCCTGCAGAGCTTCGGCAGTTTGAGCATTGATATGCAGATAGTTGTCTAGATTGCGTGCAAGTATATCTTTAACATAGCCACGCACTGTGGGACTTTCGTTGGGTTGCCCGTTGCGCGACGGCTCCATATATTCGGAGCTAAAGTTTGTCTTGGTTTGATTGCGAAATTCCGGATCCTGCACTCGTATGCTCAGCGCACATATTATACCCTGACGTACATCGCTCGGGTCGTAATCTTTTTTGTAAAAATCGCGCAAGGTTTTCACTATACCTTCGCGGAAAGCGGCCTGATGTGTACCACCGTCCGGAGTGTGCTGTCCATTAACGAAAGAGTAGTATTCCTCCTTGCTGTATTTGCCGTCGAGATGGGTGAAAGCGCATTCGAAATCCCCTTCCTGAATATGTATTATCGGATATAGTCCCGGTTCCTCCATATTGTTTTCGAGCAGGTCGATAAGGCCGTTTTTGGAATATATACGTTGCCCATTGTAGCGTATAGTCAGACCTTTATTAAGATAAACGTAATTCCAGAGTTTCTTTTCAATGTAGTCGTTGATATAGTGGTAGTTACCGAAGCATTTTGTATCGGGTATAAATTCCACGTATGTACCATTTTCCTCGTCGCAAGGTATTATGTCCGATTCGTTTACGAGCTTACCCTCGCTAAATTCGGCGATTTTGGTTTTTCCGTCGCGTATGGCCTGTACCTTAAAATAAGACGACAAAGCATTTACAGCCTTGGTACCCACGCCGTTAAGTCCGATAGATTTTTGGAAAGCCTTGTTGTCGTACTTACCGCCGGTGTTTAGGCGCGACACCACCTCCACAACTTTTTCCAAAGGTATTCCGCGTCCGTGGTCGCGAACAGATATGGTCTTGTCCTGAAAGGAGACCGACACATCTATCTGCTTGCCAAAACCCATTGTAAACTCATCGATGGAGTTGTCTATCACCTCCTTGATAAGGACATATATTCCGTCGTCCTGCGAGGAGCCGTCGCCGAGTTTGCCTATGTACATCGTCGGACGCAGACGCAGGTGCTCCATATCCTCAAGATGGATGATATTTTCCGATGTGTATCCGTTTTCCAATGTTGTTTCGTCCATAAATACCTAAGTATCTTTCGTTTATCTTCTTTAGTTTTGAATAACCAACTTGCAAAGTTACACAACAAATCAAAATAATCGGAATTTTTTTTGATATTTTTTTTCAACAAATAACATTGCAAAACTTTTCGTTTGCTTATAAATACTGTTTCCTTGATTTTCCCCCACAACAGTTTTGCTGATTAATATATTGTAAATCAATAATATATTAGCACCGTTATCAAATAGATATTTTTTTTCTTTGCCGATACATTTTTTTTTCGTACTTTTGCAAATCGAAAAACGCGGATGTGGCGTAATTGGTAGCCGCGATAGACTTAGGATCTATTGACGTAAGTCGTGGGGGTTCGAGTCCCTTCATCCGCACAAAAGTTCCCACAAATCCTACGGTTAAAATAGTATTCCATTGCCACGTATGGCAAGGATATAATAAACCGTTTTCAACGCTACGCATTTTCCAACCAAAAACTCATTTTTTTTTTGTATATTTGCAAGATTAAAACTTTAAATAAAAATGTCGTTAATAAAATCAATATCAGGAATAAGAGGAACCATCGGAGGCGTTGAAGGTCAAGGCCTTACTCCTATCGATGTAGTGAAATTCGCTTCGGCTTTCGCCACTTTTCTAAAGCAAAACTGCGGCAAAAAACGCATCACCATGGTGGTGGGCCGCGACGCCCGTGTGTCGGGCGAGATGGTTGACTCCCTCGTCGTCGGCACCCTGCTGGGCATGGGCGTCGATGTGATAGAGACCGGCCTCTCCACCACTCCCACCGTGGAAATGACAGTGATTTCGCAGCATGCCGACGGCGGCATCATCATCACCGCCAGCCACAACCCCAAGCACTGGAACGCCCTCAAGCTGCTCAACGCCAAAGGCGAGTTTATCGACGCCGACGAAGGCAACACCGTGCTGGCCATCGCCGATTCGGGCAAGGTGGATTTCGCCGAAGTGGACGACCTCGGCACCCTAACGCACCTCGAAGGCTCCATCGACGACCATATTTCCAAAGTGCTGGCACTGCCCTTGGTGGACACCAAAGCCATTGCCGACGCTCATTTCCGCATTGCCGTCGACGCGGTGAACTCCACCGGCGGCATTGCCATACCGCGACTGCTCAAAGCTCTTGGCGTTGAGGATGTTGTGGAGCTGAACTGCCAGCCAACGGGTCTTTTTGCGCACAATCCCGAGCCTCTGCCCGAAAACCTCACCGAAATTTCGAAAGTCGTTAAGGAAAACGGCTGCAACCTCGGCGTGGTGGTGGACCCCGACGTGGACCGTCTGGCCCTCGTTTGCGAGGACGGCGCCATGTTCGGCGAGGAATACACCCTCGTTTCCGTGGCCGACTACGTGCTTTCCAACACCCCGGGCAACACCGTCAGCAATATGTCATCGACACGTGCTTTGCGCGACATCACCGAGAAATACGGCAAGTCGTACTCCGCCTCGGCTGTGGGCGAGGTCAACGTGTTAACGATTATGAAGGCAACGGCGGCGTGATATATCCCGAACTGCACTACGGCCGCGACGCTCTGGTGGGCGTGGCATTGTTCCTCACCCTTCTGGCTAAGAAAGGATGCACCGCCTCGCAGCTGCGCAAGGAATTCCCCAACTACGTGATTTCCAAGAACAAAATCCAACTCACTCCCGACATCGATGTGGACAATGTGTTGAAACAGATGGCCGAAAGATATAAACACTTGGACATCAGCACTATCGACGGTGTAAAAATCAATTTCGACCACGAATGGGTGCATCTGCGCAAATCCAACACCGAGCCCATCATCCGCGTGTACAGCGAGAGTGCCACCGCCGAGAAAGCCGACGCCCTGGCCAACAAAATCATCGACGAAATCAACGCTCTTATTTCAAAATGAGGTACTTATACGCAAAAATAACCTTTTGTCTGTTTTTCTGCTTTCTGGCAACGGCTACGTTCGCGCAGAAGGATTTCACCAACAACGCCACAATGCGTATCGGCTGGTGGAATCTCGAAAACTATTTCAACCCGCAGGACGACAGCATTAAATTCGACGAAGCCTTCACCCCCGACGGCTCTAACCACTTCACATACAAACGTTTCTATCTGAAACGCGACAACATCTACAAAACCATTGTGGCTCTCGGACAAGGCGACATGCCGGCCATCATGGGCTTTTGCGAGGTGGAGGACGAATGGGTTATGCGTCAGCTGTGTTTCAACACGCCTTTGCGTAAATACCACTACCACTACGTTCATTACGAATCGCCCGACCGCCGCGGCATCGACAACGCCCTCATCTACCGTCCCGACCGTTTCACGGTGCTTTATTCCAAGCCCATTTCCGTTGCCAAAGCCGACGACAGCACTTTCTTCACCCGCGACATTCTGCTTGTTTCGGGCGTTACCTACCAAGGCGACACTTTGTTTGTGTTTGTCAACCACTTCCCTTCCAAACTCGGCGGCGATGTGGCCGAAGTGCGACGCAACTACGTGGCTTCGATGCTGAAACACTCCGTGGACACCGTTATGCAAAAGCATCCCAACAGCGGCGTCATTATCATGGGCGATTTCAACGACTCTCCTTTCGCCGACTGCATTGTGAAACATCTCGGCGTAGGTCCCGACAAAGCCGACTGGGAGCGTAACACTATCATCAACCTTGTGGCCGACAAGCCCGCCGGCACCGGCTCGTACAAATATCAGGCCGACTGGTCGTGCATCGACCAGATTATGGCTTCGAAAAACATGGTAGTGGAATCCGATTTCCCGCTATACATCAAAAATCAGACCGCCATTATCTTCGACGCCGACTTCCTGCTTATCGACGACCCCAAGTTTATGGGCAAAAAGATTTTCCGCACCTACATCGGAGGCCGCTACCAAGGCGGTTTCAGCGACCATCTGCCACTTTATATCGACTTAATAAAGAAATAATATCACGAAAATGAAAAAAATACTCTTCGTTCTTGCAACAGCTTTATTGATAATCTCTTGCGACAAAACCAACAAAGAGGTGATAAACTCCTATCCCGACGGCAAACCCAAGCTGGTTTATTACACTCAAGGCGAAGGCGCCGACAAAGTGCTTCTTGCCGAAGAAAACCTTTACGAGAACGGCGGTTTGCGTTTCCGCAAGGACTACAAAGACGGACAGCCGTCAGGCACATGGAAATTCTACTACGAAAACGGCAAGACCTTTGCCGAAGCCGATTTCTCGAAAAACGAGTTCGGCGACAACTGGAATTTCTACACACAGGACGGCCAAACCCTTGCCCAAGCCAAGGACAGCATTCACCATTTATGGTATGGGCGCTATTCGTGACACTGAATATCAGTTCTATCCAAATTACAAAATGCGCTCCAAAGGCAACCTCAACGAGGGCCAGCGCGACGGCCAATGGACGGCATGGTTCGAAAACGGCAACGTGCAGTCGGAATGCGCCTACGTCTATGGCGTGGCCCACGGCGAGCAGACAGTTTATTTCGACAACGGGAAGCCCCGCTACAAAGGCTCTTACTTCAACGGCGCCCGAAAAGGCGAATGGCAGTTCTTCGACGAGGACGGCAACATCCTCACCACACAAAACTTTTAGCCCCTGATGCTGAAAAATTGTTTAACACATCCTATTTACAAAATTGTCGGCACTGTGGCCGATGAGATGGGCATACAGGCCTTTGCCGTGGGCGGCGTGGTCCGCGACCTACTGCTTGGCCGTCATGCCACTGACATCGACATAGTGTGTGTGGGCAGCGGCATAGAACTTGCCACACGCGTGGCCCACAGCATCGACCCTAACAAGGAAGTGGCTGTGTACAAGAATTTCGGCACGGCCATGTTCCACTACCGCTACAACGACACCGACTGGGAGATTGAATTTGTCGGTGCACGCAAGGAGTCGTACCGCAGCAACAGCCGCAAGCCCATAGTGGAAAACGGCACCCTCGCCGACGACCAGAACCGCCGCGACTTCACCATCAACGCCATGGCCATATCCCTCAACGCCGACACCTACGGCCAGCTTACCGACCCCTTCGGCGGCATAGCCGACCTCAACAACGGCATCATCCGCACACCGCTCGACCCCGACATCACCTTCAGCGACGACCCCCTGCGCATGATGCGCGCCATACGTTTCGCATCGCAACTGAATTTTGTGATAGAAAACGGCACTTTCGACGCCATCGCCAAAAACAAGGAACGCATTCGCATTGTCTCCAAAGAACGTATCGCCGACGAACTCAACAAGATAGTGCTTTCGCCAAAGCCGTCGGTGGGTTTCAAACTGCTGAGCCGTTCGGGACTGCTGTCGATTATCTTCCCCGAATTCGAGGCGCTGAAAGGTGTGGAAACTGTAGGCACCCGAGCCCACAAAGATAATTTTCTGCACACCCTCGAGGTGGCCGACAACATATCGCTGCACACCAACGACCTGTGGCTACGATGGGCCGCCCTGCTACACGACATCGGCAAACCCGCCACCAAACGCTACGACGAGAAAATCGGCTGGACTTTCCACGGACACGAGGTACGGGGAGCCAAGATGGTGAAAAGCATTTTCCGCAACCTGAAACTTCCGCAAAACGAAAAGATGCGCTACGTGGAGAAACTCGTGCTTTTGCACCTGCGTCCTATCATATTGGCAGAGAGCATTGTAACCGACTCGGCAGTGCGTCGCCTGCTTTTCGACGCCGGCGACGACATCGACGACCTTATGCTGCTCTGCGAGGCCGACATCACATCGAAAAACCAGCAGAAAGTGGAGCGTTTCCGCAACAATTTCAAGATAGTACGCCAAAAACTCATCGACCTTGAGGAACGCGACCGCATACGCAATTTCCAGCCCCCCGTCTCCGGCGAGGACATCATGAAAACTTTCAACTTGCCGCCATGCAAGGAGATTGGCGTAATCAAAGACGCCATAAAGGAAGCCATTTTGGAAGGCACTATCCCCAACGAGCGAGAGGCCGCATTGCAACTGATGTTTTCCGAAGCCGAAAAACTCGGACTCAAACGCACTGAAAATGAGTAAGAAAACTCTTTTCGTAATTGTCGGCCCTACGGCGATAGGCAAAACAGCCACGGCCATACGCTTGGCGCAACAGCTTGGCACCGAGATACTTTCGTGCGACTCGCGACAATTCTACAAAGAGCTTAACATTGGCGTGGCCCGTCCCAGCGAGGAGGAACTGGCGGCGGCAAAGCACCATTTCATCGCCAACCTTTCGATACACGACAACTACAACGTGTCCATGTACGAGCACGACGCCCTCGCCCTGCTCGACGACCTTTTCGCCACCCACGACACCGCCGTCGCAGTAGGAGGCTCGGGACTTTACGTAGATGCGCTGTGCCAGGGCATCACCGCCATGCCCGACCCCGACCCCGAAATACGGGCTCAGCTGAAACAAACGCTGGAAACCGAGGGCATTGAGAGTCTTCGCCACCAGCTACGCATCCTCGACCCCGACTATTACTACTCCACCGAAATCGCCAACCCTCTGCGCATTATTCGCGGACTGGAGATGTGCCTCACCACCGGTCGCCCCTTTTCGCAAATCCGCAAAAGCGACATCAAAGAACGGCCATTCGACATTGTAAAAATCGGCCTTACCTGTCCTCGCGAAGAGCTTTACAACCGCATCAACCTGCGCGTGGACCAGATGGTTGGCAACGGCCTTGAGGACGAAGCGCGGGGACTACTGCCCTACCGCAACCTCAACGCCCTGAACACCGTCGGATACAAGGAACTTTTCGACTATTTCGACAGCAAAATCACTTTGGCACAGGCCATTACCGATATCAAAACGCACACACGGCGCTACGCCAAACGCCAAATTACATGGTTGCAAAGGTATCAGGACATACAATGGTTTGAAAGAGGGAATGTTGAGGACATTTTGAAGGTTGCAGAAAGGGAAAAGTAAGGTAAATTTTTATTGGTGTCCGATAAAAAATCAGATGCGGTATTATAAAAATGTAAAGCATTGATATATAGCAATGATGTGGTTTGCCAAACAGCAATTTGTCAA
>CAJOEN010000032.1 GCA_905233475.1 uncultured Bacteroidales bacterium
ATGGCGTGCCGGAGTGAAGAAAACGCCAGTGGCTTTTTCTATAGTGAAACGGAGAATAACAACGCTCTCACTGTAGAAATATGTGGCGTGCTTTCAGCATGCTTGTTTTTGAGGGGGTATATCCTTTTACCCCACTCTGCGTTCCTTGAGTGGGGTTATTGAGAACTCGTGCCGCTGGCACGAATCATGTTTCTGTTCCTTCATTCACAATATACATCTTTGAAAAAGCAGGCCCCTCAGATAAGACCGTCTATTTATTTGCTTACCACATATACTTTTATGAGGTTTTTCAAAAGTTTTCTCGGACACCAATAATAAAATGTGTATCTTTGCTCATTGGTTTTCTTTGTTTGGTTTGATTTTGCAAAGATAAACCAAAGGGCTGACACTTGTTAGTGTCAGCCCTGTTTTTTTTCAGATGCTCTAAAAAGTTTTATCGGACACCAATAGTTTGATATAATGGACGCAACGCATTGCGTATCAAAAAAAGCTGTGGCAAAAGCCACAGCTTTTTTGATGTTATAGTTGTTTTTAGCAACTCCGAAATCCAAAACGCTATTGCGATCGAACCTGTCTAATCTCCGCCTAACTTTCAATTTTTAACGGTCACCCCATAAATCTGAAATTCCTCCGCAACAGAATTGGCTTTGCCGAGCTAATAGTTCCTAACTCCGAGTTCCGAGTTCCGAACTCATTCAGTCGCACAGCACGTACAAATCCTCGCGTGGATTAAGGAAAAGGATAGGGATTTTGTGTTCGTTTATGATAGTGCGTTGTTCCTGCACACCAATAAAATATTCCATAACGTCCCGTTCGGCTGTGGTTGTGGAAATCAGCAGACCGATACCCAATTCGTGGGCTTTCTGCAATGCCACCACATCGACAAACATCTTGGGTTTGCCAAGGTCGGCTTTCTGGTACGTAACCTGCAGGTTTTTGTACATCTTGTCCATGAATTTCACGTTGCCGTGCCATTTGTTTCGCAGAAACTCGTCGGTGTAGTTGTACGAAAGCACAAAAAGCTGGCTGCCGAAAAAGCGTGGAAAATAGCTCGCCCAAATCAGCTTGTCCTTGCTCTCTTTTTTGAAATCGAGACTGAAAGCCACTTTACTTATTGAGGCATAATTGGTTAGTGGCGTCTGAGCCAAGAGGTATGCCACTTTGCATTTGGCAAAATTGCGTAGCAGGTGTTTGGGGTGTGCCGCCGATTTCTTGTCGCTTGAATCCACGCCGCCCACTACTGCCACAGCGTTGAAAGCCTTGGGTAACAGTTCTATGATTTCGGAGGTTTTCCCTTTTAGGGCACAATAGGTGGAGAAGACTTTGTCGGGCAAGCGTTGCCGCAAGGCAAGTAGCCGCTGTTGGGCTTCGTCGGTAGTTTCGGTAGTGTATCTGGGGTCGCACACGCGTAGCAGTATTATGCCTTTGCGCAGATACAGCGACAACATAAGACTGTACGACAGAACAGTGTCGGCGGTGTTGTAGTCGGCAAAGTAGGCAACTATGTATTGGTCTTTCTTCTCGGCCATGAGGTGTGGCAGGTTAGAAACGGTAGTTCAGTCCAAGACCGACGTTGAGCGGTTCGTAACCGAAATCGGCCTCGCCGAGGAAAGCGCAGAACCCTATTTTTAGCGACACTTTGAGATTGGGACTACCGATGCTCATTAAAAATTGCGGTTCAATCATCGGGGTGGGTGTGTCAAAAGTAGTCTTTTTCCCGTCTGTCATTGTTTGGGAGAAATTCGGTATAAAATAAGCTCCCTGCAAGCCTACGCCTATGTCGAAACATCCGTTGAGGAGACCGGCCCATCCGGTGTTGAATTGCAGAAATGCTTTTTGGTAAGTGCCCTCGTAAAGAGATGTTATGGAAAGATCTGTCGAGGAATTGTCTTTGTTACTGTTGGAGCTGTTGTCATCGTCATTGCTAAGGGGTTCGTAACTGCTATAGCCAAAGCCGTATCCGGCATAACCCTCGAGCACGTATTTGCCCCACGAAGCATTGTAGGTGCCGAAAGCACCTTGCAGATACACGTTCTTGTTGCCGTTCCAGTTTACATGTAATTGACCTGCCCCCCAGTCGGAGAAAGCGTAGGTTCCGGTAACGTTGAAAGCAGGTTGGAACAGCGACGTCATTGAAAAGTTGGCGTCGATACGAGTGTCGCCCTTATGTTGCATAAGCGGAATGTCCACAGCCTGAGGATGATACATGATACACGATGTGGCTAAGGACGAAAGCATTGCTATTGTAGCAATAATTTTGATTCTCTTTGTCATGACAAAATGTTTTTTTTGTGATTAGATTTTGCAAAAATACATATTTTTTTAATACCCAAGCAAAAAAAGTTGAAAAATGTATAAACTGTAAACTATAAACTGTAAACTGTAAACAATAAACAATAAACTATAAACTGTAAACAATAAACTATAGGGGGCTTCTATAAATTGCCTCGGAGAGGCAAACTCTCAATAACCTCACATGCTAATGTGAGGTATATCAGGCAAATAAAGAACAGGCGTGTCGGCTATAAACTGTAAACAATAAACTATAAACTATAAATTATTAACTCTTAACTCTTAACTCTTAACTGTCGTAAACTCTTCCGTCATTTTTTCTGCGGATACTGTTTTTTGTTCGCCTGTAGCCATATTCTTGATAGTTAGCGAGTTGTTTATAATTTCGTTTTCTCCCACAAAAGCAACGAAGGGAATTTTTTTTGCGTCGGCGTAGGACATCTGTTTTTTCATCTTTGCCGCTTCGGGATAAATCTCGGCGGCAATGCCGTTTTTACGCAAAACAGAGGCGTAGGCTATGCACTGCAGGAGTTCTTTTTCGCCGAAATTGATGAAAAGCACTGTGGATAGATGTTCCAAATTTTCGGGGAATTTGTTCAGTTCGGTAAGAACATCGTATATGCGGTCGGCACCGAAGGAAATGCCCACACCCGACACGTCGGGCATTCCAAAAATTCCGGTAAGATTGTCGTAACGACCTCCTCCACAGATACTTCCGATGGACACGTTTTTTGCTTTCACTTCAAAAATTGCCCCCGTGTAGTAGTTGAGTCCACGTGCGAGGGTAAGGTCAAGCTCCACTTGGCATTTTGGCGATACAGTGTCGATGTAGCCGAACAGAGTCCTCATCTCTTCAACGCCTTTCAGTCCTGTTTCGTCGCCCGCGAAAAGTTTTTCGAGCGATTGCAGTTTGTCGGAGGTGCTTCCAGAAAGGTCGAAAACGGGTTGCAGTTTGGCGATGGCTTCGGCAGAGAGGCCGCGTTCCAAAAGCTCGGCCTTTACGTTGTCCAAGCCAATCTTGTCGAGTTTGTCGATGGCCACGGTGATGTCGGTGAGTTTTTCGGGCATACCTATTAGTGTGGCTATGCCTGCCAAAATTTTTCGGTTGTTTATTTTCAGGACAGTCTCAATACCAAAGCCTTGGAACACTTCGTCAATCATCTGCACAAGTTCAAGTTCGTGTAGCAGCGAGTCACTGCCGATAACGTCGGCGTCGCATTGGTAGAACTCGCGGTAACGGCCTTTTTGCGGACGGTCGGCGCGCCAAACGGGTTGAATCTGACAGCGTTTGAACGGAAAAATGATGTCGTTGCGGTGCTGCACCACAAAACGGGCAAAAGGCACAGTAAGGTCGTAGCGCAGGCCACGCTCACAAATTTGCGGGGCAACCTTGTGGTAATCATTCTGGAAATCAACGCCTTCCATAAAGTTGCCCGAATTGAGCACCTTGAACAGCAGTTTGTCGCCCTCTTCGCCGTATTTGCCCATCAGCGTGGAAAGGTTCTCCAAAGCTGGCGTTTCTATCGGTGCAAAACAGTAAGTGCGGAAAACATTGCGTATGGTGTCGAAAATGTAATTTCGCCGTGCCATCTCCAACGGCAAAAAATCGCGTGTCCCTTTGGGTATGCTACATTTCATTTGTGTATGATTTTGATTTATAATAATTTAAAACTCCTGTCAAGGAGTTCGCTTATTGTGCAAATTTACGAAAAAAACGCGTTAGTTCTACATATATGGCAAAAAAATGACAAAAACGAGGTCGAATTTGCATAAAAACTGTGATAAAATGCGTAAAAATATGGTTGTAAGGACGAAACATCTGTTTCAAAAAACATTTTTCATTTTTTTGTAAATCAACCAAATAGCAAAAAGCGACAAAAAAAAATCTGCAAAATTTGTGGAAAACGAAAAAAAAACGTACCTTTGCAAAACTTTTGAGTGAGATATTTGACACGAACAAAAGGGATATTCCTCAATAGCTCAGTTGGTTAGAGCACCTGACTGTTAATCAGGGGGTCGCAGGTTCAAGTCCTGCTTGGGGAGCAAAAGGGGGCACAAGCCGCCGAAGATTCCTCCTTAGCTCAGTTGGTTAGAGCACCTGACTGTTAATCAGGGGGTCGAAGGTTCAAGTCCTTCAGGGGGAGCAAACACAGGAGCCGCGCATAACGGCTCTTTTTTTGTATCAAAACATGGGCAACCTACTCACAGTCATAATCTTAGCTTCGGTGCTATTGGCCATTGCCTTTGCGGGCATAGCCATAAAGATGATTGTGCTCAAAAACGGCGAGTTCAAGCGGCACTGCTCCTCCACCGACCCTTATACAGGACAAGGCAAGGCTTGCATTTGCGAAAAATCGGCTGAAACAATGTGTGTGGAGCGAAAAAAACACTCCCCACTCGAAATCAACGACGAACTACTGAAAGAGTGTTGAAAAAACGTCTGCACAAGCACTGAAAATGAAATAAAACACAACGTAATACTCTTAAAAATTACACTATAAACGGACATTGAAAATATCTGTTGGAATAAATTAAAATAATGATTTTTAGTTGTTTATAAAGAAATACCAAATTTGTTGTGCAAAAAATTTTGTCAATCGGAAAAAAAACAGTACCTTTGCAGTCCGTTTTTGACAGAAAAATAAACAGTAAAAACAATATATAAAAATGTACGCAATAGTAGAAATCGCAGGAAAGCAGTTCAAGGTAGCGCAAGATCAGAAGATTTTCGTGAACCGTCTGAAAAACGAAGAAGGTTCGTCGGTAACTTTTGACACCGTGATGCTGAAAGACAACGACGGAGCAGTGGAAATAGGCCAGCCGTATTTGCAGGGCGCCACAGTTACCGCCACAGTGTTGAAACACATTAAGGGAGACAAAGTTTTGGTTTTCCACAAAAAACGTAGAAAAGGCTATCAGAAAATGAACGGTCACAGAGACTATCTGACCCAGTTGAAAATTGACAGCATAGCATAAATAATTAAAGTCGAACCTCAAAAAATATACAGATATGGCTCATAAAAAAGGTGTAGGAAGTTCCAGCAACGGTCGTGAATCCGAAAGCAAACGCTTGGGCGTTAAAATTTTCGGCGGTCAGAAATGCATAGCCGGCAACATCATAGTGCGTCAGCGCGGCACAGTACACAACCCGGGACAAAACGTTGGTATTGGCAAGGATCACACACTTTTCGCCCTCACCGACGGCATTGTGACTTTCAAGAAAGGTAAAAGAGACCGCTCTTATGTATCGGTTCTTCCCGAAGAAAAATAAATTTTGTAACAAATTTGACATAATGTTTTGGGGTTCTTCTTTCGAGAACCCTATTTTTTTTGCATTGTTATAGGAGAGTGGATATGCGGCACATCGTTTATGGATTTTTGATGTGTCGATTGTAATCAAAAAAGGCGGAGTTTTGACCAAACTCCGCCCAAAAATATTTAAGGGTTAAAGTAAGTTTATTATTCTTTATCGCGGTCGTTGGTTACGATTTTGTAGGCTTCTACAGCTGCAAATACGTAGAAAAGAATGGACATCATCCAATCTTTTGTATCGGCAAATATTCCACCCTCAAATATGATTTTATCCAAAATCAGTTCCGAGGCAAGGCAAGACAGAACAGCACATATTGCAGCGACAATTCCAAAAACTTTATCTTCACCACGTCCCATCCATCTTACTGCAAATCCTACAATGGCACCTACACCAAGGGCATATAAACCATTTTCAAACTCTGTCCAATACGTGATAAGACACCAGAGAACGATACATAGGATGCCGGAAATGACACCACCAATTATACCTCTGCTGATAGATGATTCTTTCTCCATTTCTCAAACCCTGATACGTGCCGGGCGCAACCTTTAATTTGCTTTGTAGCACCAACAAAGCCGATGTTAGAATAAAAAAAACGAAGTGTGGTGCTAAAACAACTCCGTTTTAAGTTGCATGCAAAAGTACAAAAAAGTTTTGATATGTAGGAACAAAATTAAGGTTATCGCTGGAATTGGCAGATATATAGTCTGTTAAAATAATTATAAATTATTAGTGTCCGATAAAAAAATGCTCTCGGAAAGAGCTGCTCTCAATAACCCAAAGTGCAACTTGGGGTAGGCAAAAGAATGGAATGATGGCGTGCCGGAGTGAAGAAAACGCCAGTGGCTTTTTCGATAGTGAAACGGGGAATAACAACGCTCTCACTGTAGAAATATGTGGCGTGCTTTCAGTACGCTTGTTTTTGAGGGGGTATATCCTTTTACCCCACTCTGCGTTCCTTGAGTGGGGTTATTGAGAACTCGTGCCGCTGGCACTAATTAAGTTTCTGTTCCTTCATTCACAATATACATCTTTGAAAAAGCAAGCCCCCTCGGATAAGACCGTCTATTTATTTGCTTACCACATATACTTTTATGAGGTTTTTCAAAAAGTTTTCAATTCCGTTCGCTTGGCCGCCATTTTTTCGTATATGTTTCAGTTAAACGTTTTTTGTGAAGTTATTCATGTTTAATTTTTGCAAAGAAATAACTTTTTTCGATGGCACAAAAAAAGTTCCCCGTAAAATACGAGGAACTTCAAAATAATATCAAATACATTTATTTTATTATCAGTTGTTTCACTTTTTCGATGGCACCACTACGCAATTTGATAATATAAACACCGGATTTCCAATCGCTTGTGGTGATGTTTTCCGATTGCGATGCAGCTACCTTGCCGTTTGCCATACGGCGGCCCATAATATCGAAAATCTCATAGCTTATGTCATTGTCGCCCACCGTAATGGTGAAATGACTGCTTGCCGGATTTGGGTATATGTTTACTTCTGCGTTTTCGGCCAAAGCTGTGGTTATTCCTACCGAGCCTTCGGCAAAAGTAACGTCGTCAATGCCTATTCCGCGTCCGAAATGACTTGTGCCCACAAAAGCCACCTGCAGAAAACCTGCACTTGGCAGATTGATGGACTCTTCGCTCCAACTCGAAACATTTGAGGAGTAGGTGGCCAATGTAACCCAGTTGTTGCTTACCGCCGTGCGGTATTTTACTGTAAGCACGTCCTGCGACGAAAGCCTTTTCTGATTTTTCAACCAAAAAGTAAGATGTGCTTGCGACACCGTTGAAGTGTTTACAGGAGCTGTTATCAGTACTGCCTCCATGTCGTTGTAATTTGCGTTGGGAGCAACGCAAAACATGCTGTTGGCAGGACTGTACGGGGCGTAGGAATAATTATTGCCGTGGGTAACATTCCAACGGTAGTTGGTATTTTCGTATTCGTCATCCCAATAAAATGGTAGATTGTTGCTATCGGCATCGAAATTTTCGTGATAGGGTAAAGCAAGGGCATCGTGTGGTGTTGTTGCCGAAGTCTCCACTCCAGATGTCCAGCCTGAAGTCTCAAGCGAGTAGATTTTGTATTTGTAGAGAGTCTGAGGGCTTAGTCCGGTGTGGTTGAAAGTGTTGGCATATCCCTGATACAGCACTACTCCGCCACCGGATACATTGTCTCCGGCATTGTAAACGTCGCCTTGCGGCGTGCCAAACACTCCGTTGGCAGAATATACGAGCAGTACTTTTTTGTAGTTGAACAGTCGCCATGAAATTTTTATCGAAGTGGATGTAGAAGGTGTGGCCGAAAAAGAACCCGGGTTTATGTCCGCACCCATAAAAGTGAAACACACTGTTTTATTGCGTGTTACTTTCGTGATATTGGTGATTGGCTTGTTGGTGTTGTTTCCTGACCATGATTTTGCCGAAGGTGTGGTGGCATCTGTAAATTCGTTTTTGTTGTTTCCAAAAGGACAGGAGCCGCTGGATATGGTACCGTAAGAACTTACTGTTGCAGAGGGTATTGCATTGTTGTTCACAGCCGATACGACATAAAATTTCTGTGGGTGGCCTGTATTTACATTATAGCCGGGAACACCCGATGAATGTACGCGGAATATCAGGAGTCCGGAACCCGGCAAATCCGAGTCGAATTTGTGAGTTTGGCGGTTCTCGAGCAGGAAATATTCGTTGTTTGTGGTTGTCTCCACACGGTAGAAAGAGTTGTCGTTTGATTCTGCATCAAGCATTACAATGGCTTCGGGACTTGATATTGTCCTTGGAGTAGCCCAGTGGTATATGTAGCATTTGGAGTAAGGGTTGTGGTGAGAGGGAGTTGCTCCGTTACCGTTCCAGCTACCGCTGCCCATAATATCCCATTTTCCTGTACCCGGATATTCGCCGCCCGAGCTGGCATAGTCGGTGTCGTAGAAATCGGGGGCTCCGAACACATGTCCCAACTCATGGCAAATAACGCCAATGTTGGTTATTACCGAGCCCGAACTGCCACGGAGTTCCGGCGAACACGAGTAGTCTTTTATACGTTTGCCATCAACATTAATTATTGAGGACAAGGTGCCGCGGTGCGACCAAATGCAGTCGCTTCCTCCGCCAGATTCTTCGCCGTATCCTGCGAAAAAGATGTGTATGCCATCAATATAACCGTCGCCGTCGTTGTCGAACTGCGAAAAATCAAGGCTGTCATTGGCTCTGCTTATGGCGTCGCGGGCAAACTGTTGCGAGTTTCCGTTGGAGTTGTTGCCATAGTATGCTATGGTTTGGGGCAACCTTATAGGACCAACCACAACAAATTCCAGCTGCATTTTGCCGTAGGAGTTTTCTTTGTAGAAATCGGCTACACAGCCGTGGGTGCCGTAGTTCACTTGATTAAGAAT
This sequence comes from uncultured Bacteroidales bacterium, assembly GCA_905233475.1. Taxonomy (GTDB): domain Bacteria; phylum Bacteroidota; class Bacteroidia; order Bacteroidales; family P3; genus UBA1219. The sequence continues at coordinate 9,004 of CAJOEN010000032.1, forward strand.
ATTGTCGAACTGGGCTTTGCTTTTGGTGAAAGTCTTGTTGCTGAACGAGGCGAGAACAACAGGGAACTTAACTCTGCCCAAAGTAGCGGCTTTTTCGTAGGATTTGGCACTTTTTGCGTGGGCAAAATTCCACAACTCAAGCATCGCTTTCACCTGCGAGTCGCTGTAAAACAGTCTTTTGGGTGTTTTTGCAAGAAATGCCTCGACCTCGGTAGAGCGTACCGCTATGTCTGTAGCTACGTATTGCGACGGTATCATATCGCCATTTTCGTCCTTGGTTGCGTAGCAGAAGTATCCCTCATTGTTGTAAACCAGTGAGTACCCATCTTCGGTTTCTGCCCATTTTATGCGTTCGTCGCCTTTCATGGTGAGGGTAAGCTCGGTTTTGTCGGGCTGGGTGAAACGTATGGGGTAGGGGTAGGCTGTTACCGCCTTGATTTCTGTTATGATGGCAATTAGTGTCATCACGAGTAAAAATGCGTATTTCTTCATGGTTGTTGAGTTTAAATGTGCTTAATAAAAATAGGTACCTGTTTTTTGAAATTTATTACGTGTTTTCTGAAGTTTTATTTTTGTCTAAAATATTCGGGTTCGCGGACAATTGGCTGTACTTTTTCGCGTAACTCGTTGATGTCCAGCTTGGAATACGAGGCGTTGTTGTGATTGTCGTACAGTTTTTTGTTTTTGCTAAAACGCTGTATGTTGTAGTTTGTGGCTATGCGGAAACTCTCTTGCGAGATGTCTTCTTTTACCTTTTTCAAACTTATCAGCCCTTCTTTGTATCTTTGCATTTCGTTGTTTTTCATGTATTTAGAGTATCGCGATAGCTGCTGTATTATTTGGGCCGGTTCGCCATGTTCGTCGATGGACGAGAGATTTACATTGCCCGCAAGGGTGGTTTCGAGCAATGCCATTTTTTTCTTCTTCTTGTCCTTGTAATAGCCTATGTATGCGTGCGATGGCTCAATGAAAATTACGGTGTATATCCCTATTTTCTTTAGTATGGAAGCCATGAACACGCAAGCATCTATGCAGTTGGCCTGCCTATTGTTATATACTTCGTCTAAAAATCTGATATACTGTGTGTTCACTTTCTTAGAGGCACGGCTGGTGTTGGATATGGAACTGTAGTGTATGCCTTTGGTTTGTATGTAGTACCAGATGGCGAATACTTGTTTGCTTACATGCTTTTCGTTTAGCTGATAACCGGTGAAGCGGTCTATTATGCCTTGTTGCAGTATCTCTTCAAGCATAAAGTCGAGGTAGGGGTGTTCTTCGTTTACGAAAGCTGCGAATAACCAACGGTAGTCGATGTAGCGGTTGTTGGAGTCGTGTATTCCAAGCAGACATTCGTTCACACTGCGGTAGTTAAGGCGCATGTTTTTCACGTCCACCTCTTCGTCGTTGATGTAGCAGGTGAAGGTTAAATCAACCATTCCGGGCTGTTTCAGGCGGGCAAGGTTGTCGTATTTCCATTTGATGAGTGGGGTTATATAGTAGCGTCTGTTTGCGTCGTTGAGGTCGGTTTGTATTGTTGTAACGTAGTTTACCTTGGAAGAGTCCATAACGATACGCAAAACGGAGTTCTTTTTTGGCGATGTTACTTCAAAGGTAAATAGTTCCGACTCTTTCTTTCCGTTGTAGTTTGCCATTCCCAATACGAAAGATGGGTACAGTGCATTGTCGAAACTGCTGTTGTAGCGCACTTCGAACCGTACTTTATTGGGGTCGAAAGACGGCCTGTGCTTTTTTGGCTCGATACATGAGTTCGCAATTAGTGCTATTGAGGCAAGTATTACAAATGTGATTTTTCTGTTTGTCATTGTTTGGTGCTGTTTTTAGCTTTTTTTTACTCGTGATTGGTTTTCGCTGATAAAGCTGGCCCATGAGTTGTGTTTTTTTGATGTTTGAGGCATTTGCGGAGTGCTATTGTTGTTGTTGAGAAAGTAGCAGTATGCCACGGCGAGAGCGTCGGTTGCGTCGAGGTAACGTGGGTTGCCGTCGAAACGTAATAGGCGTTGCAACATGGCGGCCACTTGTTCTTTCGAAGCGGCTCCGTTGCCGGTAACGGACTGTTTTATGCGCCTCGGTTCGTATTCGCAGAAAGGAATTTCGTTGGCGAGGGCCGCGGCTATGGCCACGCCTTGCGCACGTCCTAATTTCAGCATGGACTGTACGTTTTTGCCGTAAAACGGTGCTTCAATGGCCAAAAAATCCGGATGGTAGGAATTGATGATTTCGCGGGTTGTGTCGAAAATTTTTTTTATCTTCAGTTCGTGGCTCGCAATCTTTGTCATATTAAGCACGTCCATTGTTACAAACTCCGCCCTGTTGCCGTCAATGCTGAGTATGGAGTAGCCCATCAGCCTTGTGCCCGGGTCTATGCCTAATATTATGCGTTCCACGTCTTTGTAAAAATTATTAAAGGTTGAAACACTCCTTTTCGTAAACTTCGAGTTCCATGGTGGCGAAGTTTATAAAATTCTCTTCGTCAATAAGATAGTCGAAGCATTCTGGATTGGCGATATTATATATGTCTTGTTCGAATTTTTTATGTTTGGAGCCTGCAGGCAGGTTTTTTAGCACATATTCGTTCACGCATTCCAATATGCGCGCACGTTGTGTGGTTCCGTTGTCGGTTCCCATTGCCTCGGCAAAGTTCCAGTCGGCTACGGACATCTGTGGGTCGCGCTTGGAGTCGAGTATTACGGTTTTGTGGGCTTTAACGTTGTAGTTCATCAGGGTTTTGGAAGTTTTGGCGGATTTCAGGGTGTAGTTGAGGTACACAATCCATTCGCCGTTTTCTTCCATCCAGCGGTTGATGGTTACAAAGAGTATGGCGTCAATTCCGTATTTGATATTGTAGGCTGTAAGGTCGTGTGAGAATCGGAGGTCTTCAACGTCCGTTGAGTCGGCGCGGGCTATCTCCTTGGCGGCGAGGGGGCCTATCACATAGTATCCCTTGCGTATAACAGGGTACTGCAACGTTTGATACATATAGGTATGTGCCACATTTATCTCGTGGTTGAAAGTTATGTCGCCGGCATAAACCACTTTTTTGCGCTCAATCTTGTCGATAAGCGGTGCTATGTATATTACCGCCGGTTTTTCGGCATAAAGGTTTTCGTAACGCGAGACTTTTTTCTCGGTTTTGCAGCCAGCGGTTAAAAATATTACCGCCGCCAAAATTAGGGTTGCATATATTTTTTTCATCTTGGTTGCGTTTTATTTGTCGGTGTTGCTGTTGGTTTGTGTGGTGTCGGCTGGAGTGTTGTTTTCTATAGTGTCAGTGGCGGTTTGAAGCTGTTTTTGTTCCCGTTCCTGCTGTAACTGTTGTTTTTTCTGCTCCCGTTCGTTTTGCAGTTGCTTTTTCTGTTGTTCACGGGCTTTTTGCATATCTTTCTTTTGCTGCTTTCTTTCTTTTTTTGCCGCTTTTTTTTGTTGAGCACGTTCTTTTTGTGCTAATTTCTTTTGTTCATCTCTATCTTTCTGAGCAGCTTTCTTTTGAGAGTCGCGTTCGTCCCTCATTTGTTGTTTTTCCTTTGCCTTGGCTTTGCGAGCGGCTTTCTTTTCTTTTTCTTTGGCTTTTCGGGCTTTCTTCTTCTCTTTCTGTTGCTGACGGTATTCCTTGGAGCCTTTCGGGTAACGCACTTTTTCGAACTCAAAATCGTTGCCGAGAGTGTTTTTCAGTGCTTCCTCGCGGTCTATGCTGTCCTGGATGCGTCTTTTACGCACATTCTCCCGTCCTGCTGCCGAGGTTAAACTTTCTTTCAAGAAGGTAACATATTGTTGCGATTCGGGATAGGCGGCCGTTTCTTTGTCAAAAAAAGTGTCGGCTTCGTCGAAACGCATTGCAAGTGCGAGAGATACGGCGTAGTCGGCGTAAACTCCGGATTTTACAGAGTCGCGTTTTTTTGTTTTTTCAATGGTGTTGCGGTAATCCTCCGAGAGGTATGCGAGTGTCGAATCCGAGGGCGACAGGGCGTAGTCAAGCAACATACGCGGGTCTTGCACTATACTTTTTTCGTGCGAACAGCCCCATATTGCCCCCAAAAATAACACAGCAAATGCGGCTCCTGCCAATCGAAAGGTGTTTTTACTCATTTTTTATTATGTTGTTTCTATTGTTTTTATAACAAAAATATGTCTTTAATGCATTGATATATAACGCGTTGTTTCTGTAAAAGCCTTGGTTTTTGAACAGGCTCTTACAACCTACAAAAATACGTTTTTTTTTCTAATTTCAAAAGTCGATTTTTTGAACTAACAAATTAACGGATAGTATTTCTTTCTGGCGGAAGAAATATAGGGTTGATGTTTGCGAACAAATGAAAGTGCAGAATCGAGAATGTGTTCTTGTTTATGTCTTTGGAAAACAAGTAAATAATGAATTGTTTATAAGTTTGTTTTGAAAAAAGTTTAATTTGCAAATTTGATGGCTTTGCCTTTGAAATCGTCGAAAACTCCCTTTTCGCAATCGTATGCCAATATACCATTTACAAAAGTTTTTTCCACTTTGGAGTGGAAACGGGTTCCTTCCAACGGCGACCAGCGGCATTTGTAGTAAAGTGATGACCAGTTAACAAGGGTTTCCGAGTTGAAGTCCACAAGCACAAGGTCGGCGGCGTAGCCTTGCCTTATAAATCCCCTGTCCTTTATGCCGAACAGCGTGGCGGGATTGTGGCACATTTTGTCCACCACCGTCTCTATTGTGAAAAATCCTTGTCGGCAAAGTTCAATCATCATAAGCAGAGAGTGTTGCACCGATGGCATTCCAGACACCGACTCAAAATAGGGACGCATTTTCTCTTCCAAAAGATGTGGTGCGTGGTCGGTGGCTACGGTGTCCAAAAGATTGTTGTTCAGTGCTTTGCGCAAAGCATCCCTGTCTGCAGGGCTTTTAATGGAAGGATTGCAACGAATTTTGTTGCCCAAAGAGGCGTAATTCTCGTCGCAGAACCACAGATGGTTGGGTGTAACCTCGGCTGTAATATGTTTATTTTCAATGTTTTTATTCGTGAATAACGACAGCTCTTTGGCAGAGGTGACATGTGCCACGTGCAGATGGGCATTATGCCTTCTGGCAAGGTTTACAGCCTTTTGCGTGGAGAGGAAACAAGCTTCGTCGTCGCGGATGATGGCGTGGGCATTGGCAGGCACGGAACCGTCCTCCCATTTATGTTTGGCCATTGTGGTGCGTTCGGCTATGCGACGCTCGTCCTCGCAATGTGCCACAATAGGTTTCTTGGCCGATGAGAAAAGCCGCTCAAGTGCGGTATCGTCATCAACAAGCATATTGCCTGTGGACGAGCCCATAAATAACTTTACGGCGGCGTATTTGCTTGTGTCAATGGCGTTTATCTCGTCGATATTGTCGTTGGTGGCGCCGAGCATAAAACCAAAATTAACCACCGATTTTTTTTGTGCCATACGAATTTTTGCGTCAAGCAGAGCTTCGTTTGTGGTTTGAGGTTTTGTGTTTGGCATGTCGATAACCGAGGTAACGCCTCCTGCCACAGCAGCACAGCTTTCGGTATAGAAATCAGCCTTGTGCGTTAGTCCGGGGTCGCGAAAATGCACGTGAGTGTCGATAATGCCGGGAAGAAGGTGTTTCCCTTGGGCATTGATAATGGTAAGTCCCTCGTACTGCGGAATTTCATCGGCAATGCGTGAGATTAGTCCGTTTTCCACAAGCACCGATTTTTTTTCGGTCTTGCCTTCGTTTACCACAAAAGCGTCTTTTATAAGGTACGAAAAAGCCAAAAGACCGAAATTATCGGCAAAAACCACTGTATTTTGGGCGATAATCTCTTCTTCACTCTTTAAACCGGCTAACAAAGGCATATTCCAAAAGTTTTTTATGTTTTTAATAATCAGTTCGTTTGAGAAAATAACGTTTCTAGACATTTTTTATTGCATTTTGCAAAATATGTATGGGACAAGCGTTTTGAATGGATTTTTACTCTTTGAATATCAGCAATTTATGTTAATAATGAAAAATAATTGTAAATAATGGAAAAAATATGTATTTTTGTCGCTTGGAAAAAGATGTGATTTCCCGCAGATTTTCCCTTAAACAAACATAATTTTTAATTTTAAACTATTTTCATTATGAGAAAAAACATTACTTTTTTGCTGCTTCTGGCAGGATTGTGTATGCACAGCATGGCATACGATTTCATTTCGAACGGGATTTATTACAAAATCACGGGAACAAACACGGTTAAAGTAACTTACGCCGATCTGAATTACAACAGCTATTCAGGTGCAGTTACTATTCCTTCAACGGTTACGAACAGTACAATTACCTACACCGTAACCGAGATTGACTCTGCGGCTTTTGCTCTTTCAACAGCTTTGACATCGGTAACGTTGCCAAACACTATTGTGAGAATCGACAGCTCGGCTTTTGTGCTTTGCCAGTCGTTGCAGAGCATAAATATACCGGCATCGGTACGCTACATCGGCAGTGCGGCTTTCAGTGGAACGGCCATACAATCCATCACAATCCCCGATAGTGTCCAGTTTATCGGAGGCGGCCAGTTCTTTGGCTGTAGTTTGTTGCAATCCATTACCTACAACGCTATAAATGCCACTCACGGTCGCTATTATGATGAAGACCCGACTACAGGTGCTTTTTCCTACCTTTCGAATATGAGCGGCTGTAGCAACCTTACCGCTATCACTATTGGCAATAATGTGCGTAGTATTCCACGTGCTTTTTTCGAAAGTGCCCCCGCCTTGGCCTCCATTGTTATTCCCGACAGTGTGCGTACCATCGGCGACTCGGCATTTATGAATTGCTCAGCGTTGTCCAGAGTGCAGATAGGTAGTTCGGTGACAAGCATAGGCACTTGCGCTTTCGCCTCTTGCCTGCTTTCGTCGTTGAGCGTGCGTCCTGTTACTCCACCAACTTTGGGTAACTATGTGTTCTCGGGTGTGAACAACACCATTCCCGTTACAGTGCCTTGTAATAGCATAATGACATATCGTACCACCCCTGTGTGGAATTATTTTACACATATCATAGGAGGTCCGGCCTGCACGGCAAACGTAACTATTCTTTCTAACCCCGCACAATATGGCAGAGGAACCGGCGACGGACAGCACACCATAGGCGACACCGTGAGAATAGGTGCAATACCCCTTGCTAATGGCTATAGGTTCGACAGATGGCAGGATGGCAACAATGACAACCCAAGAGAAATTATAGTTCTCTTCGACACTACTTTTACGGCTTATTTTGTGCCAATCACTGGTTTGGCGGATGCCGAATACAACGGCACTTTGGTAATGGCTAGCAACCGTACCATATCTGCCTGCAACATCAAGTCCGGCGAAATTGCTGTTTACGATTTGAATGGCCGTTGTCTTCTCCGCAAGGATGTGGCAGAAGGCTCCGAAATGAGTTTCAATGTCCCTGCCGCTGGCGTTTATGTGGTACGCAACAACGGCAGCAGCTTGAAGATTGTTGTGAGATAGTTTGTTAACTCGGAATTGATTTGTAATTCGTTCCGAATTACAGATAAGAACATTTTAAGTTGTGGCGGTTTGCTTTGCAAACCGCCACAACTGTTTTATGCATAAAAAAAAAGAGGATGCAACGGCATCCTCTTCAATGAAATTGTTCACAAACAATTTATTTACAGCAATGTGGCCATTTTCTCTGTAAGGTCGCAGATACGTGTGGAGTAGCCTTTTTCGTTGTCGTACCACGAAACCACTTTTACAAAGTTGCCATCGAGCACTTGTGTAAGCTTGGAGTCGAATATTGAGGAGTGTTTGTTGTCCACAATGTCTATGCTTACGAGGTTTTCCTCGCTGTATTCCAAAATACCTTTCATGGGACCTTCGGCGGCTTTTTTCATAGCGGCGTTGATTTCCTCTTTGGTAACGGTTTTGGAGAGTTCAACTGTCAAATCCACAACGGAGCCGTCGGGAGTAGGAACACGCATTGCCAAACCGTCGAGTTTGCCGGCAAGTTCAGGAAGTACCAAACCAACAGCTTTGGCGGCACCTGTTTTGGTAGGTATTATCGAAACAGCGGCAGCTCTTGCACGACGCAGGTCGGAGTGCGGGAGATCGAGGATTTTCTGGTCGTTGGTGTACGAGTGTACGGTGTTCATAAGTCCACGTACAATGCCAAAATTGTCGTTCAGCACTTTGGCTACGGGAGCCAAGCAGTTTGTGGTGCACGATGCGTTGGAAACGAACTGTACGTCCTTGGTGAGTACATGGTCGTTTACTCCTAAAACAACGGTAGCATCCACGTCCTCTTTCTTTTCCGAAGGAACGGTGAGAACCACTTTCTTGGCACCGGCTTTTATGTGTTTCGACATTTTTTCGCGGTTTTTGAAAATACCCGTGGATTCGATAACTATATCAACTCCAAGTTCTTTCCAAGGAAGATTTTCGGGGTCTTTTTCGGCATAAATGCGGATACGTTTGCCGTTTACCACCAAATATTCACCATCGGCGGAAACTTCGGCGTCGAAACGTCCGTGTACCGAGTCGTATTTCAACAAGTATGCCAAAGTGTCGGCACTTGTTAAATCGTTGATTGCCACTATTTCAACAGTACCTCTGCTGAATAATTCGCGAAAACTCATTCGGCCAATTCTACCGAAACCGTTTATTGCAACTTTTGCCATATCTATTTGTTTTTTAATCTTTTATGTTATTACTATCAGTTGATTATGTTTTGCAAAGGTAGGAAAATAAACTTATTAAAACAAAAAAAAATTGGTAGCGGTAGATTTTGGAGTTGTTAATCTGATGATTACCCTTGAGTGTTGTTTACCAAAACTCCTTCAAAATTACGGCGCTGTCGTTTCTGGTGTCGTGGCTGTTGAGTAGCATTCCCGAAACGGCAATGCCGTGTAAACCGGTGCTTTTCAGCGAAGATAAGTCGGTGGTGGTGATACCGCCAATGGCGTAAATAGGAGTATGTATTTCCTGCTGTTGCAGAGTGTTAATAATTTTGGAATATCCTTCCAAACCCAGCACTGGTGCAAGGTTTTTCTTTGTCTCGGTAAAACGGAACGGCCCCACGCCAAGATAGTCTGCACCGTCGGCTACGGCTTGTAGTGCGTCCTCTATGGTGTTGCAGGTGGCTCCCAGCAGAAAACGGTTTCCGGTGATTTTTTTTGCTTCGGCTACCGGCATATCGTTTTTGCCCACATGCACTCCGTCGAAAAGTCCAGTGTCAAGCAGGTGTATGCGGTCGTCTACGGTAAGTAGTGCGGCGTGGGCGTCGCAGGCAGTGCGCAAAGTTTTGGCTACGGACAGTACTTCCTCATCGGAGGCATCTTTCATGCGTAGTTGAACAAAACGCAAGCCGTTGTTCAGGGCGAGCATTGCCGATTCCAAATAGGTGTAACGGCTGTTGCAGTGAGTGATAAACATAGTTTGTGGCAATGCCCACATCCCGCCCACCGAAGCGTATGCTGCAAAGCCAATTTCTTCCAAAAGTGGAATCTTGTCGTGCGTTACTCCGCCCAAAGCCACGGATTTTTCGTTCAAAACTCCATTGGCGAAAGCGTTTTTCAACACCTCCACCGAAAAAGCGGAGCTGTACCCTTGCTTGCTCAACGAGTCGAAAATAGGGGAGAGGAAACAGTAGTCGCAACTGCTTTGGCGATTGATAAAATCTTCCAACGAGTGGCAGGAGGCCGACATGCGTTTGCCTTTCAGTGTCCCTGATAGCACGGGGTTGCGGGCGTTCAGGTGTACACCGCCAATGCCAAATTCCACGGCAAGTGGGTGTAAATCGTGCAACGTGAGCCGCTCAAGCACATCGTTTGGGAACGCCGACAGGTACTCTCTCATCTGTTGTTCCGTAAAATGCGGCTTGCGGATATGGAAATATTCCACCTTGCCGCTACGTAGCCATGCGGTTATACGTTGCTGTTCGCGGAAAACCGTCTTCTCATGTGTTATGCCTATCCTCCGCATGTAGCACGAATGATAGTTACTTTGTCGCCTTCTTTCAGCTGGTGGGCAAGGTATTCGCTCGGACTGAGAACTTCCATTCCCACAGCTATGGCGGCACCGTCGCTGTTCTGTATGTTCATAATGCCGCACAGCATGGAAATAGTGCATGCGTCCGGCACAATCATTTTTTTGTCGTTTACTGTGATGTTCATTTCCGATGTTTTTTGACAATGCAAAGATACTGTTTTTTTTTCAAACCTAAGTCTTTTGGCAAAAAAACGGCATGGATTTTATTTCGTTTTATGGCTGTCCGATACAAAAGCATTTTTGTAAGTACTTTATAAATCGAAACTTTGTTAAATATGAAACTAAAAAAATATTGTATAGGTGCGATTTGTGGAAAAAAAATCGTACCTTTGCACAACTAAAAACTTATAAAAAAGAAATTAAAGAATAACTAAAAAATACATAAGGATATATTAAAACAACTTTTTTCGCTTTTTCGGGCTGATTCTAATTCGGTAAAATTTCAGATCTCCCTGTTCAGTGAAAAATATGTGCTCAAGCATATACCGTGAACTTTACTTGTTAACAGTGTTTGTGATTCTCGAATGTAGACTCAATAATAAAGTTCGAATTTTAAAATAAAAGAATAACAATCATGAATAAAAAACAATTTGAAGTACTTCTGTTGCTTTATGTAGCCAATATCGACGGACAACTTCACGCCGACGAAATCCAACTTATAATGGAAAAATACGGACATGAAACCTTTGTGCAGACAAAGAAAATGTTCGACAAAATGGGCGATTCGGAAATTTTAGAATGTTTGCGCGACAATAAAAAACAGTTTGTTTCTACTGAAACTGAGCGTCGGCAACTTCTTGCAGAACTGAAAAAAATGATATGTACTGATGAGCGTTTGATGACAATGGAGGAACGTCTGTACAAAACCATTGAAAAAATTCTTATGTAATTTTCCATTTTCAAAAAACTCTTACACAATGCTTAGAAAGTTATTGTTTGTCTTATCATCGCTTTTATCTATGCTCGTAATGTCTGCTGTTGAGGCTCAAAACAACGACAAAGTGTGCTTCACGATGAAAGAGATGCAGGACATGATTCATCTTGACCCCAACTCAACCGAAATCATGTCAATGTTATTGATGAAAGGTTTTGAAATAATGTACGACAACGACATGTTCCGAGACACAAATAATGGTGTAGTGCTATCGTATGAACGTACATTCTTCTATAATCGCAACGATGAAAAATCCATTATAAAAATTGGAAAATCAAAAGATGGTTTGTCTTGCAATTTGTTACAAATGGAATTATACATTTCGGAATGCTCAATGAAAGAGAGCCTTCGTGAAAATTTCACTATGGAAAGCGATAACATAACGTTTCATGGTATAGGTATCTATAAAAACAAGGGGGAAAAATACGATGCTAAATGCTATGAAGATACGACTTTTGTCAATTTAACCATGCTCGTTGCGGATGAGGTTGAAAAATATGTCAAGCATACTATATCGAAAAACGAAAAAACATTATCCAACATACTTCAAGAAATCGAAAAACTGAGCAAGGAACACAAATACGTATCAGCCATGTCAGTAATGGATTCCGCGAAAAAAGAATTGCCTTTTATGCAATCCAAGATGATTGAAAAAGAAATGCAAGTGAAGAATAACTTGACTAACTATTATCTTGAACAAATAAATACATCAATAACCGACATCTCTTTGTGTATCAGATATTGCGACACTATTCAATTGCTAAATCCAAACGACAGCATACCCAAAATACGTAAAATGCTCGAAAATCAAGCCAATGGAAAAAATACGCCTTGGTCAGATTTTTACCCCCGGCAATATTCTACAATAGCGTCATCGCTCGAAAATATATTAAACACCGCAATACAAGAAAATCGAAAACTCGATTCCCCGACCCTTACCCTTGATTTTAGATTTAAAACCGACAGAGATAATAAATCAAATGGCACCATATCGCTAAAACAAAACACAAAAAGCAAACGCAAATTGGCAAAAAATCTTAAACTAAACGAAAAACTGCAAACCAAAATCGACAGTATAGCCACAAGCCCACTAATAGTGCCAGCCTACAAATATAGTATAAATATAGCTACAGAAGAAAACATACTGGCCAACATAAAATGGAATTATGATACAAAAACTGTTTCAGACACAAGTAGTTCGCCACTATACAAACCACTTGTAAAAGATATTATCGACTCTTTTTTTGTTACACGAGACACCGCAATGGTTTCTTTCGAAGACAATCATGACACCATTTATGTACATACCCACAAACCAACAAAAATGGAATTTGAATTCGGTATTACCGAAAAAACTTTTAATGGCAAAAAATATACCGATGTGGAACTTGTACAATTCCATACAACAGACATTACATCGTGGATGCCGTCGCTGTTCATACCCGGTCTGGGCACTCAAAATATAAAAAATACTTCGGCCATAGGCAAAGCACTGCCGTTTTTCCTTTTCGGGGCAATATCGGTAGCTGGATTTTCATGGGAAATGAACGGAGGTAAAAAAGTTGAACGTCCAACCCTTGCAGAAGGTAAAGCCGAAACAAAAATATGGGAATATAAGAATTTTGGTTATATTGTGGGAACCATAGGCGCCGCCATATCAGCAACAATTTACATAGAGGATATAGCGGAAGGTTTATCCTCCTGTATAAGAAACCTTCGTTACTCAAAAAAACTGAGACGACAATTGAAAGAAGGACCAATACTCATAAAAAGCGAAGAAATAAAACTTGTCCAATAGAATAAAAAATGGAAGGGAAAAAAATATTTATAAGTTATTCTTCTAAAGACTCAAAATTAGCAAATGAAATCGTAAAATATCTGGAGGACAATAATTTTATTTGCTGGATAGCTCCTCGCGACATTTCTTCGGGAATGGATTATACAGACCTTATTGACGTTGCTATAAGAGATTGTGCGGCGATGCTGCTTATAGTTTCAACCGCATCTTTGAAATCACAATGGGTGAAAAAAGAGGTTACAACTGCTGTATCATTCAATAAAAATATATTACCGTTCCTGATAACGCAAACCGAAATAAAAGGAGGTTTGCAATTCCTTCTTAACAATGTTCAATGGATAGATGCCACGAAAAATCCACAAAAAAAATTTCATGAAATAATTGACGGACTTAACAATGAAAGTGCCACCCATCACTATGACAGAATTCCAAAATTTCAAAACAATGGTTTGAGTGGAAAAATGTGGATAATAATAACTCTTTTAATTCTTTTATTCGGGGGTGTGGCATCGGTTGTGGCATTATTGCATACACAATTGGAGAATAATCAGCCACAATACCAAGATTCTATAGGTGCTACGGACAGCCTGAATACAAAAACGGAAGAACCCATTGTTGCCCCCAAAATAACTAAACCTGAAGAAAAAGGAGAACAAAATAAAGGGAAGAACAATAATACTAACCAAAAAGAAACAGACAAAAAAATCGACACAGTCACTGTCGTAACACCGCCATCGCATCAAACTTCTCCTTCAACAAAAAACGAACATCCATCTGACTATGACATCAAATTGAGAGTGGCAAGAAACTTGCTTAACAGACATAAATTCCAAGACGCTCTAAAAGAATTTGAATCCCTCAACAACGAATATCCGGAAAAAGCTACCGAAATAGAATATTATATCAAATTGTGTAAGGAGAATATAGTGCAATGAAAATACTTTATTTTCCTTTTGCGCAAAAGTCATAACCCAAAAATGAAATATTATTTGTATCTTTGCACATCGAAACTAAATGTAAAAGATGAGTAAACGTAAGTCTGTAAAACTTTGGGGTACATATACTTCCACCGTTCTGAGCATAACCCTTGTGCTGTTTGTGCTAGGGTTGCTGATGTTGCTCGGCCTGCATTCCTACCAGTACACCAACAGCATTGAGGAGGGTGTGCTGTACAACGTAATCCTCTCGCCCGAAACCGACGAGGCTTCGGCTTTGGCCATTAAAGCCGATCTGGAGAACAAAGCTGTGTATCCGTATGTTAAGTCGGTGTATTACATCTCCAAAGACGAGGCGGCACGCAATTTCTCTGCCGAATTGGGCGACGATTTTGTTGCTTTCACAGGATACAACCCACTGTTCCCCTCCTTGGAGGTAAATCTTAAAACCAATGTTCTCGACAACACCAACGAAAAGACCATACGCCATTTGGTGAACACCCTTAAACAAAACAAATATGTGGAAGATGTTGTATATCAAGAAAATATCGTTGAGGAGTTGAACGATACACTACGTAAGTTCGGATGGTTTATGATAGGTATTATAGTTCTGTTGCTTTTTGTATCTATAATGTTGATAAACACTACTATACGTGTAACGATATACGAAAAGCGCTTCACAATAAAAACCATGCAGTTGGTTGGCGCCAAGCGCTGGTTCATTATTGCCCCGTATCTGCGCCGCAGCGTGCTTTACGGATTTATCGGCGGACTTATAGCCATCGCACTTGAGGTGTTGTTGGTGTATATCGTTAATAATCATCTTAATATGGGAATAAGCTTTGCCGAAAACCGTGATTACCATCTTATTCTGGGGTCCGTAATACTCGTGCTTGGCATTGTAATATCATTCTTTTCGACGTATTTCTCGCTTTTGCGTTATATACGCATGAGCGACAGTAAGTTATATTAGAAAATAAATTTATTATGGGTAATACAAAAAAAACTAATGTGCCGACCAAAAATGCTGTAAAAACAAGTGCGGCAAAGGATAGTGGCAAAAAAAATGAGACCTCGTTCGCCTTTGGCAAAATGAATTACATCCTGCTGATTGCCGGCGTGGTAATTCTTCTTATCGGCTATATTTGCTTGGCTGGTGGCGGTTCCGACAATCCCGAGGTGTTCAGCGACAAACTTTTCGACGCACGTCGTTTGGTAGTGGCACCGATACTTATCGTGGGCGGCCTTGTGGTGGAGATTTTCGCCATTATGATTCGTCCTAAAGACAAGAAAGAAACTGAAACTACCGAAGAAATAGCAGAATAAAATCAACCGCAACATATAATACTTATGGAATGGCTTGAAGCTCTGATACTTGGCATAATCCAAGGTCTTACCGAATATTTGCCCATAAGCAGTAGTGGACATCTGCTTATAGCACAGAATTTGTTTGGCCTCACCAACCCCGACGACATACTTACCTTCACGGTTTTGCTGCACGTGGCTACGGTGCTTAGCACAATTGTAATACTTTGGCATGAGATAGTTTGGATTTTCAAAGACATTTTCTCACGCCAGTCGTGGAGAAGCTACAACGGCCTCAACGACGGCACTCGCTATGCCATAAACATCATAATTTCCATGATACCGGTAGGCATTGTGGGACTGCTGTTCAAGGACAAAGTGGAGGCGTTTTTCGGCGAGGGCTTGCTTGTGGTGGGCGTTTGCCTGATGATAACCGCCGCACTGTTGGCCTTTGCATATTTTGCCAAACCTCGCCAGCGGAAACATATATCGCCTGTCCACGCCTTTGTGATAGGCATAGCACAGGCTATTGCAGTGTTGCCGGGACTTTCGCGTTCCGGGAGCACCATAGCCACCGGACTTCTGCTCGGCGATAAAAAAGAAAAACTCGCACAGTTCTCCTTCCTTATGGTGATACCTCCCATTTTGGGTGAAGCCCTGCTCGACGCACTAAAGATTTTTAAAGGCGATATGCTTGCCACAACAATACCCGCTTCATCGATGATTATAGGCTTTTTGGCAGCTTTCGTTTTCGGTTGCATAGCCTGCAAATGGATGATAAATTTGGTTAAGAAAGGCAAACTTGTGTATTTTGCCATATATTGCGCCATTGTTGGTGTGATAGCCATTATATTCTCCTGATAATGAGCCCTGAACAGTTTTTACAAGGCTATATCCAGCCCATCGATAAGCCCTACACTTGGACTTCGTTTCAGGTGGTGAACAAGTTGAAATACATCCTAAAGAACGACTACGGTCTGAAAAAAATAAAAATCGGTCATGCCGGCACCCTCGACCCTCTTGCTACGGGACTGCTTATTATATGTATAGGCAAGGCCACCAAGCAGATTGAAGCCCTGCAAAGTGGCGAAAAAGAGTACACCGGCACTTTTACCCTTGGCGCCACAACCCCCTGTTTCGACTTGGAAAAGCCGGTAGATGCTACATATCCTACCGAACATATCACCGAGGAAATGCTACATGCTGTAGCACAGAGCTTTGTCGGTGAAATAGAACAGGTGCCACCAACTTTTTCGGCAGTGAAGATAAACGGCCGTCGTGCTTTCGACTACGCACGCAACAACGAAGAAGTGGAGATAAAGGCAAAGAAAATCACTATATCGAAATTTGAACTCACCCGCATAGCCGTGCCCGAGGTGGATTTCCGCATTGTGTGTGGCAAGGGCACATATATTCGCTCCATAGCCCGTGATTTTGGTGCTGCACTGGATTCGGGGGCGCACCTCAAAGCTCTCAGGCGCACACGCATAGGTGGCTTTTCTGTCGCCGAGGCATTGCCGATTGACGAGGTTCGCGAAGCATGGAAAAAAATATGAAAAATTCAAGGTCAAAAATCGAAGAATAAGAGTCCGAAAAACTGAAAAAAACGATTCTGAAAGTTATTGTTGAAAAAAATATTCAAAAGTTGTATTGAATTATAATGTTGAAAATGTGTGAGATGTAGCGATGAAAATCACAAGTGGTTAAAAAAACAGATAATAAAGATTGTCATTTCAAAAAAAAATCGTATCTTTGCAGTCCGTTTTGAACACAAAAAAGAAATAAAAAACACATAATAAAATGTCAAGAATTTGCGAAATCACAGGAAAAAAGGTAATGTCGGGAAACAACGTATCCCACTCCAATATCAAGACCAAAAGGAAGTTTTATCCCAACCTTCAGACCAAAAAATTCTATATTCCTGAAGAGGATTGCTGGATAACAATGAAAGTTTCGGCCAAAGGAATGCGCATTATCAATAAAAAAGGTGTTTACGCCGCCATTATGGATGCAGCCAAAGCCGGTAACATACAATTGTAACGCTAAAGATTTTTCATTTTTTATAATTATTAACTCATTAAAAAGAAAAGAGGTTTTTAAACATGATCATTGTTCCTATTAAAGAAGGCGAGAATCTTGAAAGAGCTTTGAAAAAACTCAAACGCAAATTCGAGAAAACCGGTGTGGTGCGCGAGCTCCGCGACCGTCAGAAATTCACCAAACCTTCCGTAAAAGCAAGGGAACGTAGATTGAAAGCCATTTACGTTCAGCGTCTGCAACAAGACATTCTGAATAAATAACAGGCTGAAAGTCTTACGGATCGGAAAAAAAAGTTTGCAAAAGGTAACTTTTGCAAACTTTTTTTGTATATTTGCAACATGGAAATTGCTCGAACCATAGAACTATTTACCGACTATTTGTCCGTGGAACGCCGTATGTCGGAGCATACAGTTGTAGCCTACAAGAATGATATAATGTCGTTTTGCACCTACTGCACCGAGGAGGATGTCGCCGATACCGTCGATTTGTCGCCAATACTGCTGCGCGATTGGGAGATGAGCCTGATAGACAGCGGAATGCAGCCGCGCACGGTATCGAGGAAAATGGCATCGCTACGAATATGGAACCGTTTCCTGCGTAGGCAGAATATCCTCGACCGCAACCTTTTTGTGAAAATTACAACGCCTAAAGTAAGAAAAAAACTGCCTGTGTTTTTCCGTGAAAACGAAATGAACGGACTTTTGGATACCGAAGGGGTGTTCCCCGACACTTTTGAGGGCATACGCGACAGGCTTATATTAGAAATGCTTTACGCGACAGGAATGCGGCGTGCCGAGCTAATAGGGCTACGGGATAATAGCATAGACCTGAGTAACAGGTGTCTGAAAGTTTTGGGTAAACGCAACAAAGAACGCATTATACCTTTCGGAGACGAAATTTGTGGGCATATCGAAAAATATATTTCGGCAAGGGACACTCAGGTGCACAATAAAACGGATTATTTTTTCGTTACCACAAAAGGAAGTGCCGTATATCCAATGTTGGTGGAGCGTATTGTAAAACGGTATCTGTCGCTGTTTTCGAATGCAGATAAGATAAGTCCGCACGTGCTAAGGCACACTTTTGCAACACATCTGCTCGACAACGGAGCAGACATCAACGCCATAAAGGAACTTCTTGGCCATGCCAGCCTTTCGGCAACGCAGATATACACGCACAACACAGTTGAACGATTGAAAAAAACTTATAAAACCGCTCATCCAAGAGCAAAAGAATAGGAGGTTTTTATGAATATTAAAATCAATGCAGTAAAATTTAAAGCAGACCAGAAACTGGAACAATTTGTAAACGACAAAGTCGGCAAATTGGAGAAACATTTCGACAGCATTACTTCGTGCGAGGTCGTGCTGAAAGTTGACAAACCCGAAAGCGACGGCAATAAAATAGCCGAACTGCAGCTGTCGTTGCCCGGTCAGAAACTGTTCAATAGTAAGCAGGCCGATACATTCGAAGAGGCTGTGCTTGAAGCTGTTGATGCAATGAAGGTACAACTCACCAAGTACAAAGAAAAATTGTAGAGGTTTTTTTTTCAATTATTTTTAGGCGTGTCGCATTGCGACACGCCTTTTTCTTGCAAAATGTTTAAAAGTCGGACTTTGTGAATTGGCCAAAAAGACGTATCTTTGCAAATTGTATCAAACACCCGATAGGACAAAATTCAGGCCCATTATGAAACAGATTAGAGCAATACTTACCATCGCCGGCAGCGACAGCTGCGGAGGGGCGGGACTGCAGGCCGACATCAAGACCATAGGTTCGCTGGGACTGTACGCCGCCAGCTGCATCACAGCGGTGACAGCACAGAACACCATGGGCGTGAGGGGCATAGAGGCGGTGTCGCCGGCCATGCTCTCGGCACAGATAGAGGCAGTGCTGGAGGATTTCGATGTCAAAGCCATAAAAATAGGCATGATTTACAACAGCGAGAACGTGGCTGCAATACGCGACAGTCTGCAGAAATGCGGCTACCACGGCCCTGTGGTGCTCGACCCCGTGCTGGTGGCTACCTCCGGCGACTCCCTTTCGGGCGAGACGCTGGTAAAAGCCATGCAGACGGAGCTTTTCCCCATTGCCACACTTATCACGCCCAACATTCCCGAAACGGAAGTGCTGTCGGGCATGAAGGTGAGCAGTCTGGACGATATGCGCATAGCAGCAAAGAAATTAATCCGCGACTACGGTGTGAAAAACGTTTTGGTGAAAGGCGGTCACGGCACCGGCAACGACATGACGGACCTGCTGCTCTCCGCCGACGGCAGCGAACGGATGTACTCCGCCCCTAAAATCGACAGTAGCAACACCCACGGCACGGGATGCACATTGTCGTCGGCAATAGCGTCGTTTCTGGCTCTCGGCATGGAGATGGAAGAGGCAGTGTGCCAGGCCAAAAGCTATGTACATAACGCCATCGCCGCCGCCAAGGACCTCGACACCGGCCACGGCCACGGCAGCCTGAACCATCTGTTTGAACCGAAGAAAATGATGGTGGGATAATGTTTTTTAATTGGGATTTTTTTTGTTATTAGTGTCCGATAAAAAATCATAGGCAACGTAATAAAAATGTAAAGCATTGATATATAGCAATGATGTGGTTTGCCAAACAGCAATTTGTCAAAGT
>CAJOEN010000033.1 GCA_905233475.1 uncultured Bacteroidales bacterium
ATCTTTGAAAAAGCAAGCCCCTCAGATAAGACCGTCTATTTATTTGCTTACTACATATACTTTTATGAGGTTTTTCAAAAGTTTTCTCGGACACCAATATATTTTAATATTTTTTTTCTTTTTCTGCGTGGGAAAAGTTGAATGTTTATTATTGTAAAATTCTGTTTTCACTGTTTCACTCTGTATTCGAGGAAGATGGTTTGGGTTGAGCTTTCGTTGTTTACACGTATGGTAAGGGGTATAAACATTGGCGACGATGAGTTTATGTTGAAAGTGTTGATTTTCAGTTCAAAATTCAGTTTCCCATTGGCTGTCGTCTCGGAGTAGGGGATAATCCTGACATTTGGCGAGGCGACATTAAGGAAGTTGAGGGTGAATTTTTTTCCACCTGTTATTGGGAAAGATACGGTAACCGTTACCGAGGTGTCGCGGTCAAAACTACCTAAAAACACAGTGCCGGCAGGCAGTTGCAGACTGCTGTTGTTGTTGTCCTCCGCATATTGGTAATCCATTATCTCTATACGTCTTTCGGCAATGGCTTCGGGGCTGTACACGGATTTTGTTTGGTTTGAGGCGTCGCTACTCACCGTTTTTGGTGCCGTGCTACTTCCAAGTGCAAGTTCCTCTATTTGCAGGCTCCCTCCCATGCTAGAGTTGCGCATATATTTGGAAATCACGCCGTTGTCGTATTCCAAAAGTTCGTTCAGGAAACTGGATATGCGACGTTTGGAGAGTGCGAAATTGTATTTTTCCGTTGCAAGAGGGCTGGCGTAGCCTTTTACCAGCAAACGCACGTGCCTACCCTCGCGCATGTCGCGGATTATTAACCTCATAAGACTGTCCAAATCGGAGTAGCTTTGAGGTAGTGTGCTGTCGAAAAAGAGTTCCAGTTGTTTTATAGTGCCGAATTTGTCCTGCGGGTTTTCCCTGATGTCCTGACTTTTGATATAGTATTGACGCATAGATATATAGCTGATGTAAACGTCGGAATAAGTTTTGTTTGTGGTAACTTTTTGCGAGCGTGGGTCGGGTTCGTCGTTATGGAAAAACAGCGTTATGGGCAACAGCGCACGTGCCTCGTTTTGAGCCTCGTACACGATTTCGTGCTGTATTGTGTCGTGTTTTGGCTCTTCGGCAATAACTAATGTGTCGGCTTTTCGCCGCCACGAGTAAATGTCGTTGCAACAGGTGTTGTCGGCAATGAAGTAAGAGCCTTTGCGGTTGGAGGTCAGAAATCCCGAAAGGCTGTCGCCGACGTTTACGGTGAAATAAATGTCGTTGGCCGATGAGTTTATGGCGCTCCCCAAGTTATCGGGCAGGCTCCATTGGTCGCGGAAGCCCGAAGAGCGGAATATGTCGTATCCGCCAAATCCGTGGTGGTAGTCGGAACTGAAATAAAGTTCGCCTGTGGCGTCGCAGTAGAAAGGTGTGATTTCGTTGCCGGGAGTGTTTACGGGATGTCCAAGATTTACGCTCGGACTTATGTCGTCGCCATCGACAATGGAATACCAGATGTCCATTCCGCCGCTACCCCCCGGACGGTTTGAGGCGTATAGCAGAATCGTTACGCCATCTTTGTGTGCTACAGCTGGTTGCGTTGATGTGTAGTTTGGGACGTTTATGTTTTTGCCAAGTTTTTTGGGCGAAGTCCATTTACCGTTGCGCAGGTGCGAAACGTATATGTTGCACAAGATTTCGGAAAAGGAGCTGGCCTCGCCGTAGGTGAAGTAAATGCATTGGTTTACAGCGTCGTATGCCACATTTCCGCTATGACGTTTTTTGCTGTTTAGTCCCCAGTTGTTGAGTTTGCTTGCCGAATAGCGTCCGTTTTTGCCTTTCCTCACCTGATAAATTTGCTGAAGTATGAAATTCTCGAACAGTGAGTTTTCCGATGATGGTGTAAAAATTTCGTCGATACGCGAGAAAAGCACTATGGAGTCGCCAACCAAAACGGCTCCCGACTCGCTGTTTTCGGTATTCAGGCTCTTTCCTTCGTGGAAAACCTTATAGGTGCGGTGCAGTTTGTCTATGGAGTCGCTGATGATAAGTGTGCAGGCTTTTATCTCCTCTTTGGCGCGTTGTTCGAGTTGCGTGTTTTTGGGGAACAACCGCACATAGGTCCGGAAATAGGCGAGGGCAGAGTCGGGCATACCGTTGCATTTGTACATCGAGGCAAGTTTGAAATCAGTGTCGGGATAGTTGGAGGCACCCGTGGAAGAACGTAGTTTGAGGTAGTATTTTATCGCCTGAGGGTAGTCGTTGGACAGCCGTGCCGATTCTGCTATTTTGTGTAGCAGGTCGGCGTTTTGCGAACTC
This sequence comes from uncultured Bacteroidales bacterium, assembly GCA_905233475.1. Classification (GTDB taxonomy): domain Bacteria; phylum Bacteroidota; class Bacteroidia; order Bacteroidales; family P3; genus UBA1219. The sequence goes on from CAJOEN010000033.1 coordinate 2,317, forward strand.
ATCATTATAGCTGTTTTGTAGTGCGCCAAGGCCGTTTTGTACCAGCCAAGCTCAAAAGCCTCGTCGCCAGCGAGTTCGCTCTCGTTTTGAGCCGAAACATGTGTAGTGGACAGCAACATTATTAGAAATAGTAATGCGCTTATCATCAGTTTGTTATGTTTCGAAATGGCTTTCATTTAAAAAACAGGGCAGGGTATGGCTTTTACTTTTTTGACACGTTTCTTTTCTTTTACAAAATATACTATTCCGAGTTCGACGGCACCTACGGTATGGCTGGCAGGTTTTAGGTCGGAGATGTTTACATCGTAGCCCGCAGCGAAAATGAAGTTGTTGTATTCCAGTCCGGCAGTGATAACAACGGCATCCATCTGTCTGAGAAAAACTCCTGCAAAAAGGTTGTTTTTGTCGTATGTACGTGCCGATATGTCGAGCTTGACTTTAAGTCCGTATAGAAACTCGCTGTATTGTTGCTGAAATTGCAGTAATATGGTGGGTTGTAATGATAGTGCTTTGCTTGTCAGTATGTTAAGGTTGAGGTAGAAGTTGATTTTGGGTTCCAAAAAGGTGCTGTCGAGGTTCAGGTACGATATGTTTGGACGGTTGAGGTGGTAGGCCGCCACGCCTGTTTGCAGGCCAACGGCATCGGAGAACTGGTCGCTCCATACAATTCCGGCTCCAATGTCGAAATACGACTGGTTTGTTTTCGCAAAAACCTCGTCGGGGTCGGTCATTTCGGCATTTTGTGGATTGAAACCGCGTTGGCCGTAGCCAAGGGAGACTCCTGCCGACAGGTAGTTTTCGTTGAATTTGCTCAGGGCCTTGAAAAAGGACATGGTTATGTCGGCCTGCAGGATACCGTAGTTTAGGCTTCCCGCCTTGTCGCCGCTTACCATCGCTCCGATGTTGAAACCGCTGGAGTTGTAGCGGTTGCGGTAAAGGCCGTATTCGGCAGTGGCGGCAATAGTCTGGTAAGGGTTGCTCACCGTAGCCCATTGGTTGCGGTATATGGCGCTAAAACGTCCCCTGCCTTCAAAAAAGCCTGTAAATGCGGGATTGATATACAGAGGGTTAAGGTCGGCTTGCGAAAAATGGATGTCCTGCCCAATGGCGACGTGTGCCGTAATAATTAGGCATATTGTAGGTATCCATTTTCGTATGCTCATGATTGCGATTTTGAAATGGCAAATATACGATTTTTTTGCCAATCAGCCAAAAAAATAGCAAAACGGGATGTTCAGATGTCCATAATTGTTTTTTTGTTATTACTAATTGCCTGCTGGATTGCGTATTTGCTTAAGGCGTTGATAATTATAAGCTTGAGGTAAGAATTTCTACAATATCCTGCTCGGTTAGCGGTGCGTAGGCTTCGTCAAGGCCTTCGTTTACGGCGATGTGGTGTGCCATTTCGTTGATACGGCTGTTGTCGATGCCAACCTCGCGAAGGTGCATTGGAATACCTATGCTTTCGAAAAACTTGTATGTCTCTTCAATAGCTTTGTCGGCAATTTCCCACTTGTCGAGATTTTCATCTATACCGAAGACGTTGATACCGTATTTTACAAAGCGAGGAAGCGTTCTTTCGTTGAGAATGTGCTTCATCCAACGTGGTGTGATGATGGCAAGTCCTTCGCCGTGAGTTATGTCGTAGTAGGCGCTGAGGGCGTGTTCGATACCATGACACGGCCATCCCGAATGGCTGTTGCCCAACGACAGTATTCGGTTGCAACCGTATGTGCAGGCAAGCATCATCTCGGCGCGGGCTGTGTAGTCCTCGGGGTTTTCTATGCACTTGCGACCGTTTATCATCAGGCTGCGCAGCATGCTCTCGCAAAAGCCATCGTTGAGCAAAGTTGCATCTTCCACAAAATACTGCTCTATGGTGTGGTTCATCGCGTCGGCGATACCTGCGGCGGTATGTTTGCGGTTAACGGTAAATGTGTATGTGGGGTCGAGGAACGATACAGCAGGGAAAAGGAGTGGATCCATATAGCCGATTTTGTCGTTGGTTTCGGTACGTGAAATCACGCCGCCGCAGTCGTATTCGCTACCGGTGGCGGCAAGGGTGATTATATCAACGATGGGCAGTGCGGCCTTTGCTTTTGCCTTGTAGGAGATTAAGTCCCAAGGGTCGCCATCGTAGCAGGCACCTGCGGCAATAGCCTTCGAGCAGTCGAGTACGCTGCCGCCACCCACGGCAAGTATTACGTCCACTTTGTGCTCCTTGCACAGGCGCACGCCGTCAAGTACACTGGGGTCGTACTTTGGGTTGGGTTGTATGTCGCCAAGTTCCACTATTTCATAGCCTTTCAGCAGCTCTAAAACTTTTTGGTAAAGGCCTATTTTTTTGATACTTCCACCGCCGTAAGTGAGGAGGATTTTCTTTCCAAACATTGCCATTACCTCTGGCAGTTTTTCTACAACGCCTTTGCCGAAGATAAGGCGCGTCGGGGTCATGTAATTGAAATTTTGCATAATGTTTAAGTTGATTTTCTTGGTTAATATGTATTGTTTGTTATTGAAACACTTTTTATTGTGTAAAGTTTTCTTTTTTTTATTGTATAAACCTTTTAAAATTTCATTTTGCTTCTTAGAATATTCTGTCGTTTATTTTCTGTGCCTGCCTTATTGCAATTTGCAATAGGATGTTTTTACGTTATATTGCTTTTCCATTCACATAATCATCAAGAGTCTCATATATTTTGTTTTTTTTCAAAATCGAAAACAGCCGACATATTGCCTGTGGCTTGCCAACTGAGATAATCCTCTTTTAGGTTGTTTTCATGATAAATATGGTACACATCATAGCCGTATGTTTCATGCATTTCTTTCAACGCTGCAGCAAGTTGTTTGTGAGAATATGTGCCCTTGTGAGAAAAGGCAATAGAAGTTCCGATTCTAACATCAATGATTTTAAAGCCTACACCTGCAAACTCAACAGTACCGCCAACTCCAACCGTCTGTTTTATCCTGTAGTCAAGGTTTCCTTTATAGTGTTGTTGTCTTCCATTGTTCACTTCTTCAACAACGAGTTGGCCGAATTCCCAGCTCGACACATCGTTCACATCACCGTCAAAATATTGGATGAAGATTTTGTAAACGTATGTCAGTTCAACCCCTTGCTTGTTGCTCTTGAATTTCTGTATCACTTGGTAACGGCCGGGAACCATAGTGTTTTCAGACACTACATCATGTTCAAATTTACAATCACTTGCAAAATTTTTTTTTACGAAAGTTTTGGCTGTTTCAGGCGCAACGTCCTTTGGAGAGGAATAGTGGGGAGTATAGGAATTGCTCGAATTATCTGATTCAAGTGATGGTAATTGAAAATTATTGTTGCAGGCCACTAATGTAACACAAGTTATGATGAAAAATAAATTTTTCATATTTATTAGTTTTAGATGTTGAACAAGAATCCAAATGAAAATCCGCTGTTCCCATCTAATCCACCTTGCCACATGAGGAAAAGATTGAAACGGTCTTTGATTTGATAATTTCCCTTGATGTATATTCCTGCTGAAAAAATATGCTCAGGATCTCCTTCGTATATTGTTGTCGTTGAGCCAATTCCATAGCCATAATTATAAGTTTTAATATGTGTTTCCCGAGCTCCATAGTATAAGTCTAACATTATACCAGTAGCAAGATAATCATTAAAGAACCATCCGTAATATACAGTTGCAGAAGCACCGGACATGTGTTTTTCTGTTTGATAATGAGTGTATGGCTCGTCCGCGTTGTGGCTTGTAGTCCAATCCTCAGTAACTGTTGACGGATAGTTGCCCAAGTCCGACCCCACTCCAATTTCGAAATTGCCATAATCAAACCAAAGCGCCCAGCCACGATTAGCACCCTCGAAATGATATATCATGTGACTGAATCCGATATTCATCGGCGAACTTGTATTTTTCTTTCCTGCAAAGAAAGAATTTTGTGCATAAGCTGAACCAACAAGAATGAATAATGCAGAAACGAATGATAAGGCGTGTTTCATATAGTCTAATTAATGTTATTTTTCAGAAGTGGCATAATAATAGGCGTTCTGTGGTTGGGCATAAGCCGAACGGTCATCACTCCATACTTCACTTATTATAATAATGGTGTTTGTTTTTTTGAAACAATTCAAAATATTTTTTTTAACGCGAAGAGCGGTATTTTATTGTGTACCCATCCTCGCTTTTTTGCAGGAATCAGCCCTTTGTCGCGTGTGGATATTACCTGAATCGGCATCGGCAGGCAAAGCCCTCGTGCCCGCCGGCCCGAAGCTGTAATTGTTTGTATTTTTCATAATTTTTTCATTCCCGCCCCAAAAAGGTGGGAGTTTTTTTTGTGAGAGAAGGTTTGTTGAAAATGGTGCCCCGAGAAAAAAGGGTGTTGGCTACCAAGTTATTTGTTTTCATGTTTTGCTTAGGCTCCCTTTTTTCTCTTGAAAGAAAAAAGGGACAAAAAAGTTCAAGAACAGTTAATCCCTATCCAACGCGCACTGCCCACGCTTCCCGGTTTTTATTCTCCGCCCTGCGGGCTATCGGAACAGCCACCGGCGGTTCCTTCACTATTCAGCCCTACGCTCCTCGATTTTTAGCAAAAATCGTTTGTTGGGTAGTTCGTTCTTTAAATAAAAGACGAAGCAAATCCAAGTGCGGCAGCCGAAAGGCATTGAGAAAAAAGCGTTAAGAAAAACGACGGAGTGAAGCGTTAAAAAGGCGTCAGTGTTTGAGCATAGAAATGCCTGCAGGTTTGTGCTTTGTTTTATGGTTGATATAGTTTTTTGTGTTGAGCGACGAAAAATGTGCGAGTTTGACGACTTTAGCGGAACGCAGTTGTTTTTTAGCTTTTTTGAGGATTGCTTCGCCCAATTCCTCTCTGCGCGCTCCACTGGAGCTTGCATCATTGAATTTTTCTTTTGCTTCTTTTCTTTTGTTTCAAGATGAAGAAACTGCCAGTGGCCGTTTCGATAGCGAAGCGGAGAAAAAAATAAGAAAACGAAGGTCAGTGGGAGATACCTTTGAATTCGGCTTTTGATGTTTTCTACTCTATATTATCTTGATATCATTGCCTTTTCAATAGGTGTTTTTGAGGTGGATGGTGGCGGTACAAAAAAGGCTTTGCAATTTTTAAGACTGCAAAGCCGTATATAATTTGGTGGTGTGCAAATTCACCACAGCAGGAAAACGCAAAACGTTTTGTGCAACAAGTTAGTCTTTCAAACAGCCAAGCGGAATAATCTTTACTCCATCGGGGCGTGTATATGCCATCTGCCCACCTGTCAAAATAATAAGCAAATCCGGCTCACGTATGGGCATTTGCTTTTCTTGCTTGTTGTATTCGCGTATCAAATTCTTGATTTCTAAAAGATGAGAAGCACCGTCTTCTATTTCCCCGCTGCCTAATTTGCATTCTATCAATGCATAACGACCATCCTCGAGATGCAACACGAAATCGGCCTCCAAGCCATAGCGGTCGTGGTAATATGACACATGACTGTAAAGCCCTTGCGTATATGCCCTTAGGTCGCGCACACACATCTGCTCAAAAATAAAGCCAAAAGTCTTCAACTGGACCGAGAGAGATTCGGGATTAAGTCCCATCAAGGCCACTGCTATAGATGGGTCGCAGAAACCTCGCTTGGGGGAGCTTCGGACAACCGTCTTGCTGCGGATTGCCGGACACCAGGCGTCAATGTCCTGAATGACAAAAAGACGTTCGAGGGCACTCACATAGTCGCTGAAAGTATCCATGCTGCACTCCACATCTCCCGACGAAACCACATCGGCCAGCATATTTGTTTTCTTTGCCAAAGTCGAGATGTTTCGTGCATACGAACGAAGTATTAGCATGGTCAGTTTCTCGTTGCGCTGCTTGCCGTCGATACGGGATATGTCCTCTCGGCACACGGTGCGGACGTAGTTTCGGGCTATGAGCAGTTGCGATTTTGGGCTGCGCGAAAGCAGTGTGGCAGGCCACCCGCCTCGACATGCCGCAAATATCAAATCTTCGATGCTCATTTTCGAACGACATCCATCAATCTCATAGTCGGGGTTGTCGAACAACTGCCGCAACGATACCTCGCCTGTGGATTCCTTTGATTCCCATAGGCTCATTGGCAGCATGCTCATACGCGCAATACGGCCGTTGCCCGAATTGTGGATTTTCGACTTATCTACAGCATTGGAACCCGTAAGGATAAATTGTCCAGGCACTACACGCTTGTCAACCATAGTGCGCACGGCATCCCAAAGCACGGGAGCGTCCTGCCATTCGTCAATCAGCCGCGGGGTGTCGCCACGAAGCAACAACGACGGCTTGGACATGGCTGTGCTCAGATACTCCTCGCGCATATCAGTGTCTTGCAAGCGGATGACACTCTTTGCCGCTTGTTCCGCCGTGGTTGTCTTGCCACACCATTTAGGCCCCTCTATCAAAACGGCGCCGAAAGCATCGAGCAGTTCCCGGAGCATAAGGTCGGAAGTCCTTTTTAGATATTCCATACTTTATTTTTTTTGTCAATTCAAGTGCAAAAATACGATTTATTTTTGAACCGACAAAATTAATTAAATTATTAATTAATAATGACAATTATTTAATTGTTTATAATATACTGTACTACAATATACTATATGTAAAAACACCCATTTTCAATCGGTGTTTTTGAGGCATTTTAATCGGTGTTTTTGAGGTGTTTCAGTCGGTGTTTTTGAGGTGTTTTAATCGGTGTTTTTGAGGTGGATGGTAGCGGTACAAAAAGGCTTTGCAATAATCACTGGAGTAATTAAGCAACGCTGATGCCAATAGTCTTTGCTAACGAAATCTTTGTGGATTTTACAATCAAGGTGACAGTAATTCTAATAATGGATAGTGTGTACATCCACCAGAGAATCTTTCTCTGCACAGGGGAGTCAGCCAAGTGTTCATTATTCGTTTATAGCTAATGCACGATACTTTTCGATGTGTTCACACAATATTTCTCTATTCTTGACTAATGGTGTTAAGAATTTTTTTGTCTTCGAAATTTCATTTTCCATGTCATCGGCTTGGTTTATGAGTTCTTTTAAAGAATCCAAACGTTTTTTTATTTCGGATGGATTACTCTTTGAGGAGTGTCGTTTTTTTAAATGTATCAATAAACGCAAGTTTGAAAGAGATTTTATGTCTATTTCACGAGCGTACCATGGCCTTAATTTGTAGCAAGTTTTTTTGTGCATAATTTCATAAATAGGATAATCTCCAGTTTTTTTATTTTTTTCCAATGCAGTCTCTTGTTTAGACAAAGTTTTCTGTGTTGTTGCTATTTTCCGCTGTAATTTTGGTTGAAAATCTTTGCACAATTTATAGAGACGTTCAATGTAGCCTTTAGAATCGATTTGTAGCGGTAATATTTTGATATTCTCAATGAATTCTAAAGAATTTGCGATTTTTTCAGACTTAATAAGCCAAAAATCATTACCATCCACTTCCGTTGCATTGCTTTTGGTATTATGAATATTCTCATACCCAGTGTAGAAAGTGTATTTTTTATTAGCAACAAACGCTTCCAGTCCTGAAACCATTGTAGACAAATGATGATCTACCCATTTGGAAATATAAGGCTGATTACTAGCAGTTACTTCATTATAAAAAGTCAAACAATCATTCAACACATTTTTCCATTCGTCATAATACAACCTGTATTGATATGTACATCTAACAACACTGGCAACGGTGGAATGCTTATATTTAACGTAGTATGAATAAGGAGAAAGAATGACATCTTTATATTTGAAAGTTGTGTTGAAATCGCTGACACTGCCAAAACCGAAGTTTGTATATACGTGAAAGGAAACTTCATTTCCAAAATTCCAATCCATATTATGCCAACCACCGAAACGGTGCGACATTGCTACCACATCATAATACGCCTATATTTTGTCTCGAGTACGCCTCAACCCTAACGCATTTTTTCGCCTCCATAAATCCGTGAGTTCTTTATCTGGACTTATGTCAGGAATCCAACTTTGATATTGTATTCCTAAGAAATCTTCTCCATACCAATTATTTCCGTAAGCGTAACTAAACGATTGTCTCAACTCGCTTATTGGCGCATTATCAGGTATTATTATTTCTTCTTCAATGATTCTTAAATCAGAAGTTTTTCTATCTCGTACAATAGCATAAATGTATTTCATGGTTCAAAATAAATTTTTGCCTACTCTGTAATGCGTTTTTCAGCTTCCCCGCTTTTTTTTGTGAGTGAAGCCGTTGTTTCCGTAGTAGGCAAAAAGAAAGGCACTTGCCATTTTGTTGGTTTGCCTATTATTCCTTCGAGGTACCCCTACCTTTTGTGTCTAATAATCACGAAACAACTCACGCCAAAGCGTGAACTTTTCGCAAGCTTGTTCCGATACAATTCTTTTATTTGGGGGTTTTCGATGAAAGGAACAAGAGCGTCAGCTCAGTTTTATGTTTTTATTCTATTTTATTCTGTTTCTGTGTTTTATGTTGTGTATTGTTAATTATTATATGTTTAAATTTATTTGATAAAATCTTTGGAGTCTATTATTTCCAGATTCGACTTCTGAAAATCTTTGGTGTTACGTGTTATTATTCCTGTTATACGTCCGTCGGAAACGGCGGTAAAGTTCTGCACGGCATCTTCAAAATCGTTCCAGTCGGAACAAAGTGCTGCATTTATTATTGTCGCATCAACCGGCAAAATATGCAGTGCTTCCTGAAGTTGCATCAAACAAGAGATACGGTCGCTGTGCGATAACACCTTACGAAGCGAATAATAAATGTTTGTGAAAGACAATGCACACAAATGCAGGGTGTATTTGCCTTGTTCGGCTCCGTCAATAACAGCACAGGCCGCATCCGCACCTTCACGGTTTAAAAGCATGTCAATAACAACATTGGTATCAACAAGATAATGTTTCATAACTCAATACGGTTGGAAAGTTCCTGTTTGTAATCGAAATCCTTGGGTGCGTTTGCAATACCGCGCAAACGCATCGACAAGGGTTCTTTGTGTTTTTTAGTCGGTTCCAACCCCGCCGCATATCGAACAAGCATAAGTTCCATCTGTTGCTGCATCCAATTGGACAAAGCGTCCTCATCGGCAAAAGCGGGACGAACTTTGTCGATAATTGTGTCGTTAATAGATATTGTATATGTGCACATAATATGAATATTTTTGTTGTTATTCGACTTTGCAAAGGTACGATATTATTTTGAAAAAATCGAACTGCCATATTTTTCCCGTCGCCAAAACGTGGCAAATCATGCACTAGGTTTTGCGAAACGCTGTTTAAAGCCAATGGCATGACAATTGACACGAGTTATCACTCAACGTTTTACACAAATAATTTGTTTATCCCGTAAAAAAAGAGTATATTTGCATTTTCAATAAAAAATAATAATTAAAAATATAAAAATGCAAAAGTTACTTTTATTAGGCGACGAGGCAATAGCCCAAGCCTTTATAGATGCAGGAGGAAGCGCCATCAACAGCTATCCCGGCACCCCATCCACACAAATCACCGAATATGTGATTAAATCGAAGGAAGCCAAGGAAAAAGGCGTTATCGCCAACTGGTGCGCCAACGAAAAAACGGCTCTCGAAGCCTCCATCGGCGTTGCCTACGCTGGCAAACGCGCCATGACATGTATGAAACACGTGGGTCTCAACGTCTGCGGCGACCCCTTTATGAATGCTGCCATCATCGGCACCAAGGGCGTTATCATCGTCGTTGCCGACGACCCCAGCATGTTCTCCTCGCAGGACGAGCAGGACAGCCGTTTCTACGGTCACTGGGCCATGATTCCCATGCTCGAACCCTCGAGCCAGCAGGAAGCCTACGACATGGTTTTCAGCGGATACGAGATTTCCGAGAAACTCGGCACCCCCGTGCTGCTGCGTATTCCCACACGTCTGGCACACAGCCGCGCCGGCGTGGTGCGCAAAGCCGCCCTGCCGCAGAACCCCGTTAGCTATCCCGCCGACGCCAGCTCCTTTGTGCTGCTTCCGGCCAACGCCAAACGTCTGTACCGCAACCTCATCGACAAACAGGCCGATTTCACCAAGGCCTCCGAGGAGATGGGTTACAACAAATACATCGACGGAACCGACAAAAAACTGGGTATCATAACCACAGGTATCGCCTACAACTACCTGATGGAGAACTATCCCGACGGCAAATGCCCGCACCCCGTGGTGAAAGTGGCTCAATATCCGCTGCCGTATAATATGATTAACAAACTTTACGACGAATGTGACGAAATCCTCGTTCTCGAAGACGGACAACCCTTTGTGGAAGAACTTGTTAAAGGCTTCCTCGGCAAAGGCAAACGCGTTTTCGGCCGTTTGGACGAGACCATCCGCCGCGACGGCGAGCTCAACGCCGAAAAAGTGGCCAAGGCACTCGGTATGAAGGTGGAAAAAGGCGCCGACGTTCCCTCGGTGGTTACCAACCGTCCTCCCGCACTGTGTCAGGGCTGTCCCCATATCGACAGCTACGAGGCTGTTAATGCAGTGATGGCCAAATACGAGCACGGCAAAGTGTTCGGCGACATAGGCTGCTACACCCTCGGTTTCAACATGGGCGCCATCGACACCACCGTGTGCATGGGTGCTTCCATCACCATGGCCAAAGGCGCCTCCGAAGTGGGAGTGTTCCCCTCGCTGGCAGTCATAGGCGACGGCACTTTCGGCCACAGCGGCATAACAGGTCTTATGGACTGCGTCAACGAAAAAGCCAACGTAGTGGTGATGATTCTCGACAACGACATCACAGCCATGACCGGCGGCCAGCCCTCGTCGGCACACTGCAAGATAGCCGAGATATGCAAGGGCGTGGGCGTAGAACCCGAACACATCCGCACCATAGTGCCGCTGAAGAAAAACCACGAGGAATTTGTGAAAATCCTCGAGGAAGAGGTGGCCTACAACGGCGTTTCCGTGATTATTCCACGCCGCACATGCCTTGTGGAACTCAAAAAACACTTAAACGACAAAAAATAATAGGAGATTAGAACAATGAAGAAAGACATCATATTGTGTGGCGTTGGTGGAGACGGCATCGTTTCCGTAGCCAAAATCATTTCCGACGCAGCCCTCAACGTGGGACTCAACGTTAAACAATCCGAAATCCACGGCATGTCGCAGCGCGGCGGCAGCGTGTTCTCGCACCTGCGTCTGAGCGACAAGCCCATTTTCTCCGACGTCATCCCCGAAGGCAAAGCCGACATCATCCTTTCCAGCGAACCCATGGAAGCCCTGCGCTACCTGCCGTTCCTCGGCAAAGAAGGCTGGATTATAACCAACTCGGCCCCCTTTGTAAACATCGGCAACTATCCCGACATCGAAAAAGTTATGGCAGAGCTTAAGAAAATCAAGAACTGCGTGGCTTTCGACGCCAACGAGATTGCCAAGACCGTGAAGGCCCGTTCCAACATGGTACTGCTCGGCGCCGCCGCACCTCATCTGGAGATAGAGTTCGCCGAACTGGAGAACGCCATCAAGCATATCTTCGGCCGCAAAGGCGAAGAAGTGGTGAACTCCAACATAGCAGCCATCAAAGCCGGAAAAGAAGCAAAATAAGATTTATTTTTTGCAAATTCAAATACGCACGGTCTGGAAGTCAGGCCGTGCTTTTTTATTTTTGCAAATCCCACACCGTGTCCACCACTTTTGTGTCCGAATGCTTGTCGTAAATAATAAACCAAGCGGCTTCGGTCATGGAAACATAGCGTAGTCCGGCCATACTATTATATAGTGTGAAAGTCCCGTCGAGGTATGTGCGGTACTCTATCATATCTCTCAATTCATCGTTGGGGTGGAAGTATCCTTGTAACCTCCCCAAATCATAGTCCAACACAAGTCCGAACTGCTCAAGGTTTTCGGGCGGACGGCCTTCGGCGGTGCGGTATTCCTCTATCTTTGGCGCTAAGTCCAAGCAAATATCTTTGAAAATAATTCGTTGGTGAATCGGCTCGTAGCTAATTGTCCAAATATCTATCCAAAACTCCAGCACAATAAGGATCATGATGGGCGTAAGCGACAGCATAATACTCAGTTTCGACTGTCGGAACAGTCCTACGAAATGTCGGCTGTGTGATACTGGTCTGAAACGTCTTTTCATAAGTTTTTTTTTGTAATTGCTTTATGTTCAGTCGATTTTGTGTCGATGCATTATGCAAAGTTACAACTTTTTTGTCAAAGGCAAAATTTTGGCCTATAGGTCAAATTTTTAGGCTCCGCAAAAAGCATTAAACGTCCCCTTATACGTAAAATAAAAAGCGGCCAAATGGCCGCTTTTTTTTAACAAGAAGCAAAGCTTATTTTGTTTCCTCGGGTTTGAGGGTGATACTTACGAAGTTGTCGAGATGTATGTATTTCTTGGCAAGGTCGCGGATGTCGGCGGCGGTGATTTCGTTTACACGTTTCTCGAAATCATACAGGTCGTTGTTGTCGATATTGTAGAAATACGAGCCATAGATTATACTCATCCAGAAACTGTTTTCCTTGAGGTTGGTTTCGCGAGAGGTAACAAGCTGTTTCTTGACCTTTGTGAGAGTCTCTTCGTCGGGACCTTCCTTCATATATTTTTCGAGTATTCCGAGGAAAGCTTTCTCGATAGCAGGAGCTTGTTCGGGGTCGCAGGTGATGTAGCAAAGCCATGAGAGTTGTGGTTCGGGCAATACTTCGTAGGATACCTGTACCATTGGGCTGTAGGCGCTGCCCATATCTTCGCGGATTTTTTCAAGCACACTTATTGACAAGGCTTCGCCAAGCATATTGGTGGTGAGCTTGTTCTTTTTGGTTGGTTCAAAACCTTTGGTTTCGCCCATCACAGCTATTATACCTTGGTTGTCGGTACCTTTCATCACGTTTTCGTGCTTAATTCCGGAAGCAAATTTCGAATCGCGATTAACCCATTTCTCGTTTGCGGTGGCGGAGTTGGCTGGAAGGTTTCCTAAATATTTGGCAATCATAGGTATCATTTCGTCGGATATGTTTCCAACAAACACGAACACAAAGTCGCCGGCATTGGAAAAACGCTCTTTATATATATCGAACAAACGGTCGAAATTCACAGCGTTCATCTGCTCTTCGGTGGGCAGTATCATAAGACGTTTGTTTTCGGGATAAGCAGTTTTGTAGAGTTTTTCCATGAATTTGAACTGCGGGTTTTCAACCATCAGCTTGGCCTGTGTGCGTAGCTGGGTCATGTTACGGTCGAAAGCGTCCTTGTCCTTGCGGGGAGCGTCGAAATAGAGGTATGTGAGCTGGAGCAGAGTCTCGAAATCTTTGGGCGAGCAGTTTCCGTTAAGTCCTTCGCTGAGTTCGCGGATAGAAGGGCTGATGCTGAGGTTGGTGCCTTTGAGTTTTTTGTTGAGTTGCGAGTTGTTGAAACCGGCAATACCGCCTTGATCTACAACAGTGGCAGCCAATGTTGCGGTAAGAACCTCGTTGTCTTCGTAAAGTGACATTCCGCCAAGACTGTAGCTGTTCACGAGAATTTGGTCTTCCTTGAAATCGGTCTTCTTCACCACAAAACGAACGCCGTTGGGCAGGGTGTATTCGGTATAGTCGAGTACATCGTTTTTCTTGGTGTTGGTAATTTTAACGTCGGCAAGTTGTTTGCTGAACAGGGGCTCTTCTTTGTAGTTGTCCACCCAAGGAGTGGTTTTGATTTTTGCCACATTTGAGATTATCTTGTTGATTTCCTTTTCGGTAGGGATTTTCTCCTTGTCGTTGGCTTGTATCCAGACCACGAGGTTCTCGTCTGTAATCCATTCGGCTATGAGTTTGTTCACTTCTTCGAGGGTTATTTCGGGAACAAATTCTTTGGCGTATTTGTATTCGCGCATAATGCCGGGTATAACTTCGCCTTGCAGGAAATGGTTGGTGTATTCGGTTGCAAAAGCGTTGTTGTCGGTTTTGTCGCGTTCTTTGAAAGCTTTTTCGAAACCGCTGAGCAGTTCGTCTTTCTGACGGTCGAGTTCGCTTTGAAGGAAGCCGTGCTGGTCGGCGCGACGCATTTCGGTGAGCAGCACTTCTATGGTTTTGCTCATCTGGCCTTCTTTAGGCACACCAACGAGAGCAAAGGCGTCGCCGGTGCGGGCTATGAAACCTTCGTAACCGCCGTCGGCGGCAAGCATTGGAGCCTCGCTCTTTTCGCACAGTTCGCTGAAACGGCTGCTAATTATACCGTTGGCAAGCTGACGCACAAGACCTTCGCGGTAGTTGCCCACTGTTCCTGTGGGGGCTTTTTTGTGTTTCCAGAACATCACGACTTGGTTGCTGGTAGCTTCCTTGTCGGTACCGATGGCCACGAGGGGCTTTTTGTTGTCGGGAATGTTGTAAACTGTTCTGGGACGGGGATTTACACGTTTCTCGTATTTGTTGAAATATTCTTTGATTTTGGCTTCGATAGCTTTGGGGTCTATATCACCGACGATGATGATAGCCTGCAAATCAGGACGATACCAGTCTTTGTAGAAACGGCGTATTGATTCGTGTTTGAAGTTTTTGAGTATGTCGTACTGTCCGATAGGCAGACGGTCGGCATAGCGTGAGCCTTTAAGCATAATTGGGAAAGTTTTTTTGCGCATACGGTCGCCTGCGCCGAGGTTGCCGCGCCATTCTTCGATAACCACGCCGCGTTCTTTCTCTATCTCTTCACCGTCGAGGAGAAGGCCACCGGCCCAGCCGTCGAGTATTTTCATGCCCATCTCAATCATTTCGGGATTGTTGGGTGTGTTGATGAAATACACTGTCTCGTCGAACGAGGTGTAGGCATTTACGTGGCTGCCGAACTGAACACCGGCTTTTTGCAGTTCGCTGATCATTTCGTTGCCTTTGAAATGCTTGGTGCCGTTGAAAGCCATGTGTTCGAGGAAGTGTGCCAGACCCTGCTGGTCGTCGTCTTCGAGTATGGAACCGGCGTTGGTAACGATACGGAACTGTACGCGGTTTTCGGGCTTTTTGTTGGCACGGATGTAGTAGGTAAGGCCGTTGTCGAGTTTGCCCATGATGACTTTCTTGTCGATAGGTACCTGCTTGTTGAGGTCTTCTTTAGTCGCGTTCTGTGCGACAGCAGCACCAAGTCCCATCAGGAGTAGTGCTACAAGGATAAAAAATCTGTTTTTCATTGGTTGAAAGTTTTAAAATGAATATTTTATTTATTTTCGTTATTGAATTCGAGAATGTCGCCGGGCTGGCAGTCGAGCACTTCGCAAATCTTTTCGAGGGTGCCGAAGCGTATGGCCTTGGCTTTTCCGGTTTTGAGAATGGAGAGGTTGGCGGGAGTTATGTCCACGCGTTCGGCAAGTTCGTTGAGCGACATCTTGCGCCGGGCCATCATCACGTCCAAATTCACTATTATCGCCATATATTGATTGGATATTAGATGGTTAGGTCTTGGTCTTCCTGCATCTGAATGCCGATTTTAAGTATTTCGGCAATGAAAAGTATTACGATTCCGAAGAGCAGGCGAACAAAATGTATTGTAAAGCCCGATTTCACTGCAATGTCGGTGGACTGTAGTACGTCCTTTATATATTGTAGTTCGCAGTATTTGGCAAAATCTATGCTCAACGACATGAGTATGAGCATAATGGCTATAACGCGCAGGTACTTGATGCTGCGTTTCTGGAAGATTTTGCCCTGCTTGATGGATTTGTACAAAGATATTAGTTCTAGAAAGAGGAAGATGAAAATGCCAAGAAGCATGAACACCGCCACAAACTGCAAAACGATGGTTGTGGTGATGAGTGGAGAGCTTAGTTTGGCCTTGTCGGAGGTGACAACGGACACGTCGAAACGGTTTACATGGGCGTTTATGTTCAATGTGGAGTCGGAACAATTGGGGGTGAAATCGTAGGCAGTGCTGTTGGCCTTGTTTTTGATGTCGGTTACAACAACGTAGTAAGACGTGCATTTTTCTTTCTGCAGACGCTCGTTCAACTTGTCGAAAGTGTAGTAGTCGTCCGAAGAGATGACTTCGGTTACGAACAGTCCCACGCACAACAGAAGCATACCCAAAAATACGGCGTAAAGTATGCGCAGATGTCTCAGATATTTGTTTACGTTGTTCATCGTTTAGTGTGTTGTTGTAATTTTTCTGCAAAGTTACGACATTTTTTTGAAATAGACAAATTTTTTATCGAAAAACGATATATTTTTTTTGTTTTTAAAGAAATAATATTGAGTAATAGGGTGTTGTGAAACGAAAGAATATGATATTTTTTATATAAGAGGAAAATTGCATTGCTTTTTTGGGGTGGTTTGTGGTAAAAAAATGAAGATTTTTTTTCTGCTCGCCTTCGGCTCACGAATTACGAAGTATTTGAGAACTTCTTTGAAATTCAATCCGATATAGTGAACAAATCTTTTAAATTTTGTATATAAAAAATCTAATTTATTAGATTGACCAGATTTCTGCCGCTTGCGGCAAGGAGTTTTAATAGGCGTTTCATTGTACATTTTGGAAAATTGCCGAAAAAATGTTACATTTGCAAACAGTTGTCGCAACGAAGCGACGCGATAAAGTATTGTATCATAGCGATATGCGGCAAAAACGCTTTTCGCACGACAAAAAAAACACACTTATGGCAATAGAACTCAGCGAACAGGAACAGATACGCAGAAATTCGTTAGAAGAATTGCGCAAACTCGGCATAAACCCTTATCCCGCAAATCTTTACGAAGTAAACGTAAAAACTTCGGACATTCATGAACAATATCCGAACGACAACACTCTTTTTCAGAACGTAAGCATAGCCGGCCGCATAATGAGCCGCCGTATTATGGGCGCCGCCTCGTTTGTGGAACTGCAGGACAGCTACGGCCGCATTCAACTCTATTTCAAACGTGACGAGATTTGTCCGGACGAGGACAAGACTATGTATAACACTGTTTTCAAACGTCTTACCGACATCGGCGACATCATTGGCGTTACGGGTTACGTGTTCACCACACAGATGGGCGAGATTAGCATTCACGTCAAGACGTTTACCGTGCTGAGCAAATCGCTGCGCGTGCTGCCCATAGTGAAGGAGAAGGACGGCGTGGTGTACGACGCTTTCACCGACCCCGAACAGCGTTACCGTATGCGTTATGTGGATTTGATTGTAAATCCGCAGGTTAGGGAGACTTTTGTGAAACGTGCCAAGATAATGAAAACCATGCGCGAGTATTTTGACGAGCAAGGCTATCTGGAAGTGGAAACTCCTGTGCTTCAGCCTATTCCGGGAGGTGCCGCCGCAAGGCCGTTCATCACCCACCACAACAGTCTCGACATCGACCTTTACCTGCGCATTGCCGACGAGCTTTACCTGAAACGTCTTATAGTTGGCGGATACGCAGGCGTTTACGAATTCTCCCGCAATTTCCGCAACGAGGGCATGGACCGCACCCACAACCCCGAGTTCACCGCCATGGAGATTTATGTGGCCTACAAGGACTACAACTGGATGATGACCTTTACGGAGAACATGCTCGAGCGCATTGCCACCGCCCTGCACGGCAAGACCACTGTGAAGATTGGCGACAACGAGATAGATTTCAAACCGCCGTTCCGTCGTGTGCCTATGATAGAACTGATTAAAGAACAAACCGGCATCGACGTTAGCGGCATGGACGAAGCCCAGCTACGCGAGACCTGTGCCAAACTGGGCGTGGAGACCAACGAGACTATGGGCAAGGGCAAGCTCATCGACGCCATTTTCGGCGACAAATGCGAACACCTGCTTGTTCAGCCCACTTTCGTGATTGACTACCCGATAGAGATGTCGCCTTTGTGCAAGCGTCATCGCAACAACCCCGAACTTACAGAGCGTTTCGAGCTGTTTGTAAACGGCAAGGAACTGGCCAACGCATACAGCGAGCTGAACGACCCGATAGACCAGCTGGAACGTTTCCAAGAGCAGCTGCGTCTCAGCGAGAAAGGCGACGACGAAGCTATGTTCATCGATATGGACTTTGTGCGCGCCCTCGAATTCGGTATGCCGCCGACGTCGGGAATGGGCATCGGAATCGACCGATTGGTGATGTTTATGACCGGCGAGCAGTCGATACAGGATGTGCTGCTTTTCCCGCAGATGAAGCCGGAGCAGAAGCCGCGTGTCAGCACCGACGAGGAGTTCAAGGCCATAGGCGTGCCCGAGCCGTGGATACCGCTGTTGCGCAAGATGGGATTCAACACCGTGGCCGCCCTCAAGGAGGCCAACGCCAACAAGCTGTTCAACGACCTCAACGGCCAACGCAAGAAAAACAAACTCGACGTGGCTCCTCTGAAGAAAGAGGAAGTAGAGGCTTGGCTGGGATAACCGATAGTAATTATGTTTAAAAAACGGCGGAAAATGCAAGCATCTTCCGCCGTTGTAGTAAAGAAAATTGAATTGAATATCAGATACTTATAATGTTGTTGCGGTAGGCTGTCATGGTGTTGAGGAGTAGCGATACGCGTGTCATAACTCCTACGCCGCCTGGAACGGGAGTGATGGCTTGGCATTTTGGTGCAACATGCTCAAAATCAACGTCGCCGGTAATGTAGTAACCTTTGGGATTTGTAGGGTCTTCAACGCGGTGTATTCCCACGTCCACAACCACAGCTCCGTCCTTAACCATATCCTCGGTAACAAAATGCCGTTTGCCTATGGCAGCTACAAGTATATCGGCCTGCCGTGTGATTTCCGCAAGGTTCTGTGTGCGGCTGTGGCAAAGGGTTACGGTGCAGTTGGCGTCCTTGGCGTTACGCGAAAGCATTATTGCCATTGGTGTACCTACAATATTGCTACGGCCTATCACCACGCAGTGTTTGCCTTGTGTCTCAATTCCAGCACGTTGCAACAGCGTTTGTATGCCGTAAGGCGTGGCGGGCAGGAATGTTGGCATTCCAAGCACCATCTTGCCCACGTTTACAGGATGGAAACCGTCCACATCCTTATCGGGGTTAATGGCATTGATTATTTTGTTTTCGTCAATATGCTTAGGCAGAGGTAGTTGCACTATAAAACCGTCCACTTCGGGGTCGTTGTTGAGGAAGTTTACCACATCGAGAAGTTCTTTTTCCGTTGTGTTTTCGGGGTAGCGATAAACGGAGGAAGTGAAGCCCACGCCCCGGCTGTCCTTTTCTTTGGAGGCAACGTATGTCTTGCTTGCGGGGTCTTCGCCAACCAAAACGGCGGCCAAATGCGGCGGACGCACACCTTTGTCGGTCATGGCTGTTTTTAGCGTCTATAACTACGGTTTGCATATTGTTATGTTTTTTGTTTGTTAATTTATCGTCTGCGGCGGGCAATGTTTTGCAGGCTTTTGCCACCTTTGTTGCTCACCATTTTCATCATCTTGCGAATGTCCTCAAACTGTTTTATCATACGGTTCACCTCTTGTATGGTGTTGCCGCTACCTGTGGCGATACGCTGTTTGCGGCTACCGTTAAGCACCGACGGATGGCGCCTTTCGTAGGGAGTCATGGATCCTATAATGGCTTCGATGTTTTTGAAAGCGTTATCGTCAATATCAATGTTTTTTGTCAATTTCGACATACCGGGTATCATTCCGATAAGGTCTTTCATGTTGCCCATTTTCTTTATCTGACCGATCTGGTTGATAAAATCCTCGAAGTTGTATTCGTTTTTGACGATTTTTTTCTGCAACTTGCGGGCTTCCATCTCATTGTACTGTTCCTGAGCACGTTCCACAAGGGTGACGATGTCGCCCATGCCGAGAATGCGGTTGGCCATACGTTCGGGGTGGAACACGTCGAGGGCATCCATTTTCTCGCCCACGCCAACGAATTTGATGGGTTTGTCCACCACATAGCGTATGGTGAGTGCCGCACCGCCACGAGTGTCGCCGTCGAGTTTGGTAAGCACCACGCCGTCGTAGTCGATACGGTCGTTGAAGGCTTTGGCGGTGTTCACCGCGTCCTGACCGGTCATGGAATCCACCACAAAGAGGGTCTCATGCGGATTGAGGGCGGATTTGAGGTTGGCAATCTCGTCCATCATCTCCTCGTCCACAGCCAAGCGTCCGGCGGTATCCACTATAAGTACGTTGATATTCTTTGCTTTGGCTTCTCGCAGGGCGTTTTCGGCTATCTTTATGGGATTTTTGTTTTCGATTTCGGAATATACGGGCACGCCCACCTGCTCGCCAAGCACGTTGAGCTGGGTGATAGCGGCAGGACGATAAACGTCGCAGGCTGTGAGCATTACGGTTTTGCCGCGTTTGTTTTTAAGGAAGTTGGCAAGTTTTGCCGAGAAAGTGGTTTTACCGGAACCCTGTAAACCGGCCACGAGAATAATGGCGGGACTGCCCTTGGTATTGATGTCCACTGCCTCTTCGCCCATAAGTTTGGTAAGCTCGTCTTTCACGATTTTAACCATCAACTGCCCGGGTTCGATGGAGCCTATCACGTTGCGTCCGAGAGCCTCGGCCTTGACCTTGTCGGTAAATTCCTTGGCAATGGGATAACTAACGTCGGCGTCGATAAGCGCGCGACGCACTTCTTTCACCGTTTCGGCGATGTTTATATCTGTTATCGAGCCTTTACCTTTCAGCACTTTGAAGGCTCTCTCCAACTTAGAACTTAAATTTTCGAACATATAATATGGTACTCTATTTTTTTGCAAAAATACACTTTTTTTGCGAGACAGAAAAGTTTTATTGGAAGTAACTTCGCATTGTCTTGGATAAACGCTTGTTTTTCAAATAATTATAAATATTCTTTAATAAAACTCGTCTTTTTTTGGAAAAGCCATGCAATTTTTTTCGAAAAAAAACGTAACCTTTTTTGTAAAAACGACGAAAAAAGAGCAATTACACCCCGATTTTTCCCGACCGCAATCGGCATTGAGGGGTACAAATGTTTTAACAGCTATATATGAAACAATTAAAGATAAATGTTTCCTACACGGAGCGCAGTCAGGATAAGGCTTTCGACAAATACCTGCAGGATATCTGTAGCGAGAAGTTGCTGAACCCCGATGAAGAGGTGCGTTTGGCTCAGCGCATACGCGAAGGCGACGAAGATGCCCTCAACAAACTTATCAAAGCCAATTTGAGGTTTGTGGTGTCTGTGGCTAAACAGTATCAAAATCAGGGACTTGCATTGCCCGACCTTATCAACGAAGGTAATATCGGACTTATCAAGGCCGCCAAGCGTTTCGACGAGACACGTGGTTTTAAGTTTATATCCTACGCCGTGTGGTGGATACGCCAGTCGATACTTCAGGCTATAGCCGAGAACTCGCGCATAGTACGTCTGCCCTCCAACCAGTTAGGAGTTCTGAACAAGATAAAAAAAGAAATTGCACGTTTGGAGCAGACTTTGGAACGTCCCCCGTCGGAAACGGAGATTTCGGAATATCTCGACATGCCTATCGAAAAGATTAAGAGCATATTGGAGAATTCCGGACGGCACATTTCCATCGACGCCCCACTCGCCAGCGACGAGGATACCAACTACATTGACGTTATGCCCAACGAGGACACTCCCGACACCGACGAGAGCCTGTTGCAGGAGTCGCTATCGACTGAGATAGAGCGCTCGTTGTCCACCCTTGGCGAAACGGAACGTGGCGTGCTTAAAATGGTGTACGGCATAGGCTACCCACATCCGCTAAGCCTCGACGAAGTGGCAATGAAATACGACCTCACGCGTGAACGTGTGCGTCAGATAAAGGAAAAAGCCTTGAAACGGCTACGGCAAAGCTCAAAAAGCAACAACCTCAAACCTTATCTATAAAAATTAAACACCCCTTACAACGGGGTGTTTTTTTTGCCACACATGGTGAAATACTTTTTATAGCATTTTGTAAAACAAGGGTAGGGTAGTAGAAGAGAACAAATTTAATTTTATCGCTACTTCCATAATAAAAGTGCAAACGCCACGTTTTATATTTCTATATTTTTAAATTGCAAAAAATCATGACAACAGAAAGAGAAAAAACACTTCGTATCATCGACTGCATCTGCAGGGTATTTGTAGGTTCGGTATTTCTATTCTCAAGCTTTGTGAAAGGCGTAGATCCTATGGGAACTGCCTATAAAATAGAGGAATACATGATTGCCTGGAGCGTAGGAGGCCTCAGTTTCGAATGGGCACAGCCGCTTGCGCCGATTATGTCGGTAGCCCTTGTTACAGTCGAGTTTTTGATAGGTATAATGCTTATTACCAACTCTTTGCGTGTGCTAAACGCGTGGTTGCTGCTACTTGTGATGTCGTTTTTCCTTGTCACCACCCTCATCGACGCCATAACCAACAAAGTTACCGACTGCGGCTGTTTCGGCGACTTTGTGAAACTCACCAACTGGCAGACTTTCTGGAAAAACGTAGTGCTGATGGTGCCTACGGTAGTGATTTTCTGTTGCCGCAATATAAAAAAGAAACATCGCACCTACGAACGCGACATACTTATAGTGCTTTTCGCTATCGCCGCAATGGTGGGCTTTGCCATCTACAACATCAACAACGAGCCTGTCCTCGATTTCCGCGCGTGGAAAGTGGGAAACAAAATGATACCCGAAAACAACGCTGAAATAGTGAGTTACGTTACTTACAAAAACAAAAAGACAGGCGAAAAACAGGAGTTCCTTTCCAAAAAACTTAACGAATATTTAAAGGACAGCACTTGGGTTCAGGAATGGGAATGGGTGGACAGCCGTGTGGTGGACCCAACCGTAATTGCTGCCGACGGCTTTTCGATGAGCTACATCGACGGCGAGGACCATGCCAAGGAGATAATAGGCTCCGCCAGTCCGGTAATGATAGCCACGAGCTACGATTTGAACGGTATTTCGGAAAAAGGTGTGGAAAGTCTGCAACGCGTGAAAGACATTGTCGAACAGCACGAGGTGAACTTCCTGCTGCTTACCGCCTCGCTACCCGAAGAGGTGGAGGATTTCCTTGACAAAAACAACCTCAGTTCGTTGGAATACTATTTTGCCGACAACACGGCAATAAAGACAATGCTACGCTCCAACCCCGGCTACATACTTTTGAAAGATGCCGAAGTGAAAGGCAAATGGCATTACCGCAATTACAATAGAATACGTAACGTGGATTTTGAACAACTTGACAATTAAGTGATCATGAAAAAAATATTTTTAATTATAGCCATAGTACTGATGGCAGGAGGGCTGTCGGCACAAGGAAAAGAAGACCCCGAAAATCCCGAAACACGCGGCTACGGTGTAGCAATAGGCGTCGAGGCTCCCGATTTTGTCATAACCTACCTCAATGGCGAAACGGCAAAGCTAAGTTCGTTGCGTGGCAAACTAGTGATGTTGCAGTTCACCGCAAGCTGGTGCCCCGTGTGTCGCAGCGAGATGCCATACATCGAAAGCGAGATATGGCAAAAATACCAAAACGACACCAATTTTGTGCTTATTGCTGTGGACCTTAAGGAAAATCCGAAAACAATAAAAAAGTTCATCAGCGACACAAAGATAACTTACCCTCTAACCCTTGATGAGAAGGGCGAAATATTTGCCCTCTACACCGAAAAAAACGCCGGCGTAACCCGAAACATACTCATAGCTCCAAACGGCAGAATAATTTTCCTTACCCGTCTTTTCGACCGCGAGGAGTTCGACATGCTTGTATCTATAATTGATTCGGAACTCAAAAATATCAAAAGATAGAATCTATGAAAAAACTCCTATTGCTCCTGTGTCTGCCGGTTATAGCAACTATCGGCTGTAATGGCGGAACGTCTAAGAATATCCCCAAGAATCCTGAATCCGAAGATGTTGCAAAGGCGGAACGAGAAAACTCCCCCTCTCAATATATCGAGAAATCCTTGTACAGCAACAGTATGCTTCAGAGCCGCACTGTCTCGGTTTACTTGCCGAGAAACTACTC
Source organism: uncultured Bacteroidales bacterium (assembly GCA_905233475.1). Classification (GTDB taxonomy): domain Bacteria; phylum Bacteroidota; class Bacteroidia; order Bacteroidales; family P3; genus UBA1219. The sequence goes on from CAJOEN010000033.1 coordinate 26,163, forward strand.
ACAGTCAAATACTTATCCTGTAATATACGCCGAAGACGGTTTGGTTGTCGCCACCGGGCGTTACAAAGAACTTCTCGACTCGCTGATAGACGGGGGCATAATAGAACCGGTAATTGTGGCAACATCGTATGAAAACAAGGACATAATTCCGGGTTTCCGCATGGCCTATCGCAACGCCGAATATGTTGAGGCCATTGCCAGAGAGAATCCGCAACTGACACAGATTTACAATAACCATCTGAACTATTTCGTGTACGAGTTCATTCCATACATCGAAAATAACTATTCTGTGGTCAAAAAACGTGATGGACGAATATACTACGGCACTTCCAATAGTGCTGATTTTGGTCTGACGCTGAGTTTCCGTATGCCCGACCTTTTCGGCGAGTACTGGTGTTTTTCGCCAGTTTACAGCCAGCTGTGGAACTACGGCCGCCTTGCAATGCCCACACGCTATTTTATTGACCGTGGTAGCGAGGAGGAGAAAGGCGATATGAAAATATATTTCAGCAATCTTGTTGATTTCCTGCGCAATAGCGGTGGCGACGTTACCGAATGGACTTTCAACGGCGGCCACGACCGTTCCAAATGGCGCGAGGATTTCATAAAAATGTTGGTTACACGCTTCCCGGCGAAATGACCGAGGGAGGATTTTACAAATCAGGGCAAGAACAAATTATTGTCCTTTTTGCAATATATCAGCACAATAATCAATGCCAATAGCGATGGAAAAGACAACGACGCTTATGGGACAAGAAAAATTCCTCGTATATCGTGCTTCGGCAGGCTCGGGAAAAACGTTCACCCTTGTGCGTGAGTACCTTGCGTTGGCTTTGAATGGCTCCGACGGCGAAATTGCCGACAATTTCAGGCATATCCTTGCCATAACTTTCACTAACAAGGCTACCAACGAGATGAAAGCCCGTATTTTGGAGTATGCCTCCAAACTGCAGGACACCGAAAAACGCGACAGTGGAGCTATGCGCCCCATGACTGAGGCTTTGTGCTACGAACTCGGCATAAAACCCGATGAACTCTCGCGACGTGCCGCACTGCTCGAAAAGGCTGTTCTGCACAACTATTCCGATTTCTCGGTATGTACCATCGACAGTTTTATGAATCGCATTGTGCGCACTTTCGCCATAGACCTTGGACTTTCGCCGCGTTTCGAAATTACTATGGATACGGACATCCTTCTGGAAAAAGCTGTGGATAGCCTTATTGCCGACATCAGCGACCAGCACCCGGAACTGACGGCCACGATACTGAAATTTTCGCAAGCAAATATGGAGGACGGAGGCAGTTTCAGGGTGCGGTACCAGATTTTGGATAGTGCGCAATCCATTATGAAAGAGGAGTTTGTATCCAAACTTGAAATGCTGCGGGACATACCGCTTGAAAAGTTTGGCGAATTCTCCGACATACTGCGTGGCGAAAATCGCAAGTACGACGTTTTTGTCCGCAATTCTGCCCTTGAAATCTGTGGGGATATTGAGTCAAAAGCTCTTACCGACGACGATTTCAACAAAAAAAGCAACGGAGTTTTCGCCTATTTCAGAAAGGTGGCCGAAAATGGTGCGGAAAAAGTTGCGGCAAGTCCTACGATATGCGGAATATTTGAAAATCAATTATTTGCCAATTCGAAGGCAAAAAATACTGCAGCTATCGACCAGTTGGCACCGGTGATGACTCAGGCATTCAACGCTTTTCAGCAGGGATACCGCATGTTTTTGGCGCGTAAAGTCTTGTTGCACAATATTTTCCAAATGGCACTCTTAAAAGAGGTGCAATCCAAACTCGATACCTATTATTCTGAAAATGAGATACTTCATATTTCTGAAAACAACAAGCGTATATCGGAGGCAGTGCAAAACGAGCAGGCGCCTTTCATTTTCGAGCGTTTGGGTTGCCGTTACCGCCATTTCCTTGTCGATGAGTTTCAGGATACATCTATAATGCAGTGGCAGAACATATTACCGCTTATCGAAAACGGCCTTTCAGAAGGCTATAAATCTCTGATTGTGGGCGATGGCAAGCAGGCCATATATCGTTTCCGCCAAGGCGACGTGGAGCAATTCCAATACGTGCTTCAAACTCCGCAAAACGCATCGCCTATCACAAGGCAACGCTATCAGACCATAATACGCAACGGTGCGGAGGTGAACCTCGATACAAATTTCCGCTCATACGGCAATGTGGTGGATTTCAACAATCGACTATTCAGCTATCTCGAAAACTGCCTGTACAACGGCGATACCGGAAGCCAGCTTATGCACGACATATATATTGGCGAAACTCCCGAGAAGCCGCTGCTGTTGCAGAAAGTGGCTCCAAACAAAATTGGCGGAGGTTATGTGGAGATTCATTTCTACGATGCCGCCGCCGTTCCTGAAGACGAGCCAGCATTGCCTGCCGCAAGTGTTTATGAGACAATAAAGCATTTGAAATCAATAGGATACCTGTACAAAGATATTGTGATTTTGGCACGCACCAACGACCAGCTTTCCGAACTCAGTGCCGAACTTACCGCAATCAACAATGAGAAAGGGGAGTTGGACGGACTGATGTTCTCTTCGGCGGAATCGCTAAAACTTTCGCAGAACAGCGAAGCTAAGTTCCTGCGCTCGTTGCTTGGTTTTCTGTTCGATGAAAATAATAGGGTAATATCCTTGGAAATAGCTGAATATCTGCTTTTCAAGAATCAATGGCATTTCGACATAGCCATGCTTGCCAACGCAACCGAATTTTCTTCCGCCCTTGCTGGGGCTTTTCCGCAGTTCAACCGCGATTGGCTTGTGTCGCAAACGCTCTACGACTGTTGCTATGAGCTGATACGCATTTTCGGCATACCAAAAACACCTTACATCTACACTTTTCTGAACAAGGTGTCGGAATATTCGGTTTACAATCGCAACAATCTTGGCGAGTTCCTCGACTGGCTCGGCGAGAAATGGGATAGCCTGTCCACAAAGACTTCCGACGATTTGGATGCTATTCGGCTGATGACCGTGCACAAATCCAAAGGCTTGGAGTTCCCCGTTGTAATCTACCACATGATGGAATCGAAGCAGAGAAGCAAAGCTATATGGGTGGATATGAAAGACAATGAATTTGCTGAAACTCAACCTCTTGAGGTGGGACTGGTGAACATAAGCAAAGAGATGGCCAACTCCGCTTTCGAAAACGAGTACAGAAGCGAGCTGCGGAAATCCGAAATCGATAAACTGAACGTGTTTTATGTGGCTTTGACCCGTCCCGAACAACATCTGTATATTTTTACACCGCAGCCGCCAGCGAAACCCGGCAACATTTATTATAGCATTTTCCTCAAGGATTTTTTAAAAGATAACGGTTTTGAAACGGAACGAACTGATTATGAGGAGATTTATGCTGTAGGCAACCGCGACTTCCGCGAAATAAAACAGTCTGTCGAATCCGAGGTGCATTATCTTGACGACAATGCCTCACGACCTTGGTCTGACGACGTTTGCATTGTGGGCAGAAGCGACTCCATAATGCAATACAGGCAAACCGAGCAACAGCAGGTGGGCAACATGGTTCACGATATACTTTCGAAAATTGGCACACTGAACGAGGCAGAGACTGTAACAGCAAACTTTCTTAGCGAAACAAAAACCGATAAGGAAGTTTCCGACGCTGCTAAAAGGTTGATACAAAGCGTGTTGCATTCTACGGAAGTGTGCGATTTCTTCAATCCCGAATATGATTATAAAACGGAATGCGAAATTCTGCATAATGGTGAGATTGTGCGTCCCGACCGCATTGTTTTCACTCCGGAAGAGACTTGGGTGGTGGATTTCAAAACCGGCCTGCACGAGGACAAACACATAGCCCAGGTCAATGCCTACAAAACGGTGCTGAAAGACATGGGATTTCCCTGTGTAAAAGGATTTTTGATGTATATCAGCAACGAGGGTTGCCATGTGGAAGAGGTATGATATTAAGAATAATATTCGCAAAAGCGTAAGTTTTAACGTGTGTAGGGTACCAAATATTTTTGTTTAATCAGAAAACTTTATCAAAATACATGTCGAAAAAAATTGTAATACTTTTGGCTTTTGCTGTTGCAACGGTATTTTCCGCAACAGCGCAGAACAATGGAAAAATCACAGGAAAAATAATTGACGCACGTAGCGGAGAACCTGTGGAATACGCTACGGTAGCACTGCTAAAACCCAAGGATTCATCGTTGGCAAATGGCTCAGTAAGTACCACAAACGGTACTTTTGCCGTGGAAGTACCCGCAGGCACCTATCTGCTGAAGGTTTCTTTTATGGGCTACACTCCATATATGCACCATTCGCAATTGTCTGTAAAGGCCTCAAAAATAGTGAGTTTGGGAACTATAAAGATTTCGCAGAACTCGCAGATGATGGAACAGGTGGTGGTGAAAGCCGAACGCTCGATGGTGGATTACCAGCTCGACAAACGTGTGGTGAACGTGGACAAGAACATTGTGGCGGGAGGCGGTACGGCCACCGACGTGCTTGAAAACGTCCCCTCTGTGGCCATCGACAACGACGGAAACGTCACCCTGCGAGGCTCCACCAACGTAAAAGTGCTTATCAACGACCGTCCTTACGAACTCCTCGGCAGCGATTTGGAAACACTTCTCGAACAGATTCCCGCCAGCTCGATAGAAAATGTGGAGGTGGTTACCAACCCATCCGCCAAGTACGACCCCGAGGGTATGTCGGGCATCATCAACCTGAAACTGAAAGAGAACACCGTGGGTGCCAAGGGTTTGAACGGAGTGGTGAACCTCAATTTCGGCTCACCCTTGCCCAAGTTCGTGCCTACCTCGATGGCGACCATCAACCTGAACTACAATACCGGCAAGTGGGGTTTCTTCCTCTCCGCCGACGCTGGCGTACGCAGTCACGCACACAACGCCGTAACCTACCTTGAACGTTTCAGTGGTGGAGAGAAAAAATCTTCTGACAGTCTTTTCGAGGACGGCGTGCACAGCAACTACATGGGCAGTGTGAAAGTCGGTGGCGAGTATCATTTCGACGAAAAGACCACCCTTGCGCTCTCGTACCAGCTGCGTGGCGGCAACAGGGTGCGAAAAAACAGCATTGACGACGTGGATTTGTTCAGAAACAACTTTCTGGACTACACCCAAACCGACACCAACAGCAACAAAAATCACAACCACGCCATAAACCTCAATTTCATCAGGAAATTCGACAAAAAAGACCAGATGCTCACCGCCGATGTTACTTTCAACATTCGCGGACGCCACGGCGACGGCGTTCAGGAACAAACCTACGACAACGCCGAGGCCAACTTGAAAAACTACTACCTCCGCAATTCGGGAGTGGAGAACTCCAACCGCAACATCAACATGAAACTGGACTATGTGCATCCCATCAACGACAAACTGCGTCTGGAAACGGGCTACGAAGGACGTGTGATGAAAACTAACCAAGACTACGAATATTACCTTTCTACATACGACAGCATCACCGGAGTGCTTAACAAAGTCTTCGACGAGCGTTCCTCAACGCATTTCGACTACGGTCAGGACATACACGCCATCTACGCCACCCTCGGCTGGAAGGTTACAGAGAAATTCTCCGCCTTGGCGGGACTAAGGGGCGAGTATTCAACCATTTACGGTGAGGACAAAAACCACACCGACATCGAGCCGGTGAAAAAGGAATATCGGCAGCTGTACCCCACGCTTCACATGTCGTACACCATTAATGAAAATCAGAGCCTGCAGCTGAGCTATAGCCGCCGTGTGCGCCGTCCGCACATGTGGGACTTGCACCCCTATCTCGATGTGCGCGAGGGACAACAACTGAGCTTCGGCAACCCCTATCTCGACCCTGAGTTCACTAACTCGGTGGAACTATCGTATAATTTGGGTATCAATAAGTTGAATATCTTTACTTCGGCCTATTTCCGTCAAACCAACAATATGATGACCCGCTACGGATTTGTTTGGAACGAGACTTCGGCAGCCCGCTACTCGCCGTGGATGCCTTACAATAGCGAATACAATGACTATTGGGCTTCTACTTGGCAAAACCTTAACAAAGGTCTTAACTACGGTTTGGAGTTTATTGTGGACTATCAGATTGCCAGATGGTGGAAGATGAACCTCAGCATAAACCTTTACGAAAATATGATAGAAGGTACTGAACTACTTGATAATCAAGATAAAAATGCTTTCCGTGCCAGCGGTAAGTTCAGTTCCTTTATGACACTTCCAAAAGACTGGACAATTCAGCTATCCGGACAGTACCGCGCACCTTTCATGGATTTGCAAACCGACATGCTGGCTTCCTATTGGGCAGACTTGGCCGTTAAAAAGGACATTATGCAGAAACGCGCGACCATAAGTCTGCGTGTTGGCGATGTGTTCTGCACAGGAGGTTTCGGACATACAACCGAAAACGAGCAAATGTACCGTGTTATGCGGTCGAAACGCCTCTCGCCAAGCGTAACAATAGGTTTCTCCTACAAAATCAACAACGGTTTGAAACAAGGCCGTCGCGAAATTTCGGAAGACGACTCCGACGAAGGTTCTGCGGAATATTGATGTTTGTCCGAATACAAAAAATAAACCATGACTATTCTACATAAAATCGTATCTTCTTCAATTTCTTTGTCTTGGATTCGGTTACGGACAGGCCGTAGTCGGTGCGTAGTTTCTCGAAAAGCTCGTCCTGCGGTATGCGGTGGTCAAGGATTGACATTGGGTTTTCCGACAAATCTTTTGTAGTGGGTATTTTGTGTTCGTACAAGTCGCTAATGTAGAAGTAAAAAGGCGTGGCAGGGTCGATGCCGGCGGCAAGTGTAAAAGGTATGGCATAATATTCTTTCAATCCTTCCATAACAAAACCTATTAGATAGTCAATATCTGAAATAACATCCGCATTCGCAAAATATATAGCACTGTCGGCAATGCCAATTTCGTAAGCCGCAACCAAATTGGTGTCGGATCTGAGATAACCATTTTGTATCAGTCCAGCAATGAAATCTTCCGAGTAACTGTCTGATTTTGGGGATATTGTAAGCACCATCTTACGCCATAGGTTGGTGTTGTCGGGTTCATAAATGTACATCGCATTTTCATTAAAGTCGGCACTTTCAGCTTTGTCATATAAATGTATATGTTTCACTATTTCAGGCAATTCGCCGTAAAATGTCATGGTATTTGTTGCACTGTCGGTGTACAAACCCTGTTTCAGCATCTCTTTTGCCTGCGAAATTGGCATTGTTTCGAGGTGGGCCTCATAGCTGTTGCTGGAAAAGCTCACATCGGTGCCGAAGAAAAAGAAAGGCACAAGAATGGCAAGCGAGTTGTTAAGCACGTGAAGTGCCACGCTATATATAAAACGGTAATTGATAACTATATAGCTCATTACCAAAGCCATTCCAAAAATGGCCATGATTCCGAAAACAAGATAGGCCGAAAAGCCTGAGAAACCTGAAATGTGCATGAGTGCGAAAACCACCGATGTGGAGATTATGGTAACAAGTTTCTTTTTTCGGTCGTTTTTGATGAGGAACATAGGCAGATGCACAAAACTACAGGCGCGCAGATAGTGAATACTCCCTTTGCCATCTCCCAGTCGAAAGGAATAAGAACAACTCCCACTGCCACAGACAAAACTCCCGTAAGAATAAAGCCCAACCTCATTTTGGATTTGAACGTCGCTATGTCGAAGTTCTTTTTTTCTTCTTCAGACATTGTGTTGTAGCCCGCTATCAAGCCGGGATGTTTGTAAACCGCCATGCCCAAAAGGATGTAAAACAATCCGAGTATTATATTTATCAAATCCATGATATGCAAAAAAAATGCAGAATTTGTTTTGTTCGAAGTTGATATGCGATTTTAATGTTTATTGCAGATGATTTGATTTAGAGTCTTTCGAAACACCCATTTATAGTTTGACAAAAGGCAATCTATACGGCTTGAACTGTGCAAAAACATGGCAAAGTCGTTCTTTGTCCACAGCCTTAGCCCAGCCGATATGTTCGTTTTGAATGCCTACACAATTCTGATTTATATCAATTCCAGTTTTCAGCAACAGTGTGTCGCGGCTATAAACCCATAGTTCGCTTTCTACTGTAGCCATATCTCCACCGGAAATCTCAAACGAGAAAAAATCCTTCAATTGCCGCAATACTGCGGTGTCAGTACAGACCAACATCCGTCGGGTGGACATTCCGTCAGGAAGGTCGTTCCAATCGTCAGAAGATAGATAAAGAACAGCTTTGCCGTTGCTTAAATCAATATCTTTCAATGGATTGACAACGTTTTCATCTTCGTTGACAATTGGAAAAACATTTGTGTTCGAATGTTGTAGCACTATTGGGAAACCGCCTATGCCCAGCCATACAATGAACACTATGACTATAAGGATGAGAGCGGTTAATGCTTTACGAAATCGAGTATGTTTTTTTGCCATGACGAAACTATTATTAATACATTATTATCACATTCACTGGCAGTAAAACCGCACCTGCTTGATTTTCCGCGTTTTGGATTCCTTTACGGCAAGTCCGTACTGCTCGCGCAATGCCTTGATAACATCCTCTTTGGTGGGCTTGGTGTCCAAAGACGCTGTCGGGTCGTAAACCATCCTCAAAAGCGACTGGCTTTTATTTTTATGAACATCCAACTCCCAATAGTACCCTACAGGGGTTTCGGGGTCGGTGCTAGGGGCCACCACCAAAGGCAATGAGTAAGAGCTACTTACCCAATCGAGAAAATCTTCCAAAGGAAAATAAGATCCTGTAGTGTCTTGTTTTAACAATTCCAATGAAAGTGAGTCTCCCTCTTCAGATTCATACTCAGACAATTGGGATTTGTACAAAGCCATATCGGCAATGGAGACCTCCAAGGCCGGAACCATAGTTGTGTCGGATTTCAAACGGCCGCTTTTGATAATAGCATTAACTATGTCGTCGCAATCCACACTATCCCCATTTATCTTAATATCAAGCGCATATCTCGTCCAAAGGTAGGTATTGTCGGGATAGAAAATCCGCAGTTCGCCGTTGGAAGGTTTTGTATCTGTATGTATGAAACAATAATTATCGATTTCGTTCACCATCTCAGGAAGTTCTCCATAAAAAGTAACGGAGGTCGAATCCTCAATCCAATGGGGATACATCTCTTCGAACTCGTCCATCTTCATATTGCGCAGCTCGCCTTCGAAATTGTCGCCCGAAATAGCCTCGGTGCCCATAAAAAACAACGGCAGAAGCAAGGCAAGGGAGTTGTTAAGCACATGAATAGCAACACTATAGATAAAACGGTAGTTTATCACCACATAGCACATCACCAGCGCCATGCCGAAAATCTGCAAAATGCCAAACACCGAAGCTAACGAAAATGTGGAGTAGCCGGAGAGGTGCATGGCGGCAAATAGCACCGAAGTGGTAATAATGGACACCTGACGTTTGCGGTGCTGGTCGCGGATAACGAAAAAAAGCACGATGCACAGGGCGGCAAAGGCTATAAACCAGATATTTAGCGTCAGCAAAACAAAGTTGGCCATCGCAGCCGCACAAACTATGTAGGCGTAGAGTTTGCCTTTGCCCCAAAAGCGGAACGCAAATTCCTCCATAACGGGCTGTAACACACACAGCCACAGGAAAATCACCACCATAGTCGCCGTCGGAGCGTAGGGCACAAGCCTGTCGATAAGATTCTTCATCAGCCCCATCAGCTCATCCTGCCCACTTTTGGGGGAGTCGGAAGTGCCGAGCAACAAAGTGGCCGCCATTAATCCAAACCATAATGCCAGACCAATGAATAATATTGGACGGAACTCTCGTTTTTTTTGTGTTTTCATAGTCGTTTAATTTTATTATGTGTTTATTTTCAATGCTTTACGTGCGTTGCTCAAAACTTCGGCATCAAAGTTGAGAATTTCGGCAATGCGAAGTGCCTCCTGCGGCACATTGCCCGAATGGTCTTCGGTAAGTGTGTAGTCGATAAAACTGTTGATGTTTTGCGGCGTTATCCGTTGGGTGTCGTCAATGCCTTGTTTCAAACCTTTAACCCTCAGTCGTTTGCATTGCGACAGCAAGCCGCTGTAGTGGGTGGTGAGCAACGAAAAAGAGCTTTGGCGGTTGAGATACTCCACAATGGCATCTACAATGGCCATGCCCTCGTAGGGATTGGTGGTGCGGGCTGGCTCGTCGATAAGCACCAAGAGTCGGTTCTGTTTTGTTTGCTGTATTATATTGTTGATTTTCAGCATTTCGGAAGCAAAGGACGAAAGTCCGTTCATCTCGTCCTGCTCGTCGCCTATGCAGAACAGCACATCGTCCACCGGCACAATCTGCGCTTCGGCGGCGGGTACGAAAAATCCGAACTGCGCCATCAGCTGGGCAATACCTACCGACTTGAGCAGCACAGTCTTTCCCGCCATATTGGCGCCGGTTATAACGCAAGCACCTTCGCCGAATTCGATGTCTATTGGTTGGCAATGGCCGCCTTTTTCGGTAAGAACATCGTGCAAACGGATATTGTAAAGTTCTTTGTAACAGATTGTTGTGCCAATAGTGGGTTTGCAAAGGTTGTAACGTTTGTTCAAACGGTATTTTGCTAAAATTATGTCGAGACGAGCTATCTGCTGTATGGCTTCGAGCAGATCATCGGCAAATTGCGACAGGCTGTGCGACAGTGTTTTACGTACTTCGTTTTCCACTTCGGAGTTATGTTGCCAAAGTTCGGCTATGCGTTTTTCCGTAGAATCATCGGGGGCGTTTTTTGTCTGCAAGGCTCTCAACTCCTTGCGTATCAGCGTCAAGCGTTGGTCGTAACTGTCGTAGATGTAGAAGTGCGGCACACCGTTGTGGTCGGGGTCGAGAAGGGACACCACTTCCGACAAGTCGGGCAAAGCCACAATGCCACCTATGCCGATGGCGTCCACATGTCCGGCAATGGCATTGTTGAGCATGGCAAAGTTCTTTACTTCAAACAGTTGCACATCGTCGAGGACCACTTTCTGCTTGCAGTTGAGGAAAGTAGTGGTGATGTCGCAAATCTGCATAAGGGCGTGTCCCAAATCGGTTATAGTTTGTGGGGCGTTGCAGGAGTCAATGGCGTTGGCAATAGTCTCAATATCAAGCCATTGTCTTTGTAAGGTTTCGGCTTTGGAGTAAAATTCGGTCTTGTGCAATATTTGCCGCGACACTCCCGAGAGCAGCTCCAAATGTTCGATAACGTACCGGAATCCCGGATTTTGGTTTATATGTTCTTTTAATGTCATAATTTGCTGATATTAGGATTTTTAACATCATAAACAGGTATTCCCAGCTTTTGTTGGAGGGCATTGCAAAGGTCGGCGGAGTTGAGCTTGTAACCCATTGGCGACGTGGGATTTGCACAAACAGCGATAAGCGACGAGCGTTGCAGTACCTCTATGCGTCCCCCTCGTTTAAGGAAACTGCGGTAGATTTCGGGGGTGAGGAATATTTTTGTGAAGTCCTTGACAGTGAGCAGAATATCCGTTTTGTTCTGAGCTATAAGGTATTTCACGAAGACGTCGTTGAGGGCTCCGGCTACAAAAATCCTATGGCACGACTGTAGGAAATCTCCCCGCAGGCTGTTTATCATAAAGGCCGACGAAATACCCAAGTCGTTGAGGGCGCCGTCGTTGTTGATATACCAAACTCCCGAATTAACGGGGTTCAGCAGACGTTTGGTTTCGTTGTCGGCTTCGGGCAGGTTTATAAGGTCGAAAACGAAAGCCGTTTTTTGCGCAATCTGCTGTATATTAGGTGAAAGGGCTGCTCCAGTGGCGAGAATCATAGCGTCGGTGACGGTGGGCGAGGCGAGGCTCAGTCGCGACAATGCTCCGTCGATAATGGTTATGTCGCGATGTGGTGCGAGTTCGGCAATCTGCCGTCGCAGTTTTTCGGTGGAAGCGGCTCCCGACAACAATGCTTTGCCTCGACACAAAACCTCGGCGGTAACGAGGCGTCCGAGCGAGGTGCGCTGGGTGTCTGTGGCAAGCACAGCCGACAGCAGCTGCCGTTGCAGGTAGTGTTTTTCGGAAGTGATGAACCACATGCCTTCGTAAAGGATAATCTCCGGCTTGGCGCTGCCGTACACTTGGTCGGTGCGTTCGCCGTCGATACCGATGGAGGTAACGGCCACACGTGCACCCTCATGGTGCAGACGTTCAAGCACATAGTTCAGACACACGGTCTTGCCGGTATTTTTCTCCATACCCACAATGGAAAGGCTTCGGTGTTTCAGAATCTCGCTTACAAATGGCATTTGAATATGATTTATGTGTGTCGTTTGTTTTGCAAAGATACGACATTTTTTCGGGATTATGGTTGAGAATTTTTATGAGACCTCGGGCAAAAGAATTTAAAGAGGCTGTTTCGTCATAAAAGGCTGATTTTTGCAAAACGCAAGGAAGGGTAAACAATAATTTTAGGGGGCTTCTATAAATTGCCTCGGAGAGGCAAACTCTCAATAACCTCACATGCTAATGTGAGGTATATCAGGCAAATAAAGAACAGGCGTGTCGGTAATAACGCTCTCAAACGAATAAATAGAAGTCCCCTTTATTTATTTGACGTTAAAAAATAAATATTTGATATGAGCAAATACGAAATACCATTTCTAACGGCCACTATACAAGCCTTTGGAGTCCGCTTTGCAATGACACGGCAGGCAGCATTCCGCTATTTGCACAAGCATAAGGGACTGGCATTCCTTATTGAGTTCTACGATGTGGAACATCTACAGTCGATGGATGAGACAATAGACGACCTGCTTGTTATTTGCCAAAAGAATGGAGGAACTATCGCATGAAACTATATCACTGGACTAATCAAGATATTGAGGTTATAGATATTTCCAAAGGCTTGAGATTTTAGGATTTCGGTAAAGGTTTCTATGTTACCCCCGACAGGACGACAGCTATCCGTATGGCTCAAAAAGAGCAAGATTGTTTGGCGGTACAGCCACCTTGATAACATACAAGTTTGATGATAGTGCATTACAATCGGGATTGAAAGCGAAAGTGTTTCCCGAACAAGCCTGTGTGGAGTGGCTTTTGTTTATAGATGCAAACAGCAACAGGAAAAACGTGGTACAGATACACGATTATGATATGGTTATTGGTCCGATGGCAAACGACGGCGTTGTTCTCCAATTGACAAACTACCGCGAGGGTATCTATTCTCCTGAGCAGGCTGCACAACTGTTGCAGGATGAATATCTTGATCAGCAATATTATTTCGGGACAGAACGTGCTTTGGCGTGATATAACCAAAACAAATATTGAATATGAACCAACCGACACACCATCAAATAGCGACATACCTTACAGATTACGCCTTGAGCGAATTAGTGAAATATGTGATTGAGGACACAGGATGTTCCATAGAAGAGGCTATGGAGCGCGTGTATAATTCGCCTCTGATGGCAGCCTTGCAAGATGAGGAGGGCGAACTGTATGTGCAAAGCCCCGCCCATCTATATGAGTTGATGAACAAATAGTGGCAAAAGTGTTTTTTCTCTGCACAAACTTCTGATTTTTCAATAGTTACTTATGTTATAAAAGATAGAGAGAGTATGTCGCCCGCTCCGAAAGTTCATGCCACTCCAAAATTTTTTCTATCAAAATAGAAAATTAGGTAAAAGCGGGTTGGGTTTTGTAATTTATTGTTAAACAATGCTTTGTTATAAAAGTACAAAAAATCCACCGATTGTCATTTTTTTTTCGTAACTTTGTAATTCTAAAAGCATAACGAAAATTCGATGGAAAGTTTCATAGTATCAGCACGTAAGTACCGTCCGATGACGTTCAAATCGGTGGTGGGGCAGGAGCATATTACCACAACACTGAAGAACGCCATCAAAAACAACCAGTTGGCGCAGGCATTCCTCTTCTGTGGGCCGCGAGGCGTGGGTAAAACCACCTGTGCACGCATTTTGGCCAAAACCATCAACTGCACCAACCCCACGGCTGATATGGAAGCCTGCAACGAGTGCGACTCCTGCCGCTCGTTCAACGACTCGGCCTCGTTTAATGTATTCGAGCTCGATGCCGCCTCAAACAACTCCGTTGATGACATCCGCGAACTTGTGAAGCAGGTGTACATACCTCCACAGGCAAGTCGTTACAAAATTTATATCATCGACGAGGTACACATGCTTTCTACGGCGGCCTTCAACGCTTTTCTGAAGACTTTGGAAGAACCTCCCTCGTATGCAAAATTTATACTTGCCACAACCGAAAAGCACAAGATAATCCCAACCATACTTTCGCGTTGTCAAATATTTGATTTTAAGCGCATTAAAAGTGAGGATATAGCCAAGCACCTGCAATACGTAGCCACTCAGGAAGGTATCAACGCCGAACCCGAAGCGCTCCACGTTATAGCCCAAAAAGCCGAAGGTGGCTTGCGTGACGCTCTTTCCATGTTCGACCAATTGGTGAATTTCTGTAATGGCAACCTGACATACCAAAGCTGTATCGAAAACCTCAATGTGCTCGACAGCGACTATTATTTCCGTTTTGTGGACTTTTTCAGGGCTGGAGACATATCCAACTCCCTTTTGCTTTATCAGCAGATTATAGAGAAAGGCTTTGACGGACAGCACTTTATAACCGGACTTGCAGAACATCTGCGCAATTTGCTCGTTTCCCTTGACCCTGCCACGACATCGCTTTTGGAAACCAGCGACAGCATACGTGCTAAATTTGTACAGCAGTCGCAACAATGCCGTTTGCCATTGATACTCAAATATTTGGAGATTGCCTCCGATGCCGAGTACCGTTATCGCGACGCTTCCAACAAACGTTTGTTCGTTGAAGTGGCACTGATGAAAATGGCTAACTTATTGAACGTACAACAAGTCCAGCCAGCACCAGTAGCGCAACAACCGCAGCAGCCTCAGCAACAACCATCTGTGGCACCAGTGGTACAGCCGGCACCACAACCACAACCAGCTCAGGTACCTACCTCTATGCCGCCCACCGTTCAGGCTCCTCCGCAACCGCCTAAAACTCAGCTACAACCGCAAGCGCAACAGCCAACACCGATCGTGAAACCTGCCCAAGTAAAGATACCAACAAACCTCAATACATCTTTTTCGATAAACGCCCAGCCTCAGCAGACTCCTGTTGAGGAAAAAAAAAATGAACCCATAACTCTTTCGCAGGAAGAACTCGAAAAACAATGGCACGAATTGGCGGAGGTCAAAAAGCTCACCAATATGGAGATTTTTACGGTGATGAACGATAAACAGTTGAAATTCATCGACCAAGAGAATTTCGAGGTGATTGTAAACAACAGTATTTACGAAACACGTTTCAAAAAGTTCAAGAGCGATATTTTAGAGGCTTTGCGCTATCGCACGGGAATACAGGAACTTAACTTTGCTGTAAAAGTGGTGCCACTCTACGACGAAAACAAAGAGAAACTGTTTACCACCAAAGACAAGTTTGCGGCAATGCTAAAAGAAAATCCAGCACTGCTCGCTTTTAGGGAAAATCTTTTTCAAGATATTGATTATTAAACTGTTATCTATATGGCAAATGCAGTAATCTTTTTAGGTCTTCTGATATTTTTAGCACATGTTTTTTCTGCCTTTTTCAGTCGCAAGCGTGTCCCCGATGTGCTGATGCTAATGATAATAGGCATAATCATAGGTCCTCTGCTGGGCTTGCTATTGCCTTCGGACTTAGGTGTAGTGGGTTCGATTTTTGCCTCGCTCACACTTATATTTATACTTTTTGAAAGCGGTACTGATATAAGTATCAATACCTTACGCGACGCATGGAAAAATCTTGCAAAGGTAAGCCTCACGTCATTCGTGCTTTCGGTGGTGATAGTCGGCATACTTGGTCATTTTGTTATGGGCTTGGAATGGAATGCCTCCTTGCTTTTGGGCTCGATACTTGGCGGCACCTCGTCGGCGGTGGTTATACCCCTGGTAAAGCAACTGTCCATAAAAAAGGAGAACGAGGTTGTGTTGGTACTCGAATCGGCTATAACCGACGTGCTGTGCATTGTGTTTGCCCTCGCTTTTATGGAAAGCTACAAGATAGGCGGAGTACAGGTGGGCAGTATTGTCGGCAAGGTTATATCGTCGTTCCTGCTTGCCTTGATGATAGGCATTGCGGGAGGTATTGTGTGGGCAAGTGTGCTCGACAGGGTGCGCAAAATACGCAACTCCATGTTCCTTACGCCGGCCTTTGTGTTTATAATTTACGGCCTTACCGAGACTATGGATTTTAGCGGCGCCATTGCTGCATTGGCTTTCGGAATGGTGATGGGGAATACCGAGTATTTCGAGTTTTCGTTCCTAAAAAAATTCAGCCGCGAGGGTATGATGAGACTCGAACCGCAGGAAAAAGCCTTTTTCAGCGAACTGGTGTTTGTATTAAAAACGTTTTTCTTTGTATATATCGGATTATCAATACCTTTTAACGATTTTTCGGCACTTCTTTACGGCGGGCTTATAACCTTGGTGCTGTTTGTTATGCGGCTAATTTTGATAAAATTTATCATAGGTGAAAGAGCGCCGTCATACGACAAAACAATAATGTCCATGATGATACCCAAAGGACTTGCCGCCGCAGTGCTTGCCACTATGCCCGAACAACTCAACATAGAACGCGGCATGGAGATTATTCCCGGCGCCACAACCATAAAATATGTAACATATTCCGTTGTTTTCATCTCTATCTTATTCACCTCCATACTGATACTGTTGATGGACAGAATGCCGTTGCTGAGACGTTTTTACTCGTTTTTCTTCGGAAAAATGTCTGAATCGCAGGAAAATTCAGATAAGGTGTCTCAAAACTCTGGAAATGAGGAAGAAAAGCAGACGGATATTTTTCACGAAGTGGCGGGGATTTTTGGCCGTAGGGGTAGTGAAAAATCTCCCGAAGTGGAAGGTACGGACATTCCCTTGGAAACAGCGGACAACAGCAGTTTGAACATCACCACCGAAGACGATGAAAATTAAATTCAGCAAATACCACGGAGCAGGCAACGATTTTGTCATTATTGACGACCGTAAAGGAGATTGCTCCCTGACAACCAGTCAGGTAGCTCGCATCTGCAACCGCAGGGTAGGGGTGGGGGCAGACGGACTTATGTTGCTTCGGAACTCCGACAGCAGTGATTTCCGAATGCTCTACTACAACAGCGACGGCAACACCGCTTCCATGTGCGGCAACGGTGCGCGTTGTATAACGGCTTTTGCTCGAAGGCTGGGAATCATCGGCGATTATACCTGTTTCGAAGCTTCCGACGATAGGCATACCGCCACCGTACTCAGCTGGGACGGGCTTTCGGGCATTGTGAAAATAGCCATGAACATTGTGGAGCAGGTACGTCCCTGCATGGACGGTTTTTTTGTGAACACCGGCGTTCCGCATTACGTAGTGCAAGTGGTCGATATTGCTGATTACGACGTGTTTACCAACGGTAGAGCCTTGCGCAATAATCCCATTTTCGCGCCCAACGGTACCAATGTGGATTTTATAGGCACCGATGCCGACGGACGGCTGTTTGTGCGAACCTACGAAAGAGGCGTGGAGGACGAGACCCTCTCGTGTGGCACGGGAGTTACGGCGGCGGCTTTGGTATGGGCTGCAATCAACGGTCTTGGGGCGGGCCAAGTGCCGGTACATGCCTTGGGCGGCGATTTCGAAGTTTCGTGGCAAAGAACGCAAAACACTTATAACTCGGTATTCCTGCAAGGTGCGGCCACTTTTGTGTTCGACGGCGAAGGCGATTTCTAAACGGCTTTTTTTTTGTAAAAAAAACGTGTTTTTTTAATTAAAAACAGTTTTTTCATTTCCAAAAAGTGGCTGAAATTCTTGCGATAGCACTTATTCCGCTGAAAAATCTTGTTTTTGTAAATACTTTAAAATCATTGTAATATGGCGTTTGCGCTGAAATATACGGACAAAAGTTTTGTATTTTTCGAAAAAAGTCGTACTTTTGCAAAACGATTCAGTGCGGGGTGGAGCAGTGGTAGCTCGTTGGGCTCATAACCCAAAGGTCGTTGGTTCGAATCCGGCCCCCGCTACCAAGAACAGACAAGCAGGTTGATGTTGCAACCTGCTTTTTTTGTAATATTAAAAACAGGAAAAGATATGAAACTAAATATAATAGTAAGCGATCAGCAGAACCCCTATGTAAATCTTGCAGTGGAGCAGGCTTTGGTGCGCAATACCCCATCGGATACTGTGGTTATGTACCTGTGGCGCAACCGCCGTACTGTGGTTATCGGTTTTAACCAAAATCCTTATAGTGAGTGCGATGTGGACTCCCTGCTTGCCGACGGCGGCCATCTTATGAGGCGAATGACGGGAGGGGGAGCGGTGTACCACGATTCGGGCAACCTCAACTTTTCGTTTGTGGTGCCGCGACAATATTACGATGTGCCGCGACAGTTTTCCGTTATACAGAAAGCTGTGGCCTCATTTGGGCTAAACACCGAGATTTCGGGGCGCAACGACCTTCTATGCGAAGGGCGTAAATTTTCGGGCAACGCCTTTTCCACCGGCAAAAACAACTGTCTGCACCACGGTACCATACTTATAAAGACCGACACCGCTGAAATTCAGCGTTATCTGAGGGTGAAGCCCACCAAGTTGCAAAAACACGGAGTGTCATCGGTGAGTAGCCGTGTGGTGAACCTTTCCGAAATTGCCGACATTACAGCGGATAACATAATACAGCCGCTTATGGACGCTTTTCAGCAGGTGTATGGAGCCAAGGCCGAAATAAAGCCTTTTGCCGATGTGTGTACCGACGAGGTGATGTCACATGGCCGCGCCCTTGCCGACGATACTTTTCTGTTTGCCAAATGGCGCAATTTCCGCACAAAGTTCAGCGGCTCTTTCTCCTGGGGAGAGGTGGAGATAGGCGTTGAAACCGACGAGGCAAGGCATTGCATAAGCCAGGTGGAGATAGCAACCGACTGCCTACGTCCCGACACAATAGAACAAGCCCGACAACTTTTGCAAGGGGCACAACTGTCCCAAGCACCGCAAATTCCCGATACCGACACAGAAAACGCCACCATACTGCGGGATATAGTGGCGTTGGTGTATGATAGCGAATAGCTTAATTTATGCTCACGGTTTTGTAAATTGTTGGGTAACAACTTTCAAACACAAAGGTAAAAGTCCTGCCTCCCGGCAGGTTGTTTATCTGGAAAGAGTTGTTTGTCTCGCATATGCAGTTGGCTTGAGCTGGGGAGATTTCAATTTCTCTCACGTAAACAGAGTCGTTGGAAGTCCTACACTGCACGTCGATGTCCTGCCACCCACAGTTTACGGTGAGATTGTAGTGCGTAACGTAAACCGTTTTGTTGCTTATGTTTATCGCAATCGAATCGGAATTGTAGGGACCCTTTGTCTCGAGGTCGGGATGGCAGTCGGTAAACGAAATGTTGGATATGCAAATAGCGGAATCCTCCGACGATTTTGTTTCATTTTTGTCTTTCTTACAGGAAGTTACAAGAAGTATTCCTGTCAAAGCCATTGTAAGTAATGGCACCCCGATTTTTAAAATTTGTTTTTTCATGGTATTTAGATTTAAAGATTTATAATTGCGACATTAGGTGTATTTGATTGTTTAAAATGTTGAAAATTAAATTATTATTCCAATTTTTATTGGATATACTTTTTGGTCGGTGTTGATAAACACAGGCAGTAGCGAAGGCTGTATGAAGAATTTAAATAATTTGTATCCAACGGCGAACCTTAGGTCAAGTTTGTAAGGGTTGATGAAATTCTTGGGGTTTTCTTTCATATAATGTTTGTCGTCGTTGTTTTTTATGTTGTATTTCAGACCGGTGTGCGAGTTGGTGTAGCTTATGCCCGGTATCATGGTTATCGAGGCTCGTAATTTGTTTTTTGAAAAAACCAAGCCTATGGGGAATGTTACGTAGCGTGTAACGAGTTTTGTAGCGCATTGGCCTGCAATTGGCTGAGTTCCATTCATATCCAGATGCTTGGGGGTGTTGTCGGTTATGGTGATGTATTGGTTGCGGAATTTATATACATCGCTTTCGTAACCTAAGCCGGCTTGAAAATGCAGTCTTTTGCGTACAATAGGGCACCTGTACGACAAAGCCAACTGAAACGACGAGGGGGTAGTGCGTAGTTCGTATGCATCGTCGAGTGAGTAAAGGCCGTTGAATGGGTTGTTTGTCCAGTTGTGGAATCCCCATGCAAAATCGAAATCTATATGGTGTTCCAGAAAATCTTCGTCATCATCATATTCATCATACCACGAATCTTCGTCATACCACGAATCTTTGTCTTTGCAGACATGCTTTTTGTGTTTGATTTTTTTGTTCGAGTTGATAGCGATGTTTTTGTCGCGATATATCTCGTAGTAGTACAGATAGTTGCAGTCGATTGTGCTGGCGGAGATTCGGGAGTTGTCGTTGGCGATAAGTTCTATGGAGTCGCCCACCAAGGGGGTTTGGAATATTGTGTAGGCGTGGTCTGACGTATGCACATAAAGCCTTTTGCACCACAGCGTATCGCCCAACAATTTGCTCATAGCCACTTGGCTGTAGTCTTTGGCTTCTATACGTATATTGCTGTTGCATAGATTGTTAAAATATCCTTGTGCGTTGTTGGATAGAAATATGTTGGTATTACGGTTGGTGGAATCCAAATGTATGTAAACCGTGCCCGAACACGTTTTGCAGGAGTCGTAGCCAAGAAAAAGGGTGTCGTTTTTGATGGTGATCATATTGTTGTCCTTGATTTTTTTTACGTCATTTTGTGTCAGCGATTGAAATTCCACGTAGCTGTTGTTGTCGAAGGTGATAAAAGCATTGAAATTGTTGCCCACATACACGTTGTGTACTTTGTTTTGTAGGTTTTGACGTATTGTGCTGCTGTTTTGAGCCATAATATTCATGGTGGCGAGCACTAAAACGGATAGGATAACTGTTTTTTTCATTGTTGTAAAGTGTTTTAATATTTAATGTCCTTTTTTAAAAACTAAGAAATGATGATAATTTTTCGATACCGGGTTGGGTTTTGCGCTGCAGGTTTTCCATGCTGCTGGCTATTTCGCGGAAAGTTTCCGATTGGCTTAGCAGGTCGCCGACAAACGCAATGGCTAATTGCATAGGATTCGGTTCGTTTTTATAGGGAGGATTCGGTTTGTCGTAGGAGTACGAAATCAGTTGGTCGGTGTAAACCACGTTTTGGGGAGTTGAAATAAATACTAAATCGTTGTCGCTTGAGGTGGTGTCTTTTTCGTTGTCGCTATCGTTTTGAAATTCAGTTGTTTCTGTTGCTTCGGCAATTTCTATTGTAACAACGGTGTTTTCTGAGGTGGCAATTTCCTCATTATTTTGGGCAGTTTTCACCGAGGTCGCGATAGGTGTTTCTGTTTTGGTGTATAGTGTTGTGTATGAGGTGTTTTGTGGATGTTCTAATATTTGTTCCGTTTTTGTTTCGGTTGCGTTGGAGGTGTCAATTTTCTTTGTGTGAGCTGTAATTGCTTGATTGTCATTGGTATTGGTGTTGCCGGTAAGTACAAATGCCCCGACAGCCAAAAGCACTGATATGCTTGCCGCCACCGCTACCTTGGCATAGGCTGGGAACAGGGATATGTATTTGTGTTTCAGACTGTTCTTGTTTGAGAAAACAACTTTGGCTTGTGCCGCAATTTTTAGATTGGGGTCGTACAGCGAGAGTTCTTCCTGCAAATATTTGTGCTGTTGCAGAAATGCCTCAACCTCAAGCCTTTCGTCGTCGGTGAGTAGTCCTTCCGCATAACGAAAGAGGTATAGTTCGTAGTTTTCGGTGTTTATGTCCATTTTATGTAGTTTTTTCGGTTCTAAAAATCGTTTTTATTCAGTTGTTTTCGCATTGCTACCCTTGCTCTGAAAAGGTACACCTGCACTTGCTGTTCGCTGATATTCAGTATTTTGGTTATTTCTTTGTAGCTGTATCCGTCTATGTCGCGCAGTTGTAGTATAGCTTTCTGGGTTTCAGGTAGTTGCTGCATGGCTTGTTGCAAGGCTTCTTTAAGGTCGATGTTCTCGCAGGGGTGGTATTCGGTGTCTTGCCGTGGGAGTTTGTCAAGTGCGTGCTCGGCGGTCTTTTGGCTCCGCATGGTCATCATTAGTTGGCGGTAGGTTACGGATAGCAGAAACGACTTGCCTTTTGCCATTTGGACGTTATCCAGATTTTTCCACAGTGCGGCGAAGGCCTCTTGTACCGCGTCCTGACAGTCGGATTCGTTGTGGTGGCAGTGCATGGCGAAGTTGTAAACATCGTCAGCCCAGAGTTCCACGCATCTGTTGTAATCTTTTCTTGTCAAGATGTTCTGAATTTATTTCCGATCTATATAATAATTGCAAATATACCACAAAATATTACACCTTGCGAATTTTTTTTCAATTAAAAAAATATAAGAATATGAAAAAAGTAGTTTTATTTTTAGCATTGTGTGCAGGAGTTGTTTCCTTGCAAGCGCAAACCGACAACACAAAAGCCAACAACAATTACCGCGAGGTGACTGTTGACGAGGGCGTTTTTGTTAAAGTTGAAAATCCAGCCGAATTCCCTGGCGGCGAAGAGGCTTTGTTAGAATACATTGTAAACAACATACAATTACCCCGAACAAGCTAAAAAAGAAAAAATCTCGGGACGTGTGTATGTTTCATTTATCGTCGAAAAAGACGTTCAATCTCCAGGGTAAAAGTAATTAAAGGCATTGGCGGTGGATGCGACGAAAAGGCTATGCGTGTGGTTCGCAAAATGCCTAAATGGGAACCTGGCACACAACATGGCAAACTAGTACGTGTTAAGTACATTTTGCCGCTGAATTTCAAGCTGTAAAAAAAACAGATAAAAACCTTGTTATCAACGGGTTGAATTTTACAACTTTCAACCCAAAATAGTTGTATCAAGTTTTTGTACACCTATAATATAAGGTGTGTGATTACTGTTCTTTCGATTCCATCAGTTTGTCGAGTTTCTTCTCTATCTCGTCGAGTTTGGCTTTTACATCGTCGTTGTTGTCGCTGACCATGGCATCGACAAAGACCGAGTTGATGAACGACATGCCGATGATGCCGCCCATTATCAGCAGAATACAGAAATAGATGCGGACAAGGGTGCCTATTGCGGGCGAGGTGGCCAGGGCGATGGTGTCGGGGATGTCGTACCAGCCTTCCACGGTGCAGATGCGGAAAACGGAATAGATGGAGTCGAAAGGCGTGGCGAAATAGTCGGGGGCTATGTCCTTGAAAAGGCTGCAGTTGATAAGTCCGAACATCACTATAAGCACGAAAAAGCATAGCAGCACTGCGTAGGACTCCCTGATGGCCAGCTTGAAACCATTGACGATTTGGGTGAAATTGGGGAAGAAATGCAAAACCCTGAGGAAACGGAAAACGCGTAACAATCTTAGAACCAGTAGGAAGGATAAATCAAACAGACCTTCGGGGACGAACAAGGCCACCAGCGAGGGGAGCGAAATGATGACCAGAATGCCGTCCAAACGGTTCCAGCCCGACGCCCAGTAGCCTTTGAGCCCGAGGTCGGAGTGCTTTATTATCATTTCGACAATGAAAATGAGTGTGCAGGCCACATCAACGACCTGAATCCACGTGCTGTCCACATTGCTGGTCTGAAGGAAGATGACCACGGCGTTGAGCAGTATGACGGCAAGGATGAGATTCTCGTTAAGAAAGAGGTTTTTTATATGTTTCATAACAAAGTAATTATTGATGTACAAAAGTGCGAGGGCTATTTTGTCTCAGCCACAAGCATTGTGCAAAGGTACGGAAAAAATATGATTTTTAACGCAATTCGTCAGAATTTGGCCTATATCTTTGATTAGCAACGCTATTGAATTTATTTAAGGTAAAAAATTACAACTTTTTCCATTTTTTTGTGGCGATTTTTACAACTTTTTCCATTTTTTCGCCCGCCTAAAAGGGTGTTTGAACACGGATTTATCCCTTTTCGCCTTCGGCGAGAAATCCAACAAATAAGAACATATCTAACAAATAATTTTGGATAATTTGAAAAGATTTGCATAGATTTCTGCCGCTTGCGGCTAGGAGTTTTTGAACACGGATTGGACGGATGATACGGATTTTGACCACGAATATGCACGAATATGCACGAATTATTCTCCTGCTCGCTGAAGCTCGCGAAATACGTAGATTTATTTTTAACATCGAAAAACACGTAAAGACACGAATTATTATCCTTCTCGCCTTCGGCTCGAGAGTTCTTGTGGATTAATTTGAACACGGATTGGACGGATGACACGGATTTTTGAACACGAATGGCACGAATTTCTCCTGCTCGCTGAAGCTCGCGAATTACGCAGATTTATTTTTAACATCGAAAAACACGGAAATGCACGAATTTGTTTATTGGGGGCAAAATAGGCTGGGTAAGTGCAAAATAAAAGGCTGGCTCCGCCAGCCTTTTATTTTCCCCAAAAAAACTATTTAATAGGGGGCATCATTTTCCATTTTTTATATGTTCCGACAACTACATTATAATATCGTTCATCTGTCAATCCTCCTTGACTATCTCTTGTTGAATTTGGATGGTAGTAATCTATTAGAACTTTTTCATTGTTACAATAAACTCTCGCGTTTCTTTTTTTTATTTCCCCATTCAACCCGAATTGTTCTCGCAAATCAGTGGTCAAATTCCAAACTCGGCTACAATTAATAATAACATCGGGATTAATTTGTTCAACCTGAGCCAATATAACATCTTTGTACTTATTATATTTGGCAGAAATACTAGAATTATTTGAACGAGAGCATCCTCCACACTTGTTCACATTAATTAATGCTATATCGAGCATGACATTAACACCATTGATGCATGCATTCTCATCAACATTCAACCTTTTTTTCTTGTAAATCATACCATAAGAACAAGAAATAATACGCTTAAATGTCAATTTCCACATTTTATAACAAGTAACATTAGCATGAAAATCTCGTTGGTTTTCATCTGGATTGTCAGTATGTGAATTATTCGCTTCTTTCAATATCCATAATATTTTTGGATATGCTTTCTTATATTTAGACATATTTGTAATTCCATCAACGATTGATTTTTTTCCGTATGCTTTTTTTATTTCAGCATCAAATGAATCTACTGTTTTCATCATTATTATTAAACAAAACAAGGCTTCTTCAATAAATAAATACTACTCTGTCAAGCATCGCCATTTTTCTCCACAAAGCAGTTTTGTCAGTTTGACTTTGCAAAGTTACGTTTTTTATTTTATATCTCCATTTTTTTTTGCTGGTCGTTATATATATATATATATATATATATAAGTTATACGGATTACTCGCCTCGGTTTTCGTTTTTTTAGGTGCGGTAAGGAACGTTTTGCAAAATAAAAGGCTGGGGGAGTCAGCCTTTTAATTGATGTATGTTTTAAATTATTACGAACTATACCGGCAGGGAGTACAAACCATTGTCTATCAGCATTTCAGCAAAAGCACGACCATTAATTAGGAGAATGCCCTTTTCGCTAGCTAGCCGCTTCGTTTCTTCTGTAAAATCCTCACAAGTAGAAATCACCCATAATTGGGTTGATCTATCTTCCAAACTATCTTCAAAAGTCTTAGCATACAAGGCAATTTGCTCCACAGCCCAAGAATCGGTAAAACCACTATGTGCTTTGACTTGTATTAAAATTGTGTGATTATTCAATTTGTCAAAAGTGGCTACCACATCAGCATCACCCTCATTTGTTTTGGTTGTATTTTTTGCAGGAATGTAAACAACCGCACCCAATGATTCCATGTACCATCTTACAAGTTCCTCTATCTTTCGGTCATTCATAAGGTCGCGCATCTGATTAGAAAGAATTTCTGCTGCTGAGGAAACAAATGCCGATTTCAAATTAATAGGTTCCTGATGTTCAAGCACACTGCATACTTCTTCCATTAAATCAGAAATGTCTGCATTGGTTTGCCTTATTTTCATTCGGGAATAAAGAGGCTGAGCAGCATATTCATCACGTGAAATGTTAAGGCGCAACGGTTCTACCTTTCGGTAAAAACCCATATCTATAATACGACCATCCGAATAAGTTGGATAGCCATTTTGGTCAAGAGTTGCTCTATCTCCGTTCCAATCAATCCACAAATTATGGTCAAATGTCTCATTATTATATACCGTATTATCGGAAATCTTATAGATACTAAAAGTTCCCCCGTCCATGGGCACAACGACAATGTCACCTTTTTTCATTCCGTTCAGAAAACGCCAAAGATTGTAACGGTTACGAGGTTGGTATCCCCATTCTTTTTGAAAAACATCCGCGAATGATTTCATACTATCAGAAAGACGTTCCTGATAATTTTCATCTGAAAAATCGCTCCATCCTATAGAGATAATGTTATGCTTTACAAGCAACTCATAAGTAAATGGCCAAGCATGATCACCGCATGTGCAACGGTGTAGCCAACATTTTTTTCTTTTCATGATTATTTTTTTTGATTAACAAACTAATACTTTCATTTATTTACTATTCCCCTCCCCTGCCGAAGTCCATTTAGACAAGTTCGAGGGAAAACTGTTTTGCAAAGTCACGTTTTTAATTTTATATGTCCAAATATATATCAACAAGTTACAGAAATACCTCGCCCCAGTTTTCGGCCACGGCTTTTTCGGTGGCGCCGAGTATATCGGCGTAAACGTCGGCGAAGAACTCCCTCAAGCCTTTGGGCTCGTCGCTGGCGTTGGAGAAGGCTTCCATGCTGCGGGTTTCCACGAAATCCATCTTGCAACCGCCGAGGCTCTCGAGCAGCCGGACTTGCATTTTGAAACCTGTTTCCTCGAATGCGAAAGGCTCCACAAGCACCATGCCCGCTTTGCAGCCCTTGGAGAGCAGCATGGGTATGTTACGGGAGACGCTTTGCAGCGTTGCCTCTTCCATTGCCGACATTACGGCCACCACAAGGCAGTGCGTACAGGGCGCAAGGGTGTCCCAGTTTGTAAATACGGGGACATTGCGGCCTCCCCAGGTGTCTTTCAAGAGGTTTTCCAGCTGTCCGTGGCTGTGGTTGTCGCACAAAACGACGACTAATTTTTGTTTCTGTTGTGTTGTGTTCATTTTTTTATATGGTTTTTAATGTTACAGAAAGGCAACCTCTAAAGAGGTTGTTTTTTTTCGGTTTTTATTATTGGGGGTTATTTTATCAGAAAATCGTCGAATCTGTCGAAATGCATAAGACTATAGAAATCATCATAATAATCGTTAGCCTCAACTATGGAAAAATCCTTTAAATCATCCCAATTCGCATTTTTGACTTTTTCTCCATGAATATTTATCAAATCGCACTTCAAGAATTCAGCGCGCAACCTTTTTTGTATTTCTTCTTTCACACCTAGCACTCCTGAGCTACCTCCTGTCAAGATAATCATGCCGTTAGAAATGTCAAAAACTAATTCCGGGGGAATTTTCGCAAGCACCTCAATCACAGCGCTTTTTATACACTTTATGGATTTGTCCATGGCTTTTAACAAGTCCTTGTACGAAACAGCCAAAGTTTCCCTGACGTTTTTGCCTCTGTCAAAACAATCGAATTCCCGCTTTTCTGAGCGTTGTCGCCCCCTTGAATATTTTGCAAAATGACTGACTTCCTTTTTAATTTTTGTGGCTTCTTCTTTGTCAATCAAAACATCGAACTTTTCACAGATATAAGCGCGTATATCCTCGGTGAAAGCATCTCCGGCTACCGGAATGGTTTTATTAACGACTATTCCGCCCAAAGTTATCACAGATATTTCGGTAGTTCCTCCGCCAACATGCACTATCATCTTGGCTTCTGGCTCATAGATATTGAAACCAAAGCAAATAGCCTCGGCAAGGGGCCTGTATAAAAAGCGGACTTCCTTGGCTCCAGCTTCGTGTGCAATTTGGCGCAACAACTCAAATTCCTCGGTGGCAAATGCAGCTGGTACAATAATCAGCAGTTTAGAGATGGAGGGCTCATCATCATCATTTTCAAGCATTTTACTGACAAGATATTTCGCCGCCTCCTTATCCACAATCTTTCCACCCTCAATTGGACGCACTACGCTAATATTATTCCCGCGGTCATCAGTATCTCCTATATTTTCGTCACTGGCAATGGCTATGTATTCATCATCACGTTTCACGACGGCAGACGGACGAACACAGGGTCTGTGATTCACTTCTCTCATCATGGTCATTTTTGATTGCCCTATCCATAGCACACTGTCTCCATCATCAAGTTTCCGATATTCCTTGTACATTTTTATTAGTTCAATCATTTTGTCGAGTTCATCAACATTATAACTATTGATGAGTAACAAATCGCTAAGTTGAACAACTTCGTCCGACTCATAGTCAAATCCAAGCCACATGTCGCCTGTTACTTTTTTTTTCATTTTTTTGATATTTTAATGAATGAATAATTTTATTGTTTTCGTTCTGCGAAAATACAAACTCACTCTGCCAAACCGAAGCAGAGTATATTAAAAGCCGCTCTACAAAAGGAAATTTAAAATGCCATTTTTACAAAATTCAGCATTAAACATGAGCATTTTTGATGTAATTTGCTATGTAAAAGTATAGATAGTATATGCAAAAAGTGCCGGGATTTAATCCGGCACTTTTTCTGCTTTTACTTTTTTGGTATAAAAACATAAGTTTTACCATTTACAAGTTTAGCCATGCCTCCCATATCACGTGCAGCTTTTGTCAAATCGCTTACAGATGCATAAGTCTGGCTCATTCCGTTTGAAAAGTTTAATGTGTACATAATTTAATTTTTTTTTGTAAGTACTAATAATATTTATTAAACCCTGCAAAAATACCCCCTTCCCGCCACTTACGGCAGGTCTAAATAAGGTCTAAATCGCATCGTCCAATTTATCAGGAAGATACATCGGGGAACGAAGACACAAAAACAGGAGGAAACAAAGTTCTCTAATTTCGCATTTGTCCGATTGGGGCGATTTTTGGCTGACACGGCGTGACAGAATTACATAGTAATCGTGAAGTCCTTTGAAATAAAATCGCCCAATGAACAAAACATACAACAAGCCTTTTCAAATCTCACAAATTTGTTAGATTTATTTTTTAGGGAGGGGGTCGCCATAGGCGAGAAAATAAAATATTTGTCGAAAACACAAAACACAGAAATAAAATAGTTAAAATACTCATAATTAGTATTATAATATAATAAAATTTGAAGTAAAACTCCAATTTTTATCGCAAAATCTGAAGTAGAACTCCAAAAATTCTTTCGAAAAAGTACAAAATATCAAATTATTTATCGTATCTTTGCATTTGAAACAATATCGAACAAAATGTTACATAGATTATTGTCTTTTAACGACATAGAATGCGACAGCATATTTTTGTGGGGACCGCGGCAAACTGGGAAAAGCACATTGCTCAAGCAATTGTTTCCAGAAACGCCTTATTACGACCTGCTAAAATCGGATGTTTACAGTAAATACAGACTGCAGCCCTCTCTTTTTCGCGACGAGTGCATGATGCTGGACGAGGGTGCGTTGGTAATCATTGACGAAGTTCAGAAAATCCCTGCACTGCTCGATGAGGTGCATTGGCTTATGAGCAACCGAAATATGCGGTTCATACTATGCGGCTCCAGCGCCCGCAAACTGAAACGCACCGGGGCCAACCTACTTGGTGGCAGGGCCATTCGCAAAGTTCTGCACCCTTTGGTAAGCGGCGAAATTCCTGATTTCGATTTAGACAAAGCGGTAAATCACGGCATGTTGCCACGTCATTATCTTGCCGAAAATCCGCAAAAACGCCTTCTGGCCTATATAGGAGATTATATACAGCAGGAAATCATAGCCGAAGCATTGGTACGAAATCTCGATTCTTTCACTCGTTTTTTGGAAGTCGCGGCCTTGAGCGATTCGGAGATGGTCAATTACACAAAAATAGCCACAGAATGCGGAGTGTCGTCAAAAACCGTCAAGGAATATTTCTCCATTTTGGAGGAGACACTGGTGGGGACGTTTGTGCCCGCATACACTAAAGCTCCGAAACGCAAAGTCCAGCTTTCGCCAAAATTTTACTATTTTGATGTAGGCGTAACAAATCACTTGTTGCGTCGAGAAAGGCTCAAGAGAGGCACGGCGGAATACGGCCACGCTTTCGAGCACCTTATCATCCAAGAGCTGATAGCATATCTCGATTACACTGAGTCGAAAAAACGACTCACCTTCTGGCACACCCTAAACAACGCATACGAAGTAGATGCGATTATCGGCGACGCTGAATTTGCCATAGAAATAAAATCTTCGCCAAGCATCGTATCATCGCACCTGAAAGGGCTAAAAGCTTTTAAGGAAGAGCATCCCGACTGTCGGCTCATTGTTGTATCGTTGGAAGAAAAGCCGCGACTGTTCAACGGGGTGGAGGTATGGCCGGCCACCGACTTTCTTCAAAGACTATGGAACGGGAAAATAATAATTCCCACATAAGTCGCCGTAACATACATGGAATAACAAAATAACGCCGACAGGAGGGGCTTTTCACTGCCCCATAAGTTCTTTGCAACGGTACACTACCTCTACAAAAAGTTTGTAAATCTCGTCTTTGTCGTTGCAATATTTCCACACGCAGGTTATGTCGGATTCGGGCAGAAGGCCATTTTTCAGGTCGTTTATCACTGGATTGGTGCCGTATCGTATGCGCTTGCCGCTTTCTAAATTCATTATCAACGCCTGGCAATACATTCCTTTGCCGTCGATATCGTCGAAAATATACACGCACAAAGCCATTTTGTCGGTCAAAGGGAACGACACATCGGTAAATGTGCCTATTCCTGCGTATTTGTTGGGTTGCAAGTCGGGAAAGAGTTTCGCCGTTGAGTCAACCCAATCGGGATAAGGCACTTCATATAGATCATCGTAAGCGAACATTTCCTTGGGATCATAATCGGCAGGTGGAATTATCCTACCGAAAACAGCGATAACACCGGCCACAAGTGTCGCCACCAACGCCAACGCAACAAAAAACACACGCATCCTGTCGGTTCCCCGCATGGCATTTTCCACGTCTTCGGCCGACTGGTAACGCTGTGCGGGATTGTCCTTGGTGCAGCGGCGTGCCACCCTGCGGTATTTCTTAGGGCACACCTCGCCCAGTATTTTGCCGAAAGCATAGATGTCGGCACGAGCGTCCACAGGCTTTCCGTGCTGCATCTGCTCAGGGGCGGCGTAGGCCAAGGTATAGGCCGGGCCTTTAAGCAGGGCGTAGTCGTCGGTGTCGGCAAGGCCAAAATCTATAATCTTTACATTGTCGCCCTTGCGGGTAACGAGGATATTGGAAGGCTTGAGGTCGCGATGAACTATCTGCAAAGAGTGGTAGTAGCGCATGGCGGAGAGCAGTTCGCGCAACACCTTCATACGCTGTTTCTTCGACGGATTTTCGGCAAGAAAATCGGCAAGGGTGCGACCATCGACGTATTGCATAACGATGCACGGGCCAAGCTCGGCATTGGTCTCGCGGCTGTACACCTGCACAATGTTGGGATGGTTCATCTGCATGGCAATGGAGTATTCCTTACCCAGCATGGCCAAGCACAGCGAATCGGAAACTTTTTCGGGTTTCAGTCCTTTAAGCACCACCCATCGGCCGTCGCGACGTGTCTTTACGATACGGCTGTGTCCGCGCGAGGCGATTTCGGTGTAATCCGAATCCGCTCCGCTATCACTGAAACTCAGAGTGCTGACCTATGCCGATATGCTGTTGTCCAGGTTTTCCATCGCTGCAAAGTTACGATTTTTTTCATTTGCACAAAAAAAAGTGCAATTTTGTTGAATTTCTGCACAAAAAAAAGTGCAATCTAAAAATATTTTAGCAAAACAAAATTTAGACCTTATTTAGACCTGTAGTTACAGATTTTTTCATTACCTTTGCCTGAAACAAAACCACCGCAAATGAATACACAACCAACTTACTTGCAAAAACTTAAAGAAAGCGTCGAGCGTTCATTGTCCCATCCGCTGAAAACGAGCAAGGATTTTGCCGAGCTCCACGACAAGATGCAGGAAAGCAACGGCGAAACCCTCGGAACTACCACGCTGAAACGCATCTGGAACTACATCGGCGGCGAAAACGCCTTGCGCGAAAGCACCCTCGACGTGCTGTGCCGTTTTGTGGGATACTCCGACTGGAACACTTTTGTTGCCGACTGCTGCGGCGAAACCGACCGCGAGACTTCCAAAATGGTGGTGACGAAGACCGTCCGTTTCCAACAGTTGAACATTGGCGACAAACTCGAAATCAAGTGGAACCCCAATCGTCACCTCACTCTCAAGTATCTGGGAAACAATATCTTCGATGTTATTGTGGCAGAAAATTCGAAAATAAAGGCAGGCATGAAACTCCGTTGTGAACGCCTAACCATAGGGCTGCCACTTTATGTCGACATAATGCACGACGGCCAGCCCCCCGCCCTGTTCGAAGCCGGCAAAAAAGGCGGACTTACAATGATAACGGTAGCAAGCGGGCAGTAGTCGGAGGTCGGTGGACGGCCACAATAAAGATCGCCTCAACTTACATTTCTCTTTTTCACAAAAGAACGTATATTTGCACGAAATAGTGCCGTTGCATAGGCAATTGCACTTTATTGTTTATCAATTGTTTGTATAAGTTAATAACGTTATTGGTGAAAATGACTATTTTCGCACTGCAAAGATATGACATTTTTTTCCGATTATCAAAGTTTTTCTGTAAAAAAGTTCGGGCTGTAGTTCTAACCATCTGATACACGCTTCGATAGGTGTGCGCACATTGAGTTCTTTTGCAAGTCCTCCGTGCCGTCGGTTGAAGTTATAATATACCAAAAATTGTTCGAGGTCGTCCGATAGTTCCTGAAACGATTGGTATTTTACGCGATTTACTGTTGATTCCTTAATGGTGAGATTGGCACGTTCCACCATTCCGTTGGTTTTCGGCGTCCCTGGCTTTGTCAGACGATGTCCTGTGCTTCCGCCGCAGGCGATGTCGAACTTGCCTTCCTTTTTTGTAGAAGCACCGCCACGTCCCTTGTACAGTTTGTTGGAGAACTCCTTTCCGTTGTCGGTGAGTACTATATCGAGAATGAAAGGGAAGAACTTTCTCGCCCGATTCATAAAATCGGCTGCATTTTCGGCTGATTTCTC
This sequence comes from uncultured Bacteroidales bacterium, assembly GCA_905233475.1. Taxonomy (GTDB): domain Bacteria; phylum Bacteroidota; class Bacteroidia; order Bacteroidales; family P3; genus UBA1219. The sequence continues at coordinate 59,360 of CAJOEN010000033.1, forward strand.
GTCATAAAGGCGGTAGAACATCAGTCGTGTGGCACGGTCTATGGCGACAAACAGATAGTATCTTATGCCGTTTATCCTCGGCATGTAGGTGACGTCCATGTGTATGTATCCGGGCGTGTATTCCTTGAACCTGGCGTAAGCTTGCCGCGCCTCTTTAGGCTTTCGGTTGATGCCGTTGTTCACAAGACATCTGTACACCGAGGAAATAGACACGCTTATGCCTGAGTTGGACAACATATATGTGATTTCCTCCCTCGAAGCCCATGTTGTGTTCCTTATGGACACCACCAGTGCCTCCTGCACTGCTGTCAGTGCATACTCTATGTTGTGGGGGCGGGAACTGACATCCTCAAGGAAATCGCGTTTTTTCCACTTGCTCACTGTGTTCAACGACACTTTGTGTCGTTCGGCCAAAACGGTGTTCGGCAAATTTGATTTGTTTATTTCGCGACGAATGTGTGTGTATTTGTCGTCGCATTTGCATGATAGGACTGTGGCATAATTTGCTGTTTTTTTAATTAATGTTTCCCTTTGCAAATATAGCCATTTTCCCCAACCATAGAGCAAATGCCTAACAACAACCTTGTGAACTTTTACAAATATATTATAATAGAATATATTAGTGTCCGATAAAAAATCATAGGCAACGTAATAAAAATGTAAAGCATTGATATATAGCAATGATGTGGTTTGCCAAACAGCAATTTGTCAAAGTA
>CAJOEN010000034.1 GCA_905233475.1 uncultured Bacteroidales bacterium
CAACCTCCGCCCCAGAAAACTTTTGAACTTTGATACTCCTAAAAGAAAATTTTTGCTATCTTTGCATCATGGTGTTGCACTTCGTAGTTGAATCTACAAAATGATTTTTAATTCCTTTTCAACAATAACACACCTTATATTTGCGTTATTAAAGCAAACTCACACCAAATGTCAAACTCCCCTCACATATCCGTTGCCATCCCTCTGATGGACGAGTTGGAAAACCTCTCGCGGCTTGTGGAATGCCTGCAAAAACAGACTTTCCAGAATTTCGATGTGTATGTGTGTGTAAACCAACCCGAAAGTTGGTGGGACGATGAAACAAAAATCCATGTCTGCCAAAACAACCGAGCCACAATCCAATTCCTGCAAAGTATTGAAAAAACGCCAATAGTGATAATCGACCGCAGCTCGCGCGGCAAAGGCTGGGACGACAAGCACCGTGGCGTGGGCTATGCCCGCAAAGCTCTGTTCAACAGGATTTTACAAACTTCACCTGACAACAACATAATTGTAAGTTTGGACGGCGACACCGACTTTGGCGAGGACTATTTTGCGTCCGTCGTCGAGCAGTTCGCACAGAAACCCGACCTTTCGGCAATTGCCGTACCTTATTATCACCCGCTTTCGGGCAACGAAACCACCGACCGCAGCCTCCTGCGCTATGAGATTTATATGCGGCACTACCTTATAAATATGCTGCAAATCGGCAGTCCGTATGCTTTTACTGCCCTCGGCTCGGCTATGGCGTTCACCGTCAAGGACTACCGACGTTGTGGCGGCATAACGCCTTTGCAGGGTGGCGAGGATTTCTACCTTATGCAGAAGTTGTGCAAAACAGGCAAGGTGTCGGTTTACAATTCCGAAAGGGTGTTGCCGCAGGGCAGGATTTCGGCAAGGGTGCCTTTCGGAACGGGACCGGCGGTGATGAAAACCGTCGCCGAACAGGATGTGTCGTACCCTTTCTACGCCACGGCATCGTTCCAAAAAGTGAGGCAGACATACGAGGCTTTCACTGCCCTTTACGAAAAGGACTTTGAAACCCCTATGACGGCATTTCTGCAAAACCAGCTGAAAATCAACGATATTTGGGGACCTTTGCGGAAGAATTTCAAAACCGAGGAGTTGTTTGTAAAAGCCTGTGCCGAAAGGGTGGACGGCCTGCGGATACTGCAGTTCCTAAAATCGGAGCATCTCGCAGATTCTTCCGACAGCAATTTTGCCGAATTCTGCACCGCCAACGACATTGCCCTGCCAAAGGATTTTTCGTTCGAGAGTTCAACCGTCAAAGAATTGGATGAAATTCGTAATATCCTGTTTGACAAAGAGATATACTTGAGAAAAATTGGAACTGTACTCCAACCCACATTAGGGCTAGGTAATTAAAGATGAGATAGAATACCGTAATATATAGGCACTGCGGATTGGGAACACTTACATCTCCGTTACTTTTTTACAAACTTGAGCGTTTTTCTGTTGGAGTTTTTATCTTGTATTTCAATAAAATACAGGCCTTTTGGCAAAGCCGACAGATGGATTTTTACAATATTACCATTTAGGTCTTGTTTATGTAATATGCTGTTTCCAAACGTGTTGAAAATTCGGTAGCTGGCTATGTCGTTTCCAGAAATGGTAATAAATTCGGAGCAGGGATTTGGATAAATACATATTTCTTCGTCAGCAGCCTCGTTTATTGCCACAGGGGAACCATCGCTTACAAGTTCAAACAGTATTCGTGTTGCCGAAGAGTCGTTCACAGCCACATTTTCTATTGTTTTTGGCATATAGCCCGAAGCCGAGGCGGTTATCGTGTATCTGCCTGCAAGCAACATACGGTAGAAATCGCCATGTCCCGCACGGCTGAAAACATTGGAACTGTCGTAGTCGTAGTTCTGGACGGTTATCAGTGCTCGTAGCGGCTGGCGTGTTACGGAATCCACCACCATGCCGTGCATGCCTTTGTGCACTTCGCCGATATAATTTATCAGAGCTTTGCGATGGAAATTCCAGTACGTGGGCAGCTGCGAACTCGACAGTGTTTTGGTTTCAGATACTTCAATTGTGGCTTCTTTAATGTGATGGAAGTAGTTCATGTAGTCTTGTCGTCCGTTATTGATAACATACCAGTCGCCGCCCACAACAATTCCACTACGATTTTCGGATGTATAGGCATCGCTTTTTACGGCGCGGCAACTGTCCACAAATTTCCGTCCTACGGTTCTCCACCACGCGTAATCGGCAGAGACTTTCTCGCTCGAGGTGTAGCCGTCCCACGGAAAATTCACCACTTCGGCACCTCCGTGCAGGTTGGCCGACATCACAAAATTATGGTTGGCAGTGTAGTTTATCATAGCGGTGTTCTCCTGTTGTATGCTGTTCAGCGGAGCCGACGACCAAGGGTCGGGGAAATTGCGGTTGAGGTCGATGGAGTTGGCATTGTAGCGTGTGGCACGGGAAACGGTATTGTTGCCTCCTTTGTAGGTACCATCGGGATTAGATAAGGGGTTGATATATATCTTTGTTGTGTTCACTAATCTGGTTATTTCGGCATCGGTGCCGTAATTGCCCAGCAGGTGGTCTATCAACCTGAGCATAAGAATGTATCCGGTAACCTCGTCGCCGTGCATGGTGGAGGTGTAGAAAAACTGCGGTTCGTTTTGGTCGATGCTCAAACTATCGGATATTACCGCACACAGTATCAGTCTGCCACGCACTGAAGTACCTATGGTGTCGATACGGCACAGGGTAGGGTATCTCACAGCAAAACTGTCCATCATTTGCAAATACACTTCGTAGGTTGGATAACGGTCCCACGAGGCCATTTGTGCCACGGTAGAGGCCATGTTCACAGCTTTGTCGGTATATTTTTTTACGATAGTGTAGGGGTATCCCTTTTGCAGGAAGTCGTTGAATTCCTGTCTGTTGGCATAGGCTGTAATGATGGAGTCGCGACGGCTGTCGATGGATATTATGCGGCTGAGTTCGCGCAACTTGGCATTGTCGTTTTCAACGAATGAGAATATTATTTCGGAATGGTCGGCAAACAGCTCTTCGATGGTGTTTTGGGATTTTGCCCCCACACATATAAGCGTAGCAACGGCGGCTATTATGACCTGCTTTTTCATTATTCTTGAAATGAAATTTGTGGCAACAAAATTACACTCCGGCAAAGGTGAAGAAATTGTTGGCAAGGAAATTCCATATCATCACCACGCCTGTGGCGAAGACTTTTGAAACCCAAAAATTCACTTTCATCTTTTCGTGCAGAATGTACAGTATCAGAGTGTTAAGTCCAAGCCCGATAAGCGATACGGCAAAGAATTTTGTGTATTCCACACCCACTTGGCTGTTGGTGCTACCCCATGTCCACCAACGATTTAGAAAATAGTTGCTGGTAGCAGCCACCACAAAGCCTATTGCGTTGGCTACGAATTTCGGAATTTTGAATTTTTCTTTGCATATCCAAGTAAGGCTAAAATCAACAACTGTTCCTGTAACTCCTACAACGCAGAATTTCAGGAATTTGAACAGTGTGGCTTGAGTGAGGAGGTTGTTCACTTGCTGAAGATTATTTCGGACGGCTTACACGGCGGTATTTGCGTTTAACGGCGGGTTTGGTGTAAACCACGTCGCCCGGGTCGTTTACCTCCAAGTCGTAAACAATGCGGTGGTCCATATTCACCTTTACGCTGAAGAAATTGCTGCAACCACCTTTTATGTTGGGTATTTCGTAAATAAGCAGTTTGTCGAAACGGCTGTCGCGTACAAAATTAACCCACACAACTTTGTCGCCATCATAGTTTATAAAGCCAATGTACTGACGTTTGTATTTTTCGAGGTGCTCGTCGATAAGCTGACAATCCATGCTTGCCTGATGGTTGTGCGAATGGTTCAACTTAGCTATTTTTTTCTGCAATAGTTTTTCCAAGATTGCGATGTCTTCGGTGGATAGGGTGAAACGTCCTGCCTGATTTTCCACCGTGATGTCGGTCTCGAATTCTTCGTTGAAGGCATATCCTTCGTAATTTGTGCCTGTAACCGCCGTGGCGTATTTTTCCGAAGGCTGTTGCTGTGGCCTTTTATGCTGTGCCTGTGCTGTAAGTGTTATCAGCATAAGTGCCATTGCCGTTGTTTTTAGTGCATGTTTCATAAATATCAGGTTTTTAAGTCGATAATCAATTATTTTTTTTTTAAATGGATATGTTGTTATCTACCATTTCGGTTTTCTTTTTGTTGTTTATAACGTCGTCGGAGATGAAGTATTTCTCGTGAAGCGGGAAATCTTTAGAAAGTTCGCCCGAGAAGAAGAAATCAAATCCTATTGCACCAAAGGTGTAAACTCTATCGTGTATGGTTATGTGCGAGCCGCCGCATTTGGGGTCGGGTTTCGGCACCGACTGCGAGAATCCTACGTTGAACAGTGTGAAAAGTACGTCGGGACGGTTGGAAATATCATATCCCGCACGTTGCCATTGTTTCATGGTTTGGTGCAGTATGCAGCCTGTATAAATGTAAGAGTAGATATGGTTTCTATAACTTGTTAGGCGAGCAACCCTTTCAGTAGCAGGGTCGGCAGTGGAGAAATCGAGTATGTGTTCGTAGCTTTTGCCCATGTAAAACTCGCTGTTGGGGTTTTTGAGGTTTTGCTCCACTTGCATGGCAGTAAAGTCCTTTATGCCATTCACTCCGAGCGAGAACTGCGACTGCACCGAAAGAACCTTCACCGGACCAAGATATTGTTTGTACATCTCTCGTTTGGAGTTGAACAAACGCATCTGCTCCCCCACAAGACAGCCAACTATCAGTCGTGGATCCACCCCGGTCATATTGGCTGCACTGTCGATAAGATGTTTGTCCTTGAGTATGGCAACTTTCAGAGCTCCCCATTCTTCGGTGGCCATCCAAGGAATTACATTGGGGCTTTGTTTCTGTTTTACTGAGTTTATGGCTTTTTGAACTTTTTCAATATATTCGTTGTACTGTTCGTTTTTTTCGGTGTAAATATTTGCTGCGGCAATCATTTGCGACACTACGGCGGGATTGTCGCAGTAGCGAAGCGTTTGTAGCATAAGACGTGCATTTTCTGGATAGAAGCGACCAAATGCGGCCATTTTCACGTATTGCTCCAATTCCATCTTCTGACGTGCTTGTGCCGAGGTGTCGGCTTTGGCAAGAGCGTTCATCTCGGCAACATCCATCAGGTAACGGTAATTCTTGTCGATGGTGCCGCTGTTGTTGGTAAGCCCCAACTGATACACTCCCCAAGCCCCGATGATGGCGGCTCCGGCTATGGCAAACAAATGAACCACAATAAAGTATGTACGTCTCACCCATTTTCTTTTGAAAAAGGGTTGTTTCGTTTCTGTTTCGTTATCCTTGCTGAGAACGTTATTTTTAACTTCGGACATTGTTTTATGCTAAAAATCAAAATGTTATGCCAAATCTCGTAACCACGCCACTTTTTCGAATAGCGTTACATCCATAAGAATGAATATTATTGCACCTGCAAGATAGCCAATCAATGCCAGCCACGATATTTTTTTGATGTACCAGATGAAGTCTATTTTTTCCATACCCATAACTGCCACACCAGCAGCCGAGCCTATAATAAGGAGGCTTCCGCCTGTGCCTGCGCAATAGGCAAGGAATTCCCAAAATGGGTGGTTGGTGGCAAATATTATCGGGTCAGCGTCTATTGGATACATACCCATTGTGGCTGCCACCAAAGGAACGTTGTCCACTATTGAGGAAAGCGCACCTATAATAAGGTCGATGAAGAAGAATCCCGGGGCTTCGGTGCCAAAAGCGGTGTTGAGCCCACCTGCCAAATTTCCTAATATTCCAGCTACTTTCAGGCAACTTACGGCCATAAGTATGCCGAGGAAGAACAGAATTGTCGGTGTGTCGATATGTTCGAGTGTGCTAACTGCGGTGGGCAGCTTGTGTCCTTCTTTCTCGTATTTTCGGCTAAGTATTTCGGTGGTAATCCAAAGCACGCCCAGGCCGAACAGCATACCGAGGTACGGTGGCAGGTGTGTTATGGTTTTGAAGATGGGAACGAAAATCAGAGCGGCGATACCTAATATGAGTACAAGGCGGCGCAAGTGCGCTGGTACTTCGAGACCGGCAGCCTCTTCTTGCGGGCGCTCAATCTCGCCTTTAAGCGTGGCTCCGATTACAAGCACCGGTACCACCATACATACCAAACTTGCTATAAGGGTTTTTACTATTATATTCACAGTTGTTACCTGTCCGCCAATCCACAGCATTATGGTGGTAACGTCTCCAATTGGCGACCATGCGCCGCCGGCATTTGCGGCAAGTATCACCATGCCTGCGTAGAGCCAGCGTTCCCTCCGGTCGGCGATGAGCTTGCGAAGCAGAGCCACCATAACAATGGCGGTTGTCATATTGTCGAGCAGGGCGCTGAGGAAGAATGTGAGTATCGACAAAACCCACAGCAGTTTCTTCTTGTTTCTTGTCGTTATTCTGTCTGTTATAACCCTAAACCCTTGGTAGTCTTCAATTAAGGTAACTATTGTCATAGCTCCCAAAAGGAAGAAGACAATTTCGGCTGTCTCGCCGAGGTTTTCTATCAGGTGGTTGCTGATTTCGCCTGTGGTGAGTATGTGCGACATGGAAAAGATTGTCCATACAAGCACACCCAACAACAAGGCTGTGGCGGTTTTGTTGATTTTCAAAGGGTGTTCCAGCGCGATGCATGCGTACCCAATGACAAAAATTGTAATTATTACTGCTAACATAGGTGTATGATTTTTGTTTTATTTCTTTCGGTTGGCGTTGGCTTTCTGCAGTTCCTCACTGCGTTTCTGCATTTCTTCCAAGCGTTTCATGAACTTGGATTTTTTCTGCGGTTTATTTTTGTTTTTGGCATTGGCTATTTCAATGCGTTTACGTATCTTGTCTTCGTTTATGGTGCGGCGTATAACAATCATCTGTATCATGGTGATACACAGCGAAAGGAAGAGGTAGAAGTTCAGAGCTACCGACTGGCTGTTGAACATGAACAACATCATGAAAGGCATAAAGTACATCATGAATTTCATACCCGGAATGCTTTGCTGCGAAGCCTGCTGGTGCATGGTGTAGAAAGTGTACACAAACTGTATGGCAAACATCAGCAAACAGAACAGACTTACATGGTCGCCGTAGAATGGAATATTGAACGGCAGGTCAAGTACGGAATCGTAAGTGGATATGTCGTCGGCCCAAAGGAAAGGCTTTTGGCGCAACTCTATGGAAGCCGGGAAGAAACGGTACATGGCAAACAAAATGGGCATTTGAAGCAACAAAGGCAGACATCCGGCCATGGGGCTTACGCCAGCTTTTTTGTATAGAGCCGACACCGCCTGCTGTTTTTTCAGAGCGTCCTCCTGTTTCGGGAATTTTTCGCTGATTTTGGCAATTTCGGGCTGTAACACTTTCATTACCGCCGACGAGGAGTAGGACTTATAAGCAATCGGAAACAGTACTAATTTTACCAAGATAGTGAGTACGAGTATTATGATGCCATAGTTCCAGTTGAACTGTTCCAAGAAATTGAATACGGGTATAATGGCAAAACGGTTCACCCATTGTATAGCAAAGAATCCCCAGCCCAAGGGCAAAACACGCTCCAAGCCTATGTCCATGTTGCGGAAAGTGCGGTATTTGTTGGGTCCGAAATAAAATCGCATGCCAACGTTGTAGTTATCCGACAGGTGGAAAGGTATTCCTATGGTACTCTCCATGTCGCACAGGTAGCGGTTGTTTTCGCTCTGTTCGGTGGCAGTGCGCAGTTCGGCATTGTCAAAACTGCTGTCGGCGATAAGTATAGTGCTGAAAAACTGTTGTTTGAAGGCTACCCATTGCAGGGGAGTTTTCACATTCTTGCTGTCGTCGGTACCGTCGCGCAGTTGGTCGGCGTTGTCGTCGGAGGGTTTGTAGTAGATAGAGGAGTAGAAGCGTTCGTTGAAGCGTCCTTTCGAGGGTTTTTCGTGGCGCGTGAGTTTATTTCCCCAATACAGGTCGAAATAATTGCTGTTTTGCAGAGTTTTTTCCAAACCGTGGAAATTTATGTCGAATTTCACTTCGTAGCGGTCGCCGTAGATGATGTAGGCGAACTCGATGTAGCGATTCTCGTCAATTCCAACGTTTGCGGAGTCGGCTCCTGCGATGTATGCCCGCATATTTACGAGTAACGAATCGTTACCGGATATTTCGAATTGCGTGTCGCTATCGGTTTTTTTGCCGTTTACAAAAGTTGTGAAGAAGAAACCTCCGGTGGAGATTACCTCGTTGTTCTCTGTGGTGAAAATGAGGTTCAGACTGTCGTTGCCTTTGGTTATCAGGTCGAGGGGCATATCGCCATAGCTGGAGTATTCCGAAAGCACCACATTGTCAATCTTGGCTCCGAGCGAGTTTATGTTGAGGCTGAAAACGTCATTTTTCACGGAGATGTTTACGGGGGAGCCTTCGAGGTTGCAGGCAAACACTCCCTCCGATTTCCGTGCTTTTTCGGCTTCGGTTTGTTGTGCGAGGGTGTCGTTGGCGGCAATGGAGTCGTCAATTAGTTTTTGTGCCGCCAATGCCTCTTCAACGCTGGCAACAGAGTCCTGATAGGCTTTGTAAACGGAGTCTTGGTAGGCTTTTCGTTGTGCTATTTCTTCGTCCGAGGGCTTCGTCCACCAAATGTATCCTATAAATATAAGGAACATCAAAACGAGGCCGATAATGGTATTCTTATCCAACATTTTTTGTTTTTAAGTTGTACTTTTTTCGCGATTTTTGAAACTGCAAAAATACGAAAAAATATTGACTTGGGCGGTGTTTGTCGAAAATATTTGTAAAAAGGCTGGATTAGGGGCAATGCTGGCGACGGTTTGTACGGAAGTTTTTTGTTTTACTGTTTGTGTGAAATTTCCGTTGGAAACCGTTGAAATGCAGGGGTAAACAGTAAATGGCAAAATAGAAATTTTTACATTGGCGCTCACTTCCGCTTCGGTTCTTCCGAAAAAAGCTATTGATTGAGGCTACTATTAATACAAATAGTTTTATTCGTGATTGTAACAGTTTGAAATATAGAGAAATATTTGATAATGGCGTTTTTTTTGGCCAAAAACAGAAAAAAAACAATTGGGAAGTCAAAAAAAAAGTGTACCTTTGCAGTTGCTTTTTATTTGTACAAAAGCCCTGTGTAAGTGTAGGGTAAATATTATGTTAAACCCTGCAAACACTTGATTTACGAAGAAATAACAAAAAAACGAAATAAGAATTAATTCAAAGAAAAACGATGAAAAAAGGATTTATAGGTTTTTTATTGATGGCGTTTTGTATGCCATTTGTGATGAACGCACAATTTAAAGCACCGGTTGCGGTTGTTTACGACACCATAGACACATGCAACTCCTACACTTGGGTTAATGGTGACGGACATACCTACACCACCAATTCAACAGGGTATCACATTTACAAAGACATCCTGAACAACGACAGCCTTTTGGTTGTAAGAACATTTATTATCCGCCATTCGTCGCAGAGCGAGGTTTGGGATTCGACCTGTGGCAAATACAGATGGGCTTTGAACGGCAAAGTTTACACAGCCCCGGGCGATTTCAAAGACACCATTAAAAACATGGCAGGTTGCGACAGTATAATAACACTCCATTTGTCGCTGAAAAATCCCGACACCGTTTACACCGACATTGTACAATGCGAGCCTTATACCTGGTCGGTTGATAGCGTTACATACACTGGCGATACCATTGTTTTCGCTCCTAATCCCGTTGTCGGCGCCGACAGTTGTCAAGGTGTGTTGGGATTGAGATACAAACGTTTAACCGATGGTCCGGTAATCACAGTAAACACATGCGAAACCTCGTACACTTGGCCAGTAAACGGCATTACTTATAACACAGGCTCCGACACGGTTTCATACCGCAAGCCAAACTCTGGTGCCGGTTGCGATACCGTGTTCACTCTGATATATAACATAGGAATAAGCCAATATAAGTTGGAAGACACCGCTGTTACAGCATACAGGTTTTTTGTGTGGAACAACGATACAATTAAAGCTGATTCGGCAAGGATAGACACTGTGCTTGTGCAAGTATCCCCAAGCCTTTTGAGTTGCGACACCGTTAAGAGTTATAAAGTGACCATTATACCGGTGTTTACCATAGACACATCTTTCTGCGGTGGTTCTCGCGGATATTATTGGCCAAGTTTCGTTGAAGGTCAAATGAAGATATGGCTGAAGAAATCGGGCGACACCACTTATATGTGCAAAGATGCCGATCAGAAAGACAGCTGTTTGATGGAATTCCACTACACCGACCTCGCTTCGGACACCACATGGTTGCCTGCAGTTTCGGCTTGCGATAAATATGTATGGGATGCTAATGGAAACACATACAGAGAATCCAAAGACTCCATAGTATGCCGCCTTACCAATAAATACGGTTGCGACAGTGTAGTAATACTTACAAAACTTGTCATCAATCCGTTGCCCACCGTTTATATTGAAGGTAATTTGTGGATAAAACCGGGCAACAGCACAAAATTGTTCGCTACCGGCGACAGCAATATCGTCGCTTACCAGTGGAGCACGGGCGAGACAACCGACACAATTGTTGTTGCTCCATCGCAGAACACTGATTATACCCTTACTGCAACAAACAGCAACAACTGCTCCAGGACAGCCACCGCTACGGTTGTTGTAAGCGAAAGCATTAACCAAGCCGGCACAGCCAGCGTTAAGGTTTATCCGAATCCGGCATCTACAAAAGTAACCATCGAAGGCGACAACCTTGCCAACGTGAAACTTTATAACATGCTCGGACAACTGATTATCACCAAAGATGCCACATCGGGCAAAGTGGTGATACCGGTGAACGACTACAACAATGGCTCATACATACTGCGTGCCGAATCCAACGATGGAAAGACAACAATACGCAGTGTTGTAATCAAAAAGTAAGTTTTTTATAAGACTATAAAAACAAGGAAGGCGTGCCTTAGGCACGCCTTCCTTGTTTTTATTTTTGTAGAGTGTTCAATTGCTGTTGTGCCTCTGTTTTGACAGAGGTTTCATTTAGTTTGTCCGACAGTTTTATGAGCTTTTCGAGTACTTCAGCGAAAATTCCACTATAGGCTTGTGGTGATTTTTCGGCAAGTTCTTGCAGTATCTCCTTGGATTTGAGAAGGTTATCCATAGACAACCGCCATTTTCCCTGCAAAGAATAAAGGTTCGACAGATTTAGATAAAGTATTGATATATAGTATTTAAATACATCAGGGGAGAGTTTTTCGGCTTCGATAAAAATGGCAAGGCTTTTTTTGTATAGCTTTTCGGCTTTGGAATACCGCTCCGTGGCTTCGTAAACTTTTGCCAGATTATTCATTGCCAAGGCTTTATATGGAGCAATGGCGTTGTCGTTTTTGCCGACTTTATCATAAATGGCTATCACCTCGGCATATTCTTTTTCGGCAAGTTGCAGGTTGCCCATGTCGTCGTGGAGTTTGGCGAAATTGTTGAGTGTACGTGCAAGCGGCACGGCGTGTATCTGCGGGTTGCTTCCGCACAATTGACGATATACCGACACAGCTTCGGCATAGTATTTCTCCGATTCCGCGAAATTGTTGAGTTCCGAATACAGCCAGCCCAAATTATTGAGTGTTAGAGCCATAGAAGGGCTGTAAACTTCTGGCTGACATACGCACAAACTTCGTTTTGTCTGTAAAGCCTTGAGGTACATACGCTCCGCCTCGTCGTAGCGTTTTTGCTCCGACAGAAATCCGGCCATATTGCCATAGCTTTCGGCAAGATATTTCTCGTAAATGGCTGGCGACTGTGCCGTTAAATTTTCTCGCAGGGCGATAGACAGATTATAGTAGTACTCGGCTGAGTCGGTATGTAATTTAAGGTCAAGAATTTGTGCTATGCCGTCCGTGGCTCGTGTATAGTCCAAGGTGTAGGCATCGGCGTTTTGAGACATCAGTTGCTTGAGTATTTTCGCCGACTGTCGGTAGTTTGTCAGGGCAGCTTCGTAGTTGTTGGAATTGTGGTACAAATTGCCCAAACCATATAGTTTAAGGGACTGTTCGTATTGCGACATTTCGGGCAGAGGTATGCGTTTGCAGTATTCCAAACTGAGTTTCAGTTCTTTTTCGGCTTCGGCAAAACGGTACTGACGCTCGTGCAGATTGGCCATATAACGCAATGTTATACTCAAATCGCCTATATGTGAAATGCTGTCGTCGTTGTTTAAATTGAGGTATATATTGTAGGCCGAGGCAAGATATTTTTCGGTTTCGGATTCGCGTCCTTGTTTCATGCACAGGTATCCGAGTTGCCGCAGTGAAAGAGCTTGGGCTGATTTGTCGTTAGCCGTTGTTCCTTTAGAAAAAAGTTCTATGCTCGATAGATATTCGTTTTCGGCATCCTTGTAACGGTTGGTGGCGTAAAATAGTTCTCCTTTCAGGTGGTGTGTCGCTGCCAACTGGCTGTCTGTTAGGTTTTTAATGGAGGCAAAGGATTCCAAGACTTTTTGTAGTTGTCCGAATTTCTTCTGTTGAAAAAGAAAACGAGTGTAGTCCATCAGGAAATCGTAGTTTTGCGCGTCGAGAGAGGTGCGCAGTTTGAGGTAGTGTTCGGTGGAATCGTACCGCATTTGCATACGGAAACCGTCGGCGATGTTTAAAAGCTGCTCTGCAAGGAACTCGTGGTATTTCAGTTCGATACTCAATTGTTGTTCCTGCTTTGCTATGCGTTGCGCCATCATTTGAGGATTGTTTTCTAACTGTGTAAGAACGGGCTGTGAAATGTTTTGTTTTGCCAAACTAACAATTTCATCGCCAATGCCTTGTTTGCGCAAATCGGTCATTGCCGCCTGCAGAGAATCTAATGTGGCGTAGTCGGTTTTGGCAAGCCTTTCGGCTTCTTGTCCAATCCACTCGGTGTTTTCATATTTTTTCACCAGTTCGGTGTATTGTCGCTGATATTTTTCGAGGGTGATGCTCTGTTGTTCAAGCTGATTTTCAAGTGTTTGGATATTTTCTTCGAACTCGGATTTCAGTTTGTTGCGTAAGCGACGTTCTATGGCGTTTTGTTCGCGTATTCGGTCGATAGTTTTAACCATCACAATCTCCATGGGATTTTTGGCGGACAAATTCCACGCACCTTTTTGGAGCAGGTGTGCCGAAAGTAATTCGTAACCATTTTTGTTTATGAGAGTTATGCTGATGGAGTCGGCGTAGTGCTTTTGCGAAAATATTAGTGTAAAACGACCTTGGGCATCGCTTTTTACGGTGTTGGCTTTGTGTGCCGAAACGATAACACCTTCTAAACCAAGTTTTTTCCCGCCAACTTTATCCGCTTTTAGCCTCACAAACCCTTTTTGCTCGACTTGAGCGATGCTCACAATTGGGAGGAAAATCGTCAACAAAACGGCAATACGTCTCATAAATCCTTGCATATTATTAAACAGTCGGACAAAGGAAATACAGTTTGTTCAAAGGAATATATACAGCCAATGGACACTGTTATACGGTATTCGGGGCGTTGGTCGGCCAAGGGTATAAGAATCTCGAAATGGCCATCTTCATTGCTAATAGATTTATAATTAAGCATTTGCAATCTTGCAAAAGGAATGGGTTTTCCATTTGAATCCTCCACCGTACCTCTTATGGTTGAATAGGTTCCATCGCGGAAAACGGGTAAAAAAAGCGTGTCGGTGAGAATTAGCGTTGTGTCCACAGTCTCAAAACCGAACATCTCGAAATGCAGGCAAGCCTCGTAACCACGGTATTTGCCGGGGATTTCGGCAAAAGGCACTGTGCCAAGATTTGATAGTATCGCAGTGTCGGATTTCTGTCCGTATGAAAGGACAAGAAGACCTGTTTCGGGCAATGGTAAATAATTGTTTTCCAAAGGTTTTTGGCGTATTGCCACATGTGCTGTAAAAGGTTTGGACAGTTGTGCGGTGTAAAAAGCTGCCGCAAGCAGCACTGCTGTCGCTAAAACAATAATAATGCTACGGTGAATTTTGTATCGGCGGTGGCGTTGCCAAAGCTCGTCGAACGACACATTGAGCAGTCCCGACACCACGCGCACAAAGGCACGCTCCTTGCCAACCTCACGGACATCGACGCAGAGCAGTTCGTCGCCAATGCGCTGCAGGGCGGGATGGAGGCAACAGTTGCTGTCGTTGTAGTCGAGCGAGCCATCAACAACAAAAGGGATTATATGTCTTTCTTTGCCGCGCTCGATGAAAGCACTTATTTCCTGTCCAACCCATTGCGATTTGGCCGAGGCTGGTGAGCATATAACTATCAGAAATTTGGAGTGTTGGAGTCCTTGTGTCAGACTTTCTTTCAGTACGCCCGTTCCAAGGTCGGTTTTGTCGCGGAATATAGGTCGCAGGGATTTAGGGAAATCACCCTCGCTTTTGCGTATCACCGATGGCAGGTGATAACGTTCAAGCCTGTGTTGCAACCATTTAGCCCATCGCTCGTCTTCGCGTTTATAGCTTATAAAGGCAAAATAGGTGTATTCCGTTTTTTCCATAGCTTTTGTTTAGGTTTTTTTGAGGAGAATGTCTATTTCTTCGACACCCGTTGTAGCCCATCTTGGGCTACCTCAAAATCAGGATTTACGGCAAGTGCATCCTTATATCCTTGGATGGCCGAGGCACGGTCGCCTTTCTGCTCGTAAGCCAAAGCCCTGTTTGATAGAGCTTCGATATTGTTGGGGTTTATTTCTATGGCTCTGGTGAAATATTCGATAGCTTTGTCGTAGTTTCCCTTGAAAATCAGCTCTATATATCCGAGGTTGTGTATGGCGTTGGTATGCTGAGGATTGATTGTAAGCACTTTGTTGTAATAGTTTTCGGCTTTTTCTATGTCGTCGTTGTCCTGATAGTACAAAGCCAAAGCGTATAATGCCACTATGTTGTTAGGGTCGATGGTGGTAACGGTGCTAAGATATTCTACGCCAAGTGGTTCGTTGCGGTTTATAAAGAGCATACCCAACAACTCGTAGGCAGGGCTGTATTCATTGTCTAAGTCGATGGTTTTGCGTAGGTTACGGATGGCTTCGGTGGTGTCGCCTTTTTCAAGGTACAGATAGCCTTTCATATAGTAGGCTTTTGGATTTAGGTTGTCCAATTCCAAGGCCTTGTCGATACTTTCAAGCGAGCGGTCGTAGTCGCGGCTGAAAAGTGCTATTTCGCCAAGTTTCATGTAAGCGTGTATGTTCTTGGAATTTATGGATAGCACTTCCTGAAGGTTCGAGTAGCTGTCCTTTATGTTGCCGTTGCGGAAATATGCGTCGGCAAGCAACAGATGATATTTTTCTTCTCCAGATTTTAGCGATATGGCCTGATTTAGTGAGTTTATGGCGTCCACCACCTCGTCGAGGTCTAACAGCACGCGTCCTCGCTCGTAGTACAGGTCGGCATCTTTGGGATTTTGTTTTATTTTTGCCTCAAGAAAAGCCAAAAGTTCCCTACTGTCGGTGGGAGCGTTGTCGTTGCCTTTGCCACCACATCCGAAAGTTAGTAAAAGTGTAAGTAACGTAATGATTGTAAGTGTTTTATTTTTCATAACAAAAGAATTTTGTTTGTGCAAAGATACGATTTTTTTTTTTGATGAGATGGGCGTAAAAAAGATAGACGGCCTGCAGTTATGTGTACAATGTCCGTTAGGTGTTCCCCGTTTACTAAAAAAACATATTTTTTCGAAATAATACAATAAAATAGACAAAACGACGATATAATTCTATATGCAAAGGAGGATAACCCCCTTGGACGTTTTTGGATGAAATAAGTATTTAATTATACACTCACAGCCGGACAATGAACGAATTCAGAGTTGAAAGGGAGCAGGAACTGATGGCGTTTCTTATGGAGAAACACCCGCAGACAAGCCGTTCGCGAATAAAAAGCTGGCTTGTAAACGGCAACATCACCGTTGATGGCGAACATATATCGCAATACAACTATCCACTGCACCCCGGTATGACTGTATGTGTAGAGAAATCAGGTGCTTACCTTAGCCAGTGGATGAGCATAGTTTACGAAGACCGCTATCTTATGGTGGTGGAGAAAAAGGAGGGCATACTTACACATAGCCTAACACTCAACGAGCCGTCGCTACAGAACATACTCAACGACTACATGCTTTTTACACACCAGAAATGCCACGCCCATGTAGTACACCGTTTGGACAGGGATACGTCGGGGTTGCTAATCTTCACCAAAGATAAAAAAGTGGAGCTGCTTTTCGAAAAGGATTGGAAAGGCCGTGTGTTCGACCGCCGTTATGTGGCAGTGCTCTCGGGTCAGATGCAGAAAGAAGGCACCATAGAGTCGTGGATACGCTACGAGGACGACGGGCGCTTCACCTGTAGTGCGGAGGATAATGGGGGCAAGTATGCCGTAACACACTACCGCACACTGAAAACCACCAACCGATACTCCCTTGTGGAGTTCAAGCTCGACACCGGACGTAAAAACCAAATACGCATTCATTCAAAGGTTATGGGACATCCGGTAGTCGGCGACTTTAGATACAACAATTACGATGACCCCATCGGACGACTCGGACTGCATGCTTACAAATTGTGTTTTTATCATCCCATCACTAATAAGAAACTGATGTTCGAAACACCTTTCCCTGAGAAATTCATGGAACTTTTTGGTAGATAATTGGTGAATGTGTTTCAAGGGCAAGTCTCATCTTTTAACGACAAAACAAACAATGACATACATAAAAATTTTTTTCGTATTTTAGCAAAATGGAAACATCTCTTTCAAGGAGTGTATATAGCTAAAATCAAATATATAGACGGAGAGAGTTTTTCGTTACGACAATAAAAACAGCGGTTATATGAAAAAACAGGAGAGACAAAGTGTTGGATATGATACGTTCTACGGTTAGGGAGACCGAACCTGACGCAGACATAATGCTTTAGCTCACGCGCACGCGGAGATGAGAGGGAGGATTCGGACTGGGATATTGTTGTGTTACTGAACAAGCCCCCTATGCCACACCATTAACGGTACGAGATCGCTTGCGACATCCGGGATAAAGGTCTTGACATGGGCGAGGAAATCAATGCCTTTATATATACGAAAGAACAATGGAATTCTGCTCCCCCATCAATGTTTGGGGCTTCTATAAATTGCCTCGGAGAGGCAAACTCTCAATAACCTCACATGCTAATGTGAGGTATATCAGGCAAATAAAGAACAGGCGTGTCGGAGTGACGCTCTCAAACGAATAAATAGAAGTCCCCTGTTCAAGTACAATGTAAGAGAGGAGGGAATAAAACTATGAGCCTTTCGGAGGAAGAACGCATGCGATAATAATCTATAGTATTGAGAAATCAAGAAATTCCATCAATGATATACACAAGGTGTGCCGATGGAGGTTTGGAGTATCATTGCCAACAGAATGTATTATGCTTTATACCACGCAGTTTCGGCTCCACTTATAAAAGACAACTATAAAACCAGCACCCATAAGGGAGTAATGTCACTATTCAATCTTCATTACGTAAGAACGGGAATATTTACGAGAGAGGAGGGGGCTTTGCTTGGAAGCATTTTCGCTTTTCGACAGGGCAACGACTAGGATGATTTTATTGATGCCACAGAAAAAGAAATCCAATACTATCTCCCGCAGGAGGAAGCCCTTGCAGATAAAATCATTTCACTTGTAAACTAAAGTTTCTAATACAAAAAAACGATAAGTAAGAGTAATCCGTTTCAAGCACGACATACCAAAAAGACAGTCTTCCGTTCATTTATTTTTATCATGGTGTATGTAATTAAAATTTTTTATTGTATCTTTGCAGGATGTCAAAGTTTGAGGAAAGAATTGCAAAACATTGACAGTTGTAACTTTATATACACCAACAATGAAACTGAAAGCTACAGTTATTATTTTATTGGCCGCAATGACATACAGTGCGTTGCAGGCACAGATTGTAAAAGTTTCCGGTAAATTGTCCGGAACGGTACAATGCAGCGAGATGGTGATAAACACCGTTGAAGGAAACAAACTTGTTCCAATAAAAACTGTTGTCCCTAAGAACGGAAAATACAGTTTTGAACTGGAAAACAAAGAGCCACGGCTGCTTGTGATACAGTTTCAACCATCGCAGCTGACGACACATGTGATATACGAGCCAAAAGCGAAGATAGAAGTGGACTATGTGCTTGACAATTCGGCAAAAATAAGTCGTGTAAAATCGTCGGCAGAGATGAAGCTTTACAAAGAATTTATTGAACTGAGTGAGCCGCTCAGCAGTCTCGACCGCGAATATCAGACAGCCTCGTGGGAACAGCGTAAAGCATTGGGCGACAGCTTGAACATGATGGTTCCGGTAACATTTCAAAAAATCACCGATTTGATTTCGGCCGACAAAGACAAGCTGTTCAGCGCCTTGCTTGTTACTTTTTTCGACAACGACTTTGAAAACCATGCTACACTTTATTCACAGGTAAGAGACGCACTTATGGGCAAATACCCCAACGACCCTAACGTAAGATACATCGACCAAAAGTTGAAATCGGCATTGCTTGCAGGCACCCCCGCTCCAGATATTGAGATGAAATCTCCGGAGGGCAAAATATTAAAACTTAGCGATTTGCGTGGCAAGATTGTGCTTTTGGATTTTTGGGCGTCGTGGTGCGGCCCCTGCCGTCGCGAAAATCCAAACGTGGTGAAACTTTACCACAAATACAACAATCTGGGCTTCGAGGTATTCAGCGTATCGCTCGACCGCGACCGTAACGCGTGGCTTCAGGCAATCAAAAACGATGGCCTTATATGGCCTAATCACGTAAGCGACTTGAACGGATGGACATCGTCGGGCGGTGCAACATACGGTGTTACGTCGATTCCCACCACAGTGCTTATAGGTAAGGACGGACGTATAATAGCCAAGAACCTTCGTGGCAACGACCTTGAAAACAAACTCCGGGAAATTTTCGGACAATAAATAATAAACATCTGTAAAATAATGAAATACAAAATACTTTTTGCAGTCTTCGCTTTTTCGGCACTCGTGGCAAAAGCCCAATATCCCGTTGAGGATGAGGTTACAAAAAAAGACTCCGTAGCCGCGGAAAATATCGACACCAATATAATAACCATTACCGTAAAGGAAGTGAAATTTGATATGGTTAAGGTAAAAGGCGGCACTTTTACAATGGGTTGCAAAAAACCCAAAGACAAAGATTGCTACGAAAATGAATTACCCGCCCACTCAGTTACCGTTGATGACTTTGCCATAGGAAAATACGAAGTAACGCAGGATTTGTGGGTAGCCGTTATGGACACCAATCCGTCCAAATGGAAACACGACAGTCTTCCCGTAGAACAGGTGAGTTGGGAAACAGTTCAGATTTTTATAAACAAACTGAACCGTATAACAGGACGCACATTCCGTTTGCCCACCGAAGCCGAATGGGAATATGCGGCACGCGGAGGAGCCAAAAGCAAGAATTACAAATATGCGGGTTGCAACCAAGATGTTGGTTCCTATGCATGGTACGGCCCCAACGCCAATTCGCACACACACAAGGTGGGACAGAAAAAGCCAAACGAACTCGGACTATACGACATGTCGGGCAATGTGATGGAATGGTGTAGCGATTACCAAGGAGCATACACCAAAAATCCTCAAACCAACCCCAAAGGTCCGCGAAAAGGGGAGGAGCGCATTCTCCGTGGCGGATGTTGGTCAAGTCCCACACGCGGTTGCCGCATAACCGACCGTAGCAACTACAACCCTCAAAAAGGATACAGCTATTACGGATTCCGCTTGGTGTTGGTACCATAAGCCTTTTTATAAAAAAAACGCAAAAATAATACGGATTTTCATTCGCTTTTCTATTCGATACTCGTCTTATTGCAAATAACAAAGTATTGATTTACAGACTTCTAAAAATATTGTATTAAAAAATCCGAATAAACCGAAAAAAAATCGTATCTTTGCAAACCGAAAAAGGAAAGGTGCAGGAGTGGTTGAACTGGCCCGCCTGGAAAGCGAGTAAGCGTCAAAAGCGCTTCAAGGGTTCGAATCCCTTCCTTTCCGCAACAATATCTCTAATAATAGATAATCCCTGATTAGTAAAATCAGGGATTTTTTTGTTGGCTTGTGGCAAATTTGGCTGAATAGATTCAGAATTGTCTTTTTTTTGTTTAATGCTTTGAATATAATATATTTATCTCCAATGGTAAAAAAATATTGATTTGGAAATTATCCCAACCTTAGGAAAAAGGATCCGGTTGCAAAAACCGATTATTTTTGTTATATTTGCAGGTTAAAACAAAACCAAGCGAAAAGCTTGGGTTTTGTCTATTGTACAGATTTTTAATACGTTATAATAAGAGCAATGAAAAACGGTGCAAACGTTAAAAAAGAGATTATCTCGTATGTGCTGATAACTTTCGGCATATTTTTGTACACCTTTGCGTGGACGGCGTTTATGCTGCCAGCGCAGATTGTGGGTGGCGGCGTGAGTGGTATTTCGTCGGTAATATATTACGCCTGCGGGGTGCATATCCCAATTGGTGTTATGAATCTCTTTATCAATGCAATACTTGTGCTTGTGGGCTTCAAAATGTTAGGTTCGAAGTTCGGTATAAAAACCATATACGGCATTGTAATGTCGTCGTTTGCGTTTATTTTCTGGCAACAGCTTGTAGGCGTTGATGCGTTGTTCGATGTCAGCCATTTCGGCGGTTTTATGTGCGCCATAATAGGCGGAGCCCTTTGCGGCGGCGGCATAGGTCTTACTTTCGTGATGGGTGGCAATAGCGGTGGTACGGATATTATTGCGTTGATAATCAGCAAGTTCTATAATGTGTCCCCCGGCAAGGTTATTATGTATCTCGACATAATTATCATCGGCCTTTCGTTTTTCGTTTCGGGCAAGCTGGAGAACGTGGTGTTCGGCTACATCGTTATGGTAACAATGACGTATGTCCTTGATATGGTGATAGACGGTAATAAGCAGTCGTACCAGATTATGGTGTTTTCCACTCATAACGACGAGATTGGCGAAGCTATCACCACGGAGGTGGGACGGGGCGCCACCCTGCTCGACGGCGAGGGCTGCTACAGCCACAATCCCAACAAAGTGCTTATAGTGATGACTCACCGTTCCGACAAACCTCTGGTAATGAGAATAGTAAACCGCATCGACCCCTCGGCTTTCGTTTCCGTGAGCAAAGTGCAGGGCGTTTACGGCAAAAATTTCGAAAAGTTGAAGATATAAACAATTGAATATGACCTCAAAAAAAATGATTTCCCCTTCGCTGCTTTCGGCGGATTTCGGCAACTTGCAGCGCGACATCGAAATGATAAACAACAGCGACGCCGACTGGCTTCACGTGGATGTGATGGACGGCGTTTTCGTGCCTAACATATCCTTCGGCCAGCCTGTGGTGAAACACATCAAAAAGCACGCCCGCAAGCCCCTCGACGTGCATCTGATGATTGTGGACCCCGCACGCTACATTCAGTCGTTCCGCGACGCCGGTGCCGACATCCTCACCGTGCACTATGAGGCCTGCAACCACCTCAACCGCACTATCCACGCCATCAAGGACGCTGGCATGCAAGCCGGCGTGGTGCTAAACCCGCATACCTCCGTAAGTCTGCTCGAGGACATCGTTCAGGACTGCGACCTTGTGTTGCTTATGTCGGTGAATCCCGGTTTCGGAGGACAGAAATTCATCGAAAATACCTACTCCAAAGTAATGACACTCAAGGAGATGTGCTTGCGCAAAAATCCCGACTGCCTGATAGAAATCGACGGCGGTGTGAACCTCGGCAACGCAGGCAAGCTGTTCCAGGCCGGCGCCGACGTGCTTGTGGCCGGCAACAGCGTGTTCTCGTCGCAAGACCCGACACAGACCATTGCAGAAATGAAAAGACTATAACATAGATATTTATGAGTACAGAAAGACCTTCGTATTTCGCAGGAATTGACATCGGTTCCACCACTTTCAAAATAGTGGTTGTGGACCGTAACGGCGACATCCTTTTCTCCAACTACAAACGCCACAACACCGACATCCGCAATGCCGCCTTGGAGGCATACCGCGGTGTGTTCGAGGCTCTTGGCGACTGCGACCTGAAGATGACCCTCACCGGCTCGGTGGGCATGGGCTACGCCGAGGCGTCGGGCATGGATTTTGTGCAGGAGGTAGTGGCTTCGGCCGAACTCATCAAAGCTAAATTCCCCGAGATCAGGACTTTCATCGACATAGGAGGCGAGGACTCCAAAATGATTTTCTTCGAAGACCATAAGTCGCCCGACATGCGTATGAACGGCAGCTGCGCCGGCGGCACGGGCGCTTTCATCGACCAAACGGCGGCTATCCTCAACGTCGAGACCAAGGAACTCGACACCCTTGCCAGCACCGCCGAAACCATCTACCCCATAGCCTCGCGTTGCGGGGTATTCTCTCGCACTGATATTCAGAATCTTGTGAGCCGCAACGTAAGCAAGAACGACGTCGCCGCATCGGTGTTCAACGCCGTTGCCATACAGGTGATTTCGTCGCTTTCGCGCGGCACGGACATCATGCCCAAGGTGTTTTTCTGCGGCGGTCCCTTCGCTTTCCTGCCACAGCTAAAGAAGGCTTTCGTCAATCAGCTGAAACTCAACGAGGAAGACTGTGTCCTTTCCGAAAACGCTCAGTTCGTCCCGGCATGGGGCTCGGCGCTTATCTCCCTCAAAAACGACCTGCCGTCGCAGACGCTCTCCACCATGATAAGCAGTATCGAAAACGACAGCGGCAAGCTGTTCAACGTTACTTCGCGTCGTTTGCCCGCCTTGTTCCGTTCGCAGGAGGAATTCGAGAAATGGAAGACCAAAAAAGGCTGTCGCGCCGTGGGCAAGACCTCGTGGGAACAGCTCAAGGACACCGACTGCTTTCTGGGCGTGGACTCCGGCTCCACAACCACCAAGATTGTTCTTATCGACAAAAAACAAAATGTTGTATTTCAAGACTATAGCCGAAACAACGGCGACAGTTTCACCGCCTTTTGGGAGGGGTTGAAACGCTTGCGCGACGAAGCTCGCAAAAATGGTCGTGAGATACGTATAATAGGCAGTGCCACAACGGGTTATGGCGAAAATCTGATAAAGACCGCCTTCGGCCTGCACCGAGGCATCATCGAAACCATTGCCCACTACATGGCCGCCCGCAAGATAGTCCCCGACGTGAGTTTCATCCTCGACATCGGCGGACAGGACATGAAAGCCGTGTTTATCGAAAACGGAATCATCAAACGTCTGGAAATCAACGAGGCATGTTCCTCGGGCTGCGGCTCGTTCATCGAAAATTTCGCCAACATGCTCAACTATCCCGTGGCGGAGTTTGCGCAGATGTCGTGTTTTGCCAAAAATCCCTGCGACCTCGGCACCCGTTGCACGGTGTTTATGAACTCCAAGGTGAAACAGGCCATGCGCGAGGGCGCCGAAGTGGAGGACATAGCCGCAGGTTTCTCCTATTCGGTGGTGAAAAACTGCTTGTTCAAAGTGTTGAAACTCAAGGATGTAAAGGAACTTGGCAAAAACATCGTGGTTCAGGGCGGCACTTTCCGCAACCTGTCCATAGTGCGTGCTTTGGAGATGCAAACGGGCGTGGACGTAGTGTATTCCGATATTCCCGAAATGATGGGCGCCTACGGTGCGGCCCTCTACGCTTTGGAAAACCATTCGGAGAACGACACCCCCATAACCCTCGACCAACTTGTGGAATCGCGCGAGTATTCGTCGCATTTCGAGGTGTGTCCGGGCTGCGAGAACAAATGCACCGTCAAGATTTTCCAGTTTGCCAACGGCAACAAGTTCTATTCGGGCAACAACTGCGAAAAGGTGTTCTCCAACAAATCGGAGAGCAGCCGCAAGGGCATCAACCAGCACCACGAGCGTTACCGCATGCTTTTCGACCGCGAGAAACTGAAAAATCCTGTCATGAAAATAGGCATACCGCGCGGACTTGGCATGTACGAGAACTATCCGTTCTGGCATAAGATGTTTACTTACTGTAACATACAGCCGGTGCTGTCGCGTCCTTCCACCAACAAACTCTACGAAAAAGGCATTCATTCCATAATGTCGGACAACATCTGTTTCCCTGCCAAACTGATGCACGGCCATATCATGGACCTTATCGAACGCGGCGTGGACCGTATTTTCTATCCTTACGCCATTTACGAGAACAAGGAGGACGGCACGTCGAGCAACAGCTACAACTGCCCTGTGGTGGCAGGCTATTCCGATGTGATAATCAGTTCGATGGACCCGCTGCACAATTACGGCATTCCGGTGGACAATCCTACTACGTCGTTCAACAACAATAAGTTACTGAAAAAATCGTGTGTGGAGTACCTCGTTTCGCTTGGTGTGAAAAAGAAAATCGCCGCCGAGGCTTTCGAGGAGGCGTTGCAGGAGCAACATCGCTACGTGGTTACCCTTGCCGAGCAGAACCGCCATATTGTGGAGAAAGCCAAGCGCGAAAACCGCATGGTGATTATGCTTGCCGGCCGTCCGTACCACATCGACCCGCTGATACAGCACAAAATATCCGACTGCATCACCGACATGGGCATCGATGTCATTACCGAAAACATCACCCTTATGTCCGGCGACGACGTTTTCAGCGAAATCAACGCCATCTCGCAATGGGCCTATCCCAACCGCGTGTTCAAGGCTGCCAAATATGTAGCCAATAGCACCGAAAATATTCATTTCGTGCAACTTACCTCGTTCGGTTGCGGTCCCGACGCTTTCATTATCGATGAGATAAGCGACGTGCTGAAACGTAGCGGCAAGAGCCTCACCCTGCTCAAGATCGACGACGTGAACAACATCGGCTCGCTGCGTCTGCGCATACGTTCACTTGTGGAAAGTCTGAGGTTCAGCCATACCCGCGCCAGCTACCAGCCACCGGTGAAGCTCCCCGTTTTCACCGAACAGGAACGTCATCGCACCATATTGGCACCTTATTTCGCCGAAGGCTATTCCGAGTTCCTGCCCGCCATTTTCGACCTGATGGGCTACAAGCTCGTAAATCTGCCCATGGGCGACATCGAAGCCGCCGAGACTGGCCTCAAATATTCCAACAACGAGGTGTGCTATCCCGCCACCATCGTCATCGGAAGCATTATCAAAGCCTTGGAAAGCGGCAAATACAACCTCGACGAGGTGGCCGTGGCCATGACACAGACGGGAGGACAGTGCCGAGCCTCCAACTACCTGGCTCTTATCAAGGACGCGCTGATTTCGGCAGGATACAACCTTCCGGTGATTTCCGTGGCCTTTGGCAGCGACATGCTCAACGAGCAGCCCGGATTTAAGATGAAACTCAAGGGCAACGTCGCAATTGCCGTATATACACTGCTTTACGCCGACTGCATATCGCGACTGTACTATTCGTCGGTGGTGCGCGAGAAAGAGAAAGGCATTGCCAAGAAACTGCGTTACAAATATATCGACAAAGCCCTGCCGTTTATCGCCAATCGCGACCGCAAGGCACTTCTGCGACTTTTCAAGGAGGCCGTGGCCGAATACCGTACCGTTATCGACGAAAAGGTGAAAGCCCCGATAATGGGCGTGGTGGGCGAGATTTACGTCAAATACAACTCCTTCAGCCACAAAAACGTGCTGGAATGGCTTTCGGAGCAAGGCGTGGAAGTAGTGGCGCCGTCGATGTACAATTTCTTTGCCAACAGCTTCGTAAACAAGCACATAAATCGCAAAAACCATGTGAAGGAGGAGGACACGCCGCTCTTTATCAGCGACATGATTTACAGGATACTGCAGGCCTGCGTGCGCCGGTTCGACAAGATTGGCAGCAAGTTCCCATTCTACCAGCCTTTTGCCGATATTTTCCACGACGCCAAGTTGGCTTCGAACATCATCAACTTGTCGGCCAATTTCGGCGAGGGATGGCTTATTCCCGCCGAGTTGGCAAGTTTCGCCGAACGCGGAATAAACAACGTGGTTAGTCTGCAGCCCTTCGGATGTATCGCCAACCATGTGATTTCCAAAGGAGTGGAGAAACGTGTAAAGAAAATCTATCCCAAGATGAACCTTCTGTTCCTCGATTTCGACAGCAGCACGTCCGATGCCAATGTGTTCAACCGCCTGCATTTTATGGTGGACAACGCGAAAAAGGAATTGTGATTCAGAGCCGTTGTTTGCCAAAAAAATGCCTGTCATGGGAGATTTTTCGTAAATTTGCACCGCAAAAAATAAATGTAGAATCTTATTATGCAGTTTCTTAATCCGCTGTTTTTCATTGGTTTTCTCGCTGTGGCGATACCTATTGCCGTACACCTGTTCAACTTTAGGCGTTACAAAAAAGTTTATTTCAGCGACATCTCCAAACTTGAGGAACTGACCGGACAAACCAAACGGCGGTCGCAGATAAAACAGTTGCTGATT
This sequence comes from uncultured Bacteroidales bacterium, assembly GCA_905233475.1. Lineage (GTDB taxonomy): Bacteria > Bacteroidota > Bacteroidia > Bacteroidales > P3 > UBA1219. The sequence continues at coordinate 26,478 of CAJOEN010000034.1, forward strand.
TTGGCGGCACGCGTCTTAGCCATAGTATTTTTGGTTTTAGCTTTTGCTCGACCTTGTATCCCGCCAAAAGACGGCAAAGCGGTATCCGGAACCAATCTGATTGCGGTTTACATCGATAATTCTTTCAGTATGGAAAGTGGCACGCCCACCGGAACCCTGCTCGACAACGCCAAGCAGAAAGCTCGGGAGATTGCCGCAGGCTACGCTCCTTCGGACAAATTCATGCTGATTACCAACGACTTGAACGGTTCGCAATTCCGACACGTAAGTACCGAAGATTTTGTTGGACTGATTGACGAGATAGAAACTTCACCCAACAGCCAAACTTTGAGCAAAGTGGCTAAACGGATATTCGCCGCTCTTGCAAACAGCAACATCGCCAACCGCACCGCATATTTCATAACGGATTTCCAAAAATCTACCGCCGACCTCGACAAATTTCCAAAAGACACGTTATCACATGCTTATCTCGTTCCTTTGAAGGGTTTTGCACAAAACAACATTTTTATAGACAGTCTGTCGTTCAACGCTCCGGCGTTTACAGTCGGCAACACGGTGAATATCAACGTGTTTATACGTAATTCGGGCAATGAGGACGTGGAAAATATTCCGGTAAAACTTTTGGTGAACGGTAAAGAGAGGGCTATAGCCTCTACGGATATTGCAGAAAACTCGGAATCTATTGTCAAACTGCGGTTTACGATAGATGACGACCGTATAATGAACGGAAAAGTATCCATTGCCGACCATCCCATCACTTTTGACGATGATATGTTTTTCAGTATCAATCCGTTATCGAAAGTAGAAATTGTCTCGGTTAATGGGGCTTACGACAACCAATACATACGACAACTATTTGGAAATGATTCCATGCTGCATATCCAAAGTTGCAAAGCGGCCACCGCAACTTATAGCGACTTTGCAAAATGCAATTTAATAATTCTGAATGAGGTGGTTAGCTTTCACTCCGGATTAAACACTGCTCTGTATGATTTTGCTCAAAAAGGTGGTACGGCACTCGTTTTGCCCGCCAAAGACATGGATGTGGTTTCGTTCAACCGTTTTGCCGAAAAAGCACATCTGCCAAACGTTATAAATTTTGTGGACGCCAATATAAAAGTCTCAAATACAAATACTTCGCACCCGATATTTCAAAATGTGTTCGAGCGTTTGAATGCCGATTTCGAGCAACCGTCTGTTTTTGGATATTTCAAAACTAAAAGCACGCATGCAACTGTAAAAGAGGATATTATGATCCTTGCCAACGGCGACGGGCTTCTCACTTTCACAAAAATTGGAAACGGGGGTATTTACCTGTTTTCGGCTCCGCTACAACCGCAATTCACCGATTTTGGAAATATGGCTCTGTTTGTGCCTACTATGTATAACATTGCCCTTTTCAGCGGTTCGGTGCCAAAATTCTATCATACCTTGGGTTCCGACATAGCAATTTCCACAAATATTTCGGAAAGAGAGCTTTTAAAAATCCGCTCTTTGGATAAAATTACCGAAATTATTCCAGAAATGGCAGGCACAGCTGACAGTCGTATATTGCGCACACACAGCAACTTGCAATTGGCAGGGAATTATGAGGTCACATCGGGTGAAAAAGTTTTGGAAGGCATTTCTTTCAACTACAGTCGTAGCGAGTCTGAGATGAATTTTCTTTCGGAAGACGAGATTTCCGACGCTGTAAAAATGCTTGGAAACAGCAGTATAGCAGTTGCTTACAATACCCAAAAGCCGTTGGACGAATATATTCGCGGCCAACGAGAGGGCAAACCTCTATGGTACATATTTCTGCTGCTTTCGTTAGCCATGCTCGCAACCGAAATTTGCCTTATAAGATTCTATAAATAAAATACTTGCATTTTAGATGATAATCAAAATCTATCCCCAAAATCCCAACATCGGCGACATTCGCAAAATAGGCGACATACTGCGCAAAGGCGGCCTGATAATATATCCTACCGACACCCTCTACGCCTTTGGCTGTAGTATGAACCACAAAAAAACCGTCGAACGGATGGCAAGGCTTAAAGGCTTTTCTTTGAGCAAAGCCAAATTTTCACTTGTATGCGGTAGTCTGAGCCAGCTGTCCGAGTTTACACGCCCTCTCGACAAGGACATGTTCCTACTTTTGAAAAACTGTCTGCCGGGACCCTATACTTTTGTGATGCCTGCAAGCGGCAGTGTACCACGCAATTACCAAAATCCCAACAAAACCATAGGTCTGCGGGTGCCAGATAACAGTATCTGTCGCGCCATGGTGGAGGAACTTGGCGAACCGCTTATTTCCACGTCGGTACGGCTTGAAAACCAAGAACAAGAAAGCGAGTACCTAACCGATCCGGAATTGATACACGACCTTTTTAGCGACAAGGTGGATTGTGTGGTGGACGGCGGCATAGGCACCGACATTCCCTCTACGGTAGCCGATTGCAGCAAAGACGATATAGAGATAATACGTGAGACCTATCCGCTTTTTGACCGTTAAGAGTGCCGGTTCAACGGTCTCCTCTTTTGCGCTCGAAAAAAAGTTTCATAAGATGTCCAGCTTCGGAGCCAAGCACGCCCGAAACAACCTGCGTTTTCACATGCGGAATTTTCGGTGATACGGTGGAAAATCCATGTTTGGGGTCGGAGGCTCCGTAAACGATACGGCCGATTTGCGCCCAAGCCAAGGCTCCGGCACACATTACACAAGGTTCCAGCGTTACATACAAAGTGCAGTCGTTCAGATATTTGCCTCCAAGACTTTCGGCTGCCGAAGTTATGGCAATCATCTCGGCGTGAGCGGTAACATCGTTCAGGCGTTCGGTATTGTTGTGCGAACGAGCTATTATCTTGTCGTCGCAAACGATCACCGCCCCCACGGGGATTTCGTCCTCATCGAAGGCTTTTTGTGCCTCCTTCAAGGCTTCGCCCATATAGTATTCGTCGGAAGTGTCTAATATTTGCATTATTATGGTCTTTTATAGTCTTTTTCATCAAAAGGAAGTATCTCGATTTGGGAGCGGATAACGGTAATAGTGTTTCCACTCTGATAACTTTCGAGAGCAGGGAAAAGGTAAGTACCCAAGGGAATGTATTCGTGAATGGCACGCCAATCTACAGCCGGACTGTCGGAATTTTGTTTTTCTAACGGTTGTTCCACAATAAGGAAAAGGTTTCCCGACAGGCATTCGAAAAGATAGTTGCGCGGGTTCCTCTCAGGGTCGAATACGGTTAGCACAAAAACCTTATTGCCTTCGAAAGTGCTGATACCGAGATAGGTAGCTTTTACATAGCGGTTTTCCCAGTTGAACAGCGGACCGCGTATATCGTAGCCTTCTATGATTTTTTCGTAGCGTTCCTTCGGCAAAACAACCCAAGCCTTTGCTTTTGCATCGTATTGCAGGTACTCTTTGCCGTTGGAAAAAAGCCCTTCTATAACACTGCCTTTGCGGGTAAGTGTTACAAAAGAGTAGTTTGGAAACGCAAAGCGGCGTTCCATAATAATGGTGTCGCTATCTATATTATTGGTAATGATGGAATTAACCTTTGCGGTTTTCCAGTTGAGGGTCTCGTGATTAAGTCTGCCGAGGTAATTATTTATTACAATGGCCGCCGAATCGGCATTTTTTTGGGCAAAAACACCGTACGAAAAAAGTGCAAAAACGATTGCCATATATACTTTCAGTGGTTTCATTAGCTTAATACGCCAAATGTTTCGATGTATTGCAATAACGTTAAAACCACTAATAATATTGTGATGGGGTGCTTATTGCTTATACAAAAAGGATTTCGAAAGACATATCTTTTTTGTTGATTTTTATTGAAAGAATACAAATACTTTCTACGTTTTTTTATTGCAACAGTGTATATAAACGATTTGGTGTGTTTATGCGTCGGCTATTCTTTTAAGTATGGGAACTATATTTTCGTGTTTTTCGTCCTCGTTCTCATACCATATTATTTTTAGTCCAAGCTTATGTATTACCGATTCCCGAATAGAAAAATCTGTGTCATTTTTCATCTCATCATACTTTATATTTATTTTTTGGTATAAAGGTATGCGAGGGAGTATTATAAAATGGTGCTGTTCCTCATCGCTGTCTCTGAACGATTCCTCTAAAAGTCTTCTCAAATTAGGGTCGTTCATCGAAAGCCCGATGAAGAAACATGTGTTTCTGTTGAATGCGTGTAGTTGTTCTATGTTTGACCAATGGAAAGATTGCGCATAAATTTTGTGGTAATCTTCTTCACACAGAATTATTTCAGAGGCGTTCAGATCTTTATTTTTTGGAATGAATCCGTGAACATGATATACAGGGAATTGGTATATATCGTTTCTATTTTTTTTGAAAACTGGATAACATCCGACTTCTCGTTTTTCCAGCCCAGTCTCGATAAGGTCGTCGTAATTATATGTTATAACGCTCTCTACTCTTTTTTTGTTGTTGGATATGATGTCGCAGATGGTATTCACCAAGGGGGATTCTTTAGCATCGGAATATAGAATTTCTCGCATTTTGTCAACCATCTCGGATTTAGAACTGCTATAAAAAGCACTTTCTATATACCGTGCTACCCTTATATCCGAATGGTTAAGTTGCTTTGTTATGGCTTCGTAGTCATCTGCATCGAGTGCTTTTTCGCGATGTTCGGGTATCAGTTTTTTGAGGAGATTCTTCCATTCGGGGATGTTGGCACTTCTGCTAACCCCTGCTCCAATTACAAATGATGAATTGGTGGTTGACAGGAGTGTCTTTGCTTCGTTTATTATTATCTCATTTTGCTCTTTCCACTGTGATTCCATTCAGGCATGTCTGTTTTTATTACTTAATTACTTTAGTACTTTAGCTGGGTTAGTAGCTTTTTCTATTTTGTCACACAGGCCATTTACGGATACAACCCCAAATCCTGTTCTCCTTATCCCTGAAATTTTTACATAGTCGTTAGCTTCGTCTACCGCAAGAAGAAATGTTTTTAAATCATCGTTTCTTTTTAATTTTTGGAATATTTTTTTATTTTGTGATACGGTGTCAAATAAAGGGCGTTTTTTTACCTCTATCACAGCGGGACCCTCTATTTTTAGTGCATTGCATCCGCTTTCCAAAAAAAAGTCGGCACAATAAAGAGGTCCGTTTTCCGTGTTGAAAATGTGTGCAGGTTCAACCTTTTCATCTGTATTCATTACAAGACTCGAAAGACGTTGATAAAGTTCGCGTTTCAATTTAAATGCGCTATTTTCCATGAAAAATGTTCTAATTAAAAAATTTTTGCAAATTTACGACAAAAAAATCGATGACGCAAGTTTTTTATCAAAAAAAATGTAAATATGATAAATGAAATATTGTCGCCTTCGAGTAGTACGACATAGTGAATATAACTGTTTCCACATCATATGCATCCTATCAACTTATCAGAATTTTTTTCTTGCAGATTTTGGGTAAATAAAAAAAATTTGCGTAAGTGCCAAAAAAATAGTAAATTTGCTATTTTGTGCGACCTTTGTTTTCGAGGGTCTTAGTTTTGTATGTTGTTATAAATCAATTGATTTGTATAATGAAAATGTATTTGAAAAATAAAAAAATATTATCGGGTTTGCTCTCGGTGCTGTTGTTAGGGGCTTTTTATAATGCCAAAGCACAGGGTACCTTGGATTCCATTTCGCCCGACGGAAGTGTTACGTTCACCACTTCGGCACAGTATCCTTGGACGGTTTCGCGTAGCAACAACAAATGGGTTGCCAAGGCAGGCAATACGCGGGTAAATAGTTCAACCTCGTCGCTGTATGCCACTGTGGTGGTGCCGCAGGGCTCCGTCGATGGCACTCTCACTTTCACCTACCGTGTATCGTCGCAGGCTTCTTACGATATTTTATACATATACGTTGATAATGTCCCTATCGACGGTTTTTCGAGTGGAAAAAGTGGCACAGTGCCCGAAACCGAAGTTGATGTACCTCTTTCGGTAGGTACGCATACTGTGGAGTGGGTTTATCAAAAGAACGCCTCTACCCATACCGGCGAAGATGCAGCGTTTGTCTCCGATGTGCGGCTTTCCGTAGGATATTGCACCCGTCCCGGCAATATTACCATAAATTATGCTGCCGACTCTTCGGCAAGCCTCTCGTGGCATGGGGGGGCGGCCACAAACATAGAATACGGGGTGTCGGGATTTGAGCGCGGCAATGGCATGGCAGACTATGTTACCGATACTTTCTACACACTTATCAATTTACAACCCAACACATATTATACGGTTTATCTGCAAACGGTATGTCCAAACGGGGACACAAGTGTGTGGGTTCGCACAACATTCAGGACGGCATGCTCTGCCATCACATCACTGCCATACACTCAAGATTTCGAAAGTTGGACAGCCTCATCGTCGGTGTCATCAACGATAGACCCATGTTGGTCGCGCAGCTCCGACTATTATCCCACATCTTATTCGTATCCTTATGTAGTTACAGGATACTCCCATTCGGGAAACAAATCCGTGAATTTTTACGGTAGTTCCAACACTTACTATTCTTTGCTTGTTATGCCTATGTTTGCCGACACTATAAACACTTTGCAGGTGTCGTTTTGGATGTACACCGGCTCTTCATCGTACCAGTTGCAGGTAGGCGTAATATCCAATCCCGATGATATTTCGACGTTTACTCCTATTTCCGTCGTAAATTGCTCATCAGCAAATACATGGATTTTGAAGGAGGTTCCACTTAGCGCCTATGCGGGACGAGGACGGTACATTGCGTTCAAAACGCCATCTACATCGTACAGCAATTGCTATATTGACGATGTTACAGTTGATAAAATACCCTTTTGCCGTCGCCCGTCCAATCTCACAGTAAGAAACGTAAGTACGACCAGCGCCACAGTATCATGGACGGCAGGCAACACAAATTCATATTTGGTGGAATACGGTTACCCGGGATTCCCAATAGGTAGTGGCACAAGAATACAGTGCAACAGTACCTCACAGACTCTTACCAACCTTAATCCTGCCACAAGTTACGAAGTTTATGTAACCTCCAACTGTGCCAACGGCGAAACAAACCGCTCGGTACCTCTTGTTTTCCACACAAGCTGCGGCAGAATAAAAGCTGTGCCCTATGTTGAGACTTTCGAGAATATTGGCACCGGAGCCGTTTCGTCAAAGCTACCATGTTGGAAAGCAGGGAGTAACTATAGCACTTCGTACCCATCTGTAAATTCACAATCAGGTACCAACGCTTTGTATATGTATGTGTACCGTAGTAGCTCATCCACCATACAGGATATGTACGCCTATATAGCCACACCGCCTATCGACACCAATCTTCTGCCCTTGCGTACCCTTCAGGTCTCGTTCAAGATGCTTCGTCCCACTACATCATACATGCACGAATTAGCTTTTGGTGTAATGACCGATTCTGCCGACATAACAACCTTTGACACTATCGACCTTATACGTTCTACAACGTCTGGCATTTGGACAACCTATACCTACAATATGTCCAACTATCGTGGCGAGGGTCGTTTCTTTGCCTTTAAAACAAGCGTTTATCACGGACAGTACTATACCTATCCGTATATCGACGACATTGTTATTGAAAACATTACTACATGTACTAAACCCACTGATTTGCAGATAATTTCCACCTACGATCCGGATGATGTGCAGTTTTCGTGGAAATCATGGCCGGCACAAGCCTCGTCGTGGGATATATCCTACGGCCCTACGGGATTCAGCCCATATATCGAAGGTATCAAAATAACGGGAGTTACCGACACCGTATACTCTTTATCGGGATTGAGTGCAGATACCACCTACGATATTTATGTACGGTCGCAGTGTAATAATGACTCCAGCATGTGGAGCGAAAGTCCGATAACAGTAACCCCCGGAACCATTGTGTTGCCCCGTCAAGGCACACAAACGTATTATCTGTGCGACGCCATGATATACGATAACGGCGGTGAACACGGCAACTACACGGATAACAATAGTGGCTCGGCAATACTTTATACAATGAGTTCCGACTCGCTAATGTCCATTAACGGAACCTACTCCACAGAATCATCTTACGACTATATCACTGTTTATGACGGTGCTGGTACTTCGGGTATACAGTTAGCCCGTGTGAGCGGCGCGGGAACACTGTCGTGTACATCTACCATAGGACCACTTACCATAGTTTTTTCATCCGATGTGGGAGTAAACATGAGTGGTTTCGCGTTTCGCGCACAATGTGTGGCACCACCTAACTGCCGTCGGCCTATACCTAATGTACTTTCGGTAGAAAGCCGTCAGGCTACGATAGACGTAATATCTTCACCAGCCAATAGCTGGATTATGGAGTTTGCCACTTCATCTTTCAATCCCGGTCAGGGCAGAGGTATCACGGTATCGCGTGCAAGTTCTAATTTCACATTGACGGGGCTGCAGCCTCGAACCACCTACTATGCTTATATACGTACCGACTGTGGCAATGGCGACACAAGCCAATGGTCGTACCGATTCTCTTTCACTACTCCCTGCGATCCGGAAACGGTGCTTCCGTTCAATGAAGATTTCTCGTCGTTGGCCGTGAACAGCCGTCGCTCATGCTGGACACATTCGGGGAGTTATCCTCAAACACGCTTGTGGCACAACAGTACCAACAACAAGGCATATTATTTCTACGCGCGTGCAGGGGAAACAGACCACATGGCAATACAGAAATTTGCAGATATCCCAATCAGCGATTTGCGTTTGAAATTCAGCCTTTTCGGAACGGATACCAATACTGTCTTTACCATAGGAGTGATGACCAATCCGAGCGATTACTCGACGTTTGTTCCGGTAACATCGTTCCATGTGATGGACGAATACGACTGGCATAACTACGAAATCCCGTTGTCTTCGTCTTCCAGCAACGCCGGATACATAGCATTTTCTGCGACCAATCCCAATGCTGAGACGGTACTTTATCTCGATAATCTTATGGTGGACACACATGCTGTATGTCTCCCGCCTGTTTTGGACACAATAATTAAAGCACAGACTGGAGCCACTCTTATATGGAATTCGCAAGGAGCCTCGAGATGGGTCTTGGAATATGGGCATAAAGGTTTTGTGCGCGGCACGACAACAGCTTATATTCTCAGCGTACCCACAACCAATTTGGCCGGTTTGCAACCCAACAGCGAGTATGATGTATATTTGCGCACCATCTGTAGTGACGGCGATACCAGCGAATGGATATTGAACCCGATAAGGTTCAGCACAGCTTGCGAGCAACGAGCACTGCCCTACAGCGAGAATTTCGACCGCTACTACGGTTCGCCGTATTCCAAATACACACGCGCCATGCCCACATGCTGGAGCATAGTGTCGGCCTCGGCACCGCTGTCGCAGTACCGTCCGCAACTGTACCGCGATTCGGTATACGCTGTTACAGGCGGATATTCGCTTATGCTAAGTGCGCCGGCTACGGTGGCGACACCCGCCATAGATGCAAGTCTTGACACGGTAACGGCAGAATTCTTTATGCGCGTTGATAACCTCAATACAGGACTTATAGTTGGTGTGGTCGAAAATCCCGATGCGGACTCGACTTTTGTGGCTATAGACACTGTATTTAACACAGCAACAGATGTTTATCAGTTGCACGATGTTGTTTTCAAAAACTATGGCGGTTCTGCAAAAAATATCGCTTTTCGCAATTACAGTCTGCAAAACACCGACACCATGAGGGTGTTTTTGGACAGTCTTGTGATACGTCCGTCGGATTCGTGTGTACGTCCCAACAACGTCACTGTTTCTGACATCACAGCCCATACAGTACGTGTAGCATGGAATGAGCGTGGCACCGCTACTTCGTGGATATTAGAATATGATACCGTAGGCTACACCCCCGGCACGGGCACACAGATTGCAGTGAATACAAATCCGTATTTGCTTACCGGGCTCGATTCCAACCGTGCTTATGCTATAAACATACGTTCGATATGCGAAGACACAAGCAAGTGGACTACACTTCCAGCCGAATTTTTGTTGCCTCGTTGCGATGAAAGTTGTTTCTATACACTGTACATGAATTCCGTAACATCGGGATGGTTTGGAGCCTCGGTGGAGGTTAGGTACGACGAATATTCTTCGGTGAACTATACTATTTCCAATCGGAGCGATGTGGCGACAATAGTGGCTTGTCCCGATGAGATTGTGGCTTTCAGTTGGATTCCGGGACAGTTCGATAATTACTGTCGTTTTGTGCTTACGAGAGGCGACGACACCTTGTATGCTTCGAACGGAACGCCGCAGCAAGGTCTGTTTTACACAACAACCTGCGGAAGCGATACAGCCTGCCACGACGCTACCAACCTCTCCACAACCTTTATTGACTACCGCACCGTTGAGGCCAACTGGTACGGTACAGGCAACTTCGAAATAGCCTGCAAACGTTTTGGCTCCTCGGTTTATATGTTCAAAGATACCGTCAATACAAACACTTACGTCAATACTTACCGCATAGACTCGCTAAACCCCGATACCAACTATGTGTGGATGGTACGCAAACTTTGTTATACCGACAGCCTCTCTTCGTGGCAAATATGCAGATTTAAAATTGCCGACAACATGTGCGTTGTACCTGTTGATTTGACACTTAATAGAACTTCAAACAACAGTGCTTCAATACAATGGGAATCGTTTGCCAACAATATTTCGTGGGGAGTTAGATGTTTCGCACCCTCATCCAATTTCGACACTGTGATATATGCCAACAATAAGTATCTGACAATCAATGGATTGTTGTCGGGAGTAACATATTATGTGTCGGTTAAAGGGCTTTGCCGCGACTCTCTGACAAGCATTTGGTCGGATACAATTGCCTTTACCACAGATGTTTGCGATACCGTAAGTGGTGTAAGTGTTTCCAACATAGGCAACAATTCGGCCACAGTTACTTGGACTAGTGGCGACAGTCAGTTGCGGTGGGAAGTGGACTATGGAACACGTGGATTTCCCGTAGGCTACGGCACCACACGTCAGACTACCTCGACAAGCTACAATATCACAGGTCTTACATCGGGAACAACCTACGATGTGTATGTGCGTGCCATATGCGGTACGGACTATTACAGCGTTTGGTCGATGAAAGTAACCTTTACAACTACCGGAACGTCATCGATAGCACTTGCAGAAAGCGATGTGGCGGAACTAAGAATAATACCTAATCCAGCTGCCAAAACTACTACTATTTACATCGACGGCATTGAGGGAAAAACAGTTCTTTGCATAACCGATGTGAGCGGAAAAGCTGTACTTCGGGAGAATGTTGCAAGCGACGGTAGTTTAGAAAAAACCGTTGATGTGAGTCAATTTGCAAAGGGAACCTATTTCGTGCATGTGGCAAACGAAAAGACGAATATAGTGCAAAAACTAATAGTTCAGTAATAAGTAGTGGAAGTGTATAATATTTTCTAAAAGAAACGAATAAACTCAATAGGGAATAGGGCGAAGTTTTTCAAACTTCGCCCTATTATTATTTCAATCGAAGAAAATAAAAAACTGATTTTTCGTATATTTTTTTATTAGTGTCCGATAAAAAATCATAGGCAACGTAATAAAAATGTAAAGCATTGATATATAGCAATGATGTGGTTTGCCAAACAGCAATTTGTCAA
>CAJOEN010000035.1 GCA_905233475.1 uncultured Bacteroidales bacterium
GAGTGTCCGGTAGGCAGCTACGTTTGGATAATAAGTTACCGTCAGTTTGACGGCAACGACATTGTCAAGCACAAGGGTACAGTGCTACTGCTGAAGTAGAAAGGCAGATGGTCATGTGTCCGGGTAATGAAGAGAAAACCCTAATCCATTAGAAAAATGGCAATGCAGTATTCCCAATGGTGCTTATGCTGACTTTAGCACAAGTAAATTATTTATTGAGTTTTATTTTTCTAAGAATATTGTCGGCAATTTGGTTGGCATCGGGCGATATTTTGAGACGATAAACCAAAACCGCACCAGTACCGCCAATTAACAATGTGCGGTAAATGCCATCGGCAATGGGATTGCTGAATACAGGCAGTACATAATCCACAGCTATACCTCCCACAAGTATCAACACCATATATAAGTGTTTTATGGTGAATGGGTGAATCTTCATTTTCCAGTAAACAAACAGTGTCAGCACTGTGGAAACGAAAGCGTATGTTATGAGTTTCGACAAGGCACCTCCTGTAATTCCAAGTACCGGCAGAAGATAATAATTGCCTAAAATACCGACAAGCGTAAGCAGGAGTAGAAACGGCAGGTAATATAGATAATACCGCGAAAGTTGCAGTATGTACAGATTGAACATAAAAGTAATGTTGATAAGATTTGCCAAAGCTATGAATATCATCACGTTCTGACCAGTGGCGTAGTATTCGCCATTTGGCATTATGGCAAAAATATCGTAGCGGTTGATGTAAAGAAGCAGAAAGATGGCAGTTCCTATGAGCAACAGATTGATAGATACCTTTTTAAGTAAATCCGATAAAGCATGTACATTGTTGTTCTTTATGGCCTCCGACGCAATGGGCTGTGCTATGGCAAACAGCGACCGCGATGGAATTTCCACTATAACACCCATGAACAGGGCTACGCGGTATATGCCTAATTGGGACAAGCCCAGCATACCGCCCACCATAAAAGTGTCAATCTTTATCATTATCCCCGAACCGATTACCGCCAACAGCGTGTAGCAGGAGTATCTTGCAATTTGCTTGCGTAACTCGGGCGACACAAAACTAACATCGTGTTCCAGCGACAGTTTGTTTATGCGCGAGAGGTAGAACAAATTCACCAACATTGCCGCCGCATATACCATAACCTGCAAAGCCACAAGCCATTGTAGGCTTATAATATTGAATCCGAACAAGACAAAAATTGCCATGTTTAGCACGCGTACCAGCACTTCCTGCACAAAACGTGGCACCACCACACGCATCAATACATTGGAGTAAGTGGCGAAAACACTTTGGTAGGCGAAAAAGAACGCCAAAGGAAATATCCACCAGAAATAATCGACAAAAAGCGAGGCATGTTCGCTGAAATAACTGATTATCGGAGCTTTAAATATTACGGCTAACGAAAAAAACAAGGCAACTCCTATCAGCGGAATTGCCAGCAAATAAAAGAAAAAGCCGTTGTGCTTGCCGTCTGCGGATTTGAAAAAAGGGAAAAATTTTATGCCCGCCGAACCTATTCCCATCATGGAGAAGCTGCCAAGCAGTGTGCCGGCCTCCACAATTACCCCCAACAACCCGTAAATTTCCGAGTCCATCAGGGCGGTAACGATGAATATAGTATTTACAAAACCGATAAAAGCACCCAAATAGCTGAATATCGATCCTTTGATGCTTTGTCGCGCCACTATACCCATAAAATACTACTATTATAGGTTCTTAATCCCTTATTACAAGGTGTTTATGGCATTTAGTCGTTATTCTCCTGAAGTATCAAATTGACCATTTTTATAAGGTCGGAATCTTTTTTCTCGTCCACATATATGTTGAAACGGGATTTCGGTTCGAGGACGATAATGGTGCGACCTTCGTCGTCTTTGGCAAAACCTTTTATGCAGTCGGTGGCGGCCACAATTTTGTTTTTGCGGTCGATAATTACAAAATTTTCGGTGCCTATTTTGTCGGAAAAACTATCGAACTCCTCGTTGGACGAGATGTTTTTGCCATCGCGTGTAACAATTACAGTGTGCGAGTTTCCCGATTTGTGGAAATAAGCAATATCGTTTGTGGAGATGAAACGCGGCATATCGGTAGCAAGAATAAGCACTTTGCGGTCGATGAGCATAGCGTCGCGCCATGTCTCTTTTACTGACAGCGTTCCGCGTATCCAGCGTTTCCATTCCCCCTGACGCATGGCGTTTTCGAACATGCCCTCACGTACACGTTTGCCATCGGCGTACTCGGTCATTTTGCCGTGTAGCAGGCCGTCCTTATAATACATCTCCACATATCCGTCGCGGGTAATGCGCCTTGCGTATCCGTCGCGTTTGTTGTCTTTCCAATTAAAAATTTCAAGGGTATCGCCTTCGGGCGAGAAAGTATAAAAAGTGCCCCATTTTACGCCCATGCGATAACGGTTTGTCTTAACCAAAGCCCCGTCCTCGTTGTAGATGTTCCACACGCTGTCGCGGTTTTTCTGGTTATAGAACCCCGTTGCCATAAGATGGCCTTTTTCGGAATAAACCTCGTGGCTACAGTACTTGCCGTCGGGAGTGAAGGTGTTTTTCATACGTACCGCGCCATTGGGATAATAATAGGTGAAAACGCCTGTCTCGTGGTCGTCTTTGAAAGTTCCTTCGTATATTTTACGGTTGTTTTTGTCCACTTTTGTCCACGTACCCTGACGACGACCCTGTTTGTCTATCTGATTTTGAGCCACGGCCAGCACGGGTAGCAACGACATTACCAATATTGCAATTCTAAATTTCATAACTTTTGGCTTTTACACAGTTGTTACTTTTTATTACGAACTGCAAAGGTACATATTTTATCCGACATAAAAAAATATTTTTGCCGTATGTGTAATTGATTTTCACTTACAAACTTAAATTGTATGGCTACAATAGCATGCATAGCGTAATAAAAAATGCTACAACCACGCCATAAACCATTAAAACAATGGAAAGGAAAGAGAAAAAATGGAATAGTGCGCGTACTTTTTAATATTCTAACAAACAATATTTTATATCTGCAAATCAAAAAAACAATAAAAAAAATGACACTATATTGTTTTTTTTTCGTAATTTTGCACCCTAAAAATTTACTAATAAGGGTATCTGTTAGAAAATACAATAGAAATTAAATAATTAATTAATCAATCATTAAAAACACTTACACAATGAAAAAGTATTTTAAATTATTAGGTCTTGCTTTATTAGCAACCAGTATGTTTACCTTCACTGCTTGCGCAGATGACGAAGAAGCAAAAAGTGATGTAAACGAAGCAACAGACGGTATAACAGTAACTTTCGGCGACTACACATGGAAAGCCAAATATTCTGAAGGTGCAACAACCATTCAACAGAGTGGTCTTACAAGCGGCAGATTTTTTGCAATCTACGCAACTCCAAATCAAAGCATAGGAGCTATTCCTATTGAAATTCAAGACTCAACAGTTGCTTATGCCTATGTTACCTATCCTATGGTTTACGCTATGGGTAAAACATCCGGCTCAAGCGATGGCAACGACGTTTATATCCAATATTACGAAAAGGATGAAAACACCCATGCTTTCCAAGACGAAGATGAAGACTGGGATCTCTACGGCTGGGAAAAAGGCACCGGTGATGATGACGATGTGAAAGTTACCGTTACAGACTTCAACTCCAACACATTTGTAATATCCGGAACAGTAACCGGAACTCTTTACGAAATCAATGCAAATCATGGCCACACCGGCAATGCAAAAGAGCTGAAAGTGGTTTTCAAGAACATCGCTCTTGAAGATGCTGATGCTGATGACGAAGAGGAATAAAAATAAGACAATTATTAACATTTAAATAAAATAGAAATCATGAAAAAAACATTCAGATTCTTAGGCCTTTCGGCTTTAGTACTTGGTCTTGCAGTAGCTTGCAACAACCAGCCCGCAGTGGAAGAGACAGCAGACACAACTCCTGCTCCCGAAGAAATTGTTGAAGAACCCATAGAAGAGGTTACTATCGACTCCGCTCTCGTTGTTGAAGAACAACCTGTGGTTGAAAAGAAGAAAAAAACTACAGTTAAAAGCAACAACAATGCTGAAATTAAAGTCAATGCCAATGCTACTACCAGCACCGACGCTTCCGCTGCTGTAAACATCAACACCAGCGAACCCGTTAAAGCTGTTGAGGCCAACACCAACGTTACCGTTGATAACGACCTTAGCAAAAAGGCTACTAAAGCCAACAAAAAGCTGAAAAAATAAGACTTCGGAAATACCGATAAAAAAGAGCGGATTTTACAATCCGCTCTTTTTTTTGTTCTTTTTGTTGATGGGAAACTCCGTTCAATTATTTGAACGATTGCATATCAACGAGTTTGCGATACAGACCATTTTGTTGCATAAGTTGTCGGTGGGTTCCGCTTTCGACAATCCGTCCCTCGTTTATCACAACTATCTTGTCGGCATTTGCTATGGTGGACAGCCTGTGTGCTATTATTATGGCGGTGCGGTCGGTAAGGATGTTGTCCAAAGCCGTTTGCACAAGGCGTTCCGATTCGGTGTCGAGGGCAGATGTAGCTTCGTCGAGTATCAGAATGTCGGGATTGGAGAGTATGGCTCGGGCTATGCAGATTCGTTGCCTCTGTCCGCCCGAAATCAAGTCGCCGCAGTCGCCTATGCCGGTATCGTAACCCTTGTCCATCTGAACAATAAAGTCATGTGCGTTGGCAATCTTGGCGGCTTTTACAATGCGTTCTTTGTCAATATTTTGACTGCCAAAGGCAATGTTGTTCGCAACTGTGTCGTTGAACAATATGGTCTCCTGCGAAACAATGCCTATGTGTCCCCGCAACTGCTGTAACGAATAGTCCCTAATGTCGGTGCCATCTATTAGTATGCGTCCCGATGTGCAGTCGTGGAAACGCGGTACAAGGTCGGCCAAGGTCGATTTGCCCGAACCCGACGGCCCTACAAGGGCTATGGTTTCGCCTTTGTTTATGGCGAGGCAGATATTGCTGAGAACTTCGGTGCCGTTGTTGTAGGCGAACGATACGTTTTCAAAAGTAATGTTGTTGTGCAGTCCGCCAAAAGGCAACGGGTCGTTTTTCTCGGTAATAGTGTCGGGTATCTCGAGAAAATCGGCGAGACGCTGGGCACAGGCACTGCCTTTTTTCATTTGCGATATGGCTGTGGAGAAGTCCTTGGCGGGATTTATCATCAGCACAAAAAGCATTATGTAGGTGATGAACAGTTCGGGCGTAAGTCCTGCATCGTGGTTGAACACCAGAAAGGAACCGAAAATCAGAATCACTATCACCATGCTGTTGCCAAGGAAGTCGCTTACCGGCGATGCAAGGTCGATACGGCGGTACACCTTGTTTCGCAGACGGGTGTAGGATTCGTTGAAACGCTGGAAACGTTCATTGGAAAATTCTATGGCGGTGAAGGATTTTATTATGCGCAGCCCCGAAATGGTTTCCTCGGTGAGCGATGTGAGGAATGAAGTCTTTTCCTGCAGGGTGGCCGATTTGCGCCTCAGATGTCTTGTTATGCGCGATATTACAAAAGCGATTATTGGCAATAGCAGCAGTGCGAAAAAGGTGAGTTTTACGTTGATATACAGTAGCATAACGAGATACATGACTATCGTAACTATCGCTATTATGAGCTGCTGTATGGATAGTAGGATGTTTTCGTCGTATTCTACTATGTCGTTGCTGAAACGCGATAGTATGTCGCCTTTGCGCGAGGCAGTGAAGTAAGACATCGGGAGTTGTGTCATTTTGCTGTACATAGTGTTGCGAATGTCGCGAACAACGCGGTTTCGTATGTTGCCAATTTTTATAGCTGAAGGGTAGGAGAAAAGATTTTTCAATAGGTATTGCGAACACAATATAAGCGAAAAAAGTAGTACAGCTTTCGACTGTCCGAAGCCTATCATCCAGAAATACAACTTGTTGAGCCAGTAGTTTAGTTGGTTTACCTCTTGTGCGTTTTCTGCGGCTACCTGTCCTCCCTCGGGAGGGAAAAGTATTTTCAGAAAATCGGTTATAGAAAGTATGGTGGTGAGGGTGAACAGCACCGAAAACGTTACTAATATCACATAAAGCACAAGTTGTCCGCGGTAGGGTTTCAGAAAGTGTTTTGTAAAATCCTTTGCTGCGGAGCTATTGTTTTGCTGAGATTTGCTTTTTTGGGCCAAGGGTAGAGGAAGATTATTTTAGTTTTAAACCTACATAGTTGTGCGGGCTTATGTTGCGTATGCGTTCTTTTACAGCCTCGTCCACATTGAGAGTATCAACAAAGCCGGAAATGGTTTTGGCATCGACTTTGGTGTTGGTACGGGTAAGCTGTTTCAGGGTTTCGTAGGGGTTGGGATAGCCAATGCTCCTAAGAATGGTTTGTATGGCTTCGGCCACAACAGCCCAGTTGTTTTCCAAGTCGTTGTAAAGTTGCTGTTCGTTAAGAATCAGTTTTCCAAGACCTTTCCCCAACGAACTGAGAGCTATCATTGTATGGGCAATGGGCACTCCTATGTTGCGGCTTACGGTGGAGTCGGTGAGGTCGCGTTGCAGGCGCGATATGGGCAGTTTGTGCGACAGGTGTTCGAAGATGGCGTTGGCTAAGCCGAGGTTGCCTTCGGCGTTTTCGAAGTCGATGGGGTTTACCTTGTGCGGCATTGCCGACGACCCGACCTCGCCTTCTTTTATTTTCTGTTTGAAATACTCCATTGATATGTATGTCCAGATGTCGCGACATAAGTCAATGAGTATTACGTTGATACGTTTGCAGTTGTCGAAATATGCCGCCATATTGTCGTAGTTCTCGATTTGGGTGGTGTATTGCAAACGTTGCAGATGCAAATGACTGGAGACAAAGTTGTTGGCAAACGCTTCCCAATCTATGTCGGGATAAGCCACGTAATGTGCGTTGAGGTTGCCGGTGGCTCCTCCGAACTTTGCGTTGAAAGGTATTGTGGCGAAGTGGTTCATTTGCTGTCTTAGGCGGTACGCAAACACTTTAAATTCTTTGCCGAGTGTGGTAGGAGAGGCAGGTTGGCCGTGAGTGTGTGCAAGCATAGGAATGTCTTTCCACTCTTCGGCCTTGCTGTCAAGCATTTGCGTAAGATGTTCTATAGCAGGCATAAGTACTTCCTCGTGGCAGTTTTTGAGCATTATAGGCATGGAGGTGTTGTTTATGTCCTGCGATGTCAATCCGAAATGTATAAATTCCTTATATTCTTTTAATTGGAGTTCGTCGAAACGGCGTTTTATGAAATACTCCACAGCTTTTACATCGTGATTGGTAGTCTTTTCTATATCCTTGATTTCCATAGCGTTATTTTCAGAAAAATTTAGATATATGTCGCGGAGTTTTGGGTAGTTATTTTTGTCGAAATTGCTCAATTGCGGCAACGGAAGGTCGCACAGGGCGATGAAATATTCTATTTCCACCATTACGCGATAGCGGATGAGAGCTTGTTCGGAGAAGTATCCGGCAAGATTTTCCACTTTGTTTCTGTAGCGTCCGTCGATGGGGCTTATGGCTTGCAATGTGTTCATGTTTTTATATTGTGTTGTTTAGGAATTCGTTTGTTTCCAACATTTTGCGGAATTTTTTGCTTTGGCAGGTTTTCACGAGTGCTTCGAGGTAGATATGGTTATGTATGTCGGTTCCGAGGAACTCCGTCCATCCGTTTTTGACGTATTTGAAACTTTCTTGGAGTGTGTTTCTGCCGTAAAATCCGCCAAATGAATTTATATTGGACTGGAAGAATACCCCCTGATCTTTCAGCATCTTGGGTATTTCCGGATGTTCTTGGAAGTAAATGTAGCGTTCGGGGTGTGCAAGAATTATTTCGTGTCCGAGTTTCTGTAGTTCGAATACAAGTTCGCTTACCCCGAGTATGGCTTGGTTGAACGAAAACTCGATAAGCAGGTATTGCCCGTTGATTTTAAGGAAGCGATTGGTTTCCATACGTTTACGAAAACCGCTGTCCACAAGGTATTCGCCACCGACAATCAAGTCCATTTGTATGTTATTTTCGGCAATGGTGTTGCGCAGGCTTTCGGCATGTTTCAGTATATCATCCTCATCATTTTGGAAACGGTGTGTTTGGAAATGCGGTGTGAGACATATTTTGGAATATCCGAGCTGTGCCATGCTTTTGATGCACTCGAGTGAGACGTTGTAGTTTTTAGCTCCGTCATCCACATTGGGTATGAGGTGCGAATGTATGTCGGTTTTTATTACAGACAGAACCCCATCGGTTTTTGTGGATTTGAAAATTTTGTCGAAAATCACTTTGGTGTATGATTGTGGGTTAGTTGATACGTTCTATGTCGGCGCCTATGTCGCGCAGACGCTGGTCGATGTTCTGGTAGCCACGGTCTATTTGTTCGATATTGTCTATACGGCTTGTGCCTGTTGCCGAAAGTGCAGCTATTAGCAGAGCCACACCGGCACGTATGTCGGGAGAGCTCATACGTATGCCGCGCAGTGAGTGCTGGTGGTCGAGACCTATAACTGTGGCACGGTGAGGGTCGCAGAGGATTATCTGTGCACCCATGTCGATTAGCTTGTCCACAAAAAACAGGCGGCTCTCGAACATTTTCTGATGTATCAGCACGCTACCGTTGGCTTGTATGGCCACCACAAGGGCTATGCTTATAAGGTCGGGGGTGAAACCCGGCCACGGTGCATCGGATATGGTCATTATGGAACCGTCCATAAAACGTTCCACAGTGTAATGCTCCTGCGACGGTATGATAAGGTCGGCACCTTTCTGCCAGATTTCTATACCGAGGCGGCGGAAGACTTGCGGTATAAGTCCGAGGTGTTCAAAACCTACGTTTTTCAGCGTTATCTCCGACTGTGTCATAGCGGCGAGGCCGATAAAACTGCCAACTTCAATCATATCGGGAAGCAGACGGTGTGTGCAACCTTTAAGGGAAGTTACCCCCTTGATTGTAAGCAGGTTGGAGCCCACGCCTGAGATATTGGCACCCATGCGGTTGAGCATGTTGCAAAGCTGATACACGTAGGGTTCGCAGGCGGCGTTCATTATGGTAGTTGTGCCGTTGGCCAATACGGCGGCCATTATTATATTTGCCGTGCCGGTAACGGAGGCTTCGTCGAGCAACATGTAGCATCCCTGCAAATTTGAACCTTCTATAGTGTAATACAGATAGTTGTAGTTTATTTTGGCACCAAGTTTCTCAAAACCGAAAAAGTGTGTGTCGAGTCTCCGGCGGCCTATCTTGTCGCCTCCGGGTTGTGGGAATATGGCTTTGCCAAAACGCGACAATAGCGGTCCTGCAAGCATTATGGAACCCCGCAGTTTGGTGGCGGCTTCGGTGAAACTTTCGCTCTCCAACTTGTCCATGTCGATGTTGTCGGACTGAAAAGTATATGTGCCGGAGGTGGGATGTTCGATTTTTACGTTAATAAGACGCAGTATATCAATAAGTTTGTTTACATCTCTGATGTCGGGGACATTTTCAATGGTAACCTTTTCGGGGGTTAGCAGGGTGGCGCAAATCACCTGCAGGGCTTCGTTTTTGGCTCCCTGTGGCACTATTTCGCCCTTGAGTCTTTTTCCCCCATGTATTTCAAACGAACTCATAATTCAATGATATAAAGGTCTTTACTATTTGCTGTTCGAATTTTTGTTGTTTTGGAAGTTCTTGTTTTTCTTGTTGGATTTCACTTTTACCGAGTTTGCCTGATGTTTTTGGCTTTGCTTTTTCTTGACTCTGTTGGGATTCTGTTTTTTGCCGTTGTCGCTGGCGATAGTGTTTTCGTATTCCTTGTTGGACAGGAGTTGGAAGTCTTCGCGTAGTTTCAGTCGGCCTTCGCTGAGGCGGTCGAATTGTTCAAGTATAAGCTCGTCGCTCACGGTGTTGCGGTTCCATACGAGGTATGAGCGTTTCATCTGATGAGCTATGAGTTCTATGAGGGTTTCTTTTTCCTCGCCTTCGGGGTAGGTGGAGACTTTTTCTATCAAATCTTCCAGCACCTTGCCGTAGTGCCTGTAGTTTATACTGTTGTTTTTGTATTTCAGTGGTTTAGGGGTAAAGTCGATGTTTATGTCGTGCGATATTGGGTATGGACTGTCCACATCAAGTTGGAAGTCAGACATTATCAGCAGATGGTCCCAAAGTTTGTGTTTGTAGTCGGTTTCTTCCTTCACTTTGGGATTTACTTGTGCCATTACGTTTACAATGCTTGCGGCCACGGCGTTACGTTTGTCGCGGTCTTCTATGGTTTTGGCGTAATCTATTAGTTTGTAGATATTTCTGCCGTAGTCGGTTATCTGCAGTTTCTGTCTTTTTGTGTTGTATTCCATTTATTATTGTGCTTGATGTTGTAGAAAATGCAAAGATACGATTTTTTGCCGATATTCGTGTGTTTGTTGCGATGTTTTTTTGCGAAAAATTATTCTTCGGAATCTTCTTCGTCCGCTTCCTCCTCGTTCAAATCGTTGCCTTCCTCTTCAAAAGTTTCCATGCTTTTGATGAAACGCGACACTTCGGTGGCGTTGGTTACTATGCGGTAGCGGTATATTCCGTCGGAAGTCTTTATCTCCCGCGATTTAGCTCCGCGTATCAAATCGTCGAACTCCACAAAACTTGATTTCACGAGCATGATGTGTTTGGTCATGTCGTAGTTGAAATAGTACCAGTGGTCCTTGGCTATTTGCAGGTATATTTTGATGTAGGCACCCGATTTGCGTTTGTTGAACTGTATTTTGGTGCGTACTTGCTTGTGTATCTGCACTTTACCTACACTTGCCAAAGTTGCTATACCATTGCAGTAATATCCAAAGCCCTGAATATATTTCCATTTCATGTTGCTGAAGAACAATGTATATTTGAACACGTCGGGTATTTTGCCGAAATCGCCCGAACCCACATAGTCATTGTAAACATCCTCGCCTTTTTCGTCGCCCATCGAGGCCATCAGGGCTTTGCGCATCATCGGGTTCTCCTTTTCGGCGGGAGCGAGTCCTAAGTCGTCGGCGATGTATTGTCCCATCATGTTTATGGCTTCTTCGGCCAATGGGAAATCAAAACCAAACAGCATATTGATGTCGTACTCCTCTTTTTTGTCGTCCAATTTGATACTGCCGTAGGAGTAGGTCTTCACAAAGTCCTGCTTTATCTCGAAATTCAGTTTTCCTTCGCCTTCCACATTGCAGGTTTGTGTGTTGAGGGAAAGGTAGTTGCCGGGAATTTCGGCAATATTTTCGAGTTTTTCGCGGCTGGCTATGCGGTATTCCTTACGAATTTTGTCGTAGGTAAGGAATCCCGAAGCACCCAGAATTTCGTTGTCGGTGGCTTTGTCCTTGGTAAGGAAAGCGCTGTAGGGTTTCATGTCGTCGATGTTGAAGAGTATGGAGGCCGTCATGCGGTTGTTCTTGCTGTCGGTAGGTATCTCATCAACAGGTATAGTTATGTTCTGAGGGTCGATATTGCCTTTGAAACGCAGGAATCCAAGTTCCTCGCCGTCTTTCAGGCAGTTGTGTACCAGCTGAACACCTCCTGTGAACAGGTAGTCTTTGTCCTGTGCATTGACGGCCACTTCGCCCATATAGCGGAATGCCGGGCTGAGTTTGAAGTCGGCGCTGTCGCTGATGAAGCCGTTGCCGTTGCTTACGCCTTGCGCGTTGGGCATAACGGTGCTCAGGAATATTTTCTGTACCTTTTTGTTCTCGTCGATGTAGTCGATGGTGGCCGAGGCGGTGTACATGGTACGTGAGCTTATGTCCACCGAAGCGTCGTACATCAGATGGTATTTGTTTTCCACATCGGCAACGATTCTGGCTTTCTCGAGTTTCGCCATCTTGCCTTTGGCCAAGATTTCCAAGCTGTCTCCGTTTGGTGCTATTGCGGCATCGGCCACGTAAACGAGGAACACGTTTTTGTTGGTCATGCGTGCTTGGTTATATCGGAACAAACCTTCGGTGGCGTAGAAGTTGAGACTGTCGTGCGATGGCGAGGTAGCTACGTACAAGGCTCCCGGCAGACCTTTGTGTATGCGTTGGCGCATGTCGATATTTTCCATTCCTCCGGAGTTCTCGGATTTGCTGTTTTTAAGCGACAACTCCTGCTTGTCCATATTCCAGACAGTTTTGTCGATATATGCGGCATAGTTCATCATTGGCAGTGTTACGCGGGAGATGTCTTCGTTGCTGACAACTTCGCCCTTGCGGTTCTTGTAGTCGATATTGGTGCGCACGTTGTTGGCATGGAAAGCCCAGTCGTCGAACATTTCGGACTTGACCTTGAATACCGAACGGTTGGATTGCATGTCGGTGCGACGCATGTTGAAAGTGTCGGCAGTTATTTCGGCATCAAGCAATGTGGCCACGCCCGAGCCTATCAGCCCTTGAGGACGCAAGATTAGATGGCCGGCCAACTGTGTTTCGCCGTGATACATCTTGAATGGGTCTTTTTTGTTACGTTGGTGTATAAACATCTCGTCGCGGTAGGGGT
The DNA here is from genome assembly GCA_905233475.1 of uncultured Bacteroidales bacterium. Classification (GTDB taxonomy): domain Bacteria; phylum Bacteroidota; class Bacteroidia; order Bacteroidales; family P3; genus UBA1219. Next base: position 12,483 of record CAJOEN010000035.1, read on the forward strand.
ACCATCGCTGGTTGGCTTTACCTATCTTAGCGTCAGGAAATTCGGTGCCGCCTGCAAGTTGCTCGTTTATATAGAAAGTGTCGGTAACGGCGTACATAGAGTCGGGCAGGAACACAATGTCGTTGGTTTTGGTTACGGAGCTCAGGTATGATATTTCGCCTTGTCCGAGGAATCCCTTGTAGCTCAGGTCGATGGTTTTGTTGTAATGACCTTTGCCACCATACAACGGAAGTCCGTTTTTAGGAGTGTTCATCACAAAACCAAGTGAGTAATCGGGTTGCACGCGTAGAGGCTCCCTAAGTTCGGGGAAAATGCCAGCCGAGTTGAGGCTGCCTGCAAGCACAAGGCTGTCCGTCTCGAATTTTAGCATGTTCCTGATGGTGAAGGGGTCGATGGTGTAGAAGAAACGGCTCCTGTCGTAACCTTTTATGCGTACCGAACGGTGGTCGTAATACACATAGCTTTTTTGTTTGCTTTTGAAAATAGGATAGTGTTTTGTGCGTTTTAGACTCGAATGGTTGTCGGGAGCGTCTATAAGTATTTCGCCCACAAGCTGATAGATAGGCGATTTTACCCGTTCCCATTTTGGCGGATTGGTGAAAGACGTTACGGAAAACCACATGGAATCAACCTGTGGCAGGTCGAGTTTGAATTGGTCGTAGAAGAAAGTGCCGTTCGAGACAACCATTTCGAACTTGCCTGCGTTTATGTATCCGTCGAAAAGTATATCGAGGTTTTTCTTTACGGTTATTTTCTTGTCCTTGGGATAGATGGCCACTTTTTGCGAGTCGCTTACCACGAATTTCTCCACTCCCTCCATTTTGAGGTCGTAGCTCTTGAGGTCGAGCACTGCGTTGGAGGAGTTGTTAGTGCTCGATATAAGGTTTATGGCATCGTAGTCTATGTCCTTGGCTTTGGCGTATGCCTTTATATAATCGTAGAGTTTTTCCTTGGCGGTAACTCGTCCGCTACCCTCGTCGAAAGTTACCAGTCCGGCCTTGGCAAGGTTGTGTACCATCTGCTTTGCCTGAATCAAGTCCATTTTGATAAAAATGGAGAATTCGTCGATGAAAAACTCCCTTTGGCCTTCTTTTTTGCAGTACAGGTAAACTCTTTGCAGCGGGCTTATCTTGTCGATACCCTGAATTTTCATGTATTTGTCAATGGTGTAGTAGTTGCTCGACTCGAAGGACGAGAACGACTGCGTACCCTGCTGCCGCATCATAGATATATCGAGTATATCCTCGTCGATTTTCCATATTATTGATTCACAGTACATATCGAGGGAGTGATAGGTGTTGTTGTAGGGGCTGTAGTAGTTGCGTTTGCTGTCGTTGATAATCATCACCTGCTTGTTGGCGGGTATGTAGCGCGCCGAAACGCCTGAGTTGGTTATGGAGTCTTGGTCTAAATATATGGTTATGTTGGCTTTTTCGGAGAAAAGCTGTTCCGGGGCTATGGTGAATTTGTAGGCGTTTACGACAAGGAAACGTTTGCCGTTGCGGTAGAAAATGAGGTTTGCCGACGTGGTTGCGTCGGAGGTAAGGAACTTGTTGCCGCTCATCATAAAGCTGCCGCTGTAGTCCACGTTTTTAACTATGTCCTTGAGCACGAAATTTTTGGTGTACGATTTGAATTTGGGGTAGGAGTATTTGTTTTTGTCCATTGGTACGGTAATGTATTCGTCGAGATGTCCTTTGATGGGTTCCTTGAAATGTTTGGTATTGAGGAAATCCACCGAGTCGGCGCTAAATTTAGGGAATTTGGTGTTGGCCTCGTAGCTTTTCAGTTTGGCGTAGCATTCGTTCACCGAAAGTCCTGTGCGGCTCCAGTCCACGCGTCCTCCGTAGCCTGTCCATTTGTTGCTGTAGTAGTGAAAAACTCCTGTGGTGCCGTATATTGTGCTCATCTCCTTGTCCGAACCGTAGTGCAGTTCGAAAGCCTTGTCGAAAACCACTGTGGGTTGCGAGTTCTCGACCTTGAATTTGAACGAGCTCCCCGGCTGATATTCCCATCGGGAGCTTTTGGAGGCGAATATGATGTTTTTGTCTATAAGCGACAACGTGTATTCGAACCATTCCGAATAGTCTTTGAGTTTCCTCATTTTTTCGGTGCATTGTAGCCATGAGCCGAAACTTCCTCGGGTGCGGTCGTTATTGAAAACCGTTTGTTGTGTATTTATGAATTCGGCTATTTCGCCCTGATGGGCTTTGAGTTTTATCAATTGGTTGGCAGTTTTTACCGCCGAGGTTTTCATGTCTTCCGTAAAGTTGCTCCACGAGCCGGAGTATTCCGACATGAGTTTTGTGTACCATTGTGTTTTTTCTCTGTCGGCGGCTTTGTCCTGATCCAAAAATATTTTCAGTTCCGAAACGAAACCTGCAGTGCTGAAGGTTGTTGCGGATTTGCCTTTGGGTTGTGCGTTGGCAAAAAATGAAATGCCAAGAATTATCGATAGAACGGCTATCTTTTTCATTGTCAGTGAGATGTTTTTGTTTTGTACTGTTTTTATTTGAAAACTAATGGTGCAAAGATACGGTGTCTTTGCCTGCAAATTTTATTTTTTGCAAGCAAGTTATTAAAACAACTTTGGTGATAAGTCGGTATTGTTCCCCTTGAAGCTATTTACAGTATGTTCCCGAGCTGTTCTTTTATCTTCTCCAACTCGTCTTTCATTATCACCACAAGTTTTTGTATTTCAGTGTGGTTGGCTTTCGAACCCATTGTGTTTATTTCGCGTCCCATCTCTTGTGTTATGAAAGCGAGTTTTTTTCCTATACTTTCGGAGAGTTCCATATTTTCGCGAAAATAGTCGATATGTTTTTGCAGACGCACTTTCTCTTCGGTGATGTCGAGTTTCTCGAGGTAGTAAATCAACTCTTGCTCAAAACGATTTTCGTCCACTGTGGTGCCAAGTTCGGCAAGGCTTTTGCGAAGCCTGTCCTTTTGTTGGGTTATGCGTTCGGCCTCGTATTGCGGCACAAGGTCAAGTTTTTGCTGTATTATGTCCACATGCTTGTAAAAATCGGTTTTCAGTATTTCGCCCTCGTGTGTACGTGTTTCGTCCACGGTGTTGATGGCTTTCTGAATTTGTGCGACGATTTTTTGCCAAGTCTCGTCGGCAATGGCGGTATCTTGCGAGTTGTCCCACACTTCGGGACGGCGCAAAATGCTGTCCATCAAGCCTGTGGTGCTTTGGCCAAGACTGTCGTAAAACGGTTTCAGCTCGTTGTAATAGGCTTTGGCTATCTCTTTGTTAAAACCAGTGGCGGAACCGTCGATATTTTCTTTTGTCAGGGTAAAATCAATTTTGCCGCGTTCCAAACGGTTCAGCATTGTCCTGATTTCCAAATCTTTGTCGCGCAAGTCGGTAGGTATTTTCACCATTATATCCAACTGTTTGCTGTTCAGTGTCTTGATTTCGACGGTATATATTGAGGTGCCGTTTTCCTGTTGGATTTTCGCAAATCCTGTCATTGATTTCATTATGTTGCTTTTTTTACTGATTTACAATATGTTTCTTAAATTCTTCGGTGGCAAGGGTTTTGTATTCCCCATTTTCGTTATAGATAAAGTACACGGCTTTTATTTCCTTGTCTTTTTTTATGTATTCCAATGATTTTTCCAAGCCCATAGCCATAAAAGCAGTGGCAAAGGCATCGGCTTTCCATGCGCTGTCGGCAATTATGGAAACACTTAGCAATGAGTGATTTACTGGATATCCGGTAATAGGGTTTATGGTGTGGGAGTATTTCACGCCGTCTTTTTCGTAAAATTTGCGGTAGTTGCCCGATGTTACAATCGACTGGTTATCAAGCGTTACACGAATATCTATCGAGCGTTCCTCCGATTGGTTTTCGGCAGGTTTTTCCACGCCCACTATCCATTTACCGCCATCGGGTTTGCAACCTTTGGCTATAACTTCGCCGCCCACGTCGATAAGATAATTGCCAATACCTTTCGAATCGAGGAATGCGGCGAGCATGTCCACGGAGTAGCCTTGTGCTATGGCGTTGAAATCCAGCTCCGTTTCAGGATTGGCCTTATGCAGAATCCTTTTCCCGTCGTGCAAAGAAATTTCAACCGGCTGTGCTATATACTGTCTCAGGCTGTCCACGGTGGCGCTGTCCAAGGATGTGCCTTGGCGGAATCCGAAGCCCCATGCGTTTACAATTTTGCCTACGGTACAGTCGAAATAGCCGTTGGTTTTTCTGTTCACTCTTAGGGATTTCTCCAAAATCTCATAAAAAATATCGTTTATTACCGAGTCGGTGTTGTCGTTTATCTTGCGTATCAGCGAGCCGCCAACCCAAAGGGAGGCCGTTTGGTCGAAATCGGAAAGTAGCGAATCTATTTCTTTCGAGAAGTCGCGGTTTTGGCTGTCGAAATAAGTTATGGCATAGTATGTTCCTTGCGCCTCGCCAGTGATTATTGTTTTTTTGGCCTGATGTCCGCACGACACACAAAATGTCACGAATATTGCCAAAATTGTTGTAATACAGTTTCTTACGAAATGATACATTGCGTTATTTTTTCTGCAAAAGTACATTTTTTTGATGATTTGCTTGATATTTTGTAGGGTAATTTTTCGCATGTTCGTTTTTTTTCGTATTTTTGTAAGACAAAAATTGCTCTTTTTATGGTGATAGGATTCGACGCTAAACGTGCTTTCAAAAACAAAACGGGGCTTGGAAACTACAGCCGTATGCTTGTCGGCGGTGTGGCCGGAATGTATCCCGATGTGGAGTGCAGGCTGTATTCTCCTTCCGCAGATGGTGCTTTTGCCAAGCATTTTTCCGGCTTAGGCAATGTGGAGGTGACAACACCTGCCGGCATGGGACGTTTGTTCCCTCATCTGTGGCGTAGTTTTGTAGTGTCGGCACGCCTTACTTGCGATGGCGTTGATATTTTTCACGGCCTGAGCCACGAACTTCCCCATTTTATTCCCAAAAGGGTGAAAAAAATGGTTACCATGCACGACCTTATTGTATGGCGTTACCCACATCTTTACAAACTTTTCGACCGCAGTGTGTACCGTGCCAAAATGCGGCACTCGTGCAAAATTGCCGATATTGTGGTTGCCGCCAGCGAGCAAACCAAACGCGATTTGCAGGACTTTCTTCACGTTCCTGAACAAAAAATCAGGGTCATCTACCAGTCTTGCGACCCTATGTTTTGGCAACCCATAACCGAAGAAACGAAAAAAGAAGTACTTACACGCTACAAGCTCCCCGAACATTATATAATATGTGTCGGCACCATAGAAAGGCGCAAAAACCAAGCCGCTGTGGTGGAGGCACTTGCCCGTTTGCCCGAGGATTTTCATTTGGTAATTGTTGGCGGACACAGCACCGACTACTACAATACCGTTGTAGAAACCGTGCGGCGTTTCAATGCAGGCCATCGTGTGCATATACTTGGAAAAGCCTCTTTCGCCGATTTCCCTGCCCTGTATGCCAATGCCGAAATGTCGATGTACGTGTCGGCTTTCGAAGGTTTTGGAATACCTATTTTGGAGTCGCTTTGTTGCGACACACCGGTGATAACATCTAACCTCTCGTCCATGCCCGAGGTGGGAGGCGATGCCGCGCTTTACGTCAATCCCGCAGACATTGATGATATTGTGGAAAAAGCCATGTTGCTCATTAACGACACCGAACTTCGTAAGCGACTTATTATCAATGGGCAAAGACAAAGACAGAAATTCTCTACCGCCGAAATTTCGCGTCAGATGTACAATTTGTATAAGGAAATTCAATCCTCATAACATCCTTTAAAAAGGAGGAACCTGGCCTGCGCGCATGCCCACTTGGCCCAAACAGTTCCCCCTCCTGAGGGGGCAAGGGGGAGTAAAAACCCTTCCTGAAGAGTCTCGGTGGAGTTTTCAACCACTCGCACAAGCCCTAAATCCTCCTAACCTCCTTAAAAGGAGGAATATAGCCCACACACGTGCCAACATAGTCCAAACACAGACCCATACAAAACGTGGTAGCCCAAACAGTTCCTCCTCTCCAAACGTGGTAGCCCAAACAGTTCCCCCTCCTGAGGGGGCAAGGGGGAGTAAAAAACCCCTCCGAGAAAAAAAAATTCTCCAGTATTAAAAAAAATTGTATCTTTGCATCTTGTACAAGAAATACACAAAATGCATATAAATTCTGATAATCAAACAA
>CAJOEN010000036.1 GCA_905233475.1 uncultured Bacteroidales bacterium
CCAAAGGGCTGACATTTGAATGTGTCAGCCCTGTTTTTTTATTGACAACTGCTGTTGGTCGCTGCAGCTCGAAAAAGTTTTATCGGACACCAATAATTTCAATTGCTTCATCTGCAATCTCTTTTTCTTGGTTTGTAATTTCTTTTATCTGATCTGCAAGCCAAAGTGCTAGCAATTCTTTTTCATTTGCGTTAAAAATTGAAGCAAGTGCGACTACTTGAGTTCTCTTTGCAGGTCGTTCTCCTCGCTCTATTTTGCTGTATAACCCCGAGTCGATTTCAAGAACTGCCGCCAATTGTCGTTGTCGCAAATTGCTCTGCAAACGCAACTCTTTTAATTTGTTAGGCAATAAATACATACTAAATTTGTCTTGACAATATTTGTACAAAAGTACACTTTTTCTTCTATGGCATTATTATTTACCGCAAAAGTTATCAACAACATCTATTTATTTCCTTCTCTCCCACCAAATCCCGTATCACCACCGAGGATTTACTTTGTTTGCTGAATGTAAAAAAAACAGTTTTTTTTCATGGTCAGACACTTTGTTTTGTGGTTGATATATGTTTTTGGGTAAAACGAACCGAATTTTACGGTTTTTATTGTATTATAGTACGAGGATGTGATTGCCCAAAAGCCTTTTTATTTGACATTTGTTCATGGAGTGTATATATTTCCATCTTCGAGCTTGCGTTGTCGAGCGGAGTCGAAATCGTTGTTAATCAGACTTCTGGACTTGTCGAAACATGGTGTTTCAATATCGGTTATGTCTATAATTGTGTGAAAAAGGTCGTCAATCATATAAGGAGCGTGCAGTCGTTCTTCAATGTATGGGCTGTGGACTTTCAGATACTCCCTTTGTGAGGGAGAAAACCATAGGATAAACGGAATCTCAACATTGGCACGTGGAATCCTATCGGTGTAGTTGTGCCCGGCATAATCGCCGTCGTCGTAAACATTTTCGCCATGATCGGAGAAATAGAGAGCCGTAACACGAATATCTGAATGCGAAAGACTGTAATTTTCGAGCATAGAGAAGATGCTATCAACAACAAAGTCGCTGTAATGAACCGCATTGTCGTAAGTGTTGATGACTCGGGTTCGTTTGTCTCCGGAGTCGTCGAACAAGGCATGAGGTCGAGGATAACGCTTGTTGTACTGTGTATGGCAACCCAACAGATGGAGAAAGATAACCTTGTGTTCTGCATTGTCGTTGATAGCGGACTGTAAGGGGGCAAAAAGGAGCTGGTCGAACGAAGCCGTCTGTGTGCTTTCCATTGACGAACTGGATGTAACATTGACAAATGTCGTTACATCCGCATTTTTAGCCAGATTAGTAACTCCATTCTCCCATAAACCAATGGGCGACTGGTTTGATAGCCAGTATGTCTTGTATGGCGATGAGTGCAACACATCGAAAATATGTATGCAGCTGTCAAGTGGACGATGATGTTCCATGTTGTTCTCCGTCAAGAAATTCATCACCGAACATAGAGTGTTGGAGTTTGCGCTGATAACATTGTCGAACACCAATATGTCTTTTCTGGCCTGTAGACGTGGCGTGGTTTCGCGGTCATAGCCGTACAGCGACATGTGGTTGCGGTTACACGATTCGCCGATGACAATAACTACGAGCATCGGTTCATCTATATTTAATTCCGTGTCGAGTTGGAAGAGTTTACGATTTTTCAGTTCTTTATACTCTTTTGATTCTTTGAAAAATGATATTACAGCACGTTCCACATCCGGTACGGCAAGACGTAGAAAACGATTGTGAATGATATTGTCGGCCAAAAAGACAGCAATACAAAGCCACAACACCGACCATACAATAATCTCGCCCTTCGATTTGAACGAGAACAAAGGTATATTTTTCAAGGCTATGATAAACAGTATTATATAAGGAATGAGTAGCAGGAGTAGCGGTGTCATTTTTATGGCCATAAATTCAGCAGCCTCGCTCGAGTTGGTGTTGAGGAACACAAAAATTGACGAAGCGTTCAGGGGACACTTTAGTATTGTCCAGTGGAACAGGTTGATAAACCCGTCCGCGAAAAGCAGACTTACAGCAGTAATATACAGCCACTTACAGCGAAATATAACATAAGGGACGAGCAATATCACAGTCCATATCAATAACAGCAATACACTCCTAAAGGTAAAGATATTATAATTAAGGGACAATCCTGTAAGTGGCGTAAAAAGCACCAAGGCTATCAGCCAAAATACTTGAAGTTTATTGTGATGTTTATTTGTCGTCATTAGCCAATCATGTTCGTCTTCCATTTATTGTCACTATCGCATTCATCGCGCACCCCCGAAAATCCTCCACCACTTTTGGCAATAGTGCGTTCATACACATCGAGTACTTCTTCGTATGAGATGTATTGAATTTCGTTATTTATCATCTTCGACTTGCTTTAATCGTTTCAATACATCCTTGTTATCCTCGAGGATTTGGTCAAAGTCGATAGATTCCGAACCAATAAAACGTTCAAATTCTTCTGGTGTAACCGCTTTTAAGTATTCTGCAATATTGACGTGATACACATCCCGAAAGCCATAGTCGCGAGAAGCCATCTTGGTGCGGGCATCGTTTAAATAAGGTTGCTGTGAAGGGGCGTTTGCCAATTGTTCGACAATCTGACCGACTTCTTCTATACTCAGCTGTATATTTCCTTTGTTGTTAAATACTTTTTCGATCTGAGATCCAACACCATTTTCAAACGATGAAACCACTAAAAGTACTTCGGCATACAAAGTATGTCGAATATTATCTTTAGAATCTAACCAGAGAATTTCCCTGTACTCCTTTGCGTTTTCGCGGAATATCGCTTTATAAATCAAGTCAGTAACTTGAGAATATTTGTAATTCGGATGACCAGTAACACAGTGGTTTATTGCGGATGTCAAAGTCTTGCGATAGTTTTCTTCCGTTACAGCGGCAGACAGATAATTAACATCACGTCGATTGATGTATTTTTTTCCACCTCCAACTTTCTCATTTATACTTCCTATAACAATGTTAAGAATAACACTACGAACTTGTTTTGCTTTTTCGCTCTCGGTAAGCAACATACCAATGTTGAGAAAAGATCTAAAATTAAACAAGGCAAGTTGAGTTGTTTTGCTCCCGACATTTATGACGTGGGCAAACTGCAACTTTAAATCTTTCAATTGTTTACCCTTACTTAAAACATATCCGTTATGTTTTAATTCGTCAATGTTTTGTTCAACACAACGTTCTATTGTCCTCTCATCAACTTCGTAAAATTCCGCAACCATTTGTTTCGTAAAACGATATTCGCCTTCGAAGAACATTCCGACAACATCTAATGACTTCGCTATATTTTCAACAGCAATGCGATTGTTTAGTATGTTTTGACGCTCTATATTAGATTGTGTCAAATTATTATTCATATAAAGCACTTATTAATAAGCTGAATATTTTACTCTTGACAATTTTTGCACAAAAATACATTTATTCCTCCAATATAACGTATTGCTTCGCCTCAAAAGTTATCAACAATAAATATTATTTACCAAATCCCGTATCACCACCGAGGCGCAGAAACAGCCGAACACCGCGGGCATGTACGAGATGGTGCCTATAGTGGTACGTTTGTTTGTGGAAGGGTCTTCGATGCAGGCGTGCTTGGGCACTCTCTCGGGCGAGAACACCACCTTGAACCCCGTCTTCACTCCCAGATGGCTCAGCCGCTTGCGCACCATGTGCGCCAAAGGACAGGTGTGCGACTGCGCCACGTCCGACACCTCCACCAGCGAGGGGTCGAGTTTGCCGGCACTGCCCATGGAGCTTACCAGAGGATAGCCCGCCTGCAAGGTGTGATAAATCAGAAACACCTTTGGCGAAAGGGTGTCGATGGCATCCACCACATAGTCGTAGCATGTCTGCTGCAGTATCTCTATCATGCGGTCGTCGCGCAGGAACTCGTCGAAGACGTGCAAACGGCAGTCGGGGTTTATGTCGTGCAGACGCTGGCTGAGCACCTCGGCCTTGGACTTGCCCACAGTGGAGTCGAGAGCTATTATCTGGCGATTTTTGTTGGAGAGAGCCACGGTATCGCCGTCCACGATGGTAAGCTCCCCCACTCCTGCCCTGCACAGCTGTTCGGCGGCATAGCCCCCCACGCCGCCAAGTCCCACCACAAGAACGTGGGCGGACTGCAGCCGGGCAATACCTTCATCTTTCAAAAGCAGTTGGGTACGAGTGTGCATTGGGTGTTGAATTGTTGAGTGTTTAATTGTTTAATTGTATTGGTATATGGTCTAAAGTCAAAGGTATAAATCGAATGAATTGCTAATTGAAAATCAAATTACTCATTACTAATTACTAATTACTAATTGTTATCAAAGCAAACATCTTTCGCGCATACGTCGCCGTGTACTATGGCGGCGGCTTCGCGGCAACCGCAGTCGCAGTAATCCACCTCGTGGCAACTCACGCACGAAGCAGGCAGGTATCGTCGTTGGGCAAAAATATTCCAATAATCGGCATCGGTAATCACCTGAGGGTCAAAGATATGTCCCACCACATGTGGCGAATGGTTGCAAGTGCGCACCCTGCCGCTGGGGTCGATAACAAAAAACTCCTTGGCGGCTGCACATACCGAAGCCACACGCAGGTGCTTGTATTTCTCCGGCTCTCGGATGATACAACGCGGGAATTCCGTCCCCACCGAGCCGTTGCGTCCCGAAAGTTGAAGTATCTCCTCGGCGGTGTCGAGCAATCCGTTGAGTTGTTCCCTGCTGAGGCTCAGCTCGTTCACATGTGCCAATCCCCTGCCCCCCGGCAAAAAGCGGTTGAGCAGAACAGTATCGGCACCTGCCAAAAGCCCTTCGGCTATGGTTTCGTAAAGTTCGTGGTAGTTGATGTCGGTAACGGTTACGTTAACCGTGGTGGGGATGCCCATGCGTTTTGCCTCGGCAAGCCAATGCAGCACGCCCTCGGCATTGTCCACGCCGGTATGGGTGGCAAAGGTTTCCAGTCCGGGCAAACTCAGACTCAGATGTACGTTGTACTTTTTAAACGCCTCAAGAAAAGTCTCATTCATCGCCAAACCATTGGAAATCAATACTATTGAAGAATCTTTATTAAAACAGTCCTTTTTGCGGATATAGGTGAGAATATCTACAAGGCAATCCTTCATCAGGGCTTCACCTCCAGAGATGGAGAGGGTTTTCACGCCAAGACTTTGCAGTATGTCAATGGCTTTGCACCATTGGCCAAAATCCAACTCACTGTTTTTAAGATAGTTACTATTAGGAGCGTCCCAAGGACAAGAACAAAACAAACACCGATGGTTGCATCGGTAAGTGAGTTCCAAAATAGCTGCTTGTGGAAAACGCAGTTCGCTGGAAATCATTACATTCAGCTAAGAAACTGTTGTTCAGCTTTTAATACACGTAGAAAAACACGTACCAAACAGCCACAAACTCCTCCAAGGTGAGGTCGCCGTCGATGCGGTATAGTCGGTCGCTGGTGTATGTGGAGTTGCCGCTATACACGTATCCATCTACCACTGTGGCAAGCACATCATTATTGTATTTGGACAAACCACGATACACTTTGCCGTCGCGTATGCTCATAACCACATCGCTCTCGTACAGCGAGTTACCGGCATAAACCTTACCCTCGCGTATTGTGTATAGGACATCGCTTTTGTTCGACGAATTGATTTTGTAAACTTTGTTTCCTACAATGGTGCAAAGCACATCGCTGTTGTACGACGAATTGCCCTTGTAAACTTTGCCGTTTTTTATGTTGCATATCACATCGCTGTAATATGTCGATGTACCGCGGTAAATCTTTACAGGATTCACTGCAAAAGCCGCTGCGAACAGCGTCATAATCATTGTTATGGCCAAAAATCTTTTCATAATTCTATAATGATTTATGGTGCAAAGTTACGATTTTTTTTCAAATAATTGTAAAAATATCCGCAACACAATATTTTTTGCTATATTAAATAATTCATAATCAGATAATTGAAATCTTCTACATTTTTTGTTTATAGCATCTATGGCAATGTGTCAGAATTCTATTTTCTATGAAAAGTGCCACAGTAATATGTATTAGTTTTTTGGCAAAAAGTTTATTGCATATTGTGTAAAATACCATTTTTTACGTAATTTTGCATTGCCATAACCATAAAACAACCGAATACCTATGGACGCAAAAGATACTGTGTTACAGGCTATGCTTTCGTTGGAAAACGAGGAACAGAAAGCTGTGTTACAACGTTTTTTCAAAACAGGCAAGGGGCAGTACGGCGAAGGCGACGTGTTTTTGGGTGTTAAAGTCCCGCAAACGCGCACTGTGGCAAAACAATATTGGAAACAATGCTCCATCGACGACCTCGATGCCTTGATACGCTCGCCATTCCACGAGGTACGGCTTGCCGCATTACTAATTCTCATTCAGCAATTCAAGCACAGTCCTAACGATGTGCGTCATGTGGATTTCTACCTTGCCAACACCGCTTATATAAATAACTGGGATTTGGTGGATCTATCGTGCTACGAAATACTTGGCCATTGGCTAATGTACAAAGAGCGTAGCGTACTTTACGATTTGGCCCGCGATGGCAAAAGCATTTGGGAGCAACGTATTGGCATTGTCAGTTGCATGGCTTTTGTGCGTAACGGACAATTCGACGACTGTCTCGCCATTGCCGACATTTTACTACACCATCCTCACGATCTTATACAAAAGGCTGTGGGCTGGCTTTTGCGCGAGGTAGGCAAACGCGACAAGCAATATCTAACAACCTTTCTTGCAACTCGTTACCGTAGCATGCCACGAACCATGCTCCGCTACGCTATAGAAAAATATCCCGAAAATGAGCGACAACAGTTTCTGCGCGGAACTTTCGGGCAATGAACAAGAAATATAAATTCCTAAAAAAAATGTAACAAATGTTTCGCATTGTGTGTCAATTAATAAACAAAATGCGGAACCTAATCCCTATAATCTATAAAGCGATTCTTTTAGGACTGGCGGGAGGCTTTAAAATGGCTTCCCGTTTTTTTGTTAAACGGAAGAAATATCTCAAACACAGAACCCTTGCCGGGCGTACTCGACACTTTTATGTTTCCGCCGTGCATTTTCACCACCTTTTGTGCGTAGTGCAGACCTATGCCGTAACCCTTCACATCGTGTTTGTCGCCGGTTGGCACACGATAAAAATTTTCGAAAATATGCTCTATGTCGTCTTTTGATATTCCTATGCCGTTGTCGCTCACCCGAAGTATCATTCCCTGTGGCACGTCGGCTGAAGATATGGTTATCAGAGGTTTTTCGTTGGAGTATTTTATGGCGTTGTCGATAATGTTTGAGATTACGTTGGTTAGTTGCTGCCTGTCGCCCTCTATTATGTGCCGTTTTGCTTTTAGGTCGGTAAGCATTTTGCCGTTTTGGTTTTCCACAAGTATGTGGTTGTCGTTCACAAGGTTGATAATAAGTTCGTGTATGTCTATTTTTTCTTTCGAAATATAGAAATAAGAACTATCAATGCGTGAGTTTTGCAGAAACACATCGACCATTTTTTTTAGCCTGTCCACCTCCGACGAAATTATAGGTAAATAGGTGGAAACCTGCTCCTTGTATTCGTCTTTCTCAGTCAAATTCTTGTCCTGCAGCATTTCGCACGCAAGAGATATTACAGTTATGGGAGTTTTTATCTCGTGTATGAGGTTATTTGTAAAATCGTTTTTCGAAGCCTCGGTTGAATACTGATGGTACGACACTATCATTCCCATTATATACGTTACCAATATAATAAATATCAGTGTGAAGCCGCTTATCTGCAGGAGCATGGAGTTTGTGTCGGCAAAGGCGTCGAAAAGCACTATTATTACAACCACTAAAAAGATGAGTATCGCCGTTAAAACCATCCATAGGATGTTCCTTCTTTGTGAAGGAGAATATCTCTTTAAAAAAAACATAACATAATTTGTTTAAAATCAATATTTTAAAACCTAAAAGAAAAAGCGTTGCGAACAGACAAATATACGTTTATTTTTTTAAATAAAAGATGTTTTATGCGTAAACCTTTTTTTTTCTGCTCAAACCCAAAAAAAAACAGTATATTTGCATTTGGCACACAGGAGGTACGGGAACTTTTTTTTCGTTTTATCGCTTTGTGTATCAGTAAAAAAAGTAAATCAGGACAAACAAATAAAAACGTCAATACGATGATTTCGACCAAATACATATTTGTAACGGGCGGTGTGGCCTCGTCGTTGGGCAAAGGCATAATAGCCGCTTCTTTGGCCAGCCTGCTAAAGGCACGCGGATATTCGGTTACCAACCAAAAACTGGATCCCTACATCAACATAGACCCGGGTACGCTAAACCCTTACGAACACGGCGAATGCTACGTTACCGAAGACGGTGCCGAAACCGACCTCGACCTCGGACACTACGAGCGTTTCACCAACGTGCGCACCTCGCAGGCCAACAACGTTACCACCGGACGCATTTACCAGTCGGTTATCGACAAGGAGCGTCGTGGCGATTTCCTCGGAGGCACAGTGCAGGTGATACCCCACATCACCAACGAAATCAAGGACCGTATAAAACTTCTCGGAAACTCCGGTCAATACGACTTTGTAATCACCGAAATAGGTGGTACCGTAGGCGACATAGAGTCCTATCCTTTTATAGAAACCGTCCGTCAGATGAAATGGGCGTTGGGCAACGATTGCGTAGTTCTGCACCTTACTTACATACCATTCCTTTCTGCCGCCGGTGAGCTGAAAACAAAACCCACCCAGCACTCGGTACACGCACTTATGCAACAGGGCGTACAACCCGACATTATCATCTGTCGCACCGAACATCCTCTTTCGCGCAATGTACGCGACAAAATAGCTCTTTTCTGCAATGTGGAAAGCGACTGCGTAATAGAGGACAGCGATGTATCGTCGATATACGAGGTGCCACTGCGCATGCATCAGGAAAAACTTGACACTCAGGTACTTCGCAAACTCGATGTGCCAGCCAAAAACGAGATAGACCTTTCGCAATGGGAGTCGTTTTTGTATAAACTGAAACATCCAAACTCGGAAATAACTATCGGATTAGTAGGCAAATACGTCGAACTTCAGGACGCATACAAGTCCATCACGGAGTCGTTTATCCATGCCGGTGCCGCACTGCAGTGCAAAGTGCATGTCAAATCCATTCACTCCGAAACTATCACCGATGATAATCTCGACGAGAAATTGAGCGGCCTCAACGGAATACTCGTCGCCCCGGGGTTTGGCAATCGCGGTATCGAGGGTAAGATATTGGCTGTGAAATACGCTCGCGAGAACAACATTCCTTTCTTGGGAATTTGCCTCGGCATGCAGTGTGCCGTAGTGGAGTTTGCCCGCGACGTGCTCGGCTACGCCGACGCGCATTCGGTGGAGATAGCACCCGCCACCAAGCACCCCGTTATCGACATTATGGAAGAACAGAAAAACATAGCCAAAATGGGCGGCACCATGCGTTTGGGAGCCTATCCATGCAAACTCGAAAAGAACTCGAAAATTTTCCAAATATACGGCAAAGAGCTTATCAGCGAACGCCACCGCCACCGCTACGAGTTCAACAATAAATACCTCGAACAGTTCCAAAAAGCTGGCATGAAAGCTGTGGGCATAAATCCCGACAACAATCTTGTGGAAATAGTGGAAATACCCTCGCACCCGTTCTTTATCGGCGTACAGTTCCATCCCGAATACAAGAGCACCGTTCTCAATCCACACCCGCTGTTTCTGGCTTTTGTAAAAGCCGCTTCAATGCCGGTGAACAAATAAAACAATCAGACACTGATACAAAAAATGGACACAAATTATAAAATAGCTGACATATCACTCAAAGACTGGGGACGCAAGGAGATTGACACCGCCGAAAAGGAAATGCCCGGACTTATGGCTGTTCGCAAAAAATATGGAGAACAGAAACCTTTGCTGGGAGTCCGCATTACAGGCTCTTTGCACATGACCATACAAACGGCAGTGCTTATAGAGACTTTGCGCGACTTGGGTGCCGACATACGTTGGGCAAGCTGCAACATTTTCTCCACCCAAGACCATGCGGCCGCTGCCATAGCTGCCACAGGAGTGCCCGTGTTTGCTTGGAAAGGCGAGAGCATCGAAGAATACTGGTGGTGCACACTGCAGGCTTTCTCGTTCCCCGGTGGCAAGGGCCCGCAACTGATAGTGGACGATGGCGGCGACGCCACACTGCTCCTGCACAAAGGCATAGCCATCGAAAACAACCCCTCTTTGCTCGACAAAACTCCCGAAAATCCAGAAGAAGGTGTGATTCTCAATCTTTTGCGCAACGTGTATAAAGAAAATCCCACCAAATGGCACGACATTCTTAAAGAACTGCGCGGCGTGTCCGAAGAAACGACTACAGGCGTTCACCGTTTGTACCAGATGATGGACCGTGGCGAATTGCTGATACCGGCCATCAACGTGAACGATTCGGTTACCAAATCCAAATTCGACAACCTATACGGCTGCCGCGAGTCGCTGGCCGACGGCATAAAACGCGCCACCGACGTGATGATTGCCGGCAAAGTTGTGGTGGTTTGTGGTTACGGCGAGGTGGGCAAAGGCTGTGCCCAGTCCATGCGCAGCTACGGCGCACGTGTCATCGTTACCGAGATAGACCCCATCTGCGCACTGCAGGCCGCCATGGAAGGCTTTGAGGTAACCACTCTGCAAGAAGCCCTGCCCGAAGGCAATATCTACGTTACCACCACAGGCAATTGCGATGTTATCACCGCCGAGGACATCGCCAACATGAAAGACGAAGCCATTGTGTGCAACATTGGACATTTCGACAACGAAATACAGGTTGCACGCTTGGACGCTTGGCCCGGCATCAAAAAGATAAACATCAAACCGCAGGTGGACAAATACATCTTCCCCGACGGGCATTGCATATACCTGCTCGCCGAAGGCCGTTTGGTAAACCTCGGTTGTGCCACAGGACATCCATCGTTTGTTATGAGCAACTCGTTTACAAACCAGACTTTGGCACAGATAGAGCTGTGGACCAAGAACTACGAGGTTGGCGTGTATCGTCTGCCCAAGACTTTGGACGAAGAAGTGGCACGTCTGCACCTCGAACAAATCGGCGTCAAACTCACAAAACTCACACAAAAACAGGCCGATTACATCGGTGTTCCGGTGGATGGTCCGTACAAAGCAGAGCATTACAGATACTAAAACAATAAAAATTGCGTTATCTCGTTAGATATAACGCAACCGGCCCCGTAGTTTAGTTGAATAGAACGGCAGATTCCGGTTCTGCAGGTCGGGGGTTTGAGTCCCTCCGGGGTCACTGAAAAACAAGTCCGATAAAACTTTTATCGGACTTGTTTTTATTTTATTATTGGTGTCCGAGAAAACTTTTTGAAGAACCTCATAAAAGTATATGTATTAAGCAAATAAATAGACGGTCTTATCTGAGGGGGCTTGCTTTTTCAAAGATGTATATTGTGAATGAAGGAACAGGAACTTAATTCGTGCCAGCGGCACGAGTTCTCAATAACCCCACTTTGCGTTCCTTGAGTGGGGTAAAAGGATATACCCCCTCAAAAACAAGCGTGCTGAAAGCACGCCACATATTTCTACAGTGAGAGCGTTTTTATTCTCCGTTTCACTATCGAAAAAGCCACTGGCGTTTTCTTCACTCCGGCACGCCATTATTCCGTTCTTTTGCCTACCCCAAGTTGCACTTGGGGTTATTGAGAACAGCTCTCTCCGAGAG
This sequence comes from uncultured Bacteroidales bacterium, assembly GCA_905233475.1. GTDB lineage: Bacteria > Bacteroidota > Bacteroidia > Bacteroidales > P3 > UBA1219. The sequence continues at coordinate 11,798 of CAJOEN010000036.1, forward strand.
CATTTTTTTTATCGGACACTAATATTATTTTATCAACTTTGCCTCAATAGTTCAACAACTAAATACCTCGAAAATAGAACCTTGTGGCACACTGCCGTCAAAATGCAGAGGCTCTTTTCGCACGGGATGGATAAAATCGAGGCTACGGGCGTGCAGACTTATCGACGCATCGGCGTTGGAGCGAGAAAAACCGTATTTCAAATCGCCTTTGATAGGACAACCCATATTGGCAAGCTGGGCGCGTATCTGATGATGGCGGCCTGTTTTCAAATCCACTTCCAGAAGGTAATATCCGCCGTCGCTTTTCGCCAAGGTACGGTAATGCAGAATGGCTTGCTTGGCGCCGTTTATACCCTCGCGCACCACATAGGACTTGTTCTGCTTTTCGTTTCGCAGAAGGTAACCCTCCAAACAGCCTTCGGGCGAAGGGGGAGAGTTTTTTACCACAGCCCAGTAGGTTTTCTTCACTTCGTGGCGTTTCACCATCTCGTTCAGGCGCGACAGGGCTTTGCTTGTCTTGGCAAAAATCACCAACCCACTTACAGGACGGTCGAGGCGGTGCACCACGCCGCAGAAAACATTGCCTTGCTTATCGTATTTCTCTCTAAGATAGTTTTTTATCATCTCGGCAAGACAGGGGTCGCCGGTTTTATCGCCCTGCACTATCTGCGATGGGAACTTGTTTACAACAATAATGTGATTATCCTCGTAAACAATCTGTTTCTCGGAAAAAGGAGTTTCCATGGCTATTTAAGGAAAGCTATTGTGGAAACGCCGTTTTTTACAAGCGACTCGATATTTACGTTTATTTCGGCATCGAGTGGTATGAATATGTCCACACGTGAGCCAAATTTTATGAAACCCATCTCCTGATTCTGCTCCACAGTTTCTCCCTCCTTGGAGTAGCACACGATACGGCGTGCCACGGCTCCAGCTATCTGTCGCATGAAAATCAGGGTACCATCGGCCATTTCCAAGCCCACCGAGGAATGCTCGTTGAGTACCGACGACTTAGGGTGAGAGGCCACGAAATAATTGCCCTTGTGGTAATTAACATACACAACTTTTCCAGCCACCGGGTAACGATTTACGTGCACATTGGCGGGCGACATAAAAATGGACACCTGTCGGCATTGCCTTTTCAGAAACTCCGATTCGAAAACCTCTTCAATAACCACTACACGACCGTCGGCGGGAGCAACAATTTGCTTGTCGTCGGTTGTAAAAATACGTTTGGGTATCCTGAAAAAACTTGTAAAAAGCAGTGCAAATATCACCAATGCACCAATTACTATATAATCGAACACATTCCAAACTTCGATGGTAAAATGCATTAACACTCCTATCAAGGCTACAGCCAAAAATATTATAAGAACAATTCTACGGCCTTCTTTGTGCAGGTACATAAGCGTTTGGTTTTAAATAAATAACAAATATTTTATCAAAAGATAACCAAGCAAGAAAGGTGTGGACATCAGAAGGCTGTCGAAACGGTCGAGCAGGCCACCGTGTCCGGGCATTATTTTGCCGGTGTCCTTTAAATTCATGCTACGTTTGAACATCGATTCGGTGAGGTCGCCCAAGGTTCCTACAACGGGCACCAAGGCTCCCATTATCATCCAGTCGGTAGGTGTGAAAGGTGTGGTGAAATACGTCCCTATAAGATACCCTGCAAGTATGGAGAAAAGGAAACCTCCGCAAAAACCTTCCCAACTTTTCTTTGGCGAATGGCGCGCAAAGAGCGGATGACGTCCTATCGAAATTCCCGTAAGGTAGGCAAAGGTATCGCTTGTCCACTGCAATATCATTATGCCAAGCAGTACAAAAGGCATGTAATCGGTATGCCCTTCGATAAACGATGGTTTTGCCAAAAGATGTGTAAGAGCAAGTGGAACAGCTATATACACTACACCGCAAAGTGTGTAGGCTATAGCTTCGAAAGGACGTTCGTCTTTCTGCCAAAGCTGGTAGAGGAATAGCGCGAACATAAGCGGGACGGCAAGCAGAGCAAGCAGGGAATATTTCGGAAAAATGCATGCCACGCTGACGACAGTGTACACGAGGATACCGCATATTATTCCAGCCCAAGGCTTTACAGCAAAACATCGGTCTTTCAATGCTCGGTAAAACTCAAACATCGACATGGCGGCAACAAATAGAAAGACTGCCGAATACGTGTATTCTCCGGCAAAAATAGCGCCTATTACTATGGCAAGAAACACCGCCCCTGATATGGCTCTTGTAAGTACTTTTTTAAACATATTTAATTCGTTGTTTTTCAAGGCATTCAGAAATTCATTAGTTTTGGTCTTCTATAAGCAACATCTGAGTTTTTTTGTGGTCAATGTTTTCGGGATACAGTATCTGCAACTGTCTTGGCATATTTCCATCTTTCGATTTGCGAGTGATATATGTCCTGAAATCGGGAACCACCTGCGAGGAGAATGCCACCATAACAGTGTTTTCGGGTATTATAATTTTTTCTTTGTCCTCAAAACAGTCGGAAGACATTACTACACTGCCGTCCCAAGCCACTAAGGTTTCGCAGAGCAGCACACCGAAACGACATTTGCTTTCAGCAATGGTGGCATAGTTTTCGGCTTCAAGGTTAAGATTTCGGATGTAGTTTACCAATTCGGATGTACCGCATTCCACAGTACCGATGTTGTTTTGGTGCACCCAGTGGTTTAGTATGTCGGCCACTTCGCTGTTGGTGGTGCCGTAGTTAAGATTGCCACCGCAGAGCATGAACTTTTTTACGAAGTTCAGCACCATGTCATCGCTGTGTTCCAAGCGGAAATGCGACCCACTTGGGTTGGCTGGCGGTTGTGGCACTTTGCCGGTGTTTAGCAGAGCCTGCCGCAAACTTTTTACTATGAACTCACGGGCATTGTCTTTCATGATATTTGCTGTGGTGTGTCGTCGTTTTCTATTGTTTTGGGTTCCGCAGTAGATTCGTCGGCATTCTCGTGGGTGGTGTCATGTGTTAGTTCGGCTAAAGGTTTTTCTTCCTCGAAAGGACGTTTGCCGTAGATGGTTTCAAGGTCTTCACGGAATATCACTTCGCGGCTTATTAGTTGTTCTGCCAATTGATCGAGTTTTTCGCGGTTTTCGAGTAGCAGGTCTTTTGCCCTCTGGTATGCCATTTCGAGCATTTTATGTACTTCAGCGTCGATGGTTTCGGCAGTTTTTTCGCTAAAAGGCTTGGTGAAAGCCATGTCGGACTGTCCGGTGGAGTCGTAGTAGCTTATGTTTCCGATGGTTTTGTTGAGACCGTAGTACGTTACCATCGCGAAAGCCTGCTTTGTGGCACGTTCGAGGTCGTTGAGGGCTCCGGTAGAAATCTCACCGAAAACAATCTCTTCGGCGGCACGTCCGGCAAGTAGCGAAGTTATGTCGTCAAACATTTGGTCGTAGGTGGTAATCTGACGTTCTTCGGGCAGGTACCAAGCGGAGCCCAGGGCTTTTCCGCGCGGCACTATGGTTACCTTAACCAATGGATTGCCCCAGCGCAACAGCCAGCTCACCGAGGCGTGTCCCGACTCGTGGTAGGCTATTACCCGTTTCTCGTGTGGAGTTATTACTTTGGTACGTTTTTCCAAGCCTCCCACAATACGGTCTACAGCATCAAGGAAGTCCTGTTTAGTTATTTTTTCCTTGTCGTGGCGTGCGGCTATAAGGGCGGCCTCGTTGCATACATTGGCGATGTCGGCACCGGAGAAACCTGGTGTCTGACGCGAGAGGAAATCCTTGTCCACACTTTCATCGAGTTTGAGGCCACGCATGTGGACTTCAAAGATTTCTTTACGTTCCTCTATATCAGGCAGTTCCACATAAATCTGACGATCGAAGCGTCCGGCACGCAACAGGGCTTTGTCAAGCACGTCGGCACGGTTGGTGGCTGCCATAATGATAACGCCAGCGTTGGTGCCAAAGCCGTCCATCTCGGTAAGTAGCTGGTTTAAAGTATTTTCCCGTTCGTCGTTGGAGCCTGAAATGGCACTGCGTCCGCGTGCACGGCCAATGGCATCTATCTCGTCGATAAAAATTATGCAGGGAGCTTTCTCTTTGGCGGTCTTGAAAAGGTCGCGCACACGCGAGGCACCCACGCCCACGAACATCTCTACAAAATCGGAACCCGACATGGAGAAGAATGGGACTTTGGCTTCACCCGCCACAGCCTTTGCCAAAAGTGTTTTTCCCGTACCCGGAGGTCCTACAAGCAATGCACCCTTGGGAATTTTTCCACCCAGCGAAGTATATTTTTGGGGATTTTTCAGGAAATCAACAATTTCCATAATTTCCACCTTGGCTTCGGCTAAGCCCGCTACATCTTTGAAAGTGGTGTTGGTCTGGGTTTTGGCGTCGTAAATCTGCGCCCGCGACTTGCCCACGCTAAAAATTCCACCGGCACCGGTACCGCCCCCACCCATCTGACGGCGTGTTATAACGTTCATTATCACAAAAAACAGCACAATAATAAGTATTGGCCAAAGTAGAGACAGAACGCCACCCCACACGTCGGTGCGTTTCTCGGCCTCCTGATTAAAACGAGTATTCGAAATTATATCCCTCTTTTCCTCGGCTGAAAGCCCCTTGTCTGTGGTGTCTCGCTGTATGATCATGTTGCGGGCATCGGTAATCTCGCTGTTAAGAGCTTCCAATGTTGCAAATTTGTAAATGTAGAAATTCTGTGCCACACGGGGTTTGCCCATTTCGTTCTTGTCGCGCAAGTCGTTGTATGCGGAATCATTTTTTATCGAGGAACTTTTGATGTAAACTTCGGCAAATTCACCGTTTATCACAACTATTTTCTCACAGTCTTGATTTTCAAGTATTTGACAAAATTTCACCGAATTTATATTCTGTGGTGAGTCGCTTTCGCCAGTAATCATAAAAAATCCCAAAACCAAGATTATTGCTATGTATATCACGTACATAACAAAACCCGAGCGGTTACGGTTGTTGTTCATCTTGGGGAAATTCGGCTTGTTGTCGGAGTTTTTATTTGCTTTCTGCCCTTGTCGTTTATTGTCTTCCATCTGTTAGTCGTTTTTTTATTGTATCTCAGTACGTTTGCCGTCGGCCCAAAGGTCTTCAAGTTTGTAAAAATCGCGAGTTTTGGCAACAAAAACATGTGCCACAACATCAAAGTAGTCCATAAGAATCCATTCGGCAGTGTCGTAACCCTCGGTGGATGTGGGGTTTACATTAAAGATCTTTTTCACGTTCTCGTGTACGGCGTCGGATATTGCATCGGTGTGCAATGGCGAATTGCCCGTGCAAACCACGAAAAAACTTGCCGGTGCGCCGCCAACATCGCGCAAATCCAATATCGCTATATCGGCGGCCTTTTTGTCGCTCATAGCCTGAGCCACAACCTTTGCAAGCATCTCTGATTCGGCTTCCTTATTGCTTTTTTTTGTCATTTCACCTTTTATATTAAAGGTGCAAAGATACGAAAAAAATCTTTCAGTGTGAAATATTTTTTTCGGAAACCGTAGTTTTTTCACACAACGAGGCCATGTACAATAAAAATAATCCTCGCCCCCACTCGTGTATGGCAATTCAAACTACTTCAGCAGTAGCACTGTACCCTTGTGCTTGACAATGTCGTTGCCGTCAAACTGACGGTAACTTATTATCCAAACGTAGCTGCCTACCGGACACTC
>CAJOEN010000037.1 GCA_905233475.1 uncultured Bacteroidales bacterium
CATAAGGCAACACAAAAGTAGTCATTTTACCTGAGAGTACCAAATATTTGGTGCTCTTTTTTTCTACCTAGTGTTGCACTTGTAACTGGAATTTAGGTTTTTCTAAAATTGATAGAGTGCTGTTTATTTTATAAGTTACTATCGAATAAATTAGTAATTAAAAAGTATTAGTGTCAGATAAAATAATAGCGCAATTGTCGCTTAAGCCATAAACAGAAAAAAATACCAGAAATCGGAAACACATAGGGGCTTACCCTTCGACCTTCGTTTTCTTTTGTCTTGAAACAAAAGAAAAGAAGCAAAAGAAAAATTCAAGGCTGTGACAAAAAAGCTAAAAAACAACTGCGTTCCGCTAAAGTCGTCAAACTCGCACTTTAGCCAAAGTTCAATAAATACACCACTATCAACCATATAACGAAACACATACCTGCAAGCGTTTCTATGCTCAAACACTGACGCCTTTTTAACGCTTCACTCCGTCGTTTTTTTTAACGCTTGAGGTTCTCCGCACTTCGTGCTATCGAAAGGTTCACTGAACCTTTCTTCATCTCAATGCCTTTCGGCTGCCGCGGTTGGACTTCTTACTCACATATTTAAGGGGGCTTCTATAAATTGCCTCGGAGAGGCAAACTCTCAATAACCTCACATGCTAATGTGAGGTATATCAGGCAAATAAAGAACAGGCGTGTCGGAATCGGACACTAATAATTAATAAGTTTTTTTCACCATGAGAAAAAAAAGTTGCTGGAAAAAGTGTAAAACATTTGAATAAATCTCAATATTTCAAGAAGATAAGGCATTTTCGGTTTTAGCCACAACAAAAAATCCGCCCCGATATTGTGCACGGGGCGGATTTTTTATTATCGTTACAAGATGTTAGTCTTTGATATTGGGCTGTTCAAGGCCGTAACCTTTCTTCTTATCCACAGCTTTGAGGTAGATGGAGATAAGCAGGGCAGCTATGCCAAGAGCGGCCAGCATCACGAGAGCCCAAGTGTAGTCGAGTTCGTGGGCTGCGGTGCCTTCGGCATTGGTGTTGGTAAGCACCAGGCCGATAAGAGCGGGGAACAAGCCGAGGCCGATGTTCTGAATCCAGAATATAGCGGCGTAAGCCGAACCGATAATCTTTTCATCAACCAGCTTGGGAACGCTGGGCCAAAGTGCTGCGGGTACCAACGAGAACGAAGCACCGAGAACGAGGATGGTTACATAAGCAACCACTGTTCCGCCAACGGCACTGCCTTTGAACATCGGAAGGATGAAGGCGAAAGTGAGGTGGCATATCACAAGCAGTATGGAACCGAGCATAAGCATTGTGGCAGCTTTACCTTTGTGGTCCACATAGTTGCCAAGTATAGGAGTGATGGCCACAGCCAGCAGCGGAAATACGGCGAAAATAGTTTCGGCGGTGCCACGCATGTAACCCATGTAGCAGTAAACCACAAGAGCTATCACGGCAACTCCCATCAAACCGAATTTTGCACCTTTGTTCTTGGAGAAATTGCTTGCAAACGAGCAGATGGCCACAACAAGCATTATTATGTATTGAACAATGGTTACGGAAATCGGGAATGCATCGGTGCTGCCGCCCCAATATGTTGCGGTGTCGGCCGGTGAAAGGGTGAGGTTGCACTGCAGCATATTAACGGCATATTTCTGGAAGGGGAAAATAGCGCTGTAGTACAGCACACAGAGCAGAGCTACGAGCCAGAATCCAAGGCTGGTGAAAATCTTGCCAAGGTCGGAGATTTTGAAGGGGTCGTCTTTCTCCTCGGCTTCGCCGGTCTGTTTGTCGAGTTTTCTGTCCATAAAGAAATAAACGATGAACATCATAAGGGCGATGCACAGCAGAACTACGCCAAATTTAACGGCATTGTCCACATGAACTTCGCCACCGAGTTTTGCGAAATAGGGTGAGAAAATCATACAGGTGGCAACGCCCAGACGTGCCAGGGCCATTTCGGAACCCATAGCCAGAGCTGTTTCGCGGCCTTTGAACCATTTCACAATACCGCGGCTAACGGTGATACCTGCCATTTCCACGCCACAGCCGAAGAACATAAAGCCGAGGGCTGCAAGTTTGGCCGAAGCCGGCATGCCTTTTACAAAAGGAAGAATAGTTCCGACAATAGGAATTTCGCCGTCCCAGTTGAGATGACCGTCGAACCATGCCTGAAGGGGAGTGCCGTTAAAAGCATCGCTAACAGCATAGTACTTGATGATACCGCCAACCAGCATCACGACACCGGAAAGAACAGCAGTGAAACGCACTCCCATCTTATCGAGGATGATACCTGCAATAATCAGGAAGAACACATATACGTTGAGGAACACCTCGGCACCTTGCATACGGCCGAAAGCCTCGCTATCCCAACCACGGGTTTCCTGCATCAGATCCTTGATGGGGGACAAAATGTCCATAAATACGTAACTGCAAAACATGGCCAAAGCCAGTAACAACAACGCAATCCATCTCATGGCTGCATTGTCTCTCAATGTTGCTATTTTTTCTGTCATAACGTTTGAATTTTTTATAATTAAGTTGCAAAAGTACGATATTTTTGGCAATTTTAAAAAGTTGAAAGACAAAAAAATAAGCATTTCCAATTTATATCGTTGATTTATAGAGATTACCACACATAGATAAATGTGGGGCAAAATGTCTTTTACAAAATATCAAATGATTTTTTTCGACCAACTCTTTGGATATTTTTGTCTGTGGAATATGGTTACGATGATGGATTTGTCTGCCGTTTTTGCAATAAATAAAGTAAAAACGAAAATAAATACGTATTTTTGAAACAAACAACCGGGACACAATCCCATTGAAAACACATTGAAATACAGCAATATATACAAACAGCCATGAAAAAACACATTGCCGATTTCACCGTTGTGGACAAGAAAAACCACGGTCAGCACTATTTCATCCTGCGTCTGCAGTCGTCGGAGCCCCTGCCCGAGATACTGCCCGGACAGTTTGTGGAAGTGGAGGTTCCCGACAACAAAGAGGTGTTCCTGCGCCGTCCCATCTCCATTCACGATGTGGATTACAACGACCGCACCATAAGCCTGCTTGTGCAGATTGTGGGCAAAGGCACCGCCACGCTCTCCAAACTCGATACAGGACGCATGCTGAACCTCGTTTTCCCGCTGGGCAACGGTTTCTCGCTCCTTGGCGACAAGCCTCTGCTGGTGGGAGGAGGAGCAGGTCTGGCACCGCTGCTGTACACCGCCAGGAAATACAGCGAAAAAGGCATACGTCCCACCGTGCTTTTGGGCGGCCGCACGGCAGAGCTTATTCCGGTAAAGGACGAGTTCAAGGCTTACGGCGAGGTGTTTTTCGCCACCGAGGACGGCTCGCTGGGCGAGAAAGGGCTTGTAACACAGCATCCGGCTTTCGGCCTTAGCTACGACCATATCATCATCTGCGGTCCTACGCCTATGATGAAAGCCGTGGCGCGTCATGCACTGCAAAACGGCATCAACTGCGAGGTGTCGCTGGAAAACACTATGGCCTGCGGCGTGGGAGCCTGCCTGTGCTGCGTAACCAAAACCGACCACGGCCACCGCTGCGTGTGCAAGGACGGCCCGGTGTTTAATGTCAAGGATATGAAAGAATGGGCGGAGAGTTAAATAATTAGTAATGAGCAATTAGTAATGAGTAATTAAAGATACGGCATTATAAATCCCCCTGCCCCCTTTGTAATGGGGGAACTATTGAGAGCAACAATTAAACCTATAAACAATCAACAATTAAACGGTCAACAATTAAACAAAATGTTAGACGTAAAGATACATAATCTGTCCCTCAAGAATCCGGTGCTTACCGCTTCGGGGACTTTCGGATATGGCGAGGAGTTCGCCGATTTCATCGACCTCAACCGCTTGGGCGGGATAATAGTGAAAGGCACCACGGGCTCGCACCGCGAGGGCAACCCCTACCCGCGTATGGCCGAAACGCCCTCGGGTATGCTCAACGCCGTGGGACTGCAAAACGGCGGCGTGGACAAGTTCTGCTCCTCCACCTACCACCGCATCGCCGACCTCGACACCAACGTAATAGTAAATGTGTCGGGCTCCAGCATTGAGGAATACTGCGAAACGGCAGCAAAAATCAACGACTTGGAAAAAATCCCCGCCATTGAGCTCAACATCTCGTGTCCCAACGTAAAGAAAGGCGGCATGGGCTTCGGCACCAACCCGCAGATGGCGGCACAGGTGGTTGGCGAGGTGCGGAAAATCTATCATAAAACGCTGATAGTGAAACTCACGCCCAACGTAACCAGCATTGTGGACATTGCCAAAGCGGTGGAGGACGCCGGTGCCGACTCGGTGTCGCTGATAAACACTATGCTCGGCATGGCCGTGGACGTAGAATGTCGCAAACCCGTGCTTTCCACCATCACCGGCGGACTTTCGGGTCCAGCAGTGAAACCCGTGGCGGTGCGTATGGTGTGGCAGGTGGCCAAAGCCGTGAAAATTCCGGTGATAGGTCTGGGCGGCATAGCCTCCGCCAACGACGCCCTCGAATTTCTGATGGCCGGCGCCACAGCAGTGCAGATAGGCACAGCCAATTTCCTCGACCCCACCGTCACCATCAAAGTGATAGACGGATTGCAGGATTATCTCAACCGCCATAATATCAAAGATATAAACGAAATAATCGGCATAATATGATACTCATTGCCGACAGCGGTGCCACCAAAACCGACTGGTGCCTGATAAACAATGGCAAATGCAGCCCTGTTTTTGAAACATTGGGACTGAACCCGACTTATGTGTCGAGCCTCGTCATCAGCGACGAAATAGCTTCGGCGGCAAAACATTTCGGCAATGCCTCGGCGGTGGAAAAAGTGTTTTTCTACGGTGCAGGCTGTGCCGACGAACAGAAACGCAACGATATGAAATCGGAGCTTGCCCGCTGTTTTCAAAACGCTGAAATAGAGGTATATACCGACCTGTTTGGCGCCTGCCGTGCCGTGTGCGGCGATAAAGACGGCATTGTGGGGATTTTGGGCACCGGCTCGAACTCGTGCATTTACCAAAACGGGAAAATCGTGGAAAACATACCTTCGGCGGGATATATGCTCGGCGACGAGGGCTCGGGGACATATATCGGCAAAATGTTACTGAAAAAGTACCTCACCAAACGAATGCCGTCCGACATAGAAGAAAAATTCAGCGAATTTATCGGCGGGCTGAGTCGCAACGAGATACTGAACATCGTTTACCATCAACAACAGCCCAACAAGTTCTTTGCCTCGCTTACGCCCTTCGCCATCGAAAACAAACAACACGATTTTATATATTTGCTTGTAGCGCAGTGTTTTGACGATTTCTTCGAAAACCAGATACTCCTCTACGACAGAACGATGAAAGATTTTTATATGGTCGGCTCGGTGGCGTCAATATTGGAAAACCAGCTGAAAGAATGTGCCGAAAAACACGGCTACACCCTGCGGAAAACCCTGCAAAAACCAATACAAGGACTTGCAGATTTTCATGCCAAAAAATGAAAAAATCGGGAGTTAAAAACGACTTTTGCGGCAGTTTTTCGCTTTGTACGAATATATTTTTAACGTAATTAATACATTGATACACAATTTTTTACGAAGAAAATATTTTTAAAAGCGCAAAAAAATTTTGTCAGGACAAAAAAAGTGTGTATCTTTGCAACCTCAAAACGAGAGAAAGTTCTTACAAAGAGACGGTCCGGTAGTTCAGTTTGGTTAGAATACATGCCTGTCACGCATGGGGTCGCGAGTTCGAGTCTCGTCCGGACCGCAAAATAGCTCTCCACACGAGGGCTTTTTTTTGTGTATATACACGATACGTTGTTTGAAATAAAAAAGTACGTAACCAACACAAAATCATTATCATGGGGCTGACCGGTTTTGACAGCAAGGATAATGGGTTTGTAAGCATGCAGGTTCAGGCATCAACAACCTCAATCAGGGATGCGAAACAATAATTGGCGAAAATACTTACGCTCTTGCTGCTTAACCGAAGCACAGTAGGTTAGCTTAATCCTACCCACAGTGGGCGGGACAAGACATCTCCCCTCCACCACTCCCGTCGGCAGAGGATTAGGAGGTGCTCGTAAGGATGGGATAGCATGGCGGTTTCTCCGCCCGCCATGCGAAATTTTAGGAGATAAGGCCTGAGTTGGGTGTCTTTGTCCGGCTCACGCTCGAAAACCAATCAAAGAATAAGCATGTAGAAAGCGGATTTGTTACTTGTTTGGACGGCGGTTCGACTCCGCCCAGCTCCACTTTGAACGGGAACCCGCTTCCCGATTTCCAAAAGAAAGACACTGATAATCAAAAAGATTGTCGGTGTCTTTCTCTTTTTTGCACCGTGCAGCTTTCCGGACTATGGTTCCACGGGTTGCAATCCGGATGACGGGTTCAAAAAGATGTTGATAGTCTGACAAACACCCACACACCCGGGTGTCTGAAAGGGATGAGGATGTGGAGATATTCTAAAATGGATAGAATCTATCTCTCATTGACGATTTTGATGTTGTATTCCTTTCCTTTTTCTGTAAAATAGGGTCCTACGCCCATACCCATGACACCAATTTCGATATTTCCATCATCAAAACTGGCAATGAATCCTTGGGCGTTCCATGAACCATCGCCAACAAGGTATTTCACCGAATTGCCGTTACAGTCGTAGAAATCAACCACAGCATTTCCGTTGCCTTCTTCATTGCCGTTTTCCAACAAGAATGCCTTAACATATTTAGGATGTCCATCGATTGCGAATTCATAGATTTGCTCAGGAATTCCGTTTTCTGCTTGTACTATCTCGGACTCATTGACGATTCCGGACGATTCTACGGGCTGGTTACGGGTTTCTGTGTTAGATAAATCCGTATCCTCAACGTTTACTTGTTCCGATTCTTTGGGAGAACTATTGCACGATGTACAAATTAAGCACATTGTCAGTGCCACGATAGCAAGTAATGTTTTTTTCATTTTCATTTCCCCTAAATGTGTGCCGGGTGCAACCTTTTGAGGAGTTCTGCTGATTCATTTTTTTGCTCACAAGGCGGGTAGAACTCCGTGTGTTCCGACTGCGAGCCCCACAACCACCCGGTTGTGTTTGCAATGCAAAAATACACATTTTTTTGATATGGGCAGCAATAAAAATAGAGAACACCGCTCATAACAGGAATAGAACAAGCAGATTTTGATATATGATTGAGCTATATTATTGCAGGAAGTGGCCCGCTATGACGTGCCATAGGCAATTTAACCGACGGCATAACGGAAGTATAGACAGTATTATGAAACGCAATGGGATAGGCAAAGGCCAGCTTGCCAAAACGACCGGACACCGCCCGTCGGAAGTTAAATCCAGAGACATTTTTGTAGCAGTTTGTTTTCGTGATTTAGCAAAACACAACGAGAGTTCGCCGTACAACTATCATTACTTGCGACATGAATTGGCATACGGCAAAATAGCGTAGTGTACTATCTTTCCTCCAAAAATATCTTTTCCGTCTTTAAATCACGTTGGGAAGTCCGTAAACATTTTTGTACAAAAGCTGCGTAATATATTCGAAATCTGCATTTTCCAACGGAAAACGCGACATCATCACCATTGGCAGAAACCCGTTGCCGCTGTGGTAGGGCGGCTGCAAGTATTCGTGAGTGTTAATTACAAAACCATGTCGCTTATAAAATGCTATCCTGCGTTTAGCCAACGGATTGTCGGGCTGTTCGGCCTCCAAAACAACCTGAATGCCCTTAGGTAACATATCAAGAAAACAATTTAGAACTAAACACCCAAAACCTCTGTTTCTCAATACATTATCCATCGCAAAATGTTCGATATAGACAACACCTCCAAACTCCCAATAAGCCATTATGCCCATCATTGTACCGTTGTTTTCGGCCACAAGAAAATGGTATTCGTCACTGTTTCTTTTCTTTATTTCAGAAAAATTCGGACGCTCCTCAAGGGGAAAAGCCTCTTCGAGGACTCTTTGGGCAAAAGCCGTGTGTCGCTCCGAATACAAGTAGCTCGTGAAATTCATCACTGTTAGAGGTTATTCAGTATAAAACGCACGAACAAAGTAAATTGCGGTGCAAAGTCATTGTATTTTGGCAGGTTAATCTTGTTGTAGTAACAACTCACGCCAAGGTCGGCGGCCATGGAGCCGGGGAGCATTAGCCGCAGGCAAGGGGCTACAAAAACACCAAAACCTATACCTGTTTGGTAATATTCGTATGAGTGGGAATTCATCATTGGGTACTCTCCTCCCCAAATATCAAGTATGCTGTAGGTGGCACCGCCAATCTCCATATCGTTGCTCTGTACCCGTATATGATTGATATTTAGACCTATATCGGCCACAAAGTGCAGTATAGGACCTATCGGTATAGCTTTGGACATTCCCAAATCGATGTAAGTCCTTGATTCTGTGCCCCAAATACCGCAACTAATGTATTGGTTTACGTTTGAAAGGGTTGAGGTGCTCGCACCGCTGTACAGGTTGAATCCTCCTTTTGCCGTAAGCTTGGAATAGTCGAAACGTGCAAACAGGGCGGTGTTGCTTTCCTCAAAATCGTAGCGGAAACCTATTCCAAACTGATAGGTAATGGAGTACCGCATATTGGCATATTCGGCCACTTTCAGCTGTTTGTAGGTCTGTATCGCCGATGGCGAAATCATACCTTGATCCACAAGGTTGTTCCAGATGGCTTCGCCGTATGCCTCGCTGTGAATAACACGTTCTATGGTGTTTGTGTTTTCGGGAACGCCGCTGTAAAAATTGGCATGAGTTTTACCGGCGTAAGTGGCTCCTGCATCGATAGTTACAGAAAATCCTTTGAGAGGGGTTAAATTATCTGCATACTCCTGTGCGGATAACGCATTGCAAATCAGAATAATATTGCAGATTGTAGCTGCTATGAGGGGGAGGATTCTCCGCTTTTTGGCGTAAGCAGTGGTCACAACGTATGGTTTTAGATGTTGGACTCGTTGCCTTTCAGCATCTGGTAAAGGAAATCGCGGGCACGGAACAGCTGAGCTTTCACTGTACCCAATGGCAGGTTCATCTCTTCGGCAATCTCTTCGTAGGAATATTCCTTGAAATACCTCAGTTCCACCAAATTACGGTAACGAGGTTTAAGCAACCCCACCACCTCGCGCATCATGGCCACTTTTTGTTCCTTTATTATCTCCTCTTCGGGGTTTTGGTCTTCGGAGGGTATGCTATAGTCGGTAACCTCGTCGTCGCGGTTCACGCACATGCTGTTGAGCGATATGGTGCGCAGACGTTTTTTGCGGATGAAATCGATGCAGTTGTTGGAGGCTATGGTAAACAACCAAGTGCTGAAAGCGTGTGTGGGGGTGTACAGATGCAGGGAGCGGAAAGCCTTTCCAAAGGCCTCTATGGTGAGGTCGTCGGCCTCCACCGGGTCGTTGGTCATTTTCAAAAGCATAAGGTACAGCGGCTCGCGGTATATCTTGAGAAGGTCGGCGTATGCCTTTTCGTCGCCTTTCTCGCGCGCCAAACGCACAAGTTGGTAATCCCTTTGTGCCTTATCGGTGGTAAGATTAGGAGTTGCTTCCATTGCTTTTTTTATTTCTTAACGTAAATAAATACAAAAAAGTATTTGCGAACAAAAAATAAATTTCAAACAATGGCGAAAGGGCTGCCACAAAGCCTTTTATACCGAATTTGCGACATAGCTGGAAGTTGCACACTATCTGCCAAGCGAGTTTGAGCACCAATACTCCAAGCAGGGCAAAACCCAATACAGGCAAGGCTTGTGTTAAATAAAGCAAAAGTCCGGCAATGTAGAACATAATAATCATCAGCGAAAGCATTGAAAGTTTCAGCCTGTCGCGGAATTTATAATGCTTTATGGTGCTGCGTAGCTTGCGCCGCTGTTCTATCCACTTGGAGAAAGATTTGCAGGGTTCGGTGATTACGAAGGCTTCTTCGCACAAACACACGTCGGTATTGTTGGCATTGCCGTTTTTGTTTACAAACAAGTCGTCATCGCCGAAAGGTATGTGGTAGTGTTGTATAAAGCCTTTGTTTTTGAAAAAGAAATCGCGGCGATAGGCCATGTTGCAGCCACATCCGCAATATGGTTTATGCAACAGGGCGAAACCAAACATCAATGCCGACTGCGACAGGTTTTCGTACTGCATAAAAGCGTTGAGCAGACCTTTTTTGTTATTCAAGCCGCAGTAGCCGAGAACAATTTTTGTTTTGGCTTTGCCGAAAGGCAGCACCATTTTTTCCAACCAGTCGAAACTTTTCGGTACACAGTCGATAGTGGTAAGGAGTATTATGTCGTTTTTTGCCGACTGTATGCCTACCGAAAGCGGGAATTTTTTGCCCTTAAAATTGTTCACGTCCTGTGTCAGGCGCAGTGTCTTAAGCTTTTCGGGATAGTTGTTTTTGAACAGCTGAAGCACGTACTGTGTGTTGTCAAAAGAGTTATTGTCCACCACTACCACCTCGTAGTTCGGGTAGTTCTGTTCGAGCAGGTATGTAAGGTTCTCCGTCAAAAGTTTTTCCTCATTTTTTGCGGTAAGCACAATTGAAACGGATAGTTTTACGTTATCCTTTTTCGAAGGCTTGTTTTTGGTGCCGCTATAACGGCTCACACGCAAATGAAAAAGCCCATAATACAGCATGAGGTACACAAAACACACTGCAAATATCGCCATCAGAACCAACGGAATAGTCTCAAAATATGTTCCAAAAATTGTCATATCCGAATTTTTATTTGGGTGCAAAAGTAATATTTATTTGCGGTGTACGGGAACAAAATAATACGAAATTATCAACTATTTACTAACACACGTCGAAACACAATGAAATTCAAATTGGAAGGAACCGACAAGCAGAGCAAAGCCCGTGCGGGCGTAATTAGCACCGACCACGGAGATATACCCACGCCCATTTTTATGCCCGTTGGCACAGTGGGGTCTGTAAAAGCCGTTCATCTACAAGAACTTATCGACCAAGTGTCGGCCAAAATTATTTTAGGGAACACCTATCATCTGTACCTGCGTCCGGGAATACAGGTGCTCGAAGCCGCCGGAGGCTTGCACCGATTCAACGGCTGGCAGCGTCCCATACTTACCGACAGCGGCGGTTTTCAGGTATATTCCCTTGCCGACACCCGCAAACTGAAAGAAGATGGCGTGGAATTTCGTTCGCATATCGACGGCTCCAAGCATTTCTTCACCCCGGAACGTGCTATCGACATTCAGCGCAGCATTGGCGGCGACATTATCATGGCTTTCGACGAATGCACCCCTTTTCCGTGCGACTACAACTACGCCAAGCGGTCTATGCACCTAACCCACGCATGGCTCGACCGTTGCGTGGAGCGTTTCCGCACAACCGAACCCAAATACGGCTACCGGCAGACGCTGTTCCCCATTGTGCAAGGCAGCGTTTACCGCGATTTGCGCATACAGTCGGCAGAGAAGATAGCCTCGGTGGGATGTGAAGGCAACGCCATCGGCGGGCTTTCGGTGGGAGAACCCGTGGAAACCATGTACGAGCTTACCGACCTGGTGTGCAGCATACTGCCTGCCGACAAGCCGCGTTACCTTATGGGAGTGGGCACCCCGGCCAATATATTGGAAAGTATAGCTCTCGGCATTGACATGATGGACTGCGTTATGCCAACACGCAACGGACGCAACGGACTGCTGTTTACCTCGCAAGGTACAATGAACATGAAAAACCAAAAATGGGAGTACGATTTCTCTCCCCTCGACGAGGAAGGAACCGCCTTGGTGGACAAGGTTTACACCAAAGCCTACGTGCGACATCTTTTCAAGGCTCAGGAGATTTTGGCCATGCAAATTGCCAGCATACACAACCTTAGTTTCTATCTACGACTTGTGGAACAGGCACGACAGCATATACTTGCCGGTGATTTCCTTGAATGGAAAAACCGTATGGTACCTGTGCTTTCGAGGCGACTTTGACACAATGGCAACAACTTTCAACAAGCAATCTTTTGACAAAAAACAGCCTGCACAAAAGGCAAACTCAAAATAAAATACTATCTTTGCAAAATAATACTAAAAAAACAAAATAAAGGCAACATACTGATTATGAGTAAAGAGACTGTCGTTAGCGGGATACGTCCCACCGGAAATCTGCATTTGGGCAACTATTTTGGCGCGTTGCGCAATTTCATACGTCTGCAGGAGGAGTGCAACTGCTATTTTTTCATTGCCGACTATCACTCGCTGACCACGCACCCCACACCAGAAAACCTTGGGGGCAATGTGCGTCAGATACTTGTTGAGTACCTCGCCGCCGGCCTCGACCCCGAAAAAGCCACCATCTACGTGCAAAGCGACCTGCCCGAAGTGGTGGAGCTGTACCTTTTTCTTAATATGAACGCCTATCTCGGTGAGCTGGAACGCGTTACCTCTTTCAAAGACAAGGTGCGCCAACAGCCAAACAACGTAAACGCCGGACTGCTCACCTACCCTACCCTTATGGCCGCCGACATACTTATACACAAGGCCGCCAAAGTGCCTGTGGGCAAAGATCAGGAGCAACATTTGGAAATGACACGCACCTTTGCCAACCGTTTCAATAAGATGTACGGCAAAGAGGTATTTCCGTTGCCGCAGGCTTATAACTTTGGCAATGAATTAGTTAAAATCCCCGGCCTTGACGGCAGCGGCAAGATGGGCAAGTCCGAAGGCGAAGGCAACGCCATTTTCCTCGGCGAAGACCCTGCCAAAATCCGCAAAAAGATAATGCGTGCAAAAACCGACATGGGGCCAACAGAGATGAACCAAACCAAACCCGTTGAAATAGAGAACCTTTTCACCCTAATGAAAGTAGTTTCCACTCCCGACACAGTGGATTATTTCAACGACCTGTATAACCGTTGTCAGATTCGTTACGGCGACATGAAAAAACAGCTTGCCGAAGATATGGTGAACTTTACCGAACCTTTCCGCCAACGCATAGCCGAACTGTCGGGCAACTCCGCATACCTCGACGCTATTATGAAACAAGGTGCCGAAAAAGCCCGCGAAAGTGCATCCAAGACCTTGCGCGAAGTGCGACAAACAATAGGTTTCCGCAACTGATACCTTCGCACGTGCCCTTAATCCTCCTGAAAGTCTTCTCCGCTTCGCTATAGAAAGGTTCCCAGAACCTTTCTTCACCGTCCCATAGTCCTGCGCACATGCCCACTTCGCCTAAACACAAAGCCATGCAAAACAGGGTAGCCCAAACAGTTCCCCCTACTGAGGGGGCAAGAGGGAGTTTTAACTCTCTTGAGAAGGTCGGGAGGAGTAAAAACCTGAGGGGACAGTGGGAATAAAATTCCGAGTTACGAAATGCGAGTTAAATTTCCTGATTACGAATTTCTTTTTGTTTAATCATCAGCGACAGCACTATACTTACAGCGAGTATTCCAAGTATTGCAAGTAATGATACCGCCGTACCTATCTCAATATCGAAAAAGATATTGAGTAACATTTTAACACCTATAAAGATAAGGAGAATGCCCAGGCCGTATTTCAGCAACCAAAAACGGTCCATAATGTTGCTTAGCATAAAGAACAGCGACCGCAGTCCCAAAATGGCGAAGATATTGGAAAAGAACACTATAAACGGGTCTTGCGTTACCGAAAAGATGGCCGGAATGGAATCTACAGCAAATATAACATCCGAAAATTCTATTACCAAAAGCACCACAAATAGCGGAGTTACAAACAGTTTTTTGTCCACCCGTGCAAAAAAGTCGTGGCCGTGTCCCTGCGGCAACACACGGAAATGCTTGGAGGCAAAACGCACCACAGGATGGTTTTCTGTGTCGATTTTCTCGTCGATTTTCTCGAGAAACATCTTAATTCCCGAAAAAATCAGTATTCCACCGAAAATGGCCAGCACCCATGAGAACTGCTGTATCAGGGCCGAACTTAGGAATATAAATACGAAACGCAACACTATTGCTCCCAAAATGCCCCAAAACAGTACGCGGTGATAGTATTTTTTGTCTATACCGAAACTCATGAAAATCATTATCATAACAAATATATTGTCCACCGAAAGGGCTTTTTCGATGAAATATCCGGTAAGGTACTCCATGCCAAGGGCATGACGGTATATGCCAAGGTTTTCCTCGAAAGACTTGTTCATATCCACGCTGTGTGAGCCCGCGCTGTGGTAGAACTTTTCGTAATAGGCTTGCAGACCGGCGTTGTCGGTAATGCCGTGTATCCATTCGGCTTTTAAGAATATCACAAGGCAGAACAGCATTGCTGTGCCTATCCACACGGCCGTCCACACAGCAGATTCTTTGAAAGTTATCACATGGTCGGTTTTGTGGAAAACGCCCAAATCCAAAAATAGCATAAAAGCCACAAGAAGCAAAAAACCGCCAAAAAACAGAATTTCGGAAGAAATCATAACTCTAAATTTTTATTTTTCAATAAATTATATTTTTTTCTCGATTCCGTTACGTACAAACTTGCCGGATAATCGAGTATTATTTTTTCGTAGTATTCCATAGCTTTGGCCGTATTGCCAAACTGCTCCTCGTTAAGCGTAGCCAGCATAAAAAGGGCATCGTCGGCCAGTATGTCGTAGGGATATTGCCGCACCAAGTTCTGCAACAGGCTGTCGGCGTGGCTATAACGCTCCTGTTGCAGTGCTACGGTGGCTTTGCGCATTATTATTTCGTCGAAAAGTGGGTGCGAAAGGTTGCGTACAAGCACCGAGTCGTAGTATTGGCAAGCCGAGTCGTATTTCTTTTGATACAACAGCATATCGCCTTTGGCAAAATAAGTTAGCATGGCAAAAGAGCTGTCGTCGTCCATATTGTCGCTTATAAGCAAAGAAAGTTGCATGGCGTCGTTGGCTATAGGTTTGGATGTTGAGGCGCGCAGCACGTCGAGTTGCGACTTTGCCCATTGAAAATCGGCATTGTAATACGACAACAAGGCATTTTTATATTTGGCCTGCGAGCCTATAAGGTCATTTTTGAAATCCTTCTCTACCTGCATGTACAGCAACGAGGCTTCCCACACGGAACCCGAAAAAAGCAGTATGTCGCCAAGCTGCAGTTTGGTTTCGGCTTTCTGCTGCCGCGATACCGATGGCATGTCAATTATTCCGTAAAGTATGTCGGCGGCTTTGGAGGTGTTGTTTTTGTACATTGCTATCAGTTGGGCGTAGTTGCGCTGCAGGGGTACGGTTTGAGCGTTGCTTCCCAGTTGGCCAAGGGCGGTAAGGTATTCGTTCAGCAAAGCGTCGAGCTGTTTTGCCGATACGGATTGTCGGCTGTCAATCTGGTCAAACTTTGCAGCGAGCAGTCCCACATAACTTTCGAAATAGTAGTCGTTATCGGTACCTTTTTTCAGCAGGTATCCGTAGCCGTCGATAGCCGTTTTAAAAGCTTTGTTGGAGGCGGCTATCGAAGCCACGCGTAAAACCTGAGTGCCGTTGTCGTCGGCAAAGCGACGGTCGATGGCCTTGGCTTGCGTCAGGGCAAAATCGAAATCCTTTTTCTGCAACGAAAACCATATCATCATATCATGATAGGTGCGGTTTTGGGGGTCGTCGGTAATGTGGCGGGCTATGGTGTTCTTCAGGCAACGGTCAAATTCGGGATTGTCGCCTTGTGCAAGCTGTTGCAGAAGTATCTGTATCTGGCCTCCGGCAAAAGGGTATTTTTTCAGATATGCGAAATAGAGGTCGAGCATTTTGCCGTAGTCGCCGCTTTTTTCATACAGTCGAGCCATATCTATAGTATAGGCAAAGGGGTCGCTTATATGCTGTCCTGCAACGCGGTAGGTTTCTATGGCGTATTGTAGGTTGCCTGTGTTTTCGAAGGCCTCAGCCACCCTGTCGGCGGCACTTTTGCTATAGCCCGTCTTTTCAATGGCTGTGGCGTAGTGCTTTTCGGCCTGCTTGCGTTTACCGTTTTTTTCTGCTATCCAGCCCCAGTCCACATATATAGAAGGGTCGTTGGGTCGTTGGCGCAGACGTTTTTTCACCACCTTTTCGGCTTCGGAGTATTGTTTTAGCTGTAAATGACAGTCAATCAGTTTATGGTAATAGAAATCGTTGGGGTCGTCGGCAAAAAGCTGTTCGTAAAGTTCCGCCGATTTGTCGTATTCGCCGTTGTTGAAATAATGATTGGCAAGTTGCCCCGCCGTTTGTTCTTGGGAAAAGAGTATAGCAGGTATGCCGATGGCAACACACAAGGCAAGTATGTTTCTGAAAGTCCGGCAGACCATTTTAGTTTACGGCAAAAATAGTATGTCTTTTAACGTGGTGCGTTAGCGCTTTTTCCGAAACAGTTTCTGCAATTCGTCTTGCAACTGCGGTATAGGTATGTCGCGTGCTATGATGGTGCCTTCGCTGTTGATTATTATATTGCAGGGAATGTAAGGAATGCACAAGTTTTTGGCTATCGAACTTTCCCATCCAAGCAGGTCGCTCGCATGTTTCCACGGGAAACGGTTTTCGTTGATGGTCTTTATCCATGTGTCGCGATGTACGTCGAAAGAAACCGACAAGAACTCAACGCCACTGTTTTTGTATTTGCGGTACAGTGTGCGCAAAGTGTTTTTGTCGTTTTCGTTAAGCAATTTGGACGACCAAATGTTGATTACCAAATATTTTTTGCCTTCAAGCGCCTGATAACAGGTTGTTTCTTTGCTTGATGTGTCGGGCAATACAAAGTCGGGCAACTGTTGGCCTACGGCTACGCGGCTAAGTTGTCTTATTTTTGTGTTCAGGTAACGATAATAGTATGTGCGTGTGGCCGCGCCGGTGAATTTAGACACATAACGGTTCAACTCGCTTGGCGTAAGGAGCGCGAAACACTGCTGGGTAGCCAATATGTGCGGAGCAAATATTGATTCGGGATTTTGCAATATATAGTTTTCCAGACATTCGTTCACACTGTCCTGATTTAGAGCGCATTCCTCCAAAATATATCTGTATTGGCTGTTGCTAAACGAGCCGTTGATTCGTGTGTTCTCGATGTCGTTTACATCAACATTGAGGGTTATGACATTGTTTTCCAAATAAAAGAAATAGCCTATTGATGTGCTGGATAGACGTATTTCGGCAAGACGCGGCTCCGGCAACGAGCCATTGAATACAAAAGTGCCGTTGGGCTCTATTCGCGCCTCACGTCTCACCACAGAATCTTTGGCACTGTACAGTTGCAAAAACACCCTTTTCAGATGTGTTTTGCCAACGCTTCCTTTAATAGTGTATGAGCCTTGCGCACAAGCAACACCCGCACAAAATACCGTAAGCAGTATGATAAATAACTTTTTCTTCATCGTTATATAAAGCAAAAAAACGAAGATTGCCGTTTTTTACGACAATACAATCTTCGAATCATTCAAAAAAACTGTCTGTCGAATGTTTATATGGCCGGTTGCTCAAAATCGGTTGCCGTGTATTCGATAACGTTTTCACTTACAACACGGTAGTTTGATTTTATTGCCTGAGAGTTTTTACGAGGTTTTTGGTTGTACATAACGCCCTCGGCAGATTTCGATGACTTGCAAGAACCAAAGGCACAGCACAACATCACTGCTGCGGCCAACAATACCGAAATTTTCAAAGTCTTTTTCATATCAGATGTTCTTTTTAATTGTCTATTTTTCAATTTGTTTACCTTTACTAAAGCCTCAAAAAAGAGACTTTGAAACCACCAACAAAGTAACAAAAAAAAATCCATATTTCCAAATATTACTACCTATTTTGTATCAAAAAACACTTTTTTTGCCATATAACAATCTAATAAACAGAATATTAAACTAAAAACTTTTATTCAAAAATGTATTTTTCGGATTTATTCATTCCACAAGAAAGATTTATGGGGACTTCTATTTATTCGTTTGAGAGCGCGTGTCTCCGACACGCCTGTTCTTTATTTGCCTGATATACCTCACATTAGCATGTGAGGTTATTCGAAAAATAATTTGCATATATCACTAATTTTTGCGAAATTTGCCGCTGTAAATAAATCTTCCCGCCAAACCTAAGGTGTTGGCAACAAATCAGAAAGATTAAATATTACTGTATTAAAAACGTTTATTTATGTCATTGGACAAAATCGCACAGGAAAACGCAAATCTTTGGCTTTCGGGCAATTACGACGAAGAGACAAAAAACTCGGTACGCACCATGATGCGCGACAACCCCGACGAACTAAACGAGTGTTTCTACAAAAATCTGGAGTTCGGCACAGGAGGATTGCGAGGAATAATGGGTGTGGGCACCAACCGCATGAACCGCTATACCGTAGCTATGGCCACTCAAGGTTTGGCCAACTATGTAAAGAAAATCCTTGCCAACACCAACCGACAGCCCAAGGCGGCCATTTCGCACGACAGCCGCAACAACAGTCGCACTTTTGCCGAAATTACTGCCGACGTTCTGGCTTCCAATGGTTTCAAAGTGTTTCTGTTTGAAGACCTGCGTCCCACTCCCGAACTTTCGTTTGCTGTAAGGCACTACGGTTGCAACATCGGAGTGATGGTTACTGCCTCGCACAACCCCAAGGAATACAACGGCTACAAGGCATATTGGAGCGACGGTTGTCAGCTTGTGCCACCTCACGACACAAACGTTATAGACGAAGTGCTGAAAATCAAAACTTTGGACGACATCAAAACCGACTGCGGAAAAGACAATATCCAAATAATTGGTGCCGAAACGGATGATATATACCTTGACAAAGTATTGGAAAACAGTCTTTTGCCTGAGGTAGTAAAACGTCAGCACGACCTCAAAATAGTTTATTCCCCATTGCACGGAACAGGCATAACCCTTGTGCCCAAGGTGTTGGAAAAAATGGGGTTTACCAATGTAAAAATTGTTGAGGAACAGGCTGTTGCCGACGGGAATTTCCCCACAACCAAATCGCCCAACCCCGAAGAAAAAGCGGCTATGGAACTGTCGTTGCAAACGGCACAACGCATTGATGCCGACATAGTTATGGCCACCGACCCAGATGCCGACCGCGTGGGGGTGGCTGTAAAACGCGACAATGGCGAATGGATGTTGCTAAACGGCAATCAAACAGCCTCCATTCTTATTTATTATCTTCTGAAACAACGCAAACAGCTCGGTCTGCAAAAGGACAACGACTTTATTGTGAAAACCATAGTAACCTCCGAACTTCTTGCCGACATAGCACGCAAAAACGGAGTGGAATGCTACGATGTTCTTACAGGTTTTAAATACATAGGTAGCAAAATTCGCGAGTTCGAAGGCCAAAAATGTTTTATAGGCGGCGGCGAGGAAAGCTACGGATACCTGATAGGCGACTTTGTACGCGACAAGGATGCCGTAAGTGCCTGCGCCATGATTGCCGAAATAGCGGCTTGGGCTAAGGATAACGGCAAGACTTTCTTCGACATACTGTCCGATTTGTACCGCGAATACGGATTTTACAAAGAGGATTTGCTCTCAATCACCAAAAAAGGCAAGTCGGGAAGTGATGAAATACGACAGATGATGTGTGATTTCCGCCAAAATCCACCAACAGAAATTGCCGGTTCAAAGGTTGTTTGCGTAAAAGATTATCTATCGCAACTCAGCGCCAACACCGAAAAAGGAACTAACCAACCCATAGAGCTGCCGAAAAGCGATGTGCTTCAGTTCTTTACAGCCGACGGTGGCAAAACAACCGTGCGTCCTTCCGGCACCGAACCGAAAATAAAATTCTATTTCGGAGTAAAAGGGGAACTATCCTCCGCTACCGACTACGACCATGTAAACCAACAGCTTACGCAAAAAATAGACGATATAAAAAAGTCTTTGGGACTGCTATAGAAGCTATTACAGCTCGGCAAGGTCCGAAAACAATAAAAGCAACCCTCGTTAGAGTGGTTGCTTTTGTGTTTTGTTTTTATTGATGCGTGGAGTATAACGGAATCGAACCGATGACCTTTTGACTGCCAGTCAAACGCTCTAGCCAACTGAGCTAATACCCCGTTTTTTGGTTTTGCAAAAGTACGATTTTTTTTCCAAATAAAAAAATGCACATAAAAATATTTTGTCAGACTCCAACTTTTAAAACAATAATCCACTGAAAAAGAAATGTTTACAATTAAAACAATATTGAATCAAAAAATATTACACGCTACCTAAACGCTTCAATCCGATGAAAAATATAAGCTAAAAAACCAAAAAATCACACCATCTTCAAGCACTCCTCAGCGCTCGCTTTGTAGCCTCACACTCTCGGCATGTATCTCCTCGAAAATGCGTCGCACATATTCGGCGTTAAGCCCCATGGACTCGGCTTCGGCGAGATGGCCCTGCAACAGCCGCTCCCAGCGGTCGAGCTGTAGCACCGAAAGGTTGTTGCTGCGTTTTATCTCCGCAATTTTCAGCGAAATGTCGTTTCGTTGCCCGAGCAGTTGCAAAAGACTATTGTCGATGGTATCTATCTCTTGTCTAAGCAGTTGCAGTTCGTCGGGGACGTTTTTCCCTTTGTTTGGAATGCGCAGTTCGGCAATTAGCGACGCCAGTTGACGTGGCGTTATCTGCTGCCGAGCGTCGGTGAGGGCGTCGGCGGGGTTGGCGTGTGTTTCTATCATCAGTCCGTCGAAACTGAGGTCCATGGCCGTTTGCGACACTTTTGCCACAAGCTCCGCCTTGCCGCAGATATGGCTGGGGTCGCAGAACAGGGGCAGGTCGGGATGCTGACGTTTAAGCTCGATAGGGATTTTCCAAAGGGGGTTGTTGCGGTAGCCGAGGTTGTTGTCGAGGAAAAAACCGCGGTGCACGGCGGCCACGTCGGCAATGCCGGCATTAAGCACACGCTCTATGGCTCCGGCCCACAGCTTGATGTCGGGGATAAGGGGGTTTTTCACCAAGACAGGGATGCGAAGTCCTTTCAAAGCCTCGCACAACTCGCTCACGGAGAATGGGCTGCCCGAAGTCCGCGCTCCAATCCACACCGCGTCGATGCCATGTTTTAGGCACAGTTCCAGATGCTGGGGTGTGGCCACTTCGGTGGCAAAAAGCAGGTCGGGGAAACGCTGTTTCAGCTGTTCCACCCACTGCAGGGCTTCCTCGCCAAGTCCTTCGAAATCGCCCGGACGGGTACGCGGTTTCCACACGCCGCAACGTATCATCCTAACACCGGCAATCTGCGACAAAGCCTCCACGCTCTCCGAAAACTGGGCGTAGGACTCTATGCTGCAAGGCCCTGCAATGATGTACGGACTGTCAGTTTTGTCGAAGAAATGACTCATGGCCATGGTTATTTTTGCGGTGCCAAATTATGCTCTGCCACTTTCTGCGACTGATCCACGCGTATGGCCTCCGACACGTTGATAACATAGTCGCCGGTTTTTTCGTAGAGGGCGTACATGCCGCTGTAGGTGGTACCCACCTGATAGGTGTATGCGCCGGCCTTGATGGATTCGAGGTGGTGGTTGCGCAGCTTGTCGCGGAGTGCGTTGATTTCCTTTTCTACGGCGTAGGCCTCGGTAAGGTCTATCTTGTCGTAGGTCTGATGCAGGTTGAAATCCATCACATCGAGGGATTTGCCCACCAGCTGGTACATGGCGTCGAGGTTGTTGCGACACTCCTGGTCGAGGTTTATCTCCTGCTCGCGCTGGTTTTTCTTCAGTATGGCCATCTGGTAAATGGAGTCGCCTATGCTTTCGAGGTTGTCCACAATACGTAGCATGGCGCTGATACGCTGCGAGCTCTCGTTGCTGAGGTCGCCTTCCGACACTTTGGTAAGGAACTGCGCAATCTCTATCTCCATGCGGTCGGTGATGCCCTCGTATTTCTCGGTGCGTTTCAAAATTTCGTCGAACTCCTTGCCTTTGGCCTTGTCGAGCTCGGGCAGGAAAGCGTACATCCTTAGCACACGTTTCGAGAAATTCTCTATCTCCTGCTTGGCCGACTGTATGTTAAGCTCGGCGGTGTTCATCCACGAGCCGCCAATGAAAGTAAGGCGGTACTCGTCCTCGGCATCCTCCTCCTTGGGTTTCACCATCCAGTCCACAATGCGGATAAGCAGAGGGATGAACCAAACGAGGATTATGGTGTTTACCACGTTGAAGAAAGTATGGAAGAAGCAGAGCGCCCACGGCAGGGTCTGCGGGTCGTACAGCGGCGAGTCGGGGGTGGTGTAGGGGCTCGAGCCTGTGGCGGCCGTTGTTACGTTGTCCACAAGCAACATCACCGGACGGAAGGCAATAAGCATTATTATCGTTCCAATGACATTGAAAACCAGATGCGCGCGCGCGGCTTTCTTACCCACGCTGTTGGCCACGGTGGCCGCTATGTTGGCGGTGATGGTGGTGCCGATGTTAAGTCCCATAACAAGAGCCATGGCTACCTCGAAGCCTATCCATCCGTTGAAACACATTGCCAGCGCAATGGCCATCATGGCGGCGGAAGCCTGAACAATGCACGTAAGCACTATACCGATAACGGTGAACAGTAGCACCGACAGGAAACCTTGGTCGGAGATGGTGCCGAGGGCGGCCAAAAACTGCGGATAATCCTCCAGATTGGGCACGGCGGCCTGCAGGAAATCCATGCCGAGCAGCAGCAGAGCAAAACCTATCACAAACTCGCCTATGTATTTGAGTTTGTCCTTGCTGGAGAACATGAAAAATATTGCAAACGCCAACAGGAAAATGGGGAGTTGGAAAGTGTCGCCGGTACCGCCAAGGGCGAAAATCTTAAGAATCCAAGTGATGAGCGTACTGCCGATGTTGGCACCCATAATCATGGCTATGGCGCCCGAAAGGTTCAGCATTCCCGCGTTTACAAAACTCACTATCATCACCGTGGATGCCGACGACGACTGCACCATAACGGTGAGCAATGTGCCGACAAGTATGCCGCTGAAAGGATTGTTGGTGATTTTGGCCATCAAGTGCCGCATGCCCTTTCCCGCAATCTTCTGCAAGCCCTCGCTCATCAGTTTCATACCGTACAGGAAAAGCACCAGGGCACCGGTAAGTTTCAAAAGTAGCAAAATAATTTCTGTAGCTGTCATCTAATGTCGTTTGTTATGAAAAATGTTTGTATAATATTGATTATCAATTATTTCTATAGAAGATATTGTGTTTTTTTTACGCTTCAAAATTATCAAATACTTGTTAATATGCTGTTTACTAACGGTTACATTTCTGTTACAAAACACAAAAAAATATCTGAACCCGTCGTGGCAACGGGCCAGAATAAATATACAATATGTTTATAGGGGACTTCTATTTATTCGTTTGAGAGCGCGTGTCTCCGACACGCCTGTTCTTTATTTGCCTGATATACCTCACATTAGCATGTGAGGTTATTAATTAGTTCTTTATCTCCTGTTCATATTCATTTGTTTTTAATCATATTATATTCCAAATTTTTCTGCGAGTTTTCTAT
The DNA here is from genome assembly GCA_905233475.1 of uncultured Bacteroidales bacterium. Classification (GTDB taxonomy): domain Bacteria; phylum Bacteroidota; class Bacteroidia; order Bacteroidales; family P3; genus UBA1219. The sequence continues at coordinate 23,408 of CAJOEN010000037.1, forward strand.
GTCTATTGCCTCGGAAACGTTGATTACATAGTCGCCAATTTTTTCGTATAGTGCGTACATACCGCTATATGCCGTGCCTGCCTGATAGGTATAGGCTCCTGTTTTAATGGCTTCGAGATGTTGGTTGCGTAGTTGGTTGCGAAAGCTATTAATGTGTTCTTCAGCAAGATAGGCGATGTCCAGATTGATTTCGTTGTAAGGCTGGTTAAGGTTGTGGTCCATTACTTCGAGGGATTTTTCTACCAATTGGTACATTTTGACGAGGTTGTCCCGACAGTCGTTGCTGAATTTTATCCCCTGTTCGCGCTGGTTTTTCTTTAGTATGGCCATATGGTATATGGAGTCGCCTATGCTTTCGAGGTTGTCCACAATACGTAGCATGGCGCTGATACGCTGCGAGCTTTCGTTGCTGAGGTCGCCTTCCGACACTTTGGTAAGGAACTGGGCTATCTCTATCTCCATGTGGTCGGTGATGCCTTCGTATTTCTCGGTACGTGTAAGTAGTTCATCGAACTCCTTTTCGCTGGCTTTGTCCATTTCGGGCAAAAAGGAATACATTCGCAAAACGCGTCGCGAAAAATTAACTATCTCGCTCTGCACCGACTGTATGTTGAGCTCTGCGGTGTTCATGTAGCCTCCACCGATAAATTTGAGCTGTGTTACCTCCTCCGCCTCGTCGGCTGGAGTTTTCACCAGCCAGTTCACTATCTTTATTAGCCAAGGGATGAAAAAAGCAAGTATTATGGTGTTGCCCACGTTGAAAAGTGTGTGGAATATGGTTATTGCCAAAGGCAACACAGAGGCCACCTCGGCTTTTGTGGAAGTGTATATGCCTACGCCCGTTAGGGATTCGGTAACGTTGGCAATGAGGTGGGTTATGGGGTAAAAAAGGATTAGTGTGAACACTGTGCCAATGAGGTTGAACAGCAGGTGCGCCCGCGCCGCTTTTTTGCCGTTGGAGTTGGCCACAACTGCAGCAAGGTTGGCGTTCAGCGTGGTGCCGATGTTCTGCCCCATCACAATGGCGATGGCCACATCGAAACCTATCCATTGGTTGGCGCACATGACAAGGGTTATGGCCATCACAGCTGAACTGGCCTGAACCACGGCCGTGAGTAATGCTCCTATGACTATGAAAATCAGTATGGAAAGAAAACCATTGTCGGACCATCGGGCCATTGCCGAAAGAAATGCCTCGTTGCTACTGAGGTCCGGGATTGCGTCCTGCAAAAATTGCAGCCCCACCAACAGAACCGCAAGACCTATCACAAACTCGCTCACCGACTTGTTTTTGGACTTTTTTGACATCATAAACGGCAATGCCACGGCACACAGTATCAATGGAAGAATGAATTTCTCCAACGTGCCGCCCATGCCTAAAAGTATTATCCATGAGGTGATGGTGGTGCCTATGTTGGCTCCCATTACCACCGCAATGGCTCCCGCCAGCGAAATCAGACCAGAATTTACGAAACCCACCACCATCACTGTGGTTGCCGACGACGACTGTATCACCGCCGTAACGAAAGCGCCTGTAAGGATGCCCGTTACGGGGTTGCCTGTTATTCGTCCAAGCACGGCTCTCATGCGGTTGCCCGCCACCTTTTGCAGGCCTTCGCCCATCATTTTCATGCCGTAGATGAACACCACAACGGCACCTGTAATCTTCAATAGTAATAAAATGATTTCTGTAACTGTCATTTTTTTATGCTTTTATCTTGTTTAAAATAGATTTATTGTATTGGGTATTAGATGTTTATGCTGTTGTTATATCTCTTTTGAAGTTCTACAAAATTATCTTGTCGTTGTTAAATGATTGTTTTGTCAGGGTTAATTTTCGGTTACGTACGGTTAATTTTTTGTTACAACCGTTACATTTTTGTTATATAGTTGTGTAATATGCTGTAAATTAGTATTATAAAATGCAGATAAAAAGAATATAACTAATAAATGTCCCATTTTTTTTGAAATAAATATTAAAGTCAAAAATGCCCCGGAGGGGCTAACTCTCAATGAAGAAAAGTACAGTGTACTTTTCGATAACGAAGTGGAGAAGAAAATACCCACACAAGGAACGCAGAGTGGGGTAAAAGGATATACCCCTCAAAAACAAGCGTGCTGAAGGCACGCCACATCAATTATTGCCAATATCTATATGAGAGCGCGTGCCTCCGGCACGCCTTAGTTGCATATTGCGATACCCCACACTTATAGTGTGGGGTTAATGAGAGTTGCTCTCTACGAGAGCATTTCATCGAATTTTGTTAATATGGACACCAATATCTAAAAAAAACTTCTATATCCCCAAAAAAATCGTACTTTTGCAACGCAAAATGCAATGGCAATGAACGACAAAGGGATTTTCTTTCGCGAATACGGCACTGGCAAACCTGTGGTGTTACTGCACGGGATAATGGGCTGCTCCGATTATTGGATTCCGCTTGCAAAAAAACTGTCGGCGCATTTCCGTGTAATAGTCCCCGACCTGCCCAATCACGGGAAATCGGTTTTTACAAACGACCTTTCCTTTGGCGGTACGGCTACGATTTTGCAAGAATTTTTGCACAATACAGGAGTCGTAGCACCTTGTGTAATGGCACACTCCTATGGTGCCAAAGTGGCTTTCAGCATGGCCGGCAACGGCATGGATTTCGGAAAAATTGTTTCTGTGGACATGCTACCCAACAGCACTTTTGCGGAACCCATCATTACGCGCATTGCAGATTTTGTGCGCTTGCCCCTCCCTCCTATGGTATCATTCGAAGAAGCCCGACGTTTCGTCGAAAATCACGGCTTCGACGGACGTTTTGCGGATTTCCTTGTCAAAGGAATGACAAAAGAAAACGGCACTCTGCGGTGGAAATTCAACGCAAGTGCAATTGGTAACAACACGGATTTGTTGAGCAAGGGAGTTCCCCTCGACAAAACAATGGAAATGCCTGTGCTTGTGGTAAAAGGGCAAAATTCCGACTATGTAAAAAAAGACGATTTTGAAGCCCTTACGCCTCTTTTCAAAAACATAAGCCTTGCAGAGGTGCCCAAGGCCGGACATTGGATACATTACGACCGGCCGGAAGTTCTATACAACCTTGTAAGTGATTTTTTTAAAAACGGATAATCAAATGTTTAAAAACATAATTTTCGACCTTTGCGGTCCTATAATAACCCTCGACCTTGAAATGATGAACCGGCGTTTCAGGGATTTCGGCGTTACTGCTGCGGACAAACCCTATCAATGCTTGCGCGAAAAAGGGCTTACAAAACGTTTCGAACAAGGTGTAATAAGTCCCGAGGATTTCTGTGCAGAAGTGCGTAGTGTCTTAGGTTGCGACATTTCGGACAACGACATTTTTGAATGCTGGAACACTGTGGTAAGCAGTTTCCCCCCGCACCATGCCGAGCTTTTTAACCGTCTGTCGAAGCGATACAAGCTGTTTCTTCTGAGCAACAGCGATGTGGTGAACGCCAAATTCTTCCACGACTACATAAATCTGCGTGCAGGTGCCGACTTTCTTGAAAGAACTTTTTCCGGAGTATTTTTCTCATGCGACCTGCGCCTGCGCAAGCCCGACCCCGACGTGTTCCGCAAAGTGGCCTGCACAGCGGGCATAAACCTTGCCGATACCGTTTTTATCGACGACTGTCGCGGACATGTGGAGAGCGCCACCGGAATAGGACTTAAAAGTGTTCTGCTGCCCCAAGGCTCGGACATAGCCGATTTGTTCGACGAAAATTTGGAACTACTTGCATAATTAGAAGGCCGTTCTGAAAAATTTCAGAACGGCCTTCTAAAATATTTTATTTGTCCTGCGGTTTGCCGCAACAATTAATTAGTTGGCAAGCTGCTGGTATTTGTTTACTTCGGCTTCGGCCTGTTTCATGATTTGGTCGGCTTCGGACATTTTCTTGTCGTATTCGGCACGCTTGTCATTATTTTTCTTTATATCTGACTCGATGTTTCTTATATCCTCCTGACAGTCTTTGATTTTTTCGTTATATTTTTCTATCTCCTTCCTTTTATCGACAATTTTTTCTTGGGACGATTTTATGTTCTTCTCCAATTTTTCTTTGTCCGACTGTGCCGACTGATAAGTCTTTTGGGCTTTTTTCAGGTTTTTCTGAGCAATTTCCAAATTTCCCTTGGCCTCATATTTAGACACATAGGTTACAAAGTTTTCAAGAAACAACCTTACATTGTCGTTGATACTCGAATTGTTCGAGGCGTTGATGTCCGACGATACTGCGGCAACCGTTATTACAGAAGTTCTGTTGTCTTTTTTGCCCTGACCTTCGACTTTGGTGTAGAAATTTATCGGGCTCGATGATATGTCTGTAAAAGTCTGTCCCAAACAAGCTAAAAAGCCGTCGGTTTTTTTGGTTTTCAGTTTTGCCTCTTTCAAACGGGCTTTCATGGCCTCCTCCGTAAGATCATCGTTCTGATTTATGGTTACCGTGTATGCCACAACCGAAAAATCACCTATCTTTACAGTGGTTTCCTGTACAATTTGCGCCTTTGCGCCAACAAACATAAAAAAAGCTACTGCGAGCGATAAAATTTTTTTAGTCATAAATTCAAGTTTTTTTGTTATTATTAGTTTTATTTTTGATTTGCAAAAGTACGATATTTTTTCAGAACAACGGGATGTTTTTTACATTTCTTCGAAACGTGTTATCGTTTCTTTCATGCTTTCAGGTATAAAATCGGACTTGCGGGTGCGGTGATTGTAGCCCGACATCACGGTTCTGCATACGACTTTTACCTCGCCGTTGCTCACTATTTGCTGTAGCACATGCAAACTTTTTTCGCCTATGCTAACAACCTTTGTGCACACTTCGGCATCGGAACTGAGCATTATCTGACCGCGAAAATCCACCTCATAATGCACAATTACCACCGTAACATCCTCTTTTTCAACGCTTATGCCAAGATATTCGAAATACTTCATTTTGCCGTAGTCGAAAAATTCCATTATAACGGCGTTGTTCACGTGCCCCATCATATCTATGTCGTTGAATCGTATCTGCAAAGGTAGCACGTGTACGAAAGTCTCCGTATTGTTTTCCATAATGCGATGTTATTTTCAGTTGCCGAAATCGTCGAACAGAATATTTTCCTTAGGTACTCCGAGGCTGTCGAGCATTGCCGTTGCTGCGGCAGTCATGGGGCCGGGGCCGCACAGGTAGTACTCTATCTCCTCCGGTTCAGGATGGTTTTTTAGGTAGTTGTCGTAAATAACCTGATGTATAAAACCCGTATGGCCTGTCCAATTGTCCTCGGGCAAGGGTTCCGAAAGAGCCACATGGAAATCGAAATTGGGGTTCTCTTTCGCTATCAGCTCAAATTCGTCGGTGTAGAAAAGCTCTTTAAGCGAGCGTCCGCCGTACCAAAACGATACTTTGCGTTGTGTGTGTCTGGTTTTGAAAAGGTCGAATATATGCGAACGCATGGGAGCCATGCCCGCACCGCCGCCTATAAACATCATCTCATTCTCTGTGTCTTTGATATGGAACTCGCCGTATGGCCCCGACAGCCGCACCCTGTCGCCCGATTTCAGCGACCAAATGTACGACGAGCTTACTCCGGGATTGACTTTGGCAAAACCGCCACGCCTGCGGTCGAAAGGCGGTGTGGCTATACGCACGTTGAGGGTAACGATATTGCCTTCGGCAGGATGGTTGGCCATGGAATAGGCTCGCACACAAGGTTCCGGATTTTTCATTACAAGGTCGCGCATACCCGCCTTTTCCCAGTCGGCGGCATATTTTTCATCAACAGATATGTCGCGGTAATGTACTTCGGCTTCGGGTATGTCTATCTGCACGTAGTCTCCCGACTGGAAAGAGAGTGTCTCGCCCTGCGGCAGACATACAGTGAACTCGCGTATAAAGGTGGATACATTGCGTGTGGACACCACTTCGCATTCCCATTTTTTTATACTTAGAATAGACGTTGGTACCTCAATAGCGATGTCCTCCCTAACCTTAACCTGACAGCCCAAACGCCAATGCTCCTGCCGCTGACTACGGGTGAAAAAGCCTTTCTCGGTAGGTAGCATTTCTCCCCCGCCATCTGTAACACGGCACTTGCACTGTCCGCACGAACCCTTGCCCCCACATGCCGACGGCAGATACACCTGATGTTCGGCCAAAGTGGAAATCAGCGAGTTACCCGTTTCCACGGTAATTTTTTTGTCGTTGTTGATGGTGAGTTCCACATCGCCGCCGGGCAACAACTTGGCACGCAACGCCAAAAGTGCCGCCACAAGTAGCAACATTACCACCAAAAACACCGCCATAGATATAACGACCGTCTGTATCATGCTGTATTACCGAGCATTATATTGATTACCCTTGTCCGTTTTAATTGTGCAAAAATAGTGTTTTTTTGGCAAAAATGCAAAAGTGTTTTTGTTCGGAGGATGGAATTTAGTTCGGAATTAGGAGGTCGGAACTCGGGATTGGGCGGGAGGCGGCTGGAAATCCTCCTGAAGTCTTCTCCGCTATCGAAAGGTTCTCAGAACCTTTCTTCACCGTCCTTTAAAAAGGAGGAACCTGGCCTGCGCGCATGCCCACTTGGCCCAAACACAAACCCATGCAAAACAGGGTAGCCCAAACAGTTCCCCCTCCTGAGGGGGCAAGGGGGAGTTTTAATCCTCCTGAGGGGGCAAGGGGAATTTTAACATCTCCGAGAAAAAAAAATTCTCCAGTATTAAAAAAAATTGTATCTTTGCATCTTGTACAAGAAATACACAAAATGCATATAAATTCTGATAATCAAACAA
>CAJOEN010000038.1 GCA_905233475.1 uncultured Bacteroidales bacterium
TAAAGAACAGGCGTGTCGGAGTGAAGAAAACGCCTGTGGCTTTTTCGATAGTGAAACGGAGAATAATAACGCTCTCAAACGAATAAATAGAAGTCCCCAAGAATGTTTTTTTCTCTTAATCTTCGTTCTGGATGTCTTTTACCAGCCTTACGGAGTGAAAGTAGTCGCGGGAGCATACGTTGCTTGGTGCCACCACTAGGCGAGCTCCACTGAAACCGTACATCAGGCCGAAGTTCATATAGTATGCGTCGGCGTCGCTTGTGGCCGATGTTGTTTCAGACCAGTAGAACCCCTGCATACCTTGATCGTGGCAGTGGTACGGTACCGAACGGTGCAGATAGCCTGCTGCAGGCAAAAACACAGCTCCCCGCGTTTCCATAGCAGTCCAAAATATTCCGTTGTAAACATTGTCCGTCCAGTTTGCCGACTGTGGTCGGAAAGTGCAGCCAAAGGGCATTCCCGGCCAGTCGTCGGGGAGTATCACCAAGCCGTTTATGCCGTTTACGGACGCAAGACAGCGTTTGTTTGCGGCTCCGGGACGTTGCGAAAGGATGTATCTCCATTCGGCGTCGGTGGGGGTGCGCCATGTGTCGGGGGGATATGTAGTGCTACGATGTTTTATGTTGTTGATAAACGGCCAGTCGTAGCAGGTGCCGTTAAGACTGGATAAGCCGTTGCCGTAATGGTTGCCTGTAAACGAGGTGTCCGTTGGGAAAACTCCTCCGCAACCGCTTGAACCCCACGAAAGCATATCTATCCAACCGGCGTATCCAACGGCCAGTTGCGAATTGCTCACCTGTCCGGCGGTATCCCACTGGTGTGAGGGCATTATCCACGAGGTGTCGCTCGGCCTAAACCATATATTGGCAGGGGAAAATGTTATAAAAGTGGTGTCGGAAGTGGCAAGACGGCCTATGCCGTCGTAAAACACGCTGTCGGAATACAAACGTATAAGTATCAGGCTGTCTATAGCCCGCAAACGGTTAATATTTATCCCCAAAAGGCTGTCGGTAGCACTTAAACGATTGTTGTACAGTGCCATAAGACTGTCGATTTTTGTAAAAGTATTTGCCTTGCCCGAAAGCATGGCGTAAGGAACGCTTTTCAGCTCGATTTCAACGGTTTCTGTTGTGGAATAGTTGGTGCCGCCGTTGGGGTCTATCTCTGTTTTCAGGAAAAATCGTGCCGACAACCATTCTATATCGGCAAAAACGCCCGAAACCACAGTGCCTTTACCTATCTCGAAATAAGCCACACCGTTGGCGTTGGTGGTTACGGTCTGCTGTTCGCAATAAACACTCGTCCCTCTTTTAAGTATCGTAAAACGGGCTCCTACAGTCGAATTGGTTATAACTCTGTTGTTGTTTCTTACAACGGTTTGAAAACCAAAACTTTGCGGTACTTGTGCGAAAGTTGCGACAGTTACGCAAAATGCTAATAATAAAGATATTATGTTTTTCATTTCTAAATGCGTTTAAAAAGGTTATTTATTACAGATATGTCCAGCCGAGCGTGTGATTATGGCCTGCTGTTGGCGGTTGTCGATGGCCGGCATGTTGTTCTTTGTCGCCGCAAGGCTGTTGCGCAGGGCATTTATGCGAGTTTCGATAGCGCTTTTGCGTTGTATCAGGGCACCAATCTGTTCCATGCTGAAAGCCGGACTGTTGCTCAATGCTTGTACGGAATCGTTGAGGTGCCGTATCAGGATATTGTAAATGCCTATCAGACTGTCAATCTGATTGATACGGGCGTTGAGCGCAGCCAGTGCACTGTCTATACCAACAAGTTTTGCCGTTTTGCCCGACACAAAGGCGAAAGGCACGCTCAACAGCTGCTGTGTGGTGGTAAGTATATAGTTGGAACCGCCTATGGGGTCTATCTCTGTTTTTAGGAAATAATCGTCGGCAAGCCAGTCGATATTGGCGAAATTCCCTGTAACCACCGTGCCGCTGCCTACTTCCAAAGTTATGACGCCCGAAGCGTCGCTGGTGGTGGATTGTGTTTCTTCGTAAACGGCTGTACCGTTGGCACTTGCCTTTAAAATGCTTACTTTGGCCGAAATACGCTGATTTCCAAGCACAGTACCTCTGCTATTGCGCAGAAGTGATTGGTACATAAAACTTTGCGGTGGCTGTGCTATAACGGCAGTCAGTCCGCAAAATGCTAATATTATTATAAATACTTTTTTCATAACTCGGATTTTTTTACATTAACATTTTTTTCTTCTTTCATTTCAGACTTAGTGGCTTGTGGTTTAGTGAAGGATTGGTTATTAGCTGGTTGTGCTGGTCTTGGCGACTGTTGTCTGCGTAATACGCGTATAATGCTGTCGGTGGCCCTGATGTCGGCGTGCAAGGCATTCAAAACACTGTCCACAGTGTCGAGCCGCAGGGAATAGATGTTGTGGAAAAACTCCCAGTCTATCGATGTTCCTGCTTTTCCCGACACCAAGGCGTAGGGCACGCTTATAAGCTGTGTGGTGCTGGTTATAAAATATTCAGGGATAGCCGAATAGTCGAACTTGCAGTTGAGCAGGTACTCGCCGCGTTCCCAGTGAATTTGGTCGAAATGTCCGCCGCATGAGGCGCCTTTGCCAATTTCGGCGCGCAAAATGCCGTTGGAGTCGGTGGTGAGGTTCTGCGTCTCGCAGTAGGTTATCACATCGGAGTTGTCGTTGGGCGTGATGGTGAATTTGGCATGTACCATCTTGTTGGCCATCAGAGTGTTGTCGTTGTCGCGCAACACTGCCTGAAAACTGAAACTTTGTGGTACTTGTGCCATAAGCGCACTTATGGCAGCCACAAGACAGAAAAACGTGGTTATATGTTTCTTCATGGCTTTAACTTATTTCTTGATGATACGGTATGCCCGTTGCTGTTTTCCGTCGGTTACCCTGAGCAGGTAAACGGCAGCGGGGAGGTTTTGCAGCGAAACGGCAGTGGTGTTCCCTGTCAGCGTGCCGGAGAGTTTCTCGGCTCCGTCGGAGGAAATGATTTGGTATTGCAGTTCCTTTTCGGCCTCGGTGCGGTCGATATACAAAGTCTGGCTCGAAGGGTTGGGATATACTTTCAGCTCAACGGCCAGAAGCAGAGCCTCTTCGATGGACAGCTCGCTCACCGCAATGGGCTGCTGCACGCCCTCGAAAACTTTGAAATTGGTTGTCTGTGCCGCATCTATGGCAATCTGCCCGACGGAATAGCTTATCGTCACATGCTCAATGCTGGAAGCCGAACCGCCTGTGGCAACGACACTTTTCTGCGCCATGACGCCTGTGGCAAGCATCGTTAAGGCTATAATGGTTATAATTTGTCGCATAATAAAAAGATTGATTAATGAGACTGCAAAGTTACATTTTTTTTTACCATAAAACAAATTTCTTTGACCGATAAAAATAATGCGTTTTATAAATAATTGACAAACAGAATGTTGTGATGATAGTAGTCTTTTTTTTAGAAAAAAATGCAAAAAAATGTAAAAGTATCAAAAAAAACACTATTTTTGTAACAGGCAACATTAACAGAAAGATTGTTGCAAGTAGTTAAAAATCAATGTCTAATCCAAAAGCTTAACCCCTGATGGAAAAGAGAATTGGAACAATAACAATAGTAATCGGCGATAAAACCGCCGTACAAAACGTAAACGAAATCCTGTCACAGTACAGCGACGGTATCTTGTCGCGGCAAGGTCTTCCCTTGCGAGATAAGGGTTTGAATATCATCAATATAGTTATTGAGGCTCCCCTCGACGAAATCAATGCTCTAACCGGCAAACTCGGACGGTTGAACGGCGTTGAGGTCAAGGCTATTGTATCGAAACAAAAAAAGTCTAACAAATAATACATTTAATAATATGAATATAGAAGAACGCAACAAGGTGTTTATCGACCGCGATAAACTTAACGACCTTATTAACGGGAAAATCCCTACCGAAAACGAGTTGAACGATGTGCTTAACAAAGCGTTGAAACTCAAAGGATTGAGCCTTGAAGACGTGGCTCTGCTGCTCCGCGTGGAGGATGTGGCTCATATCCAGAAGATTATGGACACCGCCAAAATTGTGAAAGAAGAGATCTACGGCAAACGTCTCGTTCTTTTCGCCCCCATCTACACGGGAAACATTTGTGTGAACAACTGTACCTACTGCTCGTTCCGCAAGGACAACAAGCTGATTGCCCGTAAGATACTTACTATGGACGAAATTGCACAAGAAACTTCGGCTTTGCTGAAACAGGGACACAAACGTGTGTTGCTCATCTGCGGCGAAAACAACAAAAACGGCACCGACTACATGGTAGAGGCCATACGCACCACCTACGGAGTGCGCGAGCGCGGCGGACGCGACTACATACGCCGCATAAACATCGAGCTGGCTCCTATGGAAGTTGAGGATTTCGCCCGTCTGCACGCCGAAAAGATAGGTACCTACGTGTGTTTCCAAGAAACATACGACCCCGTGCTTTACAAACGTTTCCACCCAGCAGGCACGCCCAAGGCCGACTACGCCTACCGTCTTACCGTTATGGACCGTGCTCAGGAAGGCGGCATCAACGATGTGGGAATAGGAGCTCTGTTCGGACTTGGCGACTACCGTTTCGAGGTGCTTGCCATGATTGAGCATGCCAACCATCTTGAACGCTGCTACGGCTGTGGCCCGCACACCGTTTCCGTGCCTCGTATGGAACCCGCCGTTGGAGCCCCCGACGCTGAGAACGTTCCCAATCCCGTTAGCGACGACGATTTCAAGAAACTGGTGGCCATCATACGCATAGCACTGCCTTACACCGGCATGATACTCTCCACCCGCGAAAATGCCGCCATGCGTAACGAGCTGATTAACTACGGTATAAGCCAGATTTCCGCCGGCTCGCGCACCAACCCCGGCTCCTACGCCCACGAGGAAAACCAAACGGGTAGCCAGTTCGCTCTCGGCGACCACCGCGGAATGGAGGACATAATTTCCACTTTTGTGGACGAAGGCTACATACCCTCCTTCTGCACAGGATGTTACCGTCAGGGACGTGTGGGCAACGACTTTATGGATTTGGCCAAACCCGGCCTCATAAAACAGTACTGTCTGCCCAACGCCATGTTCACTTTCCGCGAATATCTTGAGGATTTCGCCTCGCCCGAACTGAAAGAAAAAGGCATGAAATTGATAAAAAATATGATTGCCGACGTGGAACACAAGAACCTTGTACCGAAAATAGAGGAAAATCTTGAAAAAATCGGTGAAGGTCAGAGAGATTTGTATTTTTAAGCTAAATAATTGAAATATAGGTAATTGAATTTATTTGTGGTATATAAAAAAGTGGCTTCCACCGACGGATGCCACTTTTTTTTTGAAAAAAAATCCAAGAATTGAAAAAAAAGTCGTAACTTTGCAAACGATTTTAGAGAATCAATGCTGCTTTCGTCTAGTGGTCCAGGACATCAGATTCTCAGTCTGAGGATCGCGGGTTCGAATCCCGCAAGCAGTACAAAATCCGTAGCCCGTAGCAGGTTGCGGATTTTTTTTGTCGGGTAATGCAATATATCATCATCTTTGCCGTTTAGGACATTGCAAAATCGAATATGTATTTGTAATTAAACAAACTGACTATGATAGACTTAAAGAATTTTTCGTTTGCTTACCGCCGGACCAATGTCTTCGACGGTATCAACATCAAGTTCGAGAAGGGTTCCATTTACGGACTTCTCGGCGAAAATGGCGTGGGCAAGACCACCATGCTCAAGGCCATAAGCGGACTGCTGCGTCCCACAGCGGGCACCTGCACTGTTGATGGTTTCTGCAGTTTCGACCGCAAGCCCGAATTTCTGGAGAACTTATTTTTCCTGCCCGACGACCTGCCCCTTCCCGACGACGCTACGCCCGAACGTTTTTTCCGCGAATTTTCCGTGTTCTATCCCAATCCGGATTACCAAAAGTTCGAAAAAATAGCCGCCGAGTTGCACATCGACCCGCGCCGCAGGTTCAAGGAAATGAGTCTCGGACAGCAAAAGAAATCCTTGATTTCCTGTGCGTTGGCACTTAACACCGACTACCTGCTCCTCGACGAGCCTACCAACGGCCTCGACATACCGTCGAAGAGCGATTTCCGACGCGTGCTTGCCGAAAATCTCAAAAACGGGCAGACCATAATTATCTCCACCCATCAGGTGAAGGACGTGGAAACTCTAATCAACCCGGTAGTGATAATCTCCAACAGCCAAGTGTTGCTCAATGCCAGCGTGGAGCGTATTACCGAAAAATTGTATTTCCAATACAGTACCGAACAGAACCCCGGCGCGCTTTACAGCGACATGGTAGCCGGCGGATATGTTAATGTGTTGATTAACAATGGTATGGGAGAAAGTCAGCTGAATCTTGAGGCACTTTTCAACACCGTGCTACTAAATCAGGACAAAATTCGGACTTTGTTCGGACAAACAGAAAACTCCAACAATAACCAATAAACGACACAGTTATGAATAACACATTTGATTTCAACAGGTTTAAAAAAGTAGCGGCACGCGATTTCTACGCCACATATTCGCGTTTCGGCCTTGGAATTCTGATACTCAGCCTGCTCGTTGTTGCAGTATGGATTATGTCTTTGGTTTCGGGAATTCCTAATTATTATTTAGATCCGGATATCAATATTGATACAGATTTATTTTATAACAATATTCTCGGGGAACGAGTCGCTATTATTGTGTTTGGAGTGTTTCTTTCTGTAACCATCGCACCGGCAATAATATACAAGAGTTGCAACCTTAAAGGTAGGGGGAACTATTATGCTTTGCTACCCGCTTCCAATCTCGAAAAATACCTCAGTATGTTCCTGTATTGCTGCATAGTGGCACCCTTGGCGGTGATTTTGGGTTCGTTGCTTGTGGACACACTGCTCACATTGCTGCCTGTAGGGTATTTCAGGGATTTTATTTGGAATTATGATAGCTGGCTTTTTGAATCAGAAGGATGTTTGCTCGTTATAGCCAATTTCTTATTAAACGCTTCCATATATATGTTTACCAATACAATTTTCAAAAAATCCAAATTTATAAAAACTGTTCTGTGGCTTATGCTTATTGGATTTGTACTTCTGCTTACATTGCCGTCATCTTTACGGCTAATCAATTCATATTGGACGATATTTATAGTGATACTTGTTCTATCTTTGGTTTTGCAATATTTCACCTACCGCAGACTGAAGAATATGCAGTATTGAGGAAAAATGCACCTCTAAAACAAAGAGCGGCAGTCCGTGTTCCGGGTTGTCGCTCTTTGTTGGTTTGTAAATATTTGTAAAAGAGTATGTTGAATTCTATCACCCTTCTTTGTGCGGGTTGTTGCCGAAATACACCTCGGTGGCACCGACGCCATATTTAGCCATTGGGGCGTCGAAGAAATGTACGCCTTTGTATTGGCGTAGTTCCTTGATAATCTCGTTTTTAAGAACTCCAGTGCCCACGCCGTGGATAAAGATTACTTTCTGTACATGGTTGGCGATGGCCGCGTTCACGCAACGTTGGAAATAGCTCATCTGTAAGCCGAGTTTTTCGTGGTCGGAGAGGGACGAGTCGTCGTCGGTGAGTTCCTCGATATGCAGATCTACTTCGGCAACTCCCTGTGCTATAAGGTGTTGTTCCAAAATATTGTTGGGATTTACAATGCGAGTTTTTTTCTTGGGTGCTTCGGCTTTCACGGCAATGGCTTCGTCTTTCTTTTCTTCGGCAATTTCCGCAAAAACAGCCGTTTCGCCGAGTTTGGCTATTTGCACGAGCAGGGCTTTGGCACCGATGCACTGAATATCGGCGAAACTCTCTTCCTTGTAGAATTTCGACGCTTTTATGCGGAACTCCTCCGAAATGGGCGAGAGCAGTTTTGCTGACTTTTTGCGTATGAAAACGCCCTGTACCACGCCGTGTAGCCATATGTTCACCTCTTCGCGTTCGATGGTGGATACAAGAAAACTGCTTTCGGGGTCAATGGCCTCGTAATCAGCGAAATGGAAACTTTCTTCGTGTTTGGTGAACACCGAAGCAAGTAGTATGTTGGGAGTGCGGTTTATCAAAAGTATGTCCAAGTCGCCGGTAATCAGCCAGTTCTGCTGGTGCGGAACAAAGGCTAGGTACACGCCCTGTTCGATGTTGCGCTGTTCGGGAATGCGGCGCAGCTCCGTAATGCCGTCGCTATCGCTCGAATAGTCCGAAGGATTGTTGCTCGCGGCGTTTGTGGGGACGTTTATCTCCTGTTCGAAAAGTTTTCCGGCACCGGTGGCGGGTTCCACTTTCACCAAATCTTTTATCAGCGTGGGAATGTCGAAGCCCGTTTCGTCGGTAACGTTCACAATCTGCGACGACACTATTTTGCTTACCACGCCTCCGCCCGTTTGGTTGAGGAATTTAACTTTGTCTCCTACTGCAAGTTTCATAATATTAGTTGTTTATGTTTGTTTTAATCTTACCACTGTAATGCCCTCGCCCCCAAGTTGCAGGGCCTCGGGCCGGAACGCTTCCACATCGGGGTGGGTGCGAAGAAAATCGCGTATGGCGTTTTTCAGGATACCGAATCCAGTGCCGTGCAATATGCGTATCTCGCTTTCGCTCAGGAGTTTGGCTTCGTCGATGTGTTTTTCCAAAAGCGGTATGGCCTCGCTGATGTGCTTGCCACGCAGGTCGAGGGTGGGGTAGAAGTCGGCACGCTTTTTGTTAAGGTCGTCGAAAATGGACTGAAAACGCGATGGAGATTCGTTTTTGCGTTTGTTGGGCAGCTTGGTTTTCAGTGTTTTATGGAGTATGGAAGTGCTTATCGTCATGTGTATGCTGCCGCTCTCCACCACGGCTTTCTTGCCTTTCAGCTCAACAATTTGGCAAAGGGTTTCCTGTCCGTCAATGCTTACTATGTCGCCTACCTGCAAAGGGCTGTCGTTGTGCGAGACTGTGTTTTCGCTACTTTTCTGCGTAGCATTTCTCTTGGCGGAGCGTTTGCGTTCCAAATCGGCTTTTTGTTGCTGATTTTCAATGTCTTTGAGCTTGTAGTTCAAAGTATCTCTCAAACGTTTGGTCTCTTCCTTTTCGGCATTGGCTTGTTTTATGCCCGCAATTGTCTGTTCCACAGCTTTGTTGGCGTCGCGAATTATCTGTTTCGCCTCGTTGCGCGCGTCGGCGAGTATTTTGTGTCTCTGACTTTCGAGACTGCTGTTGAGTTTTGTGTATTTTTCGATAACCTCATTCAAAAAATCGTCGGCCACAGCGAACTCGGTTTGTTTTTTCTTCAATGCAAGTTTCTCTACCTCAATCTGTTGTAGCTGTTGTTCGAAATTCAGCATTTCGGAGCCTATTTTTTGTTCGGCGGATTGCAGCACCTCGTCGGGAAGTCCGATATTGTGGGCAATCTCGAAAGCGAACGAGCTTCCCGGATGTTTTACCGAAAGTTGGAAAAGCGGCAACATCTTGGCTGTGTCGAAAAGCATGGCGGCGTTGGCCGTCTTGGGCAGACGGTCGGGTAGTAGCTTGAGGTTGGCGTAGTGCGTGGTTATCACGCCCCATGCGCCTTTGTTGTAAAGGCTTTCCATCACCGCCTCGGCTATGGCTCCGCCTATGCGCGGCTCGGTGCCGGCTCCAAATTCGTCGATAAAAAACAGCGTGCCGTCGTTGGCAGTTTGCAGCAAGTGCTTGATATTGAGTAGATGAGAGCTGTAGGTGCTCAGGTCGTTTTCTATGGACTGCTGGTCGCCTATGTCGATAAACATTTTGTCGAAGATACCGAACTCCGAAGAGGCTTTGGCCGTAACGGGCAGTCCCGACTGAAGCATGTACTGTAACAGGGCTATCGCCTTGAGGCACACCGATTTGCCGCCGGAGTTGGGTCCCGAGATAATCACCATGCGAGTGTCGTCGTTCATCTCGATGCTGAACGGAACAATCTCCTTGTGCTGTTTTTGCAGGTTGAGTTGCAAAAGCGGGTGCCTCGCCCCGTACCACAGTATTTTATGCTCTTTTACTACGGTGGGTATCAGTGCGTTGAGTTTTATCGCCAATCTCGCTTTGGCGCGGATAAAATCTATTTCGGCCAAGAAACGGTAGGCGTCCAACAGCGCGTCCAACTGCGGGCGTATGCCGTTGGTGAAGTCTAAAAGTATGCGCCTGATCTCGTTTTGCTCGGCAAATTCCAGCTCGCGAAGGTCGTTGTTGAGCTCCACCACTTCGGCGGGTTCGAGGTAGGCCGTCTGCCGTGTGGCCGACTCGTCGTGGATAAGGCCTTTTATTTTCCGGCGGTGGGTGTCGAGCATTGGGATGACCATACGTCCGTTGCGCAGGGTAACCTCGGCATTGTCGGGAGCCCAGCCCTCGCGTTTGGCGTGGGCAAGGGTTTTGGAAATCTGGCGGTCTATCTCCAACTGTTTGGAAACTAATTCTTTGCGTATGAAAGCGAGGCCGTCGGAAGCGTTGTCGTAAATCTCGCCCTTGTCGCCGATGATACGGTTGCAGGCGGCAAGCACACTGCGGTCGAGGATTATGGCTTTGGCAAGTTGCTGTAACTCAGGGTATTTGTCGTCGGTGCGGTTGATGAAAAAGTCGAGGCACTGGACAATGGTGCGGAGCGAGCAACGCAAGTCGAAGAGAGTTTGTTGCTCGATTACGGTGCCTTCAACGCGCAAATAGGCAAGGGCTTCGCTTAGGTCGAAGAAATCCTGCGAGGGGAAAGCCGTCTCCATCAGCAGAATTTCGCGCATTTCGTCGGTCTGCCTCAGTTGCCGCACAATTTCGGCATAATCGTTGGAAAAGCCCATTGTGTCGGCCAAGTGCAAGGACATTGCGTTGTGGCATTCGTCCTTCACCAGCTCGCGAATCTTGTCGAAACCGATTTTTCCCTCCACTGTATTGCGATAATCCATGTAAATAGCAGAGTATTAGTAGTTTGCAAAGTTGTTAGATAAACGTTTTTCGTTGCAAAGATACTTTTTTTTACATTCTAAACCAAGAATTTGCAAAAGTGCCGGAAAAAGTGTACCTTTGCACCTCGATTTTAAGTTTGACAAAAATTGTGAACTCCCATGAAATATAAAATATACGACGTTTTTATAAGCTACAGACGCAAAGGCGGAAAGAACTACGCACGTATTATAAAACCTGAGCTCGAGAAACGGCAATTAAGTGTGTTTCTCGACTTTGATGAGCTGAAAGACTGCAAGTTCGACAAAAGAATAATGGATGCAATAGATTCCTCCCCTGTATTCCTTATTATTTTGTCGGAAGGGGCTTTGGACAGGTGCGTTGATGATGACGACTGGGTAAGAAAAGAGATAGTGTATGCCCATGAGAGAGGCAAGCATATTATACCGGTTGTGGTGGATAAAACTTTTGACAAAATTCCATCGGATGTTCCACAAGAGATAAAGGAAATTCTTGGCCAACATCAGTTTTCGAATATAGATACCGACGCTTTGCTGCAGCCTTCCATTGACATGCTTGTTGAGGATTGGATAAAGCCACACATAAAGGTGGAAAATGTGGAGGAAAATTCTCCTTGCCTTAAGGTTGATAGCGATATGAGTTGTATGGTATATATTGATGACGAATTTTGCGGACAAGCCGAGGCAAATACTTTGAAAAAAATACCTTTGCTGCAGGGAGAGTATAAACTGAAATTTGTAACCCCCGACGGCAAAGACAGTGTTGTTGGTGTATTTGAAATGCCCGAAAAGGACAAAATCTATAAAGTTGAACTGCTTCCCATAAAGCAACGACGAGAAAAAGCAGAAAATTTTGAAGTAAACGGAGTTTCGTTTAAGATGATCAAGGTTGAGGGCGGCACTTTCCTGATGGGTGCACCCGAAAGTGATACTGACGCTTATGAGGATGAAAAACCTCGGCATAGAGTGACCCTTAGCGACTACTATATTGGAGAAACAGCTGTTACTCAGGAACTTTGGGAGGCGGTAATGGGTGATAACCCTTCCAGTTTCCCAGGTGCCGACCTTCCGGTTGAGCAAGTAAGCTGGGATGAGTGCAACACATTTATAACGGAATTAAACGCCTTGACAGGCAAGAAATTCCGTCTGCCCACCGAGGCGGAGTGGGAATTTGCCGCCCGTGGCGGAAACAAAAGTAAAGGCTATAAATACTCCGGCAGCAACAATATTGATGAGGTGGCTTGGTATAACGAAAATAGCGACCACACTACACATATAGTAAAGACAAAACAGCCAAACGAACTGGGCTTGTACGATATGAGCGGCAATGTGTTTGAGTGGTGTCAAGACTGGTATGACGATTATAATAGAGGCTCCCAAACAAACCCTAAAGGTGCTTCTGAGGGCTCTTTCCGCGTGAGCCGTGGTGGCAGTTGGCTCGACTACGCGAGGTACTGCCGTGTGTCGCTTCGCCGCAGCAGCGCCCCTGACAACCGCGACAATAACCTCGGCTTCCGCCTTGCTCTGTAGTTCTTCCAAAAAGAAAGAAAAAAATGAAACAAACCAAACCGGCATTGTGAAATGAAACAGGCAAGCTGGCGGCTCTCCCAAGAGCCGCGCGAAGCTGTTTCAGGAACAATGCCGGCGGAACCTCCACAACAAGACACACGGATGGCAAAGCCATAGGAAAGATAAAAGCGCTTCGCGCCGTGCCTCTGAAAAAAATGCAATTAGGGATATATATTGCAACCAAGAATTTGCAAAAGTGCCGGAAATGACGTAAATTTGCATTTTCGAAAGAATATCAGATTAATTATATAATTTATTGACAATGAGGAAACTGTTTTTTAGAACGACACTTTTGTCGTTGTCGTTGCTGGCAATTGCGGCAACAGAGGCTTTTGCAACCCATGTTGATACAAACACTGCAAAAATTGTGGCCAAAAATTTTTGGCTTAAGCAAGACCCAACAGTGGAAAGCGAGAAAGCTTTCCGGGTTTCGGAAATTGCCTCCAGTAACGGTTTTTCTCATTTTTATCTGATAGAAAGGACATCGGGCACGGGTTTTGTAATAGTTTCCGCCGACGACTGCGTGCAACCAGTATTGGGATATTCCTTGACAAGTCCTGTATCCGTAGAAATTCCTGTAAGCACAATGGAACTTTTTCGTGGGTACGAGAATGAAATAATATACTGTGTTACAAACGGTATTGCGGCTACCGAGGAGGTGCGTGCCGCATGGCAGAAGCTTGGCTCGTCCCAAAGCGGGGGCAATGCCGTTGATGATTATGGCCTTTTGTCGGGAGAGGTGGCATCGTCGCAGGGCACGGTTGTAGTCGGGCCGCTTTTGTCCACCACATGGAATCAGGCACCTATTTACAACGACTACTGTCCATACAACAACACTTACAACGAGCGTACTGTGGTAGGCTGTGTGGCTACGGCTATGGCTCAAATAATGAAATATTGGAACTATCCCGAAAGGGGAATTGGCTCCAACTCTTACAATATGAGTGCATACGGTAATTTGAGTGCCAATTTCGCCAATACAGTTTACGATTGGGGCAATATGCCAAACGCCATTTATGCGTCGAGTTCCGCGGCTCAGATTAGTGCTGTGGCAACTTTGTCGTACCACTGTGGCGTGGCGGTGAACATGCAATACAATGTGTCGTCGCAGGGAGGAAGTTCCGCTCATATCGACGGCGGCAACCCTTCTGCGGAATATGCCTTGAAAACCTATTTCGGTTATAAAAATACTCTGTCGAGCGTTTACCGCAACAACTACACCGATGTGCAGTGGAATGCCATGTTGCGCGACGAACTCAATGCCGGAAGGCCTTTACTTTATGGCGGTGCCGGCATCGGCGGAGCACATGCTTTTGTGTGCGACGGCTACGACAGCGACGGACTGTTTCACTACAACTGGGGATGGGGCGGCAATTACGACGGTTTCTTCGCCTCCAACAATCTTGCCCCGAGTGGCGGTGGAATAGGTTCCAATTCCTCCAATACATTCAATAACAACCAGTTGGCTATTTTTGGCATAGAACCCGATAATACCCATCTTGTTGTGCGTCCCGAAAATGTTGTTTCTGAGCCTTTTGGCGGAAACACCTTGCTCTCGGTGCGTCCCTCAAACACCGATACCACTGCTTGGACGGCATACACCGACTATCCTTGGATAACACTTTCGGCGAACAGGGGAAACGGCTCGGGTAGCATTGCAGGTATTACCGTGAACGTGGCCGCAAACCTGACGGGTTACAATCGCTGTGGCACAATAACATTTGTACAACACAACGATACGGTGATTGTCCCTGTTTCTCAGGCATTTGGAAATAACAGTGTTTCAGGTTTGTACGGGAATTCTACAGCCCAGTATTTTGCTTCTTTAGATTCGGGTACTGTTTTTGCGGTGCGCCCCGAATGTTATGGCAAATTCAATTCCGGCGACACAGTTAAAAGCGTGTTTTTCAGAACATACGACAACAGCGCTTACCCTGCATACATGGATAATGAATTTTTGATAAGGATATACGAAAATCCAACATACACCGCAACTATGGCACAAGGTCAGTACGACAACGCATCTGTGGTGTTGGGTGATTTGGTGTATTCGCAAAACTATACTCAGTCCATAAAGGGCGAACAAGAGGTTGTGCTAAATACTCCTTATGTGGTGAACAACAACAGATTTTGGATAACACTTACAAGTGTGGGAAGGTCGCAATTGCTTTATTATATGGAGCAGGCAGGAGATACCATACTACAGTCCGATTTCCCCGACCCAAGTGTTATAACAGGTAAATATCTTATGGGCAACGATATGCGGCTTAAGCCATTTGTGGGTCGTACTGTTGCGGATGCGGCTTCTCCAGTGCGATATATGCAATACAATTGCTATTTGTTTTTCGGTTTCAGTGTTTCCACAGGTGCACCTGTATTGATAAACGCCAAGGCCGACAGTATGAATCATGGATTTGCCTATGGCTCTGGTGTTTACAGCATTGGCGACACTGTAACACTACAGGCATACGAGCTGCCGGGTTATATTTTCAGACTTTGGAGCGACAGCGTATCCGCCAATCCGCGTAGCTTTGTGGTGGCGGCCAATACATATTATCCTGATTTTGTGGCTCTTTACAATCTTAGAACCCAATATACACTGTCCGTTGTTTCGAACAACCCTCAATACGGCACAACCTATGGTAGCGGTTTGTACTATGCTGGTGATACCGTCTCGGCCATAGCCATACCTACCGATTCCACAAAGGCTTTCCTGCGTTGGAACGATAACAGCACCACCAATCCCCGACGCATTGCTATCAACGGCAATAAACAACTTGTGGCTTATTTTGCTACAAGAAACATGGTTGCTACCCACGATACAATTCGCGACACATTATATATATCCGGGGTTCACGATACAATACACGATACCGCTTTCGTCAATGTGTACGTTCATGATACACTTCGCGATACTTCATATTTCAATATATGGGTTCACGACACAATACACGATACCGCTTTCGTCAATGTGTACGTTCGTGATACACTTCGCGATACTTCATATATCAATATATGGGTTCACGATACAATACACGATACCGCCTTTGTAAATGTGTACGTTCGTGATACACTTCGCGATACATTATATATCAACGTTGCGGTTCACGATACCATACACGACACTGCATATATCAACCTGCCGCAAAATACATTCAACATACTTTCTGCTAATTCCCAACAGGGCGTTACCGTTGGTTCGGGTACCTATCCGCAGGGCTTGCGCGTAGGTATTGCCGCCGTGCCTAACGAGGGCTACCGTTTCAGCCATTGGAGCGACAATAGTACCGACAACCCGCGCCATTTCACTGTTTCGGGAGATGTGTCGCTGACAGCCTATTTTACAGTGGGCACAGGTATCAACAAGCCCGACAAGAATTTTTCATACGACATATATCCCAATCCAACATCGGGTTTCATTACTTTCTCGCAATACGCCGAAAAAGTGGAAATCCTCGACAACGTGGGACGCCTTGTAAACACGCTTGAAGGTTCCATAAACCTTGACCTCTCTGCTCTTGCCGACGGCACTTACACCCTGCGTATCACCTCTAATGGCAATGTGGTGATAAAGAAAGTCGTAAAACAATAAATCCAAAGGTAACAAGATAAGGGGGCTTCTATAAATTGCCTCGGAGAGGCAAACTCTCAATAACCTCGCATGCTAATGTGAGGTATATCAAGCAAATAAAGAACAGGCGTGTCGGA
>CAJOEN010000039.1 GCA_905233475.1 uncultured Bacteroidales bacterium
CTTATCCGCTTGTGTTTCAGTGGCAAATACAACGAAAAGCAGCTGTTGAAACGCATAGCCGGCAAGGCAGGTCTCAATGCCCATCTTGGCACCAATGACATGCGAGAGATATTAGAACGTATCAAAGCGGGAGACGCCCATGCCCAACAGATTGTTGAAGCTATGCTTTACCACACCGCCAAGCATATTGCGGCAGAAGCAGCAGTCCTTTGTGGCAAAATAGATGCCATCCTGCTGACGGGCGGGATGGCACATAGTGATTATGTTGTAAGCGAATTACGTCGTCGCATTGGCTTCCTGGCTCCTGTCTACACCTTCCCAGGTGAAGACGAGATGGAAGCCTTGGCGCTCAACGCCCTATCCGTTCTTCGCGGTAAGCGTGAGGCCAAGGTCTACGATTAGATTTTCGCTTTCAGCACTTCTTTCCAGCGGGCATAAGCCTCAGCGTATGCCTCACGGTCAGCCTGTTTTGGCTCAATAACCTGCAGTTTCTCAAGTGAGGCAAAGGCCTCATCAGCAACGGCAAAACCACCGTGGACGGCGAAAGTAACCTGCTGGTGTCGCCCCGGGTACTGAAAGTGCAGTTCGTGATTGTGCCCACAGGGCAGATTGACGAGATAAAAGGAACCATAAACCTCAAAACAAGTATTTAATCCTGACGTGTGGCCGCGCGAGCGGCCACATCTTTAAAACCAAGCACTATGGCAACAATAAACAGAAACGGAAAAAGCTACGGCAGCGCCGATGTGTCCATCGCCCTGCTCGGCAGCATCGACTACGAAATCACCAAACTGGAGTACTCCGTGGAGCAGGGCCACACCGCCAACTACAGCGCAGGCTCCGCCGACCCCACAAGCTACTCCATGGGTAAGAAAGAATACAAATGCTCGCTCGGACTGCGAATGAAAAGCTTCGTGGCCATAGAGAGAGCCGCTGGCGGCGACCTGCTCAGCATCAAGCCTTTCCCCATCACCGTGGTGTACACCGACGAGAACAACGAAATTGTCACCGACGTGATAACGGCCAAATTCGCCGACCAAGGACGCTCGGTGGGCGAAGAAAGCGACCTGAAGAAGGATTTTACCATGTTCTGCCTGAACATAGATTTCAATGTTTAACCCATAAAAACAAACACACAATGAGTAAAGCAACCGAAAACAATGCCCCGGTTCTGCCCGAGGGCGTAACCCCCGAAATGGTCAAGGCGTGGAAAGAACGCTACGGCGAAAACAAAATCAAACTCGCCTCGCTCCCCATGGACGACGACGGCAACCAGTTCAAGGACGTGATTGTGCGCGTGCCCGACCGCAAGGTGATGAGCGAAGTGGAAAAATGGCTCGACAAATCGCCCGAAAAAGCCAAGGAGATTATGATAAACGCCTGTCTCCTCTCGCACAAGGATGAAGTGAAAGCCGACGACGGACTCTTCTTCGGAGCTGTCGACGCAGTTACCAAACTGATGCCCATCCGCACCGCCATTGTAAAAAACTTATAACCGGCTATCCTCGTATCGACACCTCCGATGACGAAGACAGCCGGCGACGCGAAACCTCGAACAATATCCGCAAGATAAACGCCCTAATCTCATACTACCTGCACATTCCCTTCCCCGAAGACCTCCCCGACGAATTGTGGATTGAGAAGTTCCGCCAAATAGAATGGCTTGCCGATGTGGGCATACTGGGTGTCAAAAATGCCACAGAACAATGATTACTACCAAGGACCTTACCGACAGAATGTATGCCGCATTCGGCTACGTGCCATCCGGCACACCGCGCGAGGCGGCTGTTGCAGCCAATGTTGCAGCCGCCCGTGCCATTGCCGGCATCTCGGCCACCGAAACCAACAAACAGTACCGCTCGGCGGCGGCGAAAACCGTTGCGCAGTACGCCGTTACCCGCAACGACGTGCACTTTGCCGACCTTACGCTCAAGCACGGCAAGGATATTTACAAGTTTGCCAACTCAATACTCACCGAAAACACTCCCGGCATACTTGCACCGACGCCGATGATTAGTTTTAAAAGGAACAAAAATATAGTACAGACCGCTGTGGACGGCAGCGACAGCGAGGTGATAGAGAGCTTCGGATGTAAAAGTTGGGAAATCACAATTGATGGCATTCTGATAGACCTCGACAACCACGTCTATCCAAGCGAAAAGACGAGACAACTCAGGGAAATGTTTGAGGTGAACGACACCTTTGAAGTGCTTGACTGCCGGCTGCTCGAAGATTTGGGAATACGGAGTATTTATTTCAATAATATTGAAAGCTTGAATCCTCAAAAAGAACACCCGGACACAATCGAATATAAAATTAAAGCATATAGTATTCAGCCTTTGGAGTTCTTTGTTTAATTGCGGTATTTGAAAGGTTTGCCATAAACCCTTTCGTATTCTTTGAAAAATAGTTCTTTTGATTCATCATCAACAAGCCGAATAGTAAAATCAGAACCATATTCAACAATTCTTACACGAGTTTTTGCACCATAACTAACTAATTTGACTTCACCGCAATCATTTGCACCAAAAGTAACAATCTTTGTGTCAAGGTCGGCACCAAAAGTTCTAACTTCAATTTCAACATCTGGTCCAATAGTAACAAGTTCAACCTCCCCTTTGAGTAAACAAGAGTCCTTTACGCTGGCGGATTGCTGGGCAAAGGCTGAGCCAGCAAAAGCAACGGCAAACAAGAGGTAAAAAGCTATTTTCTTCATGATAAAACAGTATTTAAATGGTTATTAAACATCAATAAAACGCAAAAAAAATGTATTTAGTGCCCCAATCGGAAATAAAAATTGGAAATATGCGGTTTTTCGGCGGAAACACCGGCATAAACGCAGTGGAGATAGACACCAGCGTAAAGAAACTGGTGTCCACCGCCAAGATAACCCTGCCCGCCAATTTCAAGAATTCCGAGGGCAAGAAAATAACGGAGCTTATGCACGTGGGCGACAAAGCCGAGATACGCCTTGGCTACAACGGCAAGCTCGAAACCGAGTTCACCGGCTACGTAAACCGCATAAGCGCCACCACCCCGCTGGTGGTGGAACTGGAAAACGCATGGTTTGCCTATAAACGCAAACCGCCGCTGAACCAAAACTGGAAAAGCACCTCGCTGCACGAGATTCTCGCCTTTGCCTTCCCCGGCTTGGAGATAGAATGCCCGGATGTGAACCTTACCAACTACCTCATAAAACAGGCCACCCCCTACGAGATAGCAAACAGGATACAGGGGGAGCTGGGGTTCTGCACCCACATCGACGAGGAAAAACAGAAACTGCTCTGTTTCCTGCCCTACGAATACTCCGAATACAGAACCCACACCTACGTGTTCGGCACCCGCAAGCCCGAAGGCCTCGAAGAGCTGAAACGCCGGAGGCTCTCGCCCAACATAGCCAAAAACAGCCTCGAATTCACCAGCCGCGACGACCTCAAGCTGCAGGTTACAGGCAAAACCAAAGATGCCGCCGGCAAAAGCATACAGTACACCCACGGCAGCACCGACGAAAACGCCACCAAACGCACACGCAACTACGGCAGCGACGTTACCACCATGGAAGACCTCAAGGTGCGCACCATAGCCGACTACGACAAATGGAACTTCGACGGCTTCACCGGCAAGATAACCGGTTTCGGCACACCCGCCGTAAGAGCCGGCGACTGCCTTCAGCTGGTGGATGTGGACCACCCCGAACGCGAAGGCAAATACCTTGTGGAAGCCGTAAAGATTACCTACGGAATAAAAGGCGGCTTCCGCCGCGAAAACACACTTAGCTACAGAATATAACACAAAAAACATATAATTATGCCAATAGAAGAGATACAAAACGGAGAACGCGGCGCGTCGATACGTGCGAAACTCAACGCACTGATAGCCGCCGTGAACAATACCGAGCGCGCACTTACCGAATATTCCGCGCTCAGCGGCAAGCCGAGCATAGGCAACGTGGTGCTTGTCGGCGACAAAACCCTTCAGGAGCTGGGAGTGGACACCCTTGTAAGGCAGATGCTGGAGGAGTTCAGACTTGACCTCTACACCGCCGAGGAGGTGCGCACGCTGATGACCGAGACCTTCAACCGGCTTGCGCTGGTGGCTACCGGCGAAATGCCCGTAGAAGGAGATTTGCCCGGCGGCGGCATCGACGAAGACCGCCTGCGGGAAATACTGGCTGACTATCTGTCCAAAAACGAGGCGGACTACGAGCTGTTGGATGCCACCGACGACAACACGGAGGGATACCTGCTGCTGCTCGGACACAACTCCGACAGCAGCCCCGCGGCATGGAAAATATCATTGCTGGACCTTGTCAATGCCATAGCCTCGGCAATGGGTTCCTCCACCGGGGGCGAGGGAACAGGCGAGGGCGACACTACCACCGACCCACTCTCCGATTATATGAAAAAATCCCTTGCGGAATACGCCGAAACCACCGAAATCACCGACCTGAGCAACGCTTACATCGTGATTTGGCAGACCGACGGCGACGGAAACGAGACCATGCAGCGCATATCCCTGCATAACCTCATAAGCGCATTGTCGCAGAACACCGGCGAAGGAACCGGCGACGAGGGAACAGGCGGCGACGACACCACCACCGGCGGAACCCGTCAGGCCATACGTCTGGAAAACCCGAACCCCGACGACCCGCATCTGTTCAACAGCCCGATGCCGTTTCAACAGGACACTGTAACGTTGTGGCTCAACGGCCTGCGCATCTTCAATTTCAGCATAATGTCCGAATGTGAAGTAAGGCTCGACGACACCGTCAATGTGGGCACCGAAGACGAACTATACATGGAAGCAATATTCAACTGATATGAAAACATCCGACAAAGGCATAACAATGATTAAGCAGTTCGAGGGTCTGCGCCTGCAGGCATACCAGTGCGCCGCTGGCGTGTGGACCATCGGCTACGGCCACACCTCGGGAGTGAAACCGGGAATGAGCATAACCGCCGCCGAAGCGGAACAGCTGCTGCGCGGCGACCTGCAGAAGTTCGAGAACGCCGTAGGCACTCTCGGCCTGCAATTGACACAAAACCAGTTCGACGCCCTTGTGTCGTTCGCTTTCAACGTGGGCATAGCGGCACTGCGCGGAAGCACCCTGCTGAAGCTTATCCGCTCGGGAGCCTCCGAAACAGCCATACGCACCTCTTTCGGCATGTGGGTGAAGGCGGGCGGCAAAACCCTGCCCGGACTGGTACGCCGCCGCAAGGCCGAGGCGGACCTTTATTTTTCAAACCATTAAACAACGAGAACCATGAAGAGACTTTTTTTCAAAATCAGAATGAAACGCAAAATACGCGAAGCCGACGAGATGCGCCGAATCACTGGACGCAGGTATCTTGTGCTGCGCGTGGGCAACCGCCTTGTGGTGAAAAGCAAACAGGAACTCAAATACCTGATACGCATAGGCGTGTTCAAAGCCTCGATACAGGAACTTGAACAAGTGGCATTATACATAACAAACTAAAGCTATGGCAACGAAAAGCAAAATGGAGCTGGTGCTCGAACTCCACGACCGCATGACCTCGGGGCTGGAAAAAGCCAAGGCAGCGGTGAGCAAGAACACCGCCGAGATGAAAAGCAAGGTGTCGGCGCTGAAACAGAGCGTGGTGGGCAATTTCAACGAAATAAAGGAGGCTTTCCCGGCCATCGGCAAAGCCGTGGAGATGCTCAAAAACCCCTTTGTTGCCGCCGCCGCTGTAGTAACGGGGCTTTGTGTGGCATTCGGCAAGCTGAAGGACTACGCCGGGCAGGCCATAGAGGCATACAAAGCGCAGAGCGTGGCCGAAACCCAGCTTGCCGCCGTCATGAAACTGACAATGAACGCCACCGAAGCCGAGATACAGAGCATTAAAGAACTTGCCGGCGAACAACAGAGGCTGGGCGTGGTCGGCGACGAGGTGCAGCTGGCCGGAGCCAAGGAACTCGGCACCTACCTCACAAAGGCCGACAGCCTCAAACAGCTCATGCCAGTGATGAACGACATGGTGGCGCACCAGTACGGACTTAATGCCACTCAGGAGCAGGCCGTGCAGATTGCCACCATGCTCGGCAAAGTGATGAACGGCGAGGTGGGAGCCTTGAAACGCTACGGCTACGAGTTCGACGAGAACCAGAAAAAGATACTCGAAACCGGCACGGAGTCGCAGAGGCTGGCTACACTTGTGGACGTGGTGAGCGAGTCGGTGGGCGGACTTAACGAGGCACTGGCACAAACACCCGAAGGCCAGATGAAACAGATAGAGAACAGCATGGGCGACCTCGACGAGCGTTTCGGGGCGGTGGCCATCAACGCCAAGATGGCATTTCTGCCGTTCTACGAGACCATAGCCGCCATCAAAGAGCACTTGGTGTCTTTCTTCGAGCGCAACCGCGAGGCAATATCCAGCTTCATCTCGGCAGTGGCCGAAAAGCTGTCGGCGCTTATGCAGTTCATATTCTCGCTTGCGAAAGTGGTGAAGGACGTTGTAGCCTTTATGTGGGACTGGAAAGAAGTCCTGATAGCCGTGGCCGGTGCTTTTGCACTCGCCAACGGACAGGCCATTTTGCACGCCGCTTCGGTAGGACTGGCAACCATAGCCGAGGGTGCCCTTACAGCCGCACAGTGGCTGCTCAACGTGGCTATGAGCGCCAACCCCATAGGCATAATAATAACTGTTATCGGTGTCCTGATAGGCATTATCGTGCATCTGTGCCGCAAATTCCAAGGCTGGAGCACGGTGTGGAACGCCGTCAAGACGTTCCTTGTAAACTCGTTCAAGCAGTTCGTCGCAAACTGGAAATTCGGTTTCGACGAGATTGTTTTCGCCGTCAAGATTGTATGGGCGAGGATAAAGGCGTTCGGCGAACATGCCGCCGCACTGTTCGATAAAGTCGGACGGGCTATAAAAGCCGCACTGTCGTTCAATTTCTCCGAAGCCAAGGAGATTATGAAAGAACAGGTAACCACCGACGCCGACAAAGAAATAGACCGGCTGAAACAGGAGCGTGACGAAAACCGCAAGAAATACGCCAACGAAACCATGCAGCGCGTCAAAGAGACCAAGGACGCATGGAAAAACATATCCCTAACAAAAAAGGAGGACAAAGAAGAGTCGTCCGCGTCGGCATCGTCGGCACTCAGTCCTTCGGGAGGCGGTGCTGGTGCCCCGGGCATGGCTGAGGCAGGCGGCGGAGGCGCGGGTTCTGGCGATGCCACCGGCTCGGTGGTGGGCTCCGCAAAGCAAATCCGCAACATAACCATCAACATCGACTCCTTCATCAAAGGCGGCATCAACACCACCAACACCGAAATGCAGCACATGTCGGGCACCGAAATATCCCAATACCTCGAAGAAATGTTCATGCGAATGATACGCAACGCCGAAACTTCCTACTGATGAAAGAATTTTTGAAAACGATAGACAACGTGTGCGACGCCATCAAAACGCTGCCCGAAAGGGTAGCCACCTTGGCCGTGAATTTCTCGAAAGAGCGTTTCAGCCAACAGAACTGGATAGACGAGTCCGCCGAGGCATGGGCACCACGAAAACGGGCACGGAGAGGCGGTAAGAGGCGGCAGGCAGGTGCCATACTGGTGGACAGTGGCAGGCTGAAACGCTCGATACGCAAAATATCGGTGTCGAAAGAACGTATCGTGATAGGCACCGACGTGGAATATGCCGAAGCGCACAACGAGGGCTACGACGGCATTGTGAGCGTGCGCCCGCACACACGCACCCGCAGCGGCAACACCCACAATGTGCGCGGCCACTCAAGGCACGCCAAAACAGAGCAACGGCGTTTCCTCGGCGAAAGCGCCGAACTTGCCAAAAGAATCGAAGACTTAATCCAAACAGAAATTGAAAAAGCCATAAAAAAATGAGAGAACTGTTCGAAAACATACGCCAGATTTTGATAAACAACCCGGCTTTCGCCCAGAACGGGACACTGCCGCCGGCAACAGTCGACATGTATTACAACCAGCCCGGAAACCCCGATGCCTTCGAATGGACATTCCCCGCCGTTTTTGTCGACTACCTGCTCGACCACGACAACGAATTAGCGTACATCTACCTGCACTGCGTGAGCGAGGATGCCACAGAGACAGACAACCTGTCCGACAACAGCAGTTTGGGGCTGCGGTACCTCGACTATCTCGACACCGTGCGTCAGCTGCTCACAGGCATACGCACGCCGCCAGTGTTCGGAAGCCTGTCGCCGTATCAGGACTCTCCCGTGCAAAGTGCCTTTTTCCATTACCACCTGCTTACCTTCACATGCCCCTACAATCCGGAGTGTGCGGACACCGGCAAATACATCGACGTGCGTATCGGGCTCGACAACAATGTGCATTTGAAGGAAAAAGTCTGATTCTGCTTGCCTATCGGGGGCGGGCATAAAAAAGCCCCCAGCCTGTTAATAAAAGTCGCTTATCCCATTTAGTAACATAACAGCCCGTGAAGGCCGGAGGTACAACCCCCAGCTGCCTTCACGGGCATAGTTATTTTTTTGAGATAAGCGACTGCAAAAGTACGAATAATTTTTGAAACACCAACAAAAAATCACCAACAATTATGAACAAATACTACAAGATGTTGCAGAACGTGCTCGAGAACGGGCGCATGCAACAAAACAAGAAGGGGACCATCCGCTATCTCTCCAACGAGGTCATGCGGATGGACGCGGGCGACCTGCTCGACATATTCGAGAGCCACGTCATTGCCCGGAAGAAACTCCGCAGCGAACTGGAACTGTTCTGCCGTGGCGAGCGCAACACCGTGGCCTACCGCGAGGCCGGCATATCGTGGTGGGACTACTGCGGCCCCATTCTGGTGAACAGCTACCCCACCTATTTTGAACGGCTTCCGAAACTGGTGGAACGCATCAACCGCGAGAAGCGCAACAGCAAGAACTATGTGCTGTTTCTCGGCGAGACCAACGTGGAAACCAATCAGGCACCGTGTCTGTCGCTGGTACAGTTCCAGATTGAGGACGGACGGTTGCTCCTGACAGCCTACCAGCGCAGCAGCGACGCTTCGCTGGGGCTGCCCTCGGACATCTACCACCTGTACCTAATCAGCCGTCAGGTGGACCTGCCTCTGCACAGCATAACGCTTTTCCTTGGCAACGTGCACATCTACGAGAACAACATCGAGAAAACCCGCGCCCTGCTCCGTGGCGAGGAGGGCGTTAAATTCGAACTAAACGTATAATACAAGATGAAGAAATTTCTTAACTCCCCCTTGCCATTTCAGGGGCAGAAACGGCGCTTTGTCAAGCAGCTGGAGGAAATGGCCAAACAACAGAACAAAGAGGCTGTATTCGTCGATTTGTTCGGCGGAAGCGGCCTTGTGAGCCACACCATCAAACGTGCACGCCCCGACTGCCGTGTGGTGTACAACGACTTCGACCACTACAGCGAGCGTCTGGCCAATGTAGGGCGCACCAACGCCATGCTCCGAGCTCTGCGACATATTGTGTCCGGCGTACCGAACAAGACGCGCATCGACGAGCCTGTGCGGTCGCAAGTGGTTTCCGAGGTGGAGAGGTGGAACAGCACTGGCTATGTGGACTGGTTTTCAATATCGAGCAACCTCCATTTCACGATGAACTACTCGCACGACTTGGAAGAGTTCCGCAAACAGACGCTCTACAACCGTGTGCGTCGCGACGACTACGACGCAGAGGGCTATCTTGAGGGTGTGGAGGTGGTGTCGATGGACTACCGCCGCCTGTTCGACCGTTTCCGGCTGGTGCCCGACGTGATATTTATCCTCGACCCACAACTATTGGAAACTGTCCGACTACCTCGATGTGCTGAAGTGCCTGCAAGGGACGCGGTTCGTGTATTTCACCAGCAGCAAGTCCACCATTGTGGAGCTGGCCGACTGGATGGGGCGCAACCCCTCAATCGGCAACCCCTTTGAGGGCGCGGATGTGCACCGTTTGCACGTAAGCGGTATCTGCCTCAACTACGATGATATGATGATTGTAAAAGCCGCTTAAACGGTGTTTTGCCCCAATTAAAAAGGCGTTGCAAACAAACTGCAACGCCTTTTAAGATTTTGTGCGATTATTTTTCAAAAATGTACATTTCGTTTTAAAACAGGTACAAATTGTCCCACTTTTTTGTACATTTCGTTTTGGGATTTATACAAGAAAGACAACAATTTGAAAAGCGACAATATAAACGTGGGCAAGGTGCTTATCATAAAAAAATAATTCACACCCTGCCCAACTTTCTTTATCGTAATTATCTAAAACTAATTACTTTACCTCGATTTCAGGTCGTTTTCGAGCAACGACAGCCCTCCCATTGCCGTTTCCTTGTACAAACTGGGTATATCCTTGCCAGTAAGTTTCATCGTATCAACTACTTTATCGAAACTTATGATGTGCTTTCCGTCCGACATCATGGAGTAGAGGTTGGCGTCGAGCGCGCGTAGTGCGGCAAAGGGATTGCGCTCGATGCAGGGTATCTGCACCAGTCCGCAGATGGGGTCGCAGGTGAGGCCGAGGTTATGCTCCAAGCCAATCTCCGCGGCATATTCTATCTGTTGCGGACTTCCGCCGAAAAGTTGGTTGGCGGCGGCGGTACCCATGGCGCATGCCGAGCCTATCTCGCCCTGACAGCCCACCTCGGCACCGGAAATCGATGCGTTGGTCTTTATTACGTTGGCAAACAAGCCTGCCGTGGCCATGGCACGGAGTATGGATTTGTCGCCGTAGTCGTGGTTCTTTTTCAGATGATAAAGCACTGCAGGCAACACTCCCGACGAGCCACAAGTTGGTGCCGTGACTATCAGTCCGCCGGAGGCGTTCTGCTCGGCGGTGGCCAAAGCGTAGGCCGTAACAAGGCACCGGCCCTGCAACGACGGCTTGTAGCTCTTGGCTTTGATGTAATACACCGCCGCCTTGCGTTTGAGGTAAAGTCCGCCGGGGATAACGCCCTCGGTTTGAAGGCCTTCCTCGATGGTGGACTGCATTATTTTCCAGCATTCGTTCAGGTAATCCCAAATTTCGCTGCCCTCGTGCGAGGCCACATACTCCCAATAGCTTGAGCCATAGCGTTCTATATAGGGCAATATCTCCGAAATACGGCTGTGCTCGTAAATATTTTCCTGTGTATGTTTTGTGTTTTCGTCGCCCAATGCACCACCTCCGATGCTGTATATCAACCACTTGTCGATAACCGACTTGCCTGCGTCCAAAGCCTCGAAAAGCATGGCGTTGGTGTGGAATGACTTCACCTCCTCGGGTTTCCACACTATCTCGGTGGATTTTGGCTGAAGTGCCTCCACAATGGCCTTGTCGGTGAAGTGGCCTTTACCTGTGGCTGCCAAACTGCCGTAAAGCGTAACGCGGTATGAATCAGCGTTTGGCGTGCGTTGGCCGAAAATTTCGGCGGCGTGGTGCGGTCCCATGGTATGACTGCTCGAAGGGCCGTGCCCTATGCGGTACAGTTTCTTTATCGATTCCATAAACAATTGATTATTCGGCCATTTGCATTTTGCACACGAAGCCTGTGCCTTTGCTGTTGCCTATCGAAAAATGGTAGGTGTCGCCGTCCTTGAAACGGTTCACGGTTATCTGCTCGCCCAACTGGGTTTCGTGTATGTAGTTTATTTCGATGAATTTCACTGGTTTGCCCAAATCCTCAGGCTCCACGTTGTCGTAAATCCAACGCAGGTAAAGGGAGTTGTTCACGTGCTGTGCCTTGTCGATGGCGGAAAACGGCACCTCGAGGGTGTTCACGGTCTGCAAGTCGGGACAAACGGCCATCTTGCCGAGGTCGTAGTCGATGGCGCGCTTTGCCACGGGCTCGTATCCGTGCATAAAACGGTCGCCCATGCGCAAAAGCCTGCGACTGTTGATGTCTATCACCACCCACTTCGATGTGCCACGCACAAGCAACTGGTTTTCAGCATTGTAAAATTCAAAATCACGCAAAGCGAAGAC
The DNA here is from genome assembly GCA_905233475.1 of uncultured Bacteroidales bacterium. Classification (GTDB taxonomy): domain Bacteria; phylum Bacteroidota; class Bacteroidia; order Bacteroidales; family P3; genus UBA1219. The sequence continues at coordinate 11,950 of CAJOEN010000039.1, forward strand.
GCCTTCCACCCCTCTCGACCAAGTATGCACTTCGCAATCCTGATAAAGGGTGGGATACTGCAATATTTCGTAGCAGATACGCGAAAGCACCCATGCGGTGCCGTCTTCGAGCATGGCGAAATAATCCGAAGCCACAGCGTTGGTGTGCGCCTCGGCCGAATCCTGAAACAGCTGTGCCATCGACGGCAAGGTCATGCGGCAGTTGCGGTCGGTATATTGCGAGTGGATTTTGTAATGTTCCTTCCAAATCATGGCATCACATCTTTTCGGGTACCTCAATGCCGAGGATTCCCATCATATTCTTTATCACTTTGGCAACGAAATCGCAGAGTTTCAGTCTGAATTTCAACACATTGGCGTTTTCTTCGCGCAAAATCGGGGTATCCTGATAGAAACTGTTGAAACTCTTGGCCAAATCGTAGACGTAGTTGGCAATCATGGCAGGGCTGTAGTTCTGCGCGGCCTGGTCGATAATGGCGGGAGCGTCATGGAGTATCTTCACTATCTCGCGTTCCTTGTCGTTGAGTTCCACCGAGGCAGTGTCGGGATTTTGCGACAAATCCACGTGCAGCTGCTCCTGCGACTTGCGTATGATGGAGCGGATACGTGCGTGGGTGTATTGTATGAAGGGGCCTGTGTTGCCGTTGAAATCGATGGATTCCTGCGGGTTGAAAAGCATATTTTTTTGCGGGTCCACCTTGAGGATAAAGTACTTAAGGGCGCCCATTGCAAGTATATAATAAAGGTGTGCCTGTTCCTGCGGGTCGGTGCCTTCGTCGCTCCTGCCCTTTTCCTTGCTGGTCTGTTCGGCGGTGGCCACCATCTCGTCGATAAGGTCGTCGGCATCGACAACGGTGCCTTCGCGCGATTTCATCTTGCCGTTGGGCAGTTCCACCATTCCATACGAAAGATGGTGTATTTTTTTACCCCATTCGAAACCGAGTTTTCCCAATATCAGCTTGAGCACGGTGAAATGGTAATCCTGCTCGTTTCCAACCACATACATCAGTTTTTCGGCGTTGTAGTCTTTCTGTCGCAGCTGTGCGGTGCCAAGGTCCTGAGTCATGTAAACCGATGTGCCGTCCTTGCGGAGAAGCAGTTTCTGGTCGAGGCCGTCGCCGGTGAGGTCGGCCCAAACGGAGCCGTCTTCCTTGCGGAAAAGCACGCCGTCCTGCAAGCCTTTCATAACGGTTTCTTTGCCAAGCAGATAGGTCTGCGATTCGTAGTATATCTTGTCGAAATCGATGCCCAGACGCTTGTAGGTAACGTCGAAACCGCTGTACACCCAGCCGTTCATCTTTTCCCAAAGGGCGTAGACTTCGGGGTCCTTGGCCTCCCATTTGCGGAGCATTTCCTGAGCTTCGAGCATCAGCGGGGCGGTTTTTGCGGCTTCTTCTTCGTCAATACCCTTTGTTTCAACAAGTTCCTTTATCTGTTCTTTGTAGTGTTTGTCGAAAAGCACATAGTATTTTCCCACAAGGTGGTCGCCTTTCATCCCCGACGATTCGGGAGTTTCGCCGTTGCCGTATTTAAGCCATGCCAGCATGGATTTGCAGATGTGTATTCCGCGGTCGTTCACGAGGTTCACCTTTTTCACGTTGTTGCCGTCGGCTTTGAGCAGTTCCGACACCGACCAGCCGAGCAGATTGTTGCGTATATGGCCCAAGTGCAGGGGCTTGTTGGTGTTTGGCGAGGAATATTCCACCACTATCGGGGCTTGGTTGCTGTCGGCTGTCTTGAAACCGTATTTCTCGGCATCGGCGTTTTGCAGCACGAAATCAACCCAATAGTTCTTGTTTATCTCGAAATTAAGAAATCCTTTGATAACGTTGAACGAAGCCACTGCCGGACAATTCTCGGCCACTGCAGCGCCAATCTCGTTGGCCACAGCCTCGGGAGACTTGCGGGCGGCTTTCACAAAGGGAAACACCACCAGCGTCAGGTCGCCGGTGAATTCCTTTTTCGTTTTCTGAAGTGTTATTGTATTGACTTCGGCATCAATACCATACAGTTGTTTTAGTACGTTTGTGATTGAGTTTTGTAAAGTTTCTTCGATTCTCATTGTTTTGTTATTATAATTTATTATGTTTCAATAATTTAATCTTTTAGGCGGTTTTTGCGGGGTAAAACCCTCAGTGTTTGAGTTTCAATCCCGAAACAATTACCCGCGCCACTATATTTTCCTGATTGTCTGTAACATTGATTTCGTAATGACAAACCTTTGTCCCCTCTTTCACTGGCTTGGCTTCGGCAAAAAGCATGTCGCCCTTGGGCTGCCCCAAAAACGCCACGTTGCTTGTCAGCGAAACAGTGTCAAGCTCGTCCATATTGGCGGCAATGGCAAAGGCGAAATCGGCGAGGGTGTATATAACGCCTCCCATCACGGCACCCATGGCGTTGCGATGCCTGCCATCGACTTGCAGTCTGCACTTAGCGTAATGCACATCAGCAACAACTATCTCTATGCCAGTGGTTTGTGTGGCAAAGACATCGTTGCCGAAACGCTCGTTGGCAAAAGCAAGTTTGTCGTCCATCATTCTCCCAGATTGGAAATCAGTTGCGAGAGTTTGTTGTAGAGGGTTTTGGACACTTTCACCAAAGGCAGGCGCACAGTGCTGGACTCAATCATACCTTGTATTTCGAGAGCCGCCTTCACGCCGCTGGGGTTGCCTTCCTCGAAAAGTGCGTTGGCTATAGGCAGCAGCTGACGGTGGATTGGCAGAGCTTTTTTGAAATCGCCTTTCAGACAGAAGTTCACCATCTGCGACATCTGTTTCGGGAAAGCGTTGGCAACCACGGAGATAACGCCCGTTGCGCCCAGCGACATCATGGGCAGGGTTAGTGCGTCGTCGCCCGAAAGCACGGAAAAGCGGTCGGGTTTATTGTTCAATATGTTCATTATCTGCGCCATATTGCCAGAGGCCTCTTTCACGGCCACAATGTTGGGGCATTCCTCGGCGAGTTGCAGGGTGGTTTCGGCGGCTATGTTGCAGCCGGTACGTCCGGGCACGTTGTAGATTATCATCGGCACGGGCGACACTTCGGCCAAGCGTTTGTAGTGCATATAGATGCCGCGCTGCTGCGGTTTGTTGTAATAAGGTGCCACGGAGAGTATTCCGCTTATGCCGGTGAAATCGGTTTTCTGTATGGTGTCGGCGATAGCGGTGGTGTCGTTGCCGCCGATGCCCATAACCACAGGCACACGGCCGTTTATCATCTCGAGGATGTTCTCCGAAAGGGCGAAACGTTCCTTCTGTGAGAGTGTTGCCACCTCGCTTGTGGTGCCGAGCATAACGATGTAGTCCACCTTGTTTTCTATAATGTTGTCTATCAGCCTTTCCAGAGTGCTGAAATCTATGGTGCCCTGTTTACGGAAGGGGGTTATCAATGCTACACCTGTGCCAGAGAATAATAATTTCATAAAGTTTATATTTTTTCTAAGGTTATCAAATTCATATAATGCAACACCTGTTTCAAAAAGTATATCAAACCGTCGTTGCCGTCATCTATACGTATCAGCAGGTCGAAATATTTCTCGTTGTCGTCTTTGTCGCGCGAAATTTTAAAATCGGCTATAGCTTTGAGCGACACATATTTAGAGAAAAAGTCGGGTTCCGCAATGGTATCTATCATCACGTCGAAATGTTGGTTCAAGAATTTTCCAACAGGATAGTTTTTTGGCACTCCCCAAAAGTTCGTATCACCTTCATCGCAGACCGTAACCGAGGTATTGTTTATTATAAAGTCTATATCTTTTTTCCTTTTTCGTCCCAACAACATCATTTCTTTGTCTCTTTTGCCCAATTCCGTAGCAAATTTTTCTATTATCTTCCAGTTTATTTCTTCATCAATATCGAAAATTACAGCGATACGCTTGGCGGTCTGCAAGTTATGTATTTTCTTCACTCGGGTAAGCTGGAGTTGTTGCAAAAGTATATACTTCTGTCGTATTTTCTTGATTTTGTTTAACATGTATTTTAAGTTTTGAAAATTGGTCAAAGGTCTAATGTCAGTTGTTTATCCAAAGTAAACGATTTGCGGTGATATGGGGTTATTCCGTATTCGGCTATGGCTTTGTAATGAGCCTTTGTGGGATAACCTTTATTCCTGTCCCACATATATTGCGGGTAACTGCTGTGCAATTCGGCCATATACTCATCACGGTAGGTTTTTGCAAGAATAGAGGCCGCCGCTATCGACATGTATTTTGCGTCGCCCTTTATCACGCACTTGTAGTCTATATCTGTCTCGTTGCGAAAACGGTTGCCGTCTATCAGCAATAGTTGCGGTTTCACAGTAAGTTTCTTCACTGCCAAATTCATGGCATGAAGCGAAGCCGCAAGTATATTCATTCTATCTATCTCGTTGTTGTCCACACTAACCACAGCCCATGCCACAGCATCGCGCTGTATTTCGGCACGTAGCTCGTTACGCTGTTTTTCGCCGAGCTGCTTGGAGTCGTTGATAAGCGGATTATCATAATCCGCAGGCAATATCACGGCGGCAGCAAAAACCGGTCCGGCCAAACAACCGCGCCCGGCCTCATCACACCCTGCCTCTATCCTATCCTCTGTGAAATGCTTTATCAACATCAAATAAAAATTATTTTTACTCCAAACTTTTTTCTAATCGATAAAAGGCTAAAAGCCAATTTGCAAAAGTACGATTTTTTTTTCAATTTGCCAAATAAACGCTCGCATACACCACCGCAAGGAACATCAGAAAAAGCACGTTGCATAATTTTTTGCTGTTCTTCAGGGATATAAAGAACGTGGTGAGCATAAATGCCACCGGAAAAACGAAGTTCTGCTGGTTTACCGGAAAAAACATATCGTAAAGCGAGAACACCACTCCCAACGGAAGCAGAATAAACATTACCATAGCCTTTTTTCTGTATATTACGACTTTGCTCGACATATTGCTTAGCATACTGAAAAAGGAGACTACGGAAAATAGCACCATAAACGCGGAACATATTATGCTGATTGTGTCGGACATATCGAAAACCACAGACGCACGTATTGCCTCTATAGAAAGACGATGAACGACAGTATCAAACTCATCTACAATATAATAATAAGCAAACAATGCGAAAAACGGCGCTATAAAGCCTAGTAACAGCACAAACCATTCGCGCCAATAATAAAGTTTATATACAGCAAACGCTCCAAAAACAAACAGTAGCATATATATCGACGGAAAATAGAACAAAAAAGCCAAAGCTATACAAAACGAGGCATTGAACACTTTCTCATACGACTGCTCATGAGCGTAACAATTGAGTATATTGCGTATTGCTACCAGCAAAAAGGCGTTGGAAAAAATCAAAGGCGTAAAACCTTGGTTGGCCGGGTTCATACTCATCAGTATGATATACATAAACATCGGGAAAATCGAGGTCTTGCGTGTCAAATTATTGGCTGAAAGTATGTAATTGAAATAGGCTCCCTCCAACAATATCATAAGGAAAGCAAGTACCTCCGACAACAAAGGATAGCTTAAAGCAAACGACGCTATCGAGTGGTAGAAAAGGGAATACGGTTCGGTAACAGTGACATCGTCGGGCGACAAAAAAGTGCCAATCCACAATGTTATTGCAGAAATCAGGACAAACAGAGCCTGTGTTATATAATTTTTCTTGAATATATCTATTATCATCGTAGTGCGATTATTGTTTTTATTTAGCTATAACGAGTTTTGCTGTGCTGGCGCCGTTTTTTCCCACCACCTGAAGCAGATATATGCCACCATTGAGTTTGGACACATCCAGCGAGCCATTGCCACAGCTCAAAGTCGTAGAAATCAGACGTTTCCCGTCAAGGTTAAAAACACTTACGTTCAAGGGGTCTTTGGCTTGGGTATCAACAAACACAGTATTTTTGGCAGGATTGGGATAAACCCTAAGTCCGTCGGAAATCATGTCCATTCCATGTATGTTAGCTTTTTCAAGGGCTTTTTTAACGGCGGCCATAGCATCAATTTTGCCATAACCCCAACGAATACTGCAATTGCCATGCAAATCGCCTGTGGCGTTATCGGTACGTGCGGTACTTATAATTATATCGCGCACCTCATCAACAGTGATATTTGGGTTGGCCTGTAGCATAAGCGCCACCACACCTGTTGCCGTAGGCGAAGCCATTGATGTACCCGACAATGCGGCAAAATGGTAGAACCTCGAATGATAAGCAACCGATGCCTCCGGCGTTATGTTATCAGATGTGTATGAGCTGGTTGATGACACCACTCCAACACCCGGAGCCGAAATTTCCGGCTTGTTAGGATTAGTAAGCGTTGGCCCGTAGCTCGAAAAATTGGCAATTGTGCCAGCCGAATAGCTACTGTCCCTCTGCACTATGCGGTCTGCCCTATGTGCGGCAACGGTTATGCACTTGGCGGCCATGGCAGGTTCGCTGAGACCGTAGAAATGGTCGCCGCCGGAATATCCAGACATATTGTCGGACAAAAACGCCACACCCGTATTGCCCGCATGGTCTCTCTTGTTGTAAACATTCCACAGATGAACGGTATCACCCTGCTGTGCGGAAGTTACAAACAAATGTACCTTGTAGTTGCTTTTGGCAATATTTACAAAAGCGTAAGGTCTGCCATTGTTGATGTTGGCCGACTCCATAGCCACGTCGTATCTGATTGTGTCCGAGCCGACTACAATAATAGTATCGCTGTAGAAGACGCTCCGGTTAGTTTCGTAGAAAGGTGTCGGTACAAAAACGCTGTCTCCCGAGCTGAAAGCCAGTCCAATTTTGAAACGTCCGCCGACATTGCCCCATGCCGAAATGCCCTCGCCCACATCGCCGCTAAAGCCAACTATAGTACGCAGCGTGTCGGGAAGGCTGTCGAACACTTTCATAAGATGGAAATTCACGTCGCCGTTGTTGCCCGCACTCGACACAAACACCACGCCGCTGTCGGCGTAGGAATTTATTGCCTGACTCATAAGCGACGTGCCGTCGTTGGCACCGAAGGAGTACATTCCCCAACTCATATTAACCACCAAGCGTTTTCCCGCTTCTTTGGCCTGCTCTTTAAGCCATGCAAAAGCGTCCAAGGCCCCCGCCTCGTTAAGCTTAAACGACACAAGCAAAAACTCCACCTCCGGTGCAATGCCCCTGTACTTGGTGCCGCAGCCCGAACCTCCGGCAATGCCTGCCACATGGGTGCCGTGGGTTGAATAGTTGTACACACCCGGAGTGTCGCATTTGGCGTCAAGCAAAGCCTCTTTTGTGGAAAACTCGGTTCCGTAGTTAAAACCCGCAGGTGCCGGACCCGACAGCTTGAACTGGTCCCAAACCTTGCTTATACGGTATTGGCGACGGGTGGTGTCGTAGAAATTCGGATGTGTAAAATCAAAGCCCCAGTCGGTAATTCCCACAAGCACATCCTTGCCCGTATATCCCTGCGGCAAATCAAGACCCTGACGCACACTGTCGGCACGGGTGTCGAAGCGGCTGTTGTTGAGTAACGGATATACAGGACGGGCGACATCGTATTGCAGTATATCGGGATTGGCCTCCAAAATGCCCAATTTATCTACAGGTACACGCAAAGTTAATATATTGCCCACCCGCGAACCTTTTTTTATTCCATAAACCGCAAGCTCCTCAGGTTCAAAGCGTGACGAAACTTTTGCCACAACTCCTACATAAAGAATGTTTCCTTCCTTCTCCAAATTAAATTTCTGCACATAACTATTGTTCTCCACTGTCTGAAGGCTTTTTTCCGCGGCCACCTGCATACGGAACACCTTGGTTTCCAAACCACTTTTGTTTTGTGCCTGTGCAGTCATTACCAACAGACACAACATTGCCACAATAAGATGTTTATTCATATATTTTTTCTTTAAAACAAAATGCAAATATACGATTTTTTTAGCTTTCGGACAAAAAAAGGAACGGCCTAAGCCGTTCCCCCTTTAATTAAAAATAATTAATTATGAAAAAAATCCTATTTAATTCTGTTCGTAAACATTAAGTTCCGACTGATCTTTGCTTGCATACGTGTAAACTGTCTTCAGATTGCGCAGAGCTTCTGCATAACGCTGTTTCAGTTCTTCTGTGCTTTTATTGTTGGCTTCCAACGATTGTTTGTAATATTTGATAGCCTCTTCGTACTCAGCCTTGTATTGTCCTGCAAGTTTTTCGTACAAACCCGACATGTCTTCCGGTGGCACGTCGTTGGCTTTTCTCTGAATATCCACACCATTGTTAAAGTGCATACGTCCTAAACCCATATAAGCCACAGGATTATTGGGGAGGATTTCCATTGCCTTGTTAAATTCCTTGGTTGCGGTCTCGTAATCCAAAATGTCGGTGTATATGTCGGCTATTTGGCAGATAAAGTTGGATTTTTCTGTGTCGTTGTCTATGCTACCGGCAAGTTCTATTGCCTTTTGTGCGTTTTCCTTGGCTTTGTTGGGGTTGTTAGCCCAAGCGTAAACCTTTGCGGCAAGCATAAATGAGTTGTAGTCTTTGGAAAAGTTGTCGGTATATCTCTTCGCTACCTTCACAGCCTCTATTGTGTCGCTTTTGTGCTGGTAAATAACTATCAGCGAATTGTAAACGTATGGTTTGTCGTATTTTGCGTTCACAAGAGGTTTGAAAAATCTGATGGTAACATCGTTGTCGCCAAGAACACGTGCGGCGGCACCGCCGAGGAAACGGGCTTCTTTTATACGATTTTTTATATCATCGTCATCAGTACCGGCACTCTGGAATATTTTAATGGCTTTATCGACATTTACAATACATTTGCGGTAGTTGTTGGTGTCGTCTCCGGCATTGTTGTACAAGTCAAAGGATTCGTCGATATATCTTCCGGCAACGATTTTGAACACTTCGTTGTTTCGGGTAATAATATCTGCGTCTTTCTCAACGTTGAGTTCTTTGCTTCGCAATGCGGCCTCGTATGCTATGTCCGCCCAGTTTTCGGGACAAACCTTTTTTATCTTGGCTTTGTCGCTCATACCAAGATTCACATAAATCCAACCTTTCCACGCCCATACTTCGGCGCTGTTTTTTGTGCCTTCCTCTTCGCAGGCGGCATCTATTTCTATTTTAGCCTTGTCGTAATATCCTTTTCTGGGATTGGCATAATTTTTGGCATTGTCCAGCCTCAACTGCGCATTTGCGGTCAGTACAAGACCTGCAAGGGCAATGATTACTGCTATTTTTTTCATCGTTGTGTAATTTTTAAAATTTCTATTATAAAAATCAAATTGTTTATTGGTAACTTGCTTATTGTCTATCTTATTGTTTTTGCTTCCTTTTATTCCCGAACGTTTTCAGTGTTTTCTTCGGCATTTATTTCATTATCAGAAGTTTCAGCATTTTCAACAACTTCAACATCTGTTGCTACGTTTTCTTCCGATTCCTCATCCTCGGTGTGATCCACTTTTGTAATCGAGGCTATGGAGTCGTTGCCGCGAAGGTTGATAAGGCGCACGCCCTGTGTGTTACGTCCCATCACGCGGAGGTCGGCCACACGCATACGGATAAGAACGCCGGATTTGTTGATTATCATCAGGTCGTTGTTGTCGTTCACGTTTTCGATTGCAACTATTCCGCCAGTTTTGTCGGTAACTTTCATCGTCATAACGCCCTTTCCTCCACGGTGTGTCGGACGGTAACCCTTGTTGTTTTCGGGGTCATATTTCAGCTGCGACCTCTTGCCGTAACCTTTTTCGCTAACCACAAGTATGTCTTCGTCCTCGTTGTTGGTGCAGAGCATATTTATCACTGCATCATCTTTTTCTTCGAGCGATATGCCTTTAACTCCCGAAGCTCCGCGACCCATCGGACGGAATTCCTCTTCCATACAGCGTACCACCTTGCCTTGTCGGGAAGCAATAAGTATCTCGCTCGACCCGTTGGTAAGTTTTGCCTCGAGCAGTTCGTCGCCTTCGCGCACCGTAACGGCGATGATACCGTTCTGACGCGGACGGGAGTAAGCCTCCAACGTGGTCTTTTTGATGATACCTTTTTTGGTACACATTATTATGTAATTGTTTTTCAGGTAATCCTCGTCGGAGAGGTTAAGCACATTAACGTAGGCTTTCACCTTGTCGTCGGGGTCGATGCTGATAAGGTTCTGAATGGTACGGCCTTTGGAGTCCTTGGCTCCTTCGGGGATTTCGAAAGCCCTGAGCCAGAAACACTTACCTTTTTCCGTAAAGAACAGCAGGTAGTTGTGGTTGGTGGCTGTAAAGATATGTTCCACAAAGTCCTCGTTGCGCACCGAGCTACCTTTTGCTCCCACGCCACCACGGTTCTGAGTGCGGTATTCGCTTAACAGAGTACGTTTAACGTATCCCAAATGCGAAATGGTAATCACCACATCGTGGTCGGGGATGGTGTCTTCGATACGGAAGTTGGAGGAGGCGTATTCTATGCGTGTGCGGCGGTCGTCGCCAAATTTGTCGCGTGTGGCAATTATCTCCTCTTTTATCACTCCCATAAGTATATCGTGGTTGGCGAGTATTTCCTTGCAACGTTCGATAAACTTGATAAGGTCGTCGTATTCGGACTGCAGTTTTTCACGTTCCATGCCGGTGAGCTGACGCAGACGCATTTCCACTATGTAACGTGCTTGCACTTCGCTGAAACCGAAGCGTTCCATAAGTGTATTGCGAGCTTCCTCCACTGTCTCCGATGACCTTATTATGCTTATAACCTCGTCGATTACATCAAGAGCTTTTAGCAGACCTAACAAAATATGTGCACGCTCTTCGGCTTTTGCCAGTTCAAAGCGTGTGCGACGTGTTACCACATCTATACGGTGATCAACGAAATGGCGTATCAAATCCTTAAGGTTCAACAACATAGGACGGCCATTAACCAACGCTATATTGTTCACGCTGAATGAGCTTTGCAGTTCAGAGTACTGATATAGTTTATTCAGCACCACCTTTGCAACGGCGTCGTGTCGAAGTTCGTACACCACCCGTATGCCGCTTTTGTCGGATTCGTCGCGTATGTTGGTTATACCTTCTATTTTTCCTTCTTTCACAAGGTCGGCCTGACGTTTTATCATCTCCGCCTTGTTCACCTGATAAGGTATGGTGTGGGCCACTATCACATTGCGGCCTTTATGGTCTTCCTCTATCGAGGTTTCGGCACGTAGCACCACCCGTCCCCTGCCGGTCTCGAAGGCTTCGCGCACGCCGTCGTAGCCGTAAATGACTCCGCCTCCCGGGAAATCGGGAGCTTTGACGTACTGCATAAGCTCTTCTATGGTAATTTCGCCATTGTCGATATAAGCGATGCAGGCGTCCATAACCTCGCGCAGGTTATGCGGTGCCATATTGGTGGCCATACCCACAGCTATACCTGCCGCACCATTAACAAGCAGGTTGGGTATGCGTGTGGGAAGCACCACTGGTTCTTTAAGAGAATCGTCGAAATTGTTTTGGAAATCCACTGTATCCTTGTCGATGTCGGCAAGAAGTTCGGCGGAGATTTTCTCCAAACGGGCCTCGGTATAACGCATGGCTGCCGCTCCGTCGCCGTCGATGGAGCCGAAGTTTCCTTGTCCATCAACCAAGGTGTAGCGCAACGACCAAGGCTGTGCCAAACGCACCATAGCGTCGTAAACGGAGCTATCGCCGTGTGGGTGGTACTTTCCGAGCACCTCACCGACTATTCTGGCCGATTTCTTGTGAGGAGTATTATGCAGTATGCCCATTTCGTTCATGGCAAACAAAATGCGGCGGTGTACAGGTTTGAAACCGTCCTTAACATCGGGCAGCGCCCTCGACACTATCACCGACATAGCGTAGTCGATGTAGGCGGATTTCATTTGTGTTTCTATATCTACTTTGACAATTTTTTCGTTCTCTACGTGCATCTGTTCTTATATTTTATAGTGCTTTATTTTTCAATATTTTATAGTATCACGCTATTTTTTTGTTTCTTGTTGCAAAGATACGAAATTTTATTGTATTTTGCAAGTAAAAATCATATCGGCGGTATTCGACTTAGGTTCGCGCATAAGGTTTCCCTTGTATGTCATTGCTGATATTTCAGGCAGTTATCCACCGGTGTGGCGTATATGTGCAGAAATTTGTTTTCAAGGTCTTCGCACAAGGGTATTCCCAATGCAGATATGCCATCACGCATATATTCGATAAACTCGCGCATATCGGTTTCGGTGTAGCGGTCGGCAAAACGATGCTCATGGTTCAGAATATCGTGTGCCATAAAGTTGGTTTTGAACAACTTATAATTGCTGTATATGCGTTCATCTATAATATCCGCCAAATGGGTGAATTTCTCGTTTTTCTTGAAAGTGTCGCAATACTCAAGTTCCTCGCGTGTTATGGGTTTTGTAACCACAAACTCCACATTGCCTTTGTGTTGCAAAAATCCTTTCATTATGCTGTTCAGGTCTTCGTTGCGACTTTTGAGATATTTTTGGTAGGTGGAAACGTACATTTCGGCGGCTTTGAGAAAATCGCATGACTCATATTCGTACGAAACGGCTACCGGATTGATTTTCAGCTCGTCCATACAGTCCACGAAATTGGCGTTACTGCTAAGCGAGAACATTTTAAGCACTCCGACCTCGGTTCTGTCGTTTCCGTCCTTGGCGCGGCCATTGCGTTGGGCAATCCATATAGACTGATTTTTTTGGGTAACGACATAACGTATATAGTTGGACACCTTGACGGAATTGTTATAGAAATCGCGGGCGCTGCCCTCGCGCAATATGGGCACCATTTTGTTCACTTTACCAAAATCGGCTATAAAGTCGGACTTTATGAGGTTGTCGCCAAAGGTTATTTCCGACGACTCTATGCCATTTTTGATGAATGCAATGTTTAGCACGGCTGGGTCGAGTACTATGTCGCGATGGTTGGATATAAGCACATGCTTTGTGTCGTTGCCCATTTCGGCAAGACCCTTGCAGGTGAACGAAGTCATGGAATCAGTAATTATATTATCCACAACCTCCATAACCACAACACGTTGGAACTGTTCAACAGTTTTTATACCAAGTAATGTCTCGCGACACTGTTCAATGCTCTTGCCCGGGAAAAATATCTTTACGAGAAAGGCAAACCAATGGTTGTTGGCCATGCGGCGCATAACATCGGGTACTTCGGCATCGGTGCAAGGTCGTAAGTCTTCGAAATCAAAATTTTTATCCATGATAAAAAACTTTATTCCTTATTTTTTTGAAAAAACAATCTACTTTAACTAAAGTATTAGAGTTTTATTGTGTATTCTTTCATATTTTTTTTGATTGCAGGCTCCTGCTGGCTGAGACAATGAAAACTGCCCAGTCCCCAGATGATGTCGGTGCTGTCTATGGGCACTATGGTGCGGTCTTTGAAACAGTCCTGCAGTATCTGGCAGGCTTTGTCGTCGGCTTTGCAGCGATAAGTCGGAACCACAACCACATTGTTGGCGATGTAGAAATTGGCGTAGGAAGCGGGCAGACGCTGGTCTTCCCACACAACCATATCAGGCATAGGCAGTTCCACCACTGTAGGTTGCTTGCCCGAGGCCAGTCGCACTTTGTTGAGGGTTTTGAGGTTTTCCTGCAAAGGACGGTAGTTGTCGTCGTTGCGGTGAAGCACCGTAACGGGTTTTGTACCTTTGGGTAAAAGGCTTTCGGTGTATTTTCCGAAACCTGCGAGGTCGGTTGTGATAGTCGGAACTGAGAAAGCGAT
>CAJOEN010000040.1 GCA_905233475.1 uncultured Bacteroidales bacterium
TGAGCAAAGTTATAATACTGCTCACCGACGGCGTGAACAACCGCGGCTCGGTGGACCCCGAATCGGCAGCCGAGATTGCCGCCCTCTACGGCATACGTCTATATATAATAGGTGTGGGCACACGTGGCGAAGCCCCCTACCCTTTCAAAGTGCAGACACCTTTCGGCACACACGTGCAATACCAGAACATACCCGTGGAGATTGACGAGCCTATGATGAAAGCCATGGCCGAACAGACCGACGGCGGCAAGTATTTCCGCGCCACCAACAACAAATCGTTGCAGGCCATCTTCGACGAGATAGACCAGATGGAAAAGACCAAAATCGACGTAACGCAGTACAACCAGACCAAGGACGAGCACCTGCCCTTCCTCATAATAGCCCTTGTGGCTTTTGCCCTGGAGATACTGCTCGGATTAACCTATTTCAAAACAACACCTTAACACGCAATTGCCATGATACACTTCGAACACCCTACACTACTATATTTGCTGCTGCTGATACCTGCATTTGTGGCGTTGTACGTATATCTGCGCCTGAGCCGCAGGAAAAGAGCCGGGGCTTTCGCCGAAAGCCGGTTGTACGCCCTGCTCACCCCCGACGTGTCCAACATAAAATCGCACACCAAGTTTGCCATACTGATGGCGGCCCTGTTTCTGCTGATAATATCCGTGGCCAATCCTCAGATGGGCTCCAAGATGGTGAAAGGCGAGCGCGCCGGCATCGACGTGGCCATAGCCCTCGACATATCCAACAGCATGCTTGCCGAGGACGTGCAGCCCAACCGTCTGGAACGTGCCAAGAAAAGCGTCTCCGACCTTATAGGGAAATTCAGCAACGACCGCGTGGCACTGATAATTTTCGCCGGAAAGGCATACACGCAGCTGCCCCTAACCAGCGACTACGGCGCAGCCAAGATGTTTCTCGACGCCGTTAGCACCGATATGATTGAATATCAGGGTACTGCCATAGGCGAAGCCATAACAAAATGTATGGAGACTTTCGGCTACGGCAACGAGGACATTCCTTGGGAAAAGAACAAAAGCCGTACCATCATTATTATCTCCGACGGCGAAAACCACGAGGACGACGCTGTGGAGATGGCCAAGATGGCCTACGCCGAAGGCATTGTGGTGAACACCATCGGCATGGGAACGCCCAACGGTGTGCCGATACCGCAATACTCGCGCGGCACGCGTCTCGGCTACAAGAAAGACCGCGACGGCAATCCCGTTACCACACGGCTGAACGAGCAGATGCTGCAGGAGATAGCCCATGCAGGCAACGGCATATACGTGCCCGCAAACAACATCAGCAGCGGTCTGGACGACATTATGGACCGCATAGGAAAACTCGAAAAACAAAACTACGGCGAACAGATGTTTGCCGAATACGAAAGCAAATTCCAATACCCGCTGATTTTTGCCATACTGCTGCTCGTGGCCGAGCTGCTGATTTTCGAACGCAGAAACAGAATTTTCAACTACAAGAACATCTTTGGCAAAAACACCGAAAACAGGTAAAAACTTTACGACGATGAAAAAAACTATATACCTTCTGGCAATGCTTATGATAGTGTGCGGAGCGGCACAGGCGCAGGACTACCGCCGTGCGGCACGCAAGGGCAACAGCTTGTACAAAGAAAAGAAATACAGCGATGCCGAGACAGCCTACCGCCGCTCGCTGGCGCAGGACAGCACCTTCTACAAGGCTCAGTACAACCTCGGAAACTCGCTGTACAAGCAAAAGAAATACGACATTGCCAAGAAATACTACGCCAAAGCCGCCGAAGCCCCCGATATTTCGGAAAAGGAGAAAAGCGCGGCTCTGCATAACATGGGCAACTGCGCCATGCAGGAAGGTCTTGAAAAACGCGGCACCCCCGACGCTATAAAATCGTATCAAGAGGCCGTGGAAGCTTACAAAAATTCGCTGAAAGCATCCGACAAAAACGACAAGACCAAATACAACCTGGCCATGGCCCAGCAACTGCTGCGACAGCAGCAACAACAACAGCAACAAAACCAAAACCAGCAAAACCAAGACAAAAACCAACAAGACAAGCAGCAGAACAAACAAGACCAAAACAAGGACCAGAATAAAGACCAACAAAACAAGCAGGACCAGAACAAAGACCAACAGAATAAGGACAAGCAAAAACAGCAGCAGGGACAGGACAAGCAGGAGCAGAAAAAGAAAGCCGATGCCGAGCGCATGCTCGAAGCCCTGAAAAACAAGGAACAAAAGACCTTGGACAAACAAAAGGTGAAAATCCCCGCCGGCGGCAGAGTTGAGAAAGACTGGTAAGTTCGGAGTTGAGAATTCGGAATTCGGAGTTAGGAGTTTAGGATTTGGCGGATTTTTTTTCGGCAAAATAAGTATATTATTTTTAACAATCTTTAAAATAAACAACTATGAGCAATAACTTAAAAAACAACTATGGACAAAATAGGAATAGAGCAAACGGCAATGTCATAAAAGAACGCCGTAGTACCAGAGCAAAACAACCCGATGCATCCAGCAATGCTTTGCGTCCTATATTTGCTGCGTATTTCAACATGGCTCGTGCAAATCTTTACAGTGTATTACGCTATATTTCAACTCAGTGCAACTTGGAAGTAAAACACAATGAGGACAGCATGATAAATCTAGATGTGATTAATCTTGCAAACAAGAGCCAGAGCCCTGAATTAAAGCAGAAAGCGTATTCTCTGATCATGCGCCATATTCCTGTTTTACAACAGATGACACAAACTGTTATTAAACAAGAAAATAAAGCAAAGAATGGTAAGGAAGCTATCACGGAACATCTTTTTGTTGAGCCTGAAGACTTGGAGAAAATTTTGAAAAATATATTAAGCGTGATTAACTACCAACGAAACTATTTCACCCACGCAGATCATTACGACTCCGAAGAAGACCAACAAAAAGAAAAAAATAAAGAAATAGCTTTGTACAAACCACTCGAAACGGCCTTTATGGGATCCAAAAGAGAAGTAAAAAGCATTTTTTGTTACTCCAACGAAGATTTGCTTTTTGTGGACAAAGAGGAACGCATGAAACGAATAAAGAAGTTGGACAAAGACGGGAATGTCATAAAGGACCAAAGAGGCAAAGAACAATTTATATTTGTTGAACAACCGGATTGGTATTTTCGTTTGTTTGACACCATAGAAGACAAAACAACCCATATGCCGAAGCCTGAAAAACTGACTACAGCGGGACTTGTATTCTTATTGTGCAAACTGCTACACAAAAAATATGCCACACAACTAATACAGCAGACTGGATTGTTACGCAAAAGCCCTTTCAGAAAAAACGAGAACGAAATCATGTTCAACATTTTCTGCGCACACAATATCCGTCTGCCAAAGGGCCGTCTGGAAAGTTCCGCCAACAGTTCTGCTTTAGGTCTTGACATGCTTAACGAATTGCAAAAATGCCCTGCCGAATTGTTCGAAACCCTAAACCCCGAAGACAGAAAACAGTTTCAACTGAAACGAAGTGATAGCGACGCAGTGCCTGATGCTGACGACGACATCAATATATTCCGTCGCAACGGCGACCGTTTTACTAATCTGGCATTAAAGTATATCGACTCGATGCGAGAAGCACCATACAAACAAGATGTAGTATTGAAAGACATTGTGTTCCAAATATCTTTGGGGGCTTACCGTCATAAGTTCTACAACAGAGCATCTCTAGACACTGATGAAAAAAATCGTGTTCGAGTGCTACAGAAAGAAATCAACGGCTTTGGGCCAATCGAAAAAATAGAACAACTACGTAAAAAAAATTACGCTTCTATTATCCGCAAAACAAGCGATGATCCTGAACACCTCTACGACCCCGACACAGCCGAAACCCAGCCTTATCTTACCGACCATCATGCATCGTACGCTGTAACCGGAAACCGCATAGGTTTAACATGGAATGTCCTACTACAAAATCCTGAAAATGCCGATAAACGGCAGACCAGCATAAGATTCGGATGGAACGACGGCAAATTGGAAAAACTGGACAAAACGATGTGTTTCCTCCCAAATTTGCCGGATTCCAACGCCAATATCGCACCTCGCGCATGGCTTAGCATACATGACCTTCCCGCACTCATCTTTCTACATCTAATTGGTGGAAATCCGGAAACAGTAATAAAGGAAACCTATGACAACTATATTAGATTTCTAAACGATATTCGTGGCGGGGAATTAACACCTGATGGAAAAACAAATAAAGAAGAACTTGACAAACTATTATCAGACAAATATAACCTGCACCTGCGCGACATTCCAAAAAAAATTGTAGTATATCTGCTCGGTTCCGCTCCAAAAAATGAAAAAGAGGCCGAAAAGCAGTTTATCGAATGGGTAAATCGCCAATTGAACGGTGATATATACAAAGCAGACCTCATCACAAGTCTGAAAAACCGCATAGAAAAGTTCGAGCAAGACCTCAAACTTGTAGGAGACAAGCAGAATCGTATTGGGCGCAAAGGCTATGTAGATGTACGGCCCGGATCTTTGGCTCGATATCTTGCCAAAGACATCATGGACATGACGCGTCCCGACCCAACTATGAAGAACAACGGAAAACCAAGCGGACTTGATTACAACGTACTGCAGGCCGCCATAGCCACTTTCAAAGCCTTTGGCGAGAAGCTCGAATCCACTCCGCTGGGCTCGATGTTGAAAAAAGCCATCAATGTTGAAAATCATCCATTCCTCAACGCTTTAATGGGACAACAAATAAAAGACACCATAGATCTTTACCGCGAATATCAGAGAGAAAAACTAAACTATTTGCAAAAATTGAGCCAAGGCAGCACCGACAATTTCAAAAGCCAATGGTTTCTGCGCGAGGCTTACCGCAACTTCGTTTCGAAAACACCCGAAAGCGTGAAAGGCGAAAACGGGCTTGCCTATCGCTATGTTGAAACTCTACAACTACCAAACGGACTTTTCACTGAGGCTGTGAGAAAACAATTGGGCAACATAGACAACGAGCAACTAAAAAAGGACTTGAATGACGACAAGAAAAAAGACGGAGTGGCACATTTAATAAACTCATACTTTATAAATGTACTGAAAGACAATTCCCAACCATTCTACCGCAAAATGAAAAGGCACTACAAAGTGCTTGACTGGACCGAATTTAAACAGGACCCCCTTAAGCCCGTACCAATCCTGCCCACCCTTATTCTGCCGGAGCTATACTTTACCGAAGAAAACATTGCAAAAATGCTTCGAAAAGAGGATAAAGAGAATGCTCCTATATTTGACGCAATGGACGATATATCGGGCAGACTACAAACCAAAATCGGTACCAAGAAGGTGTTTGATCACGGCAGAGAAAAAAGAATACCCGACTATGGCGACGAAGGCTCGGCCAGCGATGAAGAGAAGGATGTATTTTTTGAAAAACTGATGCACCTGCTACGCAATATGCAACGCAATGAGCGCGCCATTCGCCGATACCGCAACGAGGACATGCTGCTATTTCTTATGGCACGCAAGCTGCTCCTTTCCGGCGCTGTTGTTTTCAAAAACAAAGCCAAAGTAGATAAAGGTCTCGACCAGTTTAAGCTACAAGACATACAGCCGCCGGCTGCAAAGCAAGATAGCGACTCCAATATACTTGAACAAATGGTGGATTTCAGCCTCACCATAAATCTCAACGATGAAAACGGGAAACCAATGGTAGATGCCGACGGGAACCCCATTCAACGCACAATATCCCAAGAAGGCATAAAGATAAAGAATTATGGCGATTTCTTCGCATTCCTATACGACAGTCGCATAGGCAGCCTGTTATCGCAGTTGGGCGAAAGCAACATCGACCGTTCCAAACTGGAAGACGAACTGGACAACTACGACCGCAAACGCAAAGAAGTATTCAGAATACTGCAAGAAATAGAAAGGCAAATTATTACTCAACACCACGAAATAATAGACGACAGCAGCCCTGATTTTCTTGACAAAAACGGCAAACCGTATCGCAACAGTTTTAGCGGGCTGCTATCGCTCTGCAAACATTATTTAGAAACCGAAGAAACTTTGAACGATGAGGCCGAGAGCATAGTTGATGTGCGCAACGCTTTCAGCCACAATCGCTATACTAGTAACGAAAACAAGGTAATAAATATAGGCAATATGAATTTGCCGGATGTGGCGAAAGAAATTGTTGACTGGTTGGAGACACATCAAAGCCAATAAAAAAAATGCAACCAAAATTTGTGTAACCTGCCAACCCGGGTAAGAGTTTTTTGAAATAATTATATACAAAGGTAGATAACAGCAATAGACAATTAAAATGCAATAGCAGTTCACACTTAACAATCTAAATATGGATAAAAAAGCATTTTATGACACGTTACAACCAATTGTAACACAACAAAATGCAGACATCGAAGTTGTAGAAGCCGTTCATTTGGAGCGGTATAACAACCCTTTGGTGTTGATGAAATTTTCTTTGTCAGTTGTAGAAGCCGTTCATTTGGAGCGGTATAACAACAATTTTAGGATATTTTTAATCATTTTGAAGTTGTAGAAGCCGTTCATTTGGAGCGGTATAACAACTTGTTTTATGTTTAATTTTCAAGTACCACAGTTGTAGAAGCCGTTCATTTGGAGCGGTATAACAACTGCCGATTTGCGCGGAATATCCGCTACTGCGTTGTAGAAGCCGTTCATTTGGAGCGGTATAACAACTAAATTTTTATTCTTTGCCATTCCTCCTCCCACACAATAATTTATAGGCAAAGCCGTTATATCCATTGTATGGAATTGAACGAACTGAAAAATAAAATAGCCAAAGGTGAATCCGAAATTATTGAATTCAAGAAAAGCACCGGCCAGTTGGAACGCGGAATGGAGAGCCTCTGCGCCATGCTTAACGGCGAGGGCGGCAGCGTGGTCTTCGGCGTATCCGACGATGGCAAGGTTGTGGGACAAGAGGTAAGCGACAGCACCAAGAGAGATATCGCATCCTGCATACGCGAATTCGAGCCTTTTCCACTACTCGACATAGAATATGTGGAAATACCCGACACGAAAAAACAAATAATTATTATCACCACGTCGAACACCGACGACAAACCTTTCGTGTATAAAGGTCGCCCATATATGAGGGTGGAAAGCACCACCACAACCATGCCGCAGAATAGGTATCATGATCTGCTCGACCACAGCTATCGTTCTACTACTCAATGGGAAAGAAGAACAAATCCTTCCCTCTCTTTATCCGACCTCGACGAAGAAGAAATCCGACGCACCATCAGGATAGGTGTTGAAACGGGCAGATTGCCTGAGGCCGCATTCAGGTCCGACATTCAAACGGTACTCTCAAATTTGGAATTGATGAAAGACGGCCAAATCACCAATGCCGCCGCTGTACTCTATTTGAAACATGAAACGTCGGGGTATCCTCAGTTGCTTCTACGTATGGCAAGATTTCTAGGCACCGACAACAAAATATTTATCGACAACAAGCAAGTGCATGGAAATGTGTTTTTTATGCTTGAAGAAGCGATGGCTTTCTTTTTCAGACACCTTAATCTGTCCGGCGAAGTGAAAGGACTATACAGGGAAGAAAAACTGACCGTGCCACGTGTAGCATTGAGAGAATGTATCATAAATGCACTTATCCATCGGGAATACAACACTCCTGGAGGTTCTGTGGGCATAGCCATATTTGATGATCGTATTGAGGTTGTCAATTTCGGTCAGATACCACTTGAAGTTGATTTTTCAAGTCACAGCCCACAGATGATTTCCAAACCCAACAACCCTGTCATTGCGCGGTCGTTTTTCTATCGTGGAACTTTTGAGAATTGGGGACGTGGATTGGGACTTATAAAAAGCGAATGTGTCGAGGCCGGCCTGCCCGAGCCTGAGATTTTCTCCAAAAATGGTTGTGTCACAGTAGTGTTTCCGTTTAGCAAAGAATCTAACAATCAATCTATTGTGAGCGATAGCGGATTAAATTACGGATTAAATGGTCAATTAAATGGTCAATTAAATGGTCAATTAAATGGTCAATTAAACGAAAGCCAAATAGAAACCCTTAAATATATAAAAACTCATGAAGGCTCCAATACAACAATGATTGCCAAAGGGTTGGAAAAGCCATTCAGAACCATTGACAAGCACATAAAAGCATTGCTTAAAATGGATATTATCGAACGCCGTGGAAGTAAACGTACCGGCGGATACTATATCAAAAACAAATGAAAACGTTTTTTTTGCTGTAACAACTCAATATTTTCACCATTCACACATTCACTTTTCCACAAAATTTCGTTATCTTTGCACGACTGAAAAGCTACATATACCAACAACTTAAAACACTTTGACATAGAGCGTTATGAACATTAGTAAAACAAAGACATACCAAAATATCACCACCGGGGCACTGTCGCTGACACTTATGTTTTTATTATCTGTTGCAGCAGTAGCGCAGAACGCAAAGATTACTGTTTCGGCACCAAATACCGTGAGCGTGGGACAAAGGTTCAATGTAAAATTCTCGGTAAACGCCGAACACTCCAATTTCAAAGCCCCATCATTCAAAGGGCTGAACTACCTCGGCGGACCTTTCCAATCGCATAATTCAAGCATGTCGTTTATAAACGGCCGCCAAACCAGCTCTCTCGAAATTTCCTACACCTACACCTTTTCCACCAGCAGCGAGAGCAAAGTAACCATCGGCTCGGCAACATGCGTTGTGGAGGGCAATACCATAAGCAGCAGCCCCATAACCATCACCGTAGAAAAAGGCAATCCGGCACAAAACCAACAGCAGCGACAGAACAACAATGGCAACGGATGGAACCAGCAGCCTCAGCAGCAGCAACAGGCCGACCCTGCCGGAATAAGCGACAAATCGCTGTTCGTGCGGGCTGTGGCCAACAAAGGCTCGGCATACCAAGGCGAGGAAGTCATCATAACCTACAAACTCTACACACAGGTGCAGGTGCGTCAGTTCCAGATAGACAAACTGCCGAGCAACAAAGGGTTCTGGAGCGAGGACCTCACCGACGACACCCAGAATCCGCAGCAGCGCGAGGAGGTGATAGACGGTCGCCGCTACGCCGTGTACGAGATACGCAAGATAGCCCTTTTCCCGCAGGAGACAGGCACCCTCACCCTCTCGCCTATCAATACCGAGGTGGCCGCCGTGGTGCAGGTACAGAGCAACCGCCGACAGTCGGGCAGTATTTTCGATATGTTTTTCGACGACCCCTTCTTCGGCGGCAGCCAATACCAAGTGGTAAATAAAAAACTGAAATCCAACACTTTGTCCATCAACGTTAAGAGTCTCCCCGACGAGCCCGACGGCTATTTCGGAGCTGTGGGCGACCTTTCGGTGAAAAGCAGCGTGGATACCAAGAAACTGAAAGCCAACGAGGCCCTCACCTACTCCCTCACCATCTCCGGCAAGGGCAACCTTATGCTTATCGACAACGTGGACGTGGACTTCCCGCCATCTTTCGAGGTGTACGACCCCAAAGTCAGCTCCAACATAAAACGCTCTGCGGCAGGCATTTCGGGTAGCAAGACTTTCGAATGGGTGCTGATTCCGCGCAGCGAAGGCAAATACACCATTCCTCCCGCCAAGCTGGTGTGTTTCAACCCCAAAAGCAAGACTTTCGTAACCAAGACCACCGGCGAATTCACCATAGATGTGGCCAAAGGCGACGGCAGCGTAACCGCCGCAGCTACAGCCAAGAACAACGTAAAACTGCTTAACAACGACATAGAATACATAAAAACCGGCAATCCCGGACTGCACAAAAAAGGCACTTCGTTTTTCGGCGGGGCTCTGTTCTGGATTCTCTTCCTGCTGCCTGTATTACTGGCAATTGCGGCGGTAATTATTATCCGCAAGGTGAGCAAGAGCAATGCCGACATCAATTCCGTGCGTCTGCGCAAAGCCACAAAACTGGCTAAGAAACGTCTGCGCAAAGCCGAGAAATTCCTTGCCGACAACGACGACGAACGTTTCTACATCGAGATTTACCAAGCTATCTGGGGCTACGTGTCCGACAAATTCACCATACCCACATCGCAACTGTCGTCGGAAACGATACAGGGCGCGCTGGAAAGCAAGAACGTGTCCGAAAACGTTATCCAGACCATTATGCAGACGATAGGCGAAGTGGATTTCGCACGTTTCGCGCCGGACGACAGCGCTTCCAAAAAACAGTCGATTTACAATCAGGCACTGCAGATGATTCTCGACCTCGAAAACCAGTTGAAATAACGAAAAACCACGCACACAATGAAACGCATCATAACTTTCGCAGCATTTTTCTTGGCGCTTTCGGCAAATATCATGGCCGAGGACAACAACACCCTGTTCAACCGTGCCAACGAGCTGTACAAAAACGGTCAGTTTGCCCAAAGCATCGAGGTTTACAACCAGATTCTCGCCTCCGGCTACGAGTCGGGCGACCTGTACTACAACCTCGGCAACGCTGAGTTCCGCAACGGCAGTCTCGGCAACGCCATACTCAACTACGAGCGTGCTCTGCGCCTCTCGCCAAACGACGGCGACATACAAAACAGCCTCGAATTTGCCCGCAGCAAAACCTCCGACAAAATCAACGAAATACCCACTTTCTTCCTTACGGAATGGAGCAATGCCATTGTGGGAATGCTCTCCACCAACGGCTGGGCGATACTGTGCATAGTGCTTATGTGCGTCGTTTGCGCTGTGTGGGCGATGTTTTTCCTTGCACGTTCGTACAACACCAAAAAAGCGTCGTTCTTTTCGGGACTTGCCCTTACGTTGATACTGATTTTGTCGTTTATCAACCTGTGCATAAGCCATAACAAGGCCACCAGCCACGACGAAGCGATAATAATGCTGCCCGCCGTTTCGGTGAAGACCTCGCCCGAAAGCGACGCCGCCGACAAATTCCTTCTGCACGAAGGCACCAAGGTGGAAATCGAGGATGTCATCAACGACTGGGCCAAGATAAAAATCGCCGACGGCAACACCGGATGGACGGAGACCTCCAACATCGAAACAATTTAAGCCATGAACATCCGAAGAATCGTCCTTGCCGTACTCGTCACGCTATTCAGTGTCAGCGCATTAGCGCAAACCGACACCGCCTACGTGGATGAGGAAGAATGCGGCTGCGACCTTTATTTCATCAACGGCATACAAAAGACCTACAAGGACGGACGTTTCGGTTTCAAACGCTACGACGGCAAAATCCTCACCCCCAACAAATACCTCGAAACCGACCGTTTCCAGAACGGCTACTGCAAAGTGTGGCTCGAAGTGGGCAAATGCGGCCTCATCGACTCCACCGGGCACGAGGTGATACCCTGCCAATACGAGGATTTGGACTATTTCAGCTGCGGACTGGCGCGTTTCCAACAAAACAATCGCTACGGATTTCTCGATATGGCAGGCAATATCGTCATTCCCGCCACCTACGTCTCGGCCTCGTCGTTTTACGAGGATTTGGCAGTGGTGGCCGTCAACAACGACAGCATCGGCGCCCTTGTTTTCGGTTTCATCGACAAAAAAGGACAGATGGCAATTCCCGCCATATACGAATACGCCTACCCCTTCACCGAGGGCGTGGCGGTGGTGAAAGCCTACGAACGCTACGGCTTTATCGACCACAACGGCAAGGAAGTGCTGCCCATTAAATACGAGATCCTCGGTCAGATGCAGGACGGATTCACCTTTGCCGTATACAACGGAGAAGCCGCCCTTATGGGCAAAAACCTGAAACCTATAACGCCATTCCTTTACGAGGACATGCAGCGTGTAAGCGAGGGCATGTGCGCCGTGAAGAAAGACGGGCTGTGGGGATTTGTCAACACCAAAGGCAAAACCATTGTGCCGTGCAAATACGACGAGGTGACAAGTTTCAAGGACGGGCTTGCAATGGTTGTGGAGAAAGGACGTTACGGCATCATCAACAAAAAAGGCCGCATTGTGCTGCCTGTGGAATACGGCAACGCCAATATGCGCTCCAATGCCTACGTGCTCCGCAACGGGCTGGCACTGGTTGAGAAGGACGGCAAATACGGCTTTGTCAACGCCAAAGGCAAGATTGTGGTGCCGCTGAAATATACCAACGCCTACCCTTTCAGCGAGGGACTGGCTGCGGTGCGCGACGGCGTTTTCTGGGGTTACATCGACACCACAGGCAAAATGGTGATTGCCGTACAATACGAGTCGGCATCCTATTTCGAGAGCGGCCGCGCCGAAGTGGTGAAAAACGGCGTGATACATAATATCGACAAAACAGGCAAATGTGTGAAAAACTGCAAAAAACTGAGATAAATGGCTGATATTGCTGAACATAAAGGGATAGTTACCGAAGTAACCGACGACCTTGTGAGGGTTAAGATAGAATCGGTGTCGGCTTGCGCCGCATGCCACGCCAAAGGACTCTGTTCCATGTCCGACAAAACCGACAAAATCATCGACGTAAAACGTTCGAAACTGCAAAACGAATACCACGTGGGCGACGAAGTTACGGTGGTGGCCTCGTCGGGCAAAGGACTGCTGGCGGTGGTTTTCGCCTACATAATACCTGCTATCGTGGCAATAGCCGCCATCGCCATATGCATAGCACTGGGTGCCAACGAGTTGATTTCATCATTGGCGGCGATAGGTTTGATAGCGGTGTACTATTTCGTTTTGTACCTTTTCCGCTCCAAGCTCAACAAGGCATTTGTATTCAGTATCAACGAAGAAGATAGTGGCTTTTGAGCTAAGCACTACACTTGTTAAAACTTGTATAACGGAATTTTTTTTGGGGGGTAGGTTAATATTCACACCAAATCCAGCATACTCTACGCTTGGGGTATTTAGCTCATAGCGTAGCAATAAGTTGTTCGGTTTTCGCATGTTCTCCAAACTTAATCATTCTACGGATGTAGCGACAAACACTCTGATAGGAACTTCTGTCCGCATTTCGCTCCAAATACCGTAGAATTTTAACCGAGTAAATCCCGCTAATTCTTTGGAGTAATTATTGGAAAGGTAGTATTTGTACCGCTCAATGGTGTATAATTGTGTATCTTTTTTAAGAAAATCCAAAGTCGGTTCCATCATTCTTCATTGATAAAAATCTTGACAATGAGGTTTGGGACATACCAACGACCTTGCTTTTTTTATCCCTTATGATTGTCTCGACAAAGCCATCCCACTCTTCGGGTTCTTCGGTTGCTGTACGTTTACGTTTCAATTAGTCCTTCTGCAGGACACTGGTTCGTTGGGAAATTGAATCTATATATTTGCCAGCCTTCCTATATTCCACTCCGCAAGGGATACAGCAAAGAGTATCAAGAGGTCTGTCATTTTTTGTCGGTTTTAAATGTTTTTGCAAAGATACGGATTTTTTGTGAAAGATGTGGTAACGATGAACGGATTTTCAGACAAAACGATGTTTGGATAGTACATTTCGCCCTTGCGCATTTCGCCTAACCAAGATTTGACTATTATAATAGAGTTCCAACACCATCGAGATGGTGTTGGAACTTTTATTTGTCTTGAGTGTTAGCTGTACCGCTTGGAAATCAGTAGTTCTGCTTGTTGATTTCGAAGTAGGACTGCGGGTGGTCGCATACGGGGCAGACTTCGGGGGCTTGTGTTCCGACTACGATATGACCACAGTTGCGGCATTCCCACACCTTCACTTCGCTGCGAGCGAAGACCTCTTTGGCCTCGACGTTGTGCAGCAGAGCGCGGTAGCGTTCCTCGTGGTGTTTCTCTATTGCGCCTACGGCACGGAACTTGGCGGCCAGCTCGACAAAGCCTTCGGCCTCGGCGGTACGGGCGAAGTTCTCGTACATATCCGTCCACTCGTAGTTCTCGCCATCGGCGGCAGCTGCGAGGTTTTCGGCAGTGTTACCGATGCCGTTCAGCTCCTTGAACCATAGTTTGGCGTGTTCCTTCTCGTTCTCGGCCGTCTGCAGGAACAGGGCGGCAATTTGTTCAAAGCCTTCTTTCTTGGCTTTCGAAGCGAAATAGGTGTATTTGTTGCGGGCTTCGCTCTCGCCAGCAAAGGCGGCGTGGAGGTTCTTTTCGGTTTGTGTGCCGGCGTAAGGATTTGCCGGTTTTGTCTCCTCTACGGGCTCGAATTTGTCTTTGCCCTGTTTGCATCGCGGACATTTCCAGTCGGCGGGCAGTGCCTCGAACGGCGTATTAGGAGCTATGCCTTGTGTCGGATCGCCCTTCACAGGGTCGTACTCATACTTGCAAATGGTGCATTTGTATTTTTTCATGATAATAGTTTTTTATTGTTGAAAATAATTTATTTGCTTTTGAATAATTCAGAATATAGCGCCAGTCCTTTTTCCGGTGCTGACAAGTGTTGGATTGACAGGAAATGTATAATCCGCTATCCGTCTGCCTTCTACAGCAAACTCATTCTGCACACTACTGAGGAATATTCTGATGCGGTTCATTTTAGTAATCCACGTTTTTTTATAACGTCCCTATTCTGTTTTTCGTATGTGTGTTTGTAATTTATTCTGTAAGAAAAACAGAATACTCATGTCTGGGAAAATGTCAGCGCAGCTGCTGCAATTGTATGACATTTTGACGGGAAAAATGTTTTGGCATCGTTTTTGCTCAAATATATTGGAGCAATGTTGCTCTCAATAAAACAAATTACATATGGCTAAAATACATTTTTTAAACGTTGATGAAGGAGACTGCTCTATTATTCAGCATGATAATGGGAAAGTTACAATGATTGACATATGTTGCGGCAACGTTGTTGAGCGACAGCCCTCCGTAGTTGCTTTTAGCAATGAGTCAGCCAATACTATTAAAGGAAACTTCAATATGAAGGCCTATCCGACAAATCCTGTGGAATACATTAAAAGATGGCGTATGTCGAGCATCTTCAGATACATTCAGACCCACCCTGATATGGATCATATGGACGGTTTGAAGAATCTTGCAAACACTATATCCATCATGAATTTTTGGGATACGGCAAACACTAAGGTGCAGAGTTTTGACGAGCACGGCAATTGTGGACGTTATAAGAAAGAAGATTGGGACTGCTATCAGCGATTACGCAATAGTGTAGATAATCCAAAATCTTTGATATTCTATGATGGAACTGTTGCTAAATACTTTGCAGATATCTCCAACGAAAGAGCTGATAAAATCAGCAGAGTCGGCAGAGGATTGGAACGATTCTTCGTATGTTATTCTCTATTGTGTTCAAGGGCGAAAAATCCTTTTTTGCGGAGATGCAGGAATGGGGACGATAAATCATCTGCTTGAAAAGCATCAGACTGACATCTCTGATTTGGATGTTTTGATTGCACCTCATCATGGTAGGGATAGCGACAAAGACTTTTCCTTCCTTGATGTCATGAAACCTAAGTTAACGCTTGTTGGAAATGCCAAGTGCCAGCATTTGGCATACAACGAGTGGAATCGCCGTGAGTTGGAGCACATCCAGAACAATCAAGGAGGAAACATCTTGATTGACATCCACAATAATGGCGAAATGCATGTGAGTTGCTCCAATAAATCATTTGCGGATGCGTATCGTCTTGAATATTTCAAGAAGGTAGGTGCAATTAAAGACTCTCGCAATATGGGATATTGGTGCCTTCATTATAGAGAAGTAGGGAAATAGACTATGAAACAGATAGATAAAGAGATAAAAGAAAAGCGTAGCAAGGTTTATTATAGCAAGGCACGTATAAAGCCTGCCTATATTTTCCTCGTGGTTCCAATCTTTGTTGGACTCGCCATGGGAATAGACGAGTTCCTTGAAACTAAGATGTGGGGCAAGGCCTTGGTATATGTCTTGTCATTGGGTACTATCAGTTCTGCACTGTTTTTCTTATTGCGACTTGTGCTAAGAGACATTTCGTTGGTTTATCCTGGCAAGATTTTGTTTTGCGACAGGTTGAAACCGACAACCGCAATGCTTTATGCTGCTGATGATGAGTTTACTGAGGAAAACAAAACAGCTATACGAAAAAAGATCAAATCCAAAAGGGGAATAGACCTTCAGTCGTTAAAGCACAAGACTTACAAGAATAAGAAATATGTAAAGCGTGTTGATGAAGCTGTTAATTGGTTACTGGATGTAACAAGATTCGATGATATACTGTTCGACTACAACTGCATTTATGGCTTTTATCGCAACCTAACAGCGGCAATATTTATGGACGGGATTGTCTTCTTTGCTCTTGCGGCTATTAACATGTGGGGCATGCCACTACCATTAGGACGTTTTTTCTTATGGGGAGGAATCACCTGTGTTGTAATTTCGTTTATTACCACATGGTTTGCATATACAAATGGCAGAAGGTATGCTAGGAGATTATATAACGTCTTCTTGAATTTAGATGATGATAAGAATAATTACTAAATAAATTATCAGGTATTATCCCGATGGCAATGCGGAATTCAACCATCCTTAAGAGCGAGAGCAGAGGAAACTCGTTTACTCTGCCGAGCCGCCGTAGATGGAGGAGCAGCCCGTGGCATTGGCCACCATCATTTGCTCGCCGAAGAGCTGGGTGATGCACTTGAGGTATGGGGTCTCGCCGCAGCCGGCGCAGGCGCCGCTGAACTCGAACAGAGATTATAAAAGTGTTTCTTTGTGTAGGCCTTTTATTTCGGAACCATCGACAACAAGAATATCATTGTCACCAATGATTTGCGCTCCATCAAATTCCTCTCCCAATGTTAGTTGGCTATCTTGACTAAAAAGAAATCTCATGAATGGAGGTCTGTCGCTTGTTGGAATAGATATTATCCAATAATAATGAAACATTCCTTTAGTTATGATACTCTTTTCATCCCTTAAATGTAGATGATGTTTCTTTAGCTTGAAGAGGGCATTCTCTATATTAGAGCGGATATTCCTATCTACATCTTGGCAACATTTCAATTCTACTAGGGCGAACCACGGAACATCGTCTTCTGCACATTGTGTTGAGATACAAAGACACTCACATTGCTTGCACAGGGTTCCATCTTTTCTTTTGTTAACTGCAGGATTACGCTCCATATTTGCAACAAGAATAGGGACTTTGTTTGGATTTGAGATGTGAAGTGGTGGCCATAAGTTAAAAATGTCGTTTAGCTCGTTAGTTATATCAACACCTTTTACAGGTGCATTGCCAGTGAAGTTGGTGTAATCCGAAATATAAATATCGGAGTCTAACTCAATGTTATTTGGGAAATTCTGCTTCATTTCACTTATACCTGTATTGCAACAAAGAGTTAAAGTCATCCATTATTCCTCCCATAATGCGATCAAAGAAGTTTTGTCTGATTAAACCAGAATTATCTTGAATGGTGTATTTGCCAGCATCAATATTATGCTCAATTGGACGGAATGTGCCACCTTCAAGTTCGTACACAGAAACATCGTTTGGATTAAGGATTATGTCTGAACATTTAATTTTGCCCATTTTACTTTGGGGCATTTTATCCCTTACAATATTCGCCAGCATACAATTGTTTAGTGCATACAATATATATGGGCTATGAGTGGTGATGATAAGGCTATCTTTTCTTTCATTCTGTATTAGTCTTAAAATAGAATAAAGTATTTCTACTTGTGTTTCAGGGAAAAGATTTAATTCCGGCTCTTCTATGATAAGTTGTGTGAAATGGGGTTTCCTCAATCGTTCCGCATACCTGATAAGAAATTTATAGCTTGGTTCAAAATTATTATGGTTTTCATCAGACAAAACCACTCTGGCAAAATTTGTCATAAGTTCTGCATTATCTTCATATCTATTCCCTTTTAATACATTGGGAGGTGTCGTATCTTGAGACAGAGCCTTAAACAACATCCTACTGACTCCTTCAAGAACCTTGTTTAGCTCTTCATAGGACATATCTGCATTATGTGTATAAATCCATTCTGCAACATATTTACAATAAATAAACAATGGCGTTGCAGATTGAAGGCCACTTGAAGATTCGGTCAAAAAAATAGGATTCCCATTCAGAAGCTCAATAGTATCTCCCCTTGTTTCGTCATAGTAGTAACTCACATCGGTGCCAGGTATTTGAACAGCATTTTCTTTGACAAATTTCGACCTTGCAGTTAGCCATTCAAATATAAACTCGCGGACATAGTCTTCTCCTAGTTTAAAACTACTAACATTCCCCATTGAAATGATACTGCGTTCGGCTGGGATATATGCTACTTTTCCAATTTCAGCTTCAGGAAAGACGTTTGTTTTCTCAACGATAGGAGGCATTTGGTAAATATATTCCATATTAATGGCAGTACCATGATAGCTTATATGAGATTCCTTTCGAAAATACGAATTCATCTTATGATATGAAATCAATTTTTCTTCAATGAAAGTTAAATCTATATTATCCACATTCTGCTGACGGATTGCTGTTTTTTCAAGCCACAGACAGAAACTTATTATCTTAGCTATAGTGCTTTTGCCTACACTCTGTGGCCCAATAAACACATTGACTCTATTTAAGTCGAACTCTGTATGCGTTATCGGTCCAATGTTCTCTATTATAAAATGTGCCATATATTAATATTTGTTATAAGAACGTAATTCTATACTATTTATTTCAATGTTTCTATTATTGCTGCAACATCTGCTTCATCAAGGTTAAACCATTCTCCACGAAGACGCTGTTGGCTATAGGTGGTGTGCAAGGCGGATTCTATTGATTCTGCTATCTTGCGAGTCGGGAATTTCTTGCAAGCGATCATCTCTATCGTTGGTTTCTCGCTTTGCAATGTGCGTTCTCTGTATTCTGGAGTATTGGAGATGCCTATCTTATAATAACCATTAGATGTATCTTTCATTAGATAGACATAACACCAATTAAATTTTAATTCTGCTGGAGTCTCAGTTATTGATCGTTGTGGGAGTTTATAATCAGGTACTAGTCTGTTTAATGCGTCTAAATAACATCTTGTATATATTGGAATCGCACCGTCTGCATCAGTACATTCCAACATGTATAAGGATGAAACAGGAATAGTTTTAGCAGGTAGTCGATTATTTCGGTAGGTGATCCTATAAGAGTCGAGAGCAGTAAATACATCTATTTCTTCGGATTCAGACCAAGCCAAATCATCCATTGCAAAGCAAGCCGCAGAATGATATGTATTTAATCCATCATCTAGCAACAAAATCAAATCTTCCTTGTACAACGTAAAACAATAATCATACCGATAATAGTCTTTTACATTATTAAGCGGATATACCTTTGTTGGCTCGTTTTGTATTAAATAATCTAGAATTTGTCCATTCTGAAATCGCAAAGAAATGCAATCTCCCTTTATAAGTTTCTCTTCCGGATCCACCACCTGGTAAACCAACACGGCTTTATCATTGATATAGTCTAATTTTATTATGCCAAAATCCGAATATATTCCACGGTCATCATGTTCCCAAAGTATTTTATGCAGGTTTGTATATGGATCTTTTTCTATTACAGCCTTGTCAGTTTTAAAATAGTAGAAAAGATAAGCATCATAACTGTTGAAAATAAGCGCTATCCTTTGAAGTTCTTTTTCAAAAAGCTCTGGATCTGTACAATCCCAAGAAACAGTACCGTTTTTTTCATAGTCATAAAAGGCCAACTCTTCGTCAATATAAAGAAAGCCATCACAGGGTGCCAATATTTTTACCCTATTTGTTTTGCAAACTTCTCGAGTATAAAGGGGACGTCCCCTATTTTCTCGAATAGTATATATAACTTCGCCAAGAACATCACTTGCCTCTACACGAGAGTGGTTAGGAACAGTAAATACTATCTTTAAATAGTCTAGATTTCCCAAATGTTGCATCACCTTGTTGTCCAGACTTAAAACCGCATGTACCGTTTTCTCCGGTTGTCTTAATAAGTTTTTTATTACATCTTCTGAATATCTCATACTTTTTCTTTCTCTTTTTATTCTTTTCTTGGAAGTCATGCTACCCTCTCAAGCCACCCAGTTTATTATTTATCACATTTTCAATATTATAATCAATATTTTTACATTTCTCTCAGTTTTCTGTAGTCTTTATTGTTGTCGGCGACATCAAATCTGAAAAAAGTGCATTAGTTCCCAACCACCAATATTTGGTCTTTTCACATTCCATCTTGTCATAAATCGGTGAAGAATAGACCATATCGATAGCTGTTTCCAAATCGGCGGCATTACCGCTCTGCAATAGGCGGTCGGCCAATTGTGCTATCTTGTTTGGCAACAACAAATGCACGTTATCTTGGGTTATCTTGGGATGATTCATAGTTTCACTTCTTTGTTTCCACAGTATTTTAATGTTTCCAACGACCGTTCGGTGTGAAACAGCAATTGGTCGACTAACCTGTATGTTTTCAAGCGCCGGATAAGTTCCTGCTTGGTAATAAAGCCCGATTCGTAAAGGTTAAAACTGAGATAAACATTGTCGTTAGCCACCGGTCCGGTAACAATATCGTAGTCGTGGTTGAAGTCCTGCACTGAGCGGTTGGCATGTACAAAATCCACCCATGCCTCGTTGGCCGATTGGAAACGACGAGTTTTCAAGCCTTTATGCGGGGTGTACTCATATTGGTTGATAAAACCCACCGAAGCATTGTTCTGCTCCATACGCAATTTCACCCAACGCAGGGCTTGTTGGAGGCTGGTAGTGGTATAGAAACCCGTACCGAAGTCCAACGGGCGGTTGGCTTCGAGTATTTGTGGTTGCTCCACTATTTGAAGACTTCCGTGATACAGTATCATGCCTGATGGTGTTTTAGGTATTCGTAAATCTCGTTCAGTATGGCAGGCTCTCCTTGAGTATGCAACACCTCGTAATGCTCCAAAAGAAAGGAAATAACACCTTTTTGTTGGAACATTCTCTCCACATCGCGTCCCTTGCTGTTAGTCGCTACTTTGTATTGCTCTATGCAGAAAGAGACAAATTCAAGTTTCGCCAATTGTTTGTTGTTGGCCATAACCTTTTCTTTTTTTTAGAAACTGGGCAGCCCTCTCGAGCTACCCAGTTTGGTATTTATCACATTTTCAATATGATAATCGGTGGGGTTTATTTCCCTTCGCTCAACTTTTTGTAGCCTTCGTAGCGGAGCTTAGCAAACTGCTCGGTCTTGGCGAACAGCTCCTTGGCTTCGGCGGGGAAGGTCTTCAGCAAGCTGTTGTAGCGAACCTCGCCCATGATGAAGTCTTGGAACTTGCTCCAGTCGGGTTCCTTGCTGTCGAGGTGGAAGCCGTTCTGTCCGGCCTCTTCTTCGGCGGGGTTGAAACGCCAGAGGTGCCAGTAGCCACATTCAACGGCTTTGGCTTCCTCGTGCTGCGAACGGCCCATGCCAACCTTGATACCGTGGTTGATACAAGGAGCGTAGCATATCACCAGCGAAGGTCCGTGGTAAGCCTCGGCTTCTTTTATGGCTTTGAAATACTGTGCCTGGCTTGCGCCCATGGCCACCTGTGCCACATACACATAGCCGTAGCTCTTGGCAATCATGCCGAGGTCTTTTTTGCGCACTTTCTTACCGGAAGCGGCAAATTTGGCCACAGCACCTGCCGGGGTAGCCTTGGAGCTCTGTCCGCCGGTGTTGGAGTACACCTCGGTGTCGAGAACCAGCACGTTAACATCTTCGCCGGAAGCCAGCACGTGGTCGAGGCCGCCGAATCCGATATCGTATGCCCAGCCGTCGCCGCCGAATATCCACTGCGATTTCTTCACAAGGTGGTCTTTCAGGTCGATAATCTGTTTGCAGTAGTCGCAACCGCAGGCTTTGCAACCAGCCAAAATCTTTTCAGCCAGTTCGGCGGTCTTAACGCCGCATTCGCGGTTGTCGATCCATTCCTGGAACAGGGCTTTCAGTTCTGCGGAACATTTCTGGCAGTTGGCTATAGCCTCGCGCATGATACGTTCCACGCGGTCGCGCATCTGACGGGTGGCTGTTGCCATACCCAGACCGAATTCTGCGTTGTCCTCGAACAAGCTGTTGGCCCAAGCCACGCCCTTGCCGCTTCGGTAGTTCTTGCAGTAAGGAGTTGCAGGAGCCGAACCGCCGTAGATGGACGAACATCCGGTAGCGTTGGCCACAATCATACGTTCGCCGAACAGCTGTGTGATGGTCTTGATATAAGGAGTTTCGCCGCAGCCTGCGCAGGCGCCGCTGAACTCGAACAGAGGCTGTGCAAACTGGCTGTTCTTAACGTTGGCGTATTTGTCGATAAGGTTGTCCTTGTAGGTAACTTTCTTCTGGCTGTAATCCCAATTTTCGGCTTCGCCAAGCTGACTTTCGAAAGGTTTCATAACCAAAGCCTTTTCCTTGGCGGGACAAACGTCGGCGCAGTTGCCGCAACCGGTGCAGTCCATAACGGAAACCTGCATACGGAAGTGCATTCCAGCCATTTCCTTCGGAACTTTCACATCGGCAGTCTTCATGCCGGCAGGAGCGTTCTTCTTCTCTTCGTCGGTCATCACCACGGGACGGATAGCGGCGTGAGGACAAACCAGCGAGCACTGGTTACACTGGATACAGTTGGCTTCGTTCCACTGCGGAACAACGGTAGCCACACCACGTTTTTCGTAAGCGGTGGTACCGGCGGGGAATGTGCCGTCGATGATTTCCTTGAAAGCACTTACAGGCAAGTCGTTGCCGCACTGTGCCACCATCGGGCGCATAACTTTGTTGATGAATTCGGGATCGTCGGCATTGTGCTCGAATTCGAAATCGGTGGTGCAGTTCAGGTTTGCCCATTCTGCGGGGATTTCCACTTTTGTAATCTCGCCACCGCGATCAACGGCTGCGTAGTTCATGTTCACAATATCCTCACCTTTCTTGCCGTAAGATTTAACGATGAATTTCTTCATCTGTTCAACAGCGAGGTCGTAAGGAATAACGCCGGAGATTTTGAAGAAAGCGCTCTGCAGAATGGTGTTGGTACGGTTGCCCAGACCAATCTCGGCAGCTATCTTGGTAGCGTCGATGATGTACATGTTGATATGGTGCAGAGCCAGATATTTCTTAACGAAATCGGGCAAATGCTTTTTGGTGTCTTCAACACTCCACGGGGAGTTGTAGAGGAATGTGCCGTTGTCTTTCAAACCACGCAGACAGTCGTATTTGCGCAGATAAGAAGGAACGTGAACGGCTACAAAGTCAGGAGTACCAACGAGATACGGAGCCAAAATGGGCTGGTCGCCGAAACGCAGGTGCGAGCAGGTGTAACCACCGGATTTCTTGGAGTCGTAGTCGAAATAAGCCTGACTGTATTTATTGGTATTGTCGCCTATAATCTTGATACTGTTCTTGTTAGCACCCACTGTACCGTCAGCACCGAGGCCGTAGAATTTGGCTTCGAAAGTGCCCTTAGGCAGGATGGAGATTTCTTTTCCAACCTTGAGCGAACGGTGGGTAACGTCGTCGTTGATACCCACGGTGAACTGGTTCATCGGCTTTTCGGAAGCGAGGTTCTCGAAAACAGCCACGATTTGTGCGGGGGTGGTGTCTTTCGACGAAAGTCCGAAACGACCGCCGATGATCATCGGTTTGTTCTCGGCCGGGATGTCTTTGCAGTTGGCGAATGCTTCAACCACATCCAGATACAGCGGGTCGCCGTTTGCACCGGGTTCTTTCGTGCGGTCAAGGACGCAGATGCGCTTCACTGTTTCAGGAAGGACAGCACCGAAGTACTTCACGCTGAAGGGACGATAGAGGTGAACGCTGACGAGACCGAGTTTCTTGCCAGCGGCATTTTCTTTGTCGATAACGGTTTTCACTACATCGGTGATGGAGCCCATTGCCACGATAACGTCGGTGGCATCTTTTGCACCGTAGTAGGTGAATGGAGCGTACTCACGACCGGTGATTTTGCTCATCTCTTTCATGTATTTAGCCACGATGTCGGGCAGAGCGTCGTAGAATTGGTTCTGCAGTTCACGTGTCTGGAAATAGATGTCGGGGTTTTGAGCTGTGCCGCGTGTAACGGGGTGTTCGGGGTTCAAAGCTCTTTCACGGTAAGCCTTGAGGGCATCCCAATTGATGAGTTTAGCCACATCGTCTTGGTTTGTGGCTTCCACTTTCTGGATTTCGTGCGATGTACGGAAACCGTCGAAGAAGTGGAGGAAAGGCACACGTCCTTCGATAGCTGCAAGGTGAGCCACAGGAGCCAAGTCCATAATTTCCGCTCATAACGTCGGCATGGTCGCCGAAGATGGAAAGAGCCTGTGCTGCCAAGGCACGTGCCGAAACGTGGAACACGCCCGGGAGAAGCTCGCCGGCGATTTTATACATATTGGGGATCATCAGCAGGAGACCCTGCGATGCGGTGTAGGTGGTGGTGAGGGCACCGGCCTGCAACGAGCCGTGAACGGCACCGGCGGCACCGGCTTCGCTCTGCATCTCGACCACTTTCACGGTCTCACCGAAAATGTTTTTTCTGCCGCCTGCACTCCATTCGTCAATGTATTCGGCCATCGGCGAAGAAGGGGTGATAGGATAGATGGCGGCCACTTCGCTAAACATGTAGGCTACGTGCGCAGCAGCGCAGTTACCGTCGCATGTCATGAATTTTTTTTCTGCCATATTACTAAATATTTGTTTTTTAAAGTATTAATACTTCTTTTTGTTTGTTTTTAAACTTGCAAATTTACGTAAAAAAAATGTCATTCCCAAAGGTTTTTGGAAAATTATTTTGGGAAGGAATGACTGCTATCATTTTTCCACTATATAAAGGGGACTTCTATTTATTCGTTTGAGAGCGTTATTATTCTCCGTTTCACTATCGAAAAAGCCACAGGCGTTTTCTTCACTCCGACACGCCTGTTCATACCTCACATTAGCATGTGAGGTTATTGAGAGTTTGCCTCTCCGAGGCAATTTATAGAAGCCCCCTAAATCAAGTGGGATTTTGAATTATAGAAGTAATTATTTCAGCTGTTTTCTATTTCCTAACTTTCACTCCCTTTCTCCCCAACTTCTTTCACTTCTTCAACACTTGTGTCGAGAGAGAGTTTGTACTTGGCGTTGAGAGGACTAATTTATAGTCGCGCACGGTAAGACCGCTCCACGCACGAGTCATTTCATTGGTGAGTCTGGCATAGTCTTGTTCTTTGTCAATGCCTCGTGCTTTCCATTCGTCGGTGAGTTCCTTGCGCATCTCAATGGACTGCAGACGTTGGTTTATCCATCCATCGCTGTAGCCTTTGGCACGGTAGAAGTCGGTGCCGCGGATAATGGCACGTTGTGGGTCGGCGATCTCGTCCAAACGTTCCGCCACCACCTGCGCCAGCCACTGCTTGAAAGGCTCCGCTTTGGGCGAAGGAATGGACTGGATAATACGCAGAAGCTGCTTTGTATCAGCCACATACGTCATCCTTTGTTTTCCATCTGACGCAAGCATTTTCAACTGCTTACAATTTGCAAGCAGTTTATCGGCACCTTCAGCTTTTAGCCTTTTCTTTAATACAGCCCAATAAGTACTGGCAATTCTGGCAGTTAGTTGGTCTGTCAAAGCCCCAACCACATCCACCACCGAGAAGTACCACTCCTCGCGTTCCGCATCCCGGTGGGTACGCACTTTCTTGTCTGAACTTTCTCCATTTTACTTTTTTACGTTTTTTCATTTGCAAAAAATACAAGTTTTTCATCGGTTTTTAAAACTTTTTTTCAACGACATAAAATAAATTCCTCTAATTTTTGCGGTCAGAATTTCCTACTACGAGTCATATAACTAATTCAACATCAAGCAAAATATCCGCTATCGATGTCGCACGTACAACAACAGTCTTCATCCCGGAAGGTTTAAATACGCTTTGGACTAATTACACCAACGAATTAATTATAAAATTATGCTTTTGTCAACGAAAACATATGTATTTGAAAAAAAAGTTGTATCTTTGTTGAAACGTAGTTAGGCTATGATTCTTAGTAAGAATATGAAATCAAGATACTTAGACAAAATACATTTGTTTCACTATAGTGAAAAACGGATTTTATTTTTTTTGAGCGACTAATTGTTTTTAGTCGTTTTTTTTTGTAATGTAATAACGTAAAGAAGTAACGATATGAGTAATTTAAAAGGAAGAAATCTGATATCCATAACCGACTTCAGCAAAGAGGAGTATATACAGGTGCTGGATATTGCCGAGGAGTTTGAGAAAAACCCCAAGCAACCTATTTTGAGCGACAAGGTTGTCGCCACGTTGTTTTTCGAACCTTCGACGCGCACGCGCCTGAGTTTCGAGAGTGCCGCCAACCAGCTGGGAGCCCGCATTATAGGCTTCAGCGACCCGGGCGGGACAAGTGTTCAAAAAGGTGAGTCGCTACACGATACCATTGTGATGGTAAGCAGTTACAGCGACCTCATAGTAATGCGTAACCCCAAGGAGGGTAGCTCGCGCTACGCCAGCGAGGTGGCCTCGGTGCCCGTTATCAACGCCGGCGACGGTGCCAACCAACACCCCACACAGTGTATGCTCGACCTCTATTCCATACGCAAAACACAGGGCACACTCGAAAACCTTAACATCGCTTTGGTGGGCGACCTCAAATACGGACGTACCGTGCACTCCCTCGTGCAGGCCATGTGCAACTTCAACGCCACTTTCCATCTGGTGTCGCCTGTGGAGTTGAAACTTCCCAGCTCGGTGAAAATGTCTGTAAAAAACGCCAACCTCAAATACTACCAATACACCGATTTGGCCGAGGTTATACCCTTTGCCGACATTATCTATATGACCCGCGTGCAACGTGAACGTTTTCCCGACCCTCTTGAATATGAACGTGTTAAGGATTCATGCATACTCTCTGCCAAAATGCTCGAAGGTTGCAAACCCAATATGCGTGTGCTTCACCCGCTACCGCGCGTGAACGAGATAGCTACCGATGTGGACAAAACCCCATACGCTTACTATTTCCAGCAGGCACAAAACGGAGTATATGTGCGTCAGGCACTTATGGCCGCAATTTTGGGTGTAAGATAAGTCGTAACATTAAAAAATCATTGTCATGGAAAATAAGAAAGAAATGGTTGTTTCCGCCATCGAAAACGGAACGGTAATAGATCATATCCCCACAAATGTCGTTTATAAAGTCATAAGCCTTTTGGATTTGGAGAACTACAACGACGAAGTGCTGATTGGCAACAACTTGCAAAGTCAGAAGCTTGGACACAAGGGCATTGTGAAGATAAAGAACAAATTTTTTGAACGCGACGAGATAAACAAGATTGCTTTGGTGGCTCCCACCGCCAGCCTTATTGTGATACGCAACTACGAAGTGGTGGAAAAATTCACCGCCGAAATTCCAGAGATGGTTGAAGGCATAATTAAGTGCATGAATCCCAAGTGCATAACCAACGCCGAAACCATACGCACCAAGTTTAAGGTTTTGGATAGGGAGAACCTTAAAATGCAGTGCCACTATTGCGAGAAATTCGCCTCCAAGGAGACTTTGAATTTTGTGTAATAGCAGGTACCGTGTAACCTATATCGGGAGAAGCCACAAAGCCTCTCCCGATTTTTTTTGTGTAAATAGAAACGTCATTAAACAACCTCTTATGGAATACTGAGAATCACGGACCATCTGTGGAAGTTTTCCTATTTTTATTGTTGTGTGCACAGCAAATTGTCAATTGAAAGTTTTTTCGTATCTTTGTAGAAACATTATTGTCCCCAAATAAGGCACAACCTTTTAATAATCAAAACAATAAAATAAAAATACGATATATATGAACTACGATGTAATAGTGATAGGCAGCGGTCCCGGAGGATACGTGGCTGCCATTAAATCGGCACAACTGGGTATGAAAACCGCCGTTGTGGAACGCGAAAACCTTGGCGGGATATGCCTCAACTGGGGCTGTATTCCCACCAAAGCCCTGCTCAAGAGCGCACAGGTATATAACTACGTTAACCACGCCGCCACCTACGGCGTAACGGCACAGCCCGCCGAAGCCGACCTTACGG
The DNA here is from genome assembly GCA_905233475.1 of uncultured Bacteroidales bacterium. Taxonomy (GTDB): domain Bacteria; phylum Bacteroidota; class Bacteroidia; order Bacteroidales; family P3; genus UBA1219. The sequence goes on from CAJOEN010000040.1 coordinate 27,921, forward strand.
CAATGGTGGCCCGCAGCCGCGGAGTGGCCGAGACCATGAGCAAAGGCGTGCAGTTCCTGCTCAAAAAGAACAACGTGGATGTGATGGAAGTTACCAACGCCGAAGGCGAAGCCACCGTGTACGACGCCAACCATATCATCATAGCTACAGGCGCCCGCTCGCGCAACCTGCCCAACCTGCCTCAGGACGGCAAAAAAATAATTGGCTACCGCGAAGCCATGACACTGCCCGAAAAACCCAAGACAATGGTGGTGGTAGGCTCCGGCGCCATCGGAAGCGAGTTTGCTTTCTTCTATCAGTCCATCGGCGTGCAAGTAACGCTGGTGGAATTCATGCCCAACGTGGTTCCCAACGAGGACGAGGATGTGTCGGCACAGATTAGCCGCTCGTTCCGCAAAATGGGCATGAAAGTGATGACCTCCGCCTCGGTAGAGAAAGTGGGCATCGACGGCGACATCTGCCATGTGAGCATACAGTCCAAAAAAGGCATAGAAGTGGTTGACGCCGACATAGTGCTTTCCGCCGTGGGCGTTATCACCAACCTCGAAGGCATCGGCTTGGAAGAGGTGGGCATTACCACCGAACGCACAAAAATCGTTGTGGACGACTACTACCGCACCAACGTGGAAGGCTACTACGCCATCGGCGACGTGGTGCACGGTCCCGCCCTCGCACACGTGGCATCGGCCGAAGCCCTTGTATGTGTTGAAAAGATAGCCGGACACGACCCGCAACCCGTCAACTACAACAACATACCCGGCTGCACCTACACCACTCCCGAAGTGGCATCGGTGGGCATGAGCGAGAAAAAAGCCCGCGAAGCCGGATACGAAGTGCTTGTGGGCAAATTCCCCTACACCGCATCGGGAAAAGCCACAGCAGCAGGCAACCGCGACGGATTCATCAAAATGGTTATCGACGCAAAAACCGACCAGATTCTGGGAGCACACTTCTGCGGCGACAACGTTACCGAAATGATTGCAGGCATAGTGGCCGCAAGGCAGAACGGACTCACCGCCAAACAGGTGGCCGCCTCGATACACCCCCACCCGACTATGTCGGAGGCTATCATGGAAGCCATCGAACAGGCCTACGGCAAAGCTGTGCACTTGTAATCGATTGATAAATAGATAAATTATAATAAAAAAAATCCGTTTGAATAATTCAAACGGATTTTTTTTGTAAAAATAGCACCCTGTCATTTTGGCGGTTGTTTTTGTGCGAAAGTCAGAAGATTATGTCAAAATGGCAGCAAATTTAATTTGGCACCATTCTTGTGTTATATTGGTTGTCTTGCAAGACAAAAAAAACAAACAGAAAACAATAACCAAAAGACAGGAGATTAAAACCATGTTATTAACAAGAAGAAACACTGAATGGCTGCCCGCATTTATGAACGAATTCTGGAACGATGAATACAACCGCAGAACCGTTCCGGCAACCAACATCATCGAAAACGAAAAAGAGTACAGGTTGCAGTTCGCTGTTCCGGGAATGAAAAAAGAGGAGGTCAAAATCAGCCTCAACAACAAAGTCCTTACAGTAGCTATGAGCAAGGAGGAGAAAAACGAGGAAAACACAGGCAAGTACCTGCGCAAAGAGTTCGGCCACACCGAGTTCTCGCAAAGCTACACCCTGCCCGAGGATGCCGACAAACAGGCTATCGAGGCCAAAGTGGAGGACGGAGTGCTGAACATCACCCTGCCCAAACTCACCCCCGAAAAACAGGAACAAGCAGTGAAATACATTGATATTAAATAAAATACAAGGTTTACAAAAGTCATCGGTTACGGCTTGCGGCGTTATAGAGGGGCTCGGAGAGCCCGACTCTCAATAAAAAAATCAGTTAAATCCGAGTAATCCGTGTTCGAAAACATTGCGACATTTTCGGATGAAGAGACGTTTTTTTTAGTTTTCTTCATGTATTTTGATGTTCGATTATACTAAAATCGCAGACTCCAACGTTTTACCCACTACCGATGAAAGTCGCAAAGTACATATTGCCGTTGGCCTTTGTAACGCAAGTTACTGTGGCACAGACCAATCACCTTGTCAATTTCGACAAGCACCGGTTCCATTACGGTATCGGGCTTGGCGTAACGGACATCAAATTTGACATTGACCTCAACCAGGACGACGAAATTCGTAGCCACATGCGCGGTATAGAGTCGTACTACGCTCCCGGATTCCATTTGTATATCATTGGTGATATGCGTATTACAAGCTTTATGAACCTGCGCCTTATCCCCGGCATCACTCTTGTGGAACGCAATATGCACTACAACTGGAATCCCACCGACCTCTCCGCCGACCACCGTCTCGACGAGCAACGCAACGTGGAAACGGTCTTTGCCGACGTGCCTTTGGAATTGAAAATCAGGGCTATGCGATGGCGCAACTTCCGCCCATACCTCGTGGGGGGAGGCAAATACTCCTTCGATTTCGCTTCGCTGAAAAACAATAAAAACAAGGACGACCAGTCGATAGTGCGGCTCAAGACCTCGGAGTTCAGCTATACCGTGGGGGCGGGCTTCGATTTCTACCTGCTCTATTTCAAACTCGCCATTGAGCTGAAGATGAATTTCGGCATCACCGACCAGAAAATCCCCGACGACACCTATTACACAACCGCCATAAACGGCATGAACACCCGCGCTTTTTTACTTACAATAACCGTAGAAGGTTGACAACCAATGAAAAACATCACCGACCTGACCCTCTCGCCCGAGCAGTATTTCGTTGAAAAACGTTTCCGCCAAGCTGTGGCAGAACATCTTAAAACCTCGGCCGACAATATTTCGCACATACAGGTGCTTAGGCGCAGCATCGACTCTCGTCGCGCCCCGGCAAAATACCACATCACGGCCAACGTGTATCTCGAAGGCGAGACATTTGTCAAAGATAACTATCATTCTGATTATAAGAATGTTGCCGACGCCACTCCCGTGATAATTGTGGGTGCCGGTCCGGCCGGACTTTTTGCCGCTCTGCGGGCTTTGGAGCTGGGCTTCAAGCCGATAATCATAGAGCAGGGCAAGGACGTGAGCGCCCGCAAATTCGACATCGCCAAGCTGGCGCGCGAAAAGGTTGTGAATCCCGTTTCCAACTGGTGCTGCGGCGAAGGCGGCGCCGGCACTTTCTCCGACGGCAAGCTCTACACCCGCTCCACCAAGCGCGGCAATATCGACGATGTGTTGCGTAAGTTTGTGGAACACGGCGCTTCCGAGGAAATCCTTATCGACGCCCACGCACATATCGGCACCGACAAACTTTCCGACATCATTGCTAACATACGCCATACCATTGAGGAATATGGCGGCGAATATATCTTTGAAACCCAGATAGTTGACCTAAAGACCAACGCCGACAACGAAGTGCTTGGCGTGGTGGACGGCAAGGGCAATGTGTACGAGGGTGCCGCCACCATTCTGGCCACAGGGCATTCGGCACGAGGTATTTACGAGCTCTTTGCACGAAAAGGCTGGACCTTGGAAGCCAAGCCCTTTGCCTTGGGCGTGAGGGTGGAGCATCCGCAACATCTTATCAACAGCATACAGTACCACAGCGAGAAATACTCCAATTTTCTGCCACCGGCAACGTATAATCTTGTTACTCAGGTCAATGGACGGGGCGCATTCTCGTTCTGCATGTGTCCGGGCGGCATCATAGTCCCCGCCGCGACAGGGGAGGGGCAGCAGGTTGTTAACGGCATGTCCAACTCGCGCCGCAATTCGCCCTACGCCAATGCAGGCATAGCAGTGCAGGTGTCGCCAGCCGATGTGCCTGAATACCAGAGATATGGAGCCTTGGCTTTGCTGCGTTTCCAGCAGGATGTGGAGAAAAATGTCTTTGCCTCGGCGGGCAACAGCATCAATGCTCCGGCACAGCGCATGACCGATTTCTGCAACGGCCGTCGCACCAAGCATCTGATGAAATCGTCGTATATGGGCACTTGCGTGGAAGCTCCTCTGCACGAGATACTTCCAAAGTTTGTGGCCGCTTCGCTGCAGCAGGCTTTCCGCGATTTCGGCAAGAAAATGCACGGCTACTACACCGACAATGCCATGGTTCTGGCCGTGGAGAGCCGCACCTCGTCGCCTGTGCGCATACCACGTGGCGAGGATTTGCAACACGTTGATTTAAAACAACTTTACCCATGCGGCGAAGGGGCAGGATATGCAGGGGGAATAATGTCGTCGGCGCTTGACGGCATCAACTGCATGAACCGCATAGCGGAAACGGTGAAGTAAAAATACTTTTTCTACCTCAAAATTGCGAGAAAAGGTGTTTATACGACCCTTTTCCAACGCTTTTTCGGATTGATAGAAGAATAACGTTCGTCTCTATAAAACACTTTTAATCAATTAATTATATAGCATTATCAAAATAATTGGCCGAAAAATTTTGTATTTTTGCAAAAAAGTAGTACCTTTGCAACCTCAAATCAGAGGAGGTTAAGTAGCTCAGCAGGTAGAGCACATCCCTTTTAAGGATGGGGTCCTGGGTTCGAATCCCAGCTTAATCACAAAACAGATGGCATCTGAAACAGCCGATGGTTAAGTAGCTCAGCAGGTAGAGCACATCCCTTTTAAGGATGGGGTCCTGGGTTCGAATCCCAGCTTAATCACAAAAAAAGACCGTCAGATTTGGCGGTCTTTTTTTTATTATAAGTTTGAAGTTCAGCGTTTTAAAATTTGAAACCGAAACTAACCATAAGTCCGGCATTCTGTACAAAAGTCTTGTACTTGCCAACCACACCGAGGTGTCCTAAACCATATTCGTCTCCTTCGAAATGTATATAGTCTTTTGAAAATGACAGATAGAACGGCAAAGAATAGTATGCATTGGCCGAAACAAACAGCCGTTTGTTAATGTTGTAAGTAGCTCCAAGTCTGAGCCTTGCACCGGCTTTGAATCCAAATTTGACCATATCGGTTATTTTCTTCCCGTCTGGTTCCATCAACTCAAACTCGCTATACAGCGGGTTATTGTCCAGTTTCCCCCCGTTTCTGTCCACGGTGGAGAAAGTTGTTATGATGGGGAAAATCAGTGATTCGTAAAGGTTTAAGCCGGCATTTATGGCAAACCTGTCGTTCAGAAGGTACGAGAGGTAGAAGCCTTCGTCCAAAAATATTGTTACTATATAGTTTTCGATAGTGGTTATGTTACCGTTGGTGTCGTTTTCAAAGTCAGCGGTCCATCTTTCTATGGAATAGCAGGGGGCTATGTCGAATCCCCAACGCAGTCTTTCGTTTTTTAGAGCTTTCTCGTGCCCGATGAAAATGCCGTACGACTTACCCAGTTTGTTCTTGAAACCGTCTTTTGTCTCGGTAAGTTTGCAGTTTATGTCGGGCCACAACAGCACACTTCGCTGCAAGTTCATATTTGCGCCGAAGGTAACACCAATCCGGAAATCGGATTTGTAAAGATATGTGTCGTATTCCTGAGAATGCAGGCAGTTTGCGGCCGCCACAAAAATAATTACTATGGAAACAAATAGCTTTTTACTCATTTTCTTGTTTTTAAGTTGGTTCTTAATAAAAAATTATCTTTATAATAATTTGCAAATATACGTTTTTTTTTGATTTTTATAACTTTCCAAATCGAACTTTTCTGTCTTAATTTCGGTATTTTGGATGTAAGTATTTAAAATTCCGATATTTATCGCGTCCTTGCTTTCATTGGCAGATATACCACTTTTTTCGTTTCGAAAAACTCGCCATCAAAGTAATTGCTGAGTTCAAAAACCTTGGCGGAGCCGGCAAACGGCATTGTCTCTTCCGACAAATCGCCGCCTTTGAGGTAAAGTATTCCATTGCGCAGTTCGTGGTAGTTTGAGGGCGAAATTTTGCCCCGCACCCACGTTACGAAAGTAGGCAGGTCGGTCACGGCACGGCTTACCACAAAATCATATTCTCCGGATATTTGTTCGGCACGAATCTGTTCGGCTTTTACGTTGGCAAGTCCAAGTGCCTCCGCCACAGCTTCCACCACTTTTATTTTTTTCCCGATGGAGTCTACAAGGTGGAAATGGGTTTGTGGGAACATTATGGCGAGGGGTATGCCGGGGAAACCGCCGCCGGTACCCACGTCGAGAATGTCGCACTCCGGCTTGAAAGGCTGCACTTTGGCAATGCCGAGGGAGTGCAATACATGATGTTCGTAAAGGTTGTCGATGTCCTTGCGCGAAATTACGTTGATACGCTCGTTCCAATAGCCGTAAAGGTCGCGCAGTGCGGCGTATTGCTCCTTTTGCCGTGCGCTGAGGTCGGGGAAATATCTAAAAATTTTGTCCATGAGTGTGTGGTATCTTGCTTGTTATGTATTGTGGCTGTAGTGCTTCTCAATTATTTGTCTATTACTATTTTACGTGCCGGACTGTCGCCGATTTTCACAAAATATAGACCTTTGTTTTTTGTTTTGAACGGCATGTATCCGTCACATTTCCCGCTGAATAACACTCTTCCCAAGGCATCGGAAATCATAATATGCTGTGGTCGTAGGGTATTGATAACGATGGTGCCTTCGGAATATTGTATCGACCCCCCATCGTACTCCGCATGGTTTATGCCCGAAGTGCCCGAAAAATAGGCGGTGAGTTCGGTGTCGCTGGTAATGTACATGGAACGTGTGCTGTTTGTATCGCCGTCGCTCCAATGGGTGAAAGTGCAGCCAGACCTTGGCACTGCCGTGAATTGGGCGGGTCTGTTGCATCCGGGTTGTTGGGTTATGCTCACCGTGCCTTTTGCTTGGTCACCGGAGCGCACATCGAAACTGAATACCATCCTTTCAAAGAAATTGCGGAACCACAGGCTCAAAGTCTGGTTGGAGGAATAGGAATAGCTTGAGCCACAGGGTATGCGTGGTATTATGTTTGATGAATACGGCAAATCGAAAGCCTGTTGATCTACAACGGGGCTTGTCAGTTTCTTGAAAGTTATAATCCCTATGTTTTTACATCCTGTGAACGACTGCCTGTTGATTCCGTTCACGTTGCTACCAAAAGTAAGCATTGTGATTAAAGTGTCGTTTTTGAAAGCGTTTGCCGGAATTTGGTATATTGTGTTAGGAATTACCACATCGGTTAGCGGCTGGCCGTTTAAATATAAGTTGTGGCTTATTGCAACAGGGTTGTCGCCAAATGTAATTTCGCACCATTTGCCCACAGTTCCCGTATAGTTTGTAGTTTGCAGATGGTTGCATCCATCAAAGGCCGTTGCCCTGATTTGGCTGACGGAGCTTCCCAAGGAAACATACCTGAGTGCTGTGTCGTTCTTGAAAAGGTTTTGTGGTATGATTGTTACGGAATTGCCGATAGAAGCTGTGTCGAGGAGTGTGCAATCCATAAATGCCTCTCGTCCCACAGTGGTGGTATTGTCGGAAATTACGGCTTTTCTCAAACTTGAACAGCCCGAAAAAGCAGAAGCCCCTATCTGTACAGTCGAAGCGGGAATGGATATGTCCAAACGCTTGCAGTTGGCAAATGCATAATCTCCTATGAATGATATTTTTGTAGGGAAACGAGCAGGCACCATACTAAGACAGTTCTGGAAAGCAGAAGCGCCGACAAAAAAGATGGAGTCGGGGAAAGTAACGCTGGCTATATTGGTGCAGTTTTCAAACGCCGAGCTACCTATAAATGATATGGAATCGTGCATAACCACCGATGTTATGGCGTTGCAGTTTTCAAAAGGGTACGACCCTACCTTTGTGATATTGGGAGGGATGACAAGGCTTCCCGACAAAATTCGGTTGTTTATGTAAAGATTTCTGGAGTAGACCATAGGATTTGAATACCGATTCATGAATATAATACGGCACCAATCTTCCAATGTTCCAGTGTAATAGGTGCTACGTATGCCACTACAGGAGTAGAAAGCATCGCCGCCCAAGGTGTCTAAGGACTTTGGTATAGTTATGGTTGTAAGACTGGTACATGATTGGAACGAACGGGAGCCGACAGCTCGTAGAAGGGTGTCGAAAGTGAGGCTTGCTATGCTTGAGCAGCCATAGAATACGTAATCGCCAATTCTTTTCACGGAATCGCCAAAAACAACGGACGTCAGTGTCTGACAATTGACAAAGGCATAATTTTTTATTTGCTGCACATTGTTGGGAATAGTAAGGGAGGTTACAAGCCGGCTGTTTATGTACAGATTTTTGGAATAATAAACGGGATTTGCCGTTAAGCCACCAAAGTTAATATTGCACCATTCCTTATAATTGCCCGAAAAACCGGTGTAGGTCAAGCTTTTGCAACTGTCGAAAGCCGTGTTTACTATATTTGTTATAGTTTTGCCCAACGTTACGGTGTGCATATTTCTGCAGTTTTTGAAAGCTCTGGCTTTTATTTCAGACACTCCGCTGTCTATCATTACATCCAAAAGGGCGGTGTCGTTCATAAAAGCATATTGGCCTATAATGCCTGTATTGCCCGGTATTCGTATGTGAGTAATAAGGGTGTCGTTTATGTAAAGGTTTTTGCTGTAAAAAATCGGATTCGAGCCGCTATCGTTAAAATAAATGTTGCACCATTGCGCTAAGGTGCCGGTGAAATTTGTCTTAACAAGATTGGTGCACGCATAGAAAACATTGCTGTACATATTGGTTATGGTATGCGGCAGAGTAATGCTTGTTAGACCGGAGCAAAGGGCAAAAGCAAGGTGGTTTACACCAGTAACATTATAGGTGCGGCCATTGTACGACACTGTGTCGGGTATCACAATATCGCCCGAATACAAGTTGCTGCCAGAAGGCGCTTGGTTTACAAATACATTGCCGTTAACAAAATAGTACCAAATGGTGTCGCCGGTGTTTGTGGAAAAAAAAGTTTGGGCAAAGCCGCTTGCCGACAAAAAAATCATTGCCGACAAAAATATTATATTGGTGAATTGTTTCATATATCGGATTTTCTTCATTATTGGTGTTTGTTTGACTGTTTGCAAAAAAGTTTGTTCTCGGAGGATTTCTATTTATTCATTTTTTTACCGAAAGCGTAGGCAATCTACAAGATTTGTCCACTGTATTTAGATCATCTTCAAATGTGTTCACCAATACTTCGTATGTCGCGAGCCGAAGGCGGGCAGGAGACATGAATTTATAGAAATCACATTTATTCTGCAAAGTTACGTTTTTTTTCGTTAATGGCAAGATTTTTTTAATAAAAAAACATATGTTTCCCTTTGTAAAACTCACTTTTTTAGTGTATCTTTGCATACGTGCAAATAATTTTAGGATAAATACAACAATCTGATAAAGAAATATTTGTGAAAACAAAAAACTATTCCCAAGCCTTTTGTTCGCTGTTGTTGATATGTGTGGTGACGATTTTCCCGTCGTGCAACAGGGAAACGCCTGAAAACATGGAGGCCGACATGCTTACATTCTCCATTCGTGAGGACGGTCGCACCGTGGTGATACCCTCGGGAGATCACGTTGTAAACTACTATCTTTCAACGCATTTAGATGATACAGCATTGCTTTCGCTAACGCCAGAAATAACCATTACCGAAAACGCCACCATCGTCCCCAAGCCGGGTACGCCTATGGATTTTTCCCGTCCCGTAACTTTTGTGGTAAGCTCTCAGAGTGGCGACTGGCACCGCACCTATACGGTGAACATTATAAACACCATTCTCACCAACTCTGATTTTGAGCAGTGGCAGGGCAGCGGAAGCGGCAACAATTATTACGAAACCCCTGTGGGATGGAGCACCGCCAACAACGGGGTGCGTATTATTCACGGTATGGGGGTTCCCGACCTCGAATTTCCCACCTATAAAACCGACGAGGCTTTTTCGGGACGTTATGCTGTGGCTATGTGCACGCGCTTGGGCGGACAAACATCAATGGTACCCAATTTAATATCCGGCTCCCTGTTTTTGGGCTATCTTGGCAATGTAACGCTTCTGACTCTTGCCAATCCACTGTTGCTCACTAAGTTTGGTGTGCCATACACCAAAACCTCGCAACTGCCTGATAGTCTTATCGGATACTTACGCTACATACCCGGCACCGATTACCAAGACCCAAGAGGAAATATCTGTCCCGATTCTACCGACCGTTGTTCGTTTTATGCCGTGCTTTTCGAAGGCAGCGAGCCCCTCGATGGCACCAACATACAGTCGTCGGAACGTATCATTGCCATAGCAAAGTACGACTACAAAACACCCCTTAGCTCAACTACTTACACTCGTATAGCTCTGCCTTTTGTATATCGCAAACCTGTGCCGCAGGGAGTTCCGTTGCAGTATTCGGTTATAGCCTCGTCCAGCTCCAAAGGGGACTTGTACGAAGGCGCCGCCGGCAGTATGCTCTATCTCGACGCCGTGCAGATAAAACTCAAAAATCCCGAGAAATAATGCGAAAAATCATATTTATCACCATTGTTGCCTTTCTTTCGACTTTCTGTGCCAATGCACAGGGAACTGATACGACGTCGGTGCATAAAGAAACACTGCCTTTCGGTAAACCCTGCGGAGATGCTCATTCTATTCCAAAGATCGAGCATAGTATAAATGTTGGCGTAGGCATCGGTGCAAGCAGTCCCATTCCCATACCCAACCGTATTTCCGAAATGAGCTGGGCTCCACATCCGTGCGGCATTTTAGGATACAGACTGCGTTATACGCTCAATTCGAATCTGGGTTTGAAAACAGGTTTGCAGCTACAGCATGTTGGCATGTCGGCGAAAGCAAAGGTTTACCAGATGTTCACACAAGCCACTGTGGAAGATGCCGAGGTATCGGGTTATTTCACCGGCTACAACGAAACCAAGATAAACGCCACATATCTGTCTGTTCCTCTGTTATTTAGCTACAAAATCATCGGTACGGACTGGGGGTTCGACGCAGGTGTGTTTGTTGCATTGAAAATACAAGGACATTTCGGAGGTGCCGTAAAAGACGGGTATATCCGCATAGACACTCCTACCGGCGACAGGGCAGAGGTGGGATACGAGACCTTTAACTTCAGCAAGGAGCTAAACCCTTTCAATTTCGGCCTGCTGTTTTCGGCAGAACGCGAAATAAGTCAGCACTGGTCGGGGTGGTTAGACCTTTCGTGGGCTCTTACACCAACGTTAAAGGACACTTTCCAAGGATTGGAATACAAAATGTACAATATTTACGGATTTTTCGGAATCAGTTATAATTTGTGATTGAAATGAACACATACAGCGAAGTACTGGATTATCTCTTTTCGGCACTGCCTATGTATCAGCGTGTTGGCGCGGCCGCTTATAAGGCGGATTTGGAAAACACCGTGGCGTTGCTCGATGCCATAGGCAATCCGCATGAACGTTTCCGTAGCATTCATGTGGCAGGCACCAACGGCAAAGGCTCGGTGTCGAATTTTTTGGCTTCGATATTTCACAACGCCGGCTATAAGGTGGGATTGTACACATCGCCACATCTTATCGATTTCCGTGAGCGCATACGTATCGACGGCGAGATGATTTCCGAAGAGGCGGTGGTGGATTTCGTGCGGCGCAACAAACCTTTGCTCGACGAAATTCAGCCTTCGTTTTTCGAAATGACCGTAGCTATGGCTTTCGAATATTTTGCCGACAACGAAGTGGATGTCGCTGTGGTTGAGGTTGGTATGGGAGGTCGTCTCGATTCCACCAATATCATAACTCCCGACCTTTCCATAATAACCAACATAGGTTTCGACCACACCAAGTTTTTGGGAAACACGCTACAAGCTATCGCCACAGAAAAGGCCGGCATAATCAAACCCGATGTGCCGGTGGTGATAGGGGAAACTCAGCCCGAAACACGCGACGTATTTGTAGAAACTGCCCGGAACAACAACGCCCCCATATTTTTCGCCGACAAAAATTTCGTGCTTACCGATGTTATAAACTCCAATTTTTCGATGATTATGAACATCGCCACTGCCGGCGGCGAACCGCAATACGTCGGGATTAAATCTCCTCTTTGCGGCGATTACCAAAAGAAAAACATTATAACTGTTATTCAAGCTGTTGAAATACTGCGTACTGTGGGTTATACAATACCCCTCAACGCTGTGATGATAGGAATGGAGTCCGTTGTGGTGGACATGGGTTTCAGGGGACGGTGGCAGGTAATTTCCAATCATCCGCTCACTGTTTGCGAAACGGCGCACAACAAGGACGGTGTTGAAAATATGCTCAAAACTCTTTCGAGCATGGAATATTCGCACCTGCATATCGTTTTCGGCTGTGTAAACGACAAGGACTATTCCGCAGTGCTGTCGCTACTGCCGCGCAACGCCACGTATTATTTCTGCAAACCCGATGTACCACGAGGTTTGGATGTTTCCATCCTAAAATCCGCCGCACATAAATATAAACTTGCAGGACGCGCCTATACCGACATAGCCTCAGCTATAAAAGCCGCCCGCAACAATGCCGAAAAACATGATATGATACTTATTACCGGCAGCATTTTCCTTGTCGCCGACGCACTGAAACACTTTGCCGCAGAATGATTTATAGAAAACCGAGCGGCGGTTTTTTACAAAATCCGCCGCTCGGTTTAGAAGCAATTACTTCAATTCTACTCCACCACCAGCTTCCTTACCGCCGTACCCACGCGCACGAAGTAAATGCCCTTGGACAAATCCCCTACGCTGAAGGTTACAGTGCCGCTAACGTTGTCAAGACGTTTCACAATCTTGCCTACAGAGTTGATAACAAGCACCTTGGCTTTATTGCCAACGCCCTCCAACGTCACCCTGTCGCTTGCTGGGTTGGGATAGAGAGTTATAATTGTTTCTATTAGTATATATTTTTCACTTGATTTATTAAGAAATTTTATTATTTCAACGAATTTGTTTTCTTTATCTGAAATAACCCAAAAAATTTTAGGAAACAAATGGTTAAAAATATATGCTTTTTCAGCAGTTATATTTTATTTAAGTATGGAAATAAATTATATTAATTTAATTGTTGAATATGCTGCTAAGGGTATTTTATCAATTGAAAAAGAATATAAAAAAATTATTTTTTATGCTGCCTCATGCATTATTGAGATTGTTTTATGTTTATTCACAAGTAAAATTTCCCATTTACATATTTTATCTTT
>CAJOEN010000041.1 GCA_905233475.1 uncultured Bacteroidales bacterium
AGCATCGCAAGACCCCGACGTGCAAGCCGCATTCTACCGTTATTTTCCTCAATACAACCTTACGGGAAACGTGGAGACCGACATCTACAACTATCTGATGATGGCCAACATCCCCGATTCGCTGAAAGTGCCGGAGATGAGCGGCAACGACTACGCCAATTTCATGGTGTGGCATCGTGGTTTGGCCGTGCCTGCCGCTCGTAACCTCGGCGACAAGGACGTTCAGCGTGGCAAGCAACTGTTTTCCGAAATAGGATGTGCCTACTGCCACCGTCCCAGCTGGACCACTGGCGACGACAATTTCCACGACCCCACGGGATTTTTCCAAGAGGGCGACTCGCGTCTGCCGCGCTTCCCCTATCAGAAAATTTGGCCGTACTCCGACTTTGTGCAACACCGTTTGTATATGAAAAACGACATCCGCACAGGCTGGTGCCGCACCACACCGCTGTGGGGCAGAGGACTTTCGAAGATATGCACCGGTGCCAGCGACCGTCTGCACGACTGCCGCGCACGTACCGTCGTCGAAGCCATCATGTGGCACGGCTATAGCGCTCAAAGCGATGCCTACGAGAGCGTTGTAAAATTCCGCAACCTCGAAAAGTCGGACCGTGACGCCATAGTAAAATTCATCGAAGCCATTTAATTCATTGTGATTCTTATACACACTTTTTCAAAATCCCTTATTGAGCGGTGAGGCGGCAACGCCTTACCGCTTGGTTAAAAGAAACTGAATACGTTTTTATCATGAAAAAGACAAAAATCCTCAATATTGCCAAAGTCGTTCTGTTAGTTGCTGTTATTCTGATGCTTATCGCTGGCACCATAGTGGAAAAATATCATGGAAACGCCTTCGCTTTGGAACATTTCTATGGTTCGCCATGGTTTATCGGCGTTTTGGCTTTGGCGGCAGCGGCGGCCGTGGCCGAAATCGTTGTGCATAAGCTGTGGCACAATATCGCCAAACTGCTTGTTTGCACTTCGGTTGTGGTGATTCTTGCCGGTGGGCTATGCACCTATCTTTTCGGGCAGCACGGACGTATGGAGCTTGTTCCAAATCAGCCGTGTAGCACTTTTGCTGTGGATGGCGTTCCGCGGCAGCTGCCTTTCAGCGTTACGCTCGAAAAGTTTGAAATAGTCCATTATCCGGGCACTAAGTCGCCGATGGATTTTGTCAGTCATGTGGCCGTAACGGAGCAAAACAATGCCGAGGTTCATCAATACGATATTTCGATGAATAACATTCTGAAAAAGAGTGGCTTCCGTTTCTATCAGGAGAACTACGACGAGCAAGGCCATTCGTTCCTCAGCGTGTCGCACGACCCCGTCGGCATTGCCGTCTCATATACAGGCTATCTGCTTCTGCTTGTGGGCATTATACTGCTGATGGTGAAACGTGGCGGACAGTTCCGCACCTTGTTGAAAGGGATGAAAGGCAAAGTCGCCGCAGTCGCTGTGATTATGCTCCTTTCGGGACAATACACATCGGCGCAAAGGGTTCTGCCACAGCCCATTGCCGAAAAGATGGGCGAGATGTACGTGCTTTACAAAGGACGTATCTGTCCGTTGCAGACCTTGTCCAAGGATTTCACCACAAAACTCTGTGGAAAAGCCACTCACAAAGGATTTAGCAGCGAGCAGGTACTTAGCGGATGGATGTTCTATTTCGACGACTGGAAAGACGAGCCTATATTCAAAATCAAAGGCGGCGAAACACAGCGTCTGCTCGGTATTGACGGCCGTTGGGCCGCACTCTCCGACTTCACCGACTCAGTGGGCGAGCACCCCGTTGCCAACGCCTTGAAAGAGCTGTCGCCCACCGCCCCTGCCGCCAAAAATCTGCGTGCTGCCGAGGAGAAATACAACCTCATATCAATGCTTTACAACGGCCAGCTGCTCAAGATTTTCCCCCTCACCGACGAAAAAGGCACCCTTGCATGGTATTCGCAGAACGACCAGCTGCCCGAAAACATCAACGACACCGCCGAATACCTGTTCATACGCAAGTATATGAGCTATTCGCAGGAACTTGTGGCCTTTGGCGACTTGGAGAGTTTGGGGACATTGTTCGAAAAGACACGTAAGTTCCAAGAAAAGGAAGCCGGCGATGTGCTACCTTCCAAAGTCCAGACCACAGCAGAGAGGCTATACAACCGACTTTCCACCGGACGTTGGCTGCCGATGGCAAGCATAACGCTGGGACTGCTGTTGTTTGCCTACGCACTTTTCCTACTCGCGCGAGGACGCGGCTTGCACAAGGGCGTAAAGGTGGCCACATTTCTATGGACACTGTTGCTGACGCTTTTCCTCATTGCCATTTTCGTGCTGAAATGGATTGCCGGCGGACATCTGCCCATGGCTGGCGGTTTCGACAGCATGAACCTTCTGGCGATAGCCATTGGCATAGTGGCCTTGTGTTGCTGCCGCAAATACGAAATGTCGTTGCCTATAGGCATGATGGCTATGGGATTTGCCCTTTTGGTGGCCATGATAGGCGGTTCCAACCCGCCAATCACCAACCTTATGCCCGTACTTGTGTCGCCGCTTCTCAGCCTGCATGTGTCGGTTATTATGCTGGCCTACGCCCTGTTCTTCTTTGTGATGCTCAACGGCGTGGGGGCCTTGCTTTTGGGACTGGGCCAACAGGGCAACGCCACCGAAAACCGCGAGCGTATGCGTAAAATTAGCCTGCTGATGCTCTATCCCGCCGAATTTTTCCTGGCCTTGGGCATCTGCATAGGCGCGGTGTGGGCCAATGTGTCGTGGGGCAACTACTGGGCGTGGGACCCAAAGGAAGTATGGGCGCTGATAACGCTTATAGTTTACGCCGTGCCTTTGCAAAGCGGTTTCAAGCTATTGCAGAAAACCAAGGCGTTCCACATTTACTGCATTGTGGCATTTTTATGCGTGTTTGTCACCTATTTCGGGGTGAACTTGATTTTGGGCGGGGTACATGCCTATAATTAAGATGAGATATGTTTATTCACTTTTTCTGCCAAAACTACAATATTTACAAGATTTCGCGAGCCCCAGCGAGCAGGAGAATATATAATTCATAGAACACACCTAAAATAATACAGCATAGTCAGTTATGTAGCCATAAGCAAAAAATCACTCCCCAAAATACTATCTTACATTTTTCTGCGTTATATAACATTATTTTTCGAAAACGTAATATCTAATCAAATGAAAGTAAAAGAATTAGTAGAAAAACTGAACCTTACCGTAATTTCGGGCGAAAAAGGTCTTGACAGAGAAATAGACGGATGCTATGTATCTGATTTGTTGAGCGATGTAATGGGCAACGCCGACATGGGCAACGTGTGGGTAACCTTGCAGACTCACAAAAACGTGATGGCCATAGCCTCGCTGAAAGAGCTTTCGTGCGTGGTGTTTGTGAAAAACCTCAACCCCGCCGAGGAAACCATCGAACAGAGCAACGAGGAGGACATCCCCCTGCTCTCCACTTCGATGCAGACCTACGAGGTGGTGGGAAAAATTTACCAACTGCTGAACAGCTGAGAAACACCTTTTTCGTGATATGGAGCTGAAGTCGTACAAGGCCGACTTGCACATGCACACCGTCCTCTCGCCCTGCGGCGACCTCGAGATGGGGCCCCAGAATATCATTAGTCGTGCCAAGGAGGAGGGGCTGGACATGATTGCCATCTCCGACCACAACTGCACGCGTCAGGTTAAGGTGATACAGAAACTTGGACGCGAGAACGGCATTCTTGTCATCGGCGGCGCCGAGGTAACATCGCAGGAGGAGGCGCACTGCCTCTGCTTTTTCGAGACCGACGAACAACTCGACACTTTCCAGCAGTTTCTTACCGAGCACCTGCCGCATATCCCCAACGACGAGGAACGCTTTGGTTACCAGCTTGTTGTGAACGAGAACGAGGAGATAGAGGACGAGGAGCCTTACCTTCTTATCAACGCCATAGACGTGGATATAGAAGGGCTTTACGACAAGGTGCACGAGATTGGCGGACTGTTTATCCCGGCTCACGTCAACAAGCCGTCCACCAGCCTTATGAGCCAGCTGGGCTTTATCCCTCCCGACCTCAAAGCCGACGCTCTGGAGATTTCGAAGCACGTCACCAAGGAGGCTTTTCTGAAAAAATTCGCCTACCTCAAACGTTTTTCGTTTATACAAAGCTCCGACGCGCATTTCACACACCTCATAGGCGAAACTTACTCCATTTTCCACATGTACGACCTCACTTTCGACGAGTTCCGTCGCACCCTGCGCGGCGAGGATGGACGCTTTATCGAGCTGAAACAATAGATTTTACAAAAAACAAAACCATTTATGAAAGAACTTTCGATGCACGTTTACGACCTGATGGAGAATTCCATCGCGGCCAACGCCTCTGAAATAAAACTCATCATCCACGACAGCATCAAGGACAACGTTTACGCCTTTACCATAGAGGACAACGGCAAGGGCATGAGTCCCGAATTTCTGGCCAAAGTTACCGACCCATACACCACCACGCGCACCACACGCAAAGTGGGACTGGGACTGCCTTTGATTAAGATGAACACCGAGAACTGCGGCGGAGGTATGAAAATAGAGAGCGAGGTGGGCAAAGGCACACGCTTGGATTTCTGGTTCCAGCACAACCACTGGGACCGTCCGCCGATGGGCGACCTAGCCGGCACTATAGTGATGCTGTGTTCGCAGCACGAGGACAGACATATTATATACCGCCACATCACCGACACCGACGAGTTTGTGTTCGACACCGAGGAGGTGAAAGAGGCCCTCGACGGCGCTTCGATGAACGACCTCACCATTTTCCGCTACCTGAAAGAAATGGTTAAAGAAAATCTTCAAGAAATAGGATACTCTGAATAAGTTGAAAGTTGAAAATTAAAACCTACATGATTATGGAAAAAAACAACAAACCTATTAAAATCATTGCACTTTCGCTGTTCGTCATTGGAGTGGCTGTTATTTTTGCCGTGGCAGTTTTTTCGTCGTGCAAGAAGGACTACGAGGAAGTAAAATTCTCTGGCAGGGTGGTCGGAGCCCTGATATGTAACACAAAAACAATGGGTTATATTATAGAACTATCGTCGCCAACGGGCTACGGTGATGCAGTGTCATTCGAAGGACGCAATCTGCAAAATGCCATTGTGGGATACGAATCGCCAAAAGTGCTGAAAGATTCGGCTTTGATAAGCGGAGTATGCTATAAAACAAAGGATTACGGCAAAATCAACTGCCCAATCATATACAAAGACGACATCCCCGAAGTGATTATTTTAGACATCGACTGATTTTACAGTTGAAAGTTGAAATGCTCCTAATCTACAAAATCTCGCGAGCGAAGGCGAGCTGGAAAACTCCTTGCCGCAAGCGGCAGAAATCTTGGAAATCTATACAATTTCCCGCTAATAGCGGAAACAAATTAAAAGATTTAAAAGATTTCGCGAGCCGTAGGCGAGCAGGAGAAAAAAAGAAACAATGAACAAAATTTATCGACATATCGAATATGCGGTTTTGGCGGTGGCTGTATTGGCGATGGGCGGATGTGTTTCGACCAAAGTCGCCAACAAGACTGCGGAAATTGAAGGACATTACGCATACGAGCACACTTGGTGCTACGATATTGACGGAAACCATGTGTTAGCGTACGAGGAAGGGACAATGACTTTCTACAACGACGGTTACGCCATTGACTGTGCAATACAAATTTATCTCATTACCTTACAAAACGGATGCAAAGCTAAGTGGACATATCACTATTTCAGTCCCAGCAACTGGCGTGTGGAGGGCGACGACTTCTATTTCGCAGGAATCAACCCTCTTTTCCATTTGACTAAGGAAGGGCGTATCCGTTTCTATGATGACAGTTGCGACAATGCTGAAATAAGAAAGATGGCTGGAGAACTGGAATATCGCATCAGAACAAGTGTGAGGAAAAACATCGGGCGAGAGACCAAGTTCCGCTATTCAAAACCCACGGAAAAAGAGCTTGTATGGAGCTACACCTACCCCGACGGCCACACCGACACATGGGAGTTCTACTATGAAAGCGAAGCCACCGAGGAGTTCCGCCGAGAACCGAGCATCAAAATGCACAGTGGCGTTGTGAAGGAAATCCCCAAGTGTCCTTAATCAAACGAAAATCCGAGTGGTAAATCCGGTCGGAACCCCACCAAAAAGTAATCAGTAGTCAGAAAGTGAGCAAAGCGAACAGGAGCAAATAATAATCCACAAAATCTCGCGAGCGAAGCGAGCAGGAAAACTCCTTGCCGCAAGCGACTGAATTACGAAGTAATCGTGAACACAAATGAAAAAAATCTAACAATGTGAACAAATCTTGGAAATCTATACAATTTTCCGCTAATAGCGGAAACAAATTAAAAGATTAAAAGATTTCGTGAGCGAAGCGAACAGGAGAATAATAATCTACATAATCTCGCGAGCCGTAGGCGAGCAGGAGTAAATAATAATCCACAAGATTTATCCATCCAAAATTGCGGACAAAAAAA
The DNA here is from genome assembly GCA_905233475.1 of uncultured Bacteroidales bacterium. Classification (GTDB taxonomy): domain Bacteria; phylum Bacteroidota; class Bacteroidia; order Bacteroidales; family P3; genus UBA1219. The sequence continues at coordinate 6,508 of CAJOEN010000041.1, forward strand.
AATAAAAACATAAAAATATATTTTTATTCGACAAAAAAAACGTATATTTGTGAAGTTGTGCGGAAACGGATTTCGCACTATAACTAATTGAATATAAATATTTTAAATTAAAATCACAAAATGAAAACAGCTTATAACTTTAACGCAGGTCCCTGCGTATTGCCGAAACAGGCAATTGAGAACACCGTAAAGGCTCTCTACGACTTTGACAACACCGGTATCGGAATAGCCGAAATCAGCCACCGTACCCCTGGTTGGGAAAAACTCATGGCCGACACCCGTCAGCTGTGGCGCGACCTCCTGAACATCCCCGAAGAATACGAAGTACTGTTCCTCGGCGGCGGTGCCAGCACCCAGTTCATGACCGTTCCCGCAAACCTTCTTAACAAAAAAGCCGCCTACCTGCAGACAGGCGTTTGGGCTAAGAAAGCCGCCAAAGAAGCTAAACTGTTCGGCGAAACCGTTATCGTGGCCAGCAGCGAGGACAAGACCTACAGCTACATCCCCAAAGGATGGACCGTTCCCGCCGACGCCGACTATTTCCATATCACAACCAACAACACCATCTACGGCACCGAAATCCGCCGCGACATGGACGCCAGCGAAATCAACAACGTTATGCTGGTTGCCGACATGAGCTCCGACATCATGAGCCGTCCCGTTGACGTGAAGAAATACGGCCTTATCTACGGTGGCGCACAGAAAAACGTGGGTCCCGCCGGCGTAACTTTCGTTATCGTTCGCAAGGACATCCTCGGCAAAATCACCGACCGTCAGTACATGAACCCGCTGCCCACTATGGTTGACTACCGTACACACGCAGCCGAAGAAGCCAAGAACATCAGCATGTTCAACACTCCTCCGGTAATCAACATCTACATGATGTACGAAACCCTGAAATGGGTCAAGGAACTCGGCGGCGTTGAAGCTATGAACAAAATCAACGTCGAGAAGAGCAACCTGCTTTACGAAGAAATCGACCGCAACTGCATGTTCATCGGCACAGCCGAAAAAGACAGCCGTTCTATCATGAACCACTGCTTTGTGATGGCTCCCGGTTACGAAGACAAACAGGACGCTTTCATGGCCTTCGCCAAAGAACGCGGCATGGTTGGCATCAAAGGCCACCGCAGCGTAGGCGGATTCCGCGCCAGCCTGTACAACGCCTGCCCGAAATCGGCCGTTGAAGCCCTCGTACAGTGCATGCAGGACTTTGAGAAACAAAACCGTTAGGTTTTGGTGATCTGTGAACTGTGACAAGTGAAAAAGAGCTGTTACAGTTCACAGATTGTTATTGTTACAATGTTTTATGTACCATAAAGATTTAAACGCCTGGAAAGAGAGTATAAATCTTGTAAAAAAAGTTTATACACTAACTGCTGAATTTCCCCAGACAGAACAGTTCGGACTCATTTCTCAGATCAGACGGGCGGCCGTTTCAATTCCCTCTAACATTGCCGAAGGATGCGGTAGAAACAGCGACAAGGAACTCATCCACTTTTGCAGGATAGCAATGGGTTCTCTTTCCGAAGTGGAAACACAAATCTTTATAGCAAAAGAATTGGGTTACTTAAAAGAAACTACAGAAATCGATATGGACATAGGCAAAGTAAGAAAGTTATTGTCAGGATTCATTAATTACATACAAAATAAACCGACCTGTGCAAAGTGAAATAAAACCAATATTTTCCATTCACTAATCACTGGTCACTGATCACTGATCACAAAAATCAAGAACAATGAAAGTATTAGTTGCAACAGAAAAACCCTTCGCCAAGGTCGCTGTTGACGGCATTCGCGAAGTTGTGGAGAAGAACGGCTACGAGCTGGCTCTCCTTGAAAAATACACCGACGTGAACGACCTCTACAAAGCCGTGGAGGATGCCGACGCTCTTATCGTCCGCTCCGACAAGGTTACCAAAGAGGTGATAGACCACGCCAAAAACCTGAAAATCGTTGTCCGCGCCGGCGCCGGCTTCGACAACCTCGACCTCGAGGCCTGCACAGCACGCGGCATCGTGGCCATGAACACACCCGGCCAGAACAGCAACGCCGTTGCCGAACTGGTGATGGGCATGCTCGTGTATGCTGTCCGCAATTTCTTCAACGGCAAGAGCGGCAGCGAGCTGATGGGCAAAAAACTCGGTATCCTCGCTTTCGGCAACGTGGGACGCAACGTGGCCCGCATAGCCAAAGGCTTCGGCATGGAAGTGTACGCCTACGACGCTTTCCTCACCGCCGACCAGATCAACGCCAGCGGCATGGCTACAGCAGTGGCCAACCAAGAGGCACTGTTCGAGACCTGCGACGTGGTGTCGCTGCACATCCCCGCCACCGCCGAGACAAAGCAGAGCATCAACTACAACCTCGTTGGCAAGATGAGAAAAGGCGGCATCCTTGTGAACTCCGCCCGTAAGGAAGTCATCGACGAGGCCGGTCTGCTCAAACTCATGGCCGAACGCACCGATATCAAATACATCACCGACATCATGCCCGATGCCGATGCCGATTTCAAGGCCTTCGAAGGACGCTACTTCGCCACACCTAAGAAAATGGGTGCCCAGACCGAAGAAGCCAACATCAACGCCGGTATCGCTGCCGCAAACCAGATTGCCGATTTCTTCAAAACCGGCAACAAAAAATTCCAAGTGAATAAATAAGCCTTAAACGGCTAACATACGAGGAGGACGACAAAACCGTTGTCCTCCTTTTTTACACGGGGCATTAGCTCATCAGGTAGAGCGTTTCGTTCGCAACGAAAAGGTAGGCGGTTCGAGTCCGCTATGCTCCACGCGACACTACATAACTATTACTGTAACAACACTTTACGTCTCACATATTCCCCACTGTTGATACACAGCCTAAAGCAGTATATGCAACGCCAACGCCACTATAGCCACACCTTCCAAAATGGAGGCGATACGTCGGCTCGCGCGCTGTCTCTGCCGTCCCATAAGCACCCCAAAAAACGTGCTTACAATGGTAAAAAAAGCCAGCAGTCCGGCACACCACCAAATAATGCTGTTGCCCAAATGCATAAAGCCCAAGCCCATACCCACTATAAGAAAGTCGATACTTGTGGCAAAGGCAAACAGAAGTATTGATTTCGAGCCTGTTACAAAAGTAACGTTTACGTTTTTGCGCTTACGTGCCGAACGCAGCATTATTTTTGCTCCAACAAAAGCAAGCAATGCGGCGGCAACCCACAAATCGTAAAGGACTTGTCCTGTGCCAAGAGCTTGCCCCACCAAATACCCAAATATAAGAAACAGGGCGTGAAATACACTGAAACACAGCGATAACATGACACCATGCGAATAAAGGATTTTTTTTTGCGAAGAGCAACCTGCGGCAATAACGTAGGTGTCCAAAGAAAGGACTAAAGCCAGTCCTATGGTCGTAAGCATTGACATAAGTTATTGTTTTTTTGAATTTTGCAAAATAAGTGTTAGCGTTACGAAATCGTCGGACGACAGCTGTTCGGCACGCGAGGCGAGCATTTTTTCAGGCACTTCGCTGAGCGGAAGTCCGAGAGGTTTTAGAGCGTTGCGCATGGTTTTGCGGCGTTGGTTGAAAGCCGTTTTTACCACACTTACGAACAGCCTCTCGTCGCAGGGCAATGTCGCTGTGCCGTTGCGACGCATACGTATCACCGCCGACTTTACCTTGGGAGGAGGGTCGAAGACGTTTTCGTTCACCGTAAAAAGGTATTCTATGTCGTAGAAAGCCGACAACAGTACGCTGAGAATGCCGTAGACCTTGCTTCCCGACTTTGCGGCTATGCGTTCGGCAACCTCTTTTTGGAACATGCCCGCAACAAGCGGTATTCGGTTGCGATTTTCAAACACGCGGAACAATATTTGATTGGAAATGTTGTACGGAAAATTGCCTATAAGCGAAAAATCGCTATTGAAAACGGTGTCCAAATCGTATTTCAGAAAATCGGCGGAGATTATTTTCCCTTCAAGGGATGAGAATTTATCATGCAGATATTCAACGGATTCCGTATCAATCTCTATGACACGCAGGTTGCAGCCCGGTTGCTGTAACAAAAACTGTGTAAGTATCCCCATGCCAGGGCCTATTTCAAGCACATTCTGTGGTGTGTCGCCAAGACTTTCGGCTATGCGACGGGCTATGCCAAGGTCTTTCAGGAAATGCTGTCCCAAATGCTTTTTCGCTCTTACAGTATCCATGTTTTTTGTTGTAATAATGTTGCAAAATTACGATTTTTTTTGCAATCTGAAATATTTTAAGTAACTTTGCACCTTTAAAAAACAAAAAATAACTAAAAAACAACAAAAATGTATAAACATATTGCAACATGTATTCTTGCGGCCATACTTGTCGCAGGATGTACCAAAGAAAGCAACAATGGCGACGGCACTGCCCCCGTAGGTGAGTATTTCCGAGTTAATTGCAATGTCGATTTGCAGGACAATGCTCGCGAAGGTCTATCGGTAATGACTTTCGGAAGCGGAGCTCAACTTACATCCACAACAACACCCACAACAACTGTAAATACCTATACACCACAAGTGTATGTGCTGAACACAACACTGCCACAGCTCTTGATTGTGGCCGACGATAACACCAACGCCATACGTATGCTGTACCGAGGCGTCATCGAAAATGGCAAGCCTGTGGAAATAAACGCACACAGCACTGCCCTGGCTATGGTAACATGCAACCCCCTTGTAGCATTAGTGGGCGACTCTAACTTCTCCACAATGATATCTATAATAGAGGGTCTGCAGTCGTTCTCGGCTTTAGAGACTATGGTCGAGACACACATAGCCACAAAAAGAGACCTTTTCGACACCACCAACAACCGTTTGCTACAAGGCGTTCAGACGGTTTTGGACGAGTTGCTTGGCGGACAGCCCGACACCACAGGAGGAGCCTCCTACACCAACCCCATGCCGTGGGCTGATTTCTCACCCCTGCGGTGCCAGTGGAGTGGCTCTGCCACCAGCGGAAGATTCTCCCTCAGCAATTACGCTTTGGTACCCACCTACTACGGCACCATTACCGACGATAACGGACGCAGAGAAAACATTGTGATACCCTCGGTAAGCCGATACAGCGGTGGCTCAAGCAATCTGCTTTGGGGTAGCAACGACGAATCCTTTGGCAGAAAAGTTACAATAAGCCTTTCATCCGGTCCCGACAACAACATACAGCTTACCAATCTTAACGACTCCCGTGCAGTGGCCGAAATTAGTAAAAACCTCGTTACCGACCTTACAAAAATATTGTTGGTAAATCTGCCGAACAACCTAATGTCGGAAATCTCCACCGAAGCAGGCGAAATAGTAACAAACGCCTTATCGGAAACAAGACCACGTAGCGACAACGCCATGCGTAAAAAAGCCTCATCCATAGGCAGAAATGCGTACACCCGAATATTGGAACTAATGACGGAATATGTTACCACAGAAGCCTTGCAGTTGCCATACAAGAAATATGACAAATTATGGTCCGAAAGGGTTGTAAACATAACTATTGGCAAAATTTTTGCTTACTACAACGCAATGGGAGGCGGCGCAAACCTAAGCATGAGGATATACTGCCTTATGCGCTATCCAAACGACATATCGTTCTGTAGTCATTTGGAAAGAGACGGTTATGCAGAGATGTGCCACGACGATTTGTTCTCCATATCGGATACCAAAAAAGTGCGTTTCGCACCCGGCAACGTTCAGTACCAAGCCTCCACACAAACTTGGCGTTTTGCCGAACACCAATACGACTATATTGGCAATGCCCCAGGAAACACCTCCCGTGCACAAGTGCGTGACACACAATCCTATTGGATAGATCTTTTCTGCTGGGGATCCGGACAATACCCGACAACTCTCTCTCGGGCGACGGGGACGCCATCGTTCTATGACTGGGGGGACAATTTTACAGGTGACTGGCGCACCCTGTCTTACAATGAAGGAAGCTATCTTTTGAACCAACGTCCCGGTCATGAGCAGAAGTACGGATTGGGAAATATCAACGGTATCAACGGCCTTATACTTTTGCCCGACAATTGGACATTGCCTCGTGGACTGACGTTTACAGCAGGACATTCCAATGGTTATAATACAAATACCTACAGCACAAGTGAATGGGAACGCATGGAAGATTATGGAGCTGTATTCCTTCCTGCCACCGGCGTACGCAACAAACAGGCAACTTCAACAAGTTCACCTACAGTTACAGAGGATGGCACCTCTGCTGGCTATTTGTTCAACGATTTATACTACAGTGGTAGCGCTTATGCCTATTATTTGTATTTCAGCAACTCGAATGTATATTGTAGGTATAATACAAACTCTAATAATGGTAGCAGTCTTGCTACCGGACACCCTGTACGCCTTGTAAAGGATATTAGATAGTATTTAATTTCATAGTATAATAACCATAGGCGGATTTTTCAAATCCGCCTTTTTTATTTTCTTTTCTTGACATGCTACCGCAACATTCTACACAATTCCACATTGCCATGTTAAAAATTGCGGTGCCTCTCCCCTGCTTTATTGGATTTTTAGGTGTATTTTTGCACAAAATTATTTACCAATAAAAAAACTTTGTTCCAACAATGAAACGCTTTTTCTGCACAGCAGCACTTATAATACTGCTTTTAAATACCTTGTATTCACAGGAAAGCAAGTTTCCGCAGAACTACTTTGTAGCCCCCATCAACATGCCTTTCCAGACATCGGGGACTTTTGGCGAAATACGTACCAATCATTTCCATTCTGGCCTCGACCTGCGTATCGGTGGCGTGGTGGGCGAGCCTGTATATGCCGTTGGCGATGGATATGTGTCGCGTATCAAGGTGTCGGGATACGGCGGAGGCAAGATTGTTTACATTACCCATCCCAATGGTTTCAAAAGCGTGTATATGCACCTAAACAACTTTTGCGGCGACATTGCCAAATGGGTTAGCAATTACCAATACACCAACCGCACTTTCGACCTCGACGTGGATTTGGAGGATGACGCGCTTCCCGTCCGTAGCGGCGACCTTATAGCCAATGCAGGAAACACAGGTAGTTCTGGCGGCCCACACCTTCATTTCGAACTGCGCTACGCCGACAACGACAAAACCATAAACCCTCTGCTGTTCGGTTATTACATGAAAGATGACACTCCTCCCGTTATCCACGACATACGTGTGTATCCTTTTGGCGAAAACACCACTATCAATGGCAAGAACGAAGTGCTTTCCCTCTACGCCCCTGTTTCTGCCCCCAAAAAAGGCAAGGGCAAAAAAGCCGCCCCAAAGCCCATTCCTGTGGGCGATACCATGACAATTTGCGGAAAAATCTACCTTGGCATATATACCACCGATGTTTCGGACGGTTCCACAGGTAAAAACGGTGTTTATCGCATACTTCTTACTGTGGACAACAAACTGGTTTACAGCTATCAGGACACAGCTTTTATGTTTGAGGAAACACGTGCGTCCAACGCCATGATAGACTACCCGCTTTTCGTAAACAAACGCACTCCATATTTGCTGAGCCGTGTGCTTAAAGGCCACAAAGCCGGACTTTGTCAAGCCCATAAAGATGGCGGATACATATACTTTACCGACAACGATGTGCATACCATCACCTACACCGTAGCCGACTTTGCCGACAACAGCACTACAAAGACTTTCTACGTACAGTCGGTAGAGCAGACAATTGCTCCTGCAAGAAAGGAAAAGCCCAACACCCGCTATATTCCGTTGGCCTATTATCTCAAAAATTCGCACCAAAAACAGGATTTTGCTTTCGAAATGGACGAATACACCATTTACGAGAACGACCACCTCGACTTCACCACATCCGCACCGAGCAACACAAAGCTTCTTTCAACCGTGTACACCCTGCGTTTGATAAACTCCGACCTGCCTCCGCACAAGTCATACAGGCTCAAAATCAGAGTCCCAGACCAATATCGAAACATTAAATACAAACTGCTTATTGTTTCCATTTGGGGCAAGCAGATGTTCGCACAGCAAAGCCGTTGGGAAAAGGGATTTATCGTGGCCGATGTACGCACTTTCGGAAGTTTCGCCATTGCTATGGACACCGTAGCCCCAAAGGCCGAACCTTCCAATTTTTCCGAAAACAGACCTCTGAAAAGCAACACTTTGGTAATAAAAGCAAGCGACAACTTGTCGGGAATAACAACCTACCACTGCTATGTAAACGGCAAATGGACTCTGGCTGAATTCGACGGCAAAAGCTCCACTTTAACTGTGGAGTCGGACAACCTCACTCCCGGAGAAAACAAAATACGGCTCATTATCGGCGACAAAATGAAAAACGAAGCCAACTACGAATGGACAGTGAAGATGTAATTTAAGCCGTAAAAAGAATTTTTTCCAAGATTTCCGTATTCTGGAGCCCTATCGGCAGGTGTCGGAAATCTATACAATCCTGGGGACAAATCGATGGGGGTCCTATTCGTTGATTATTTTTCCGCCTGCGGCAGGAAAACGTACAGTATTTCCGAGATTCCGCGAGCGTCAGCGGTCAGGGGAATCAAGCCCCGCGCAGC
>CAJOEN010000042.1 GCA_905233475.1 uncultured Bacteroidales bacterium
TGCTATAGAGACGCTTTGGCTTGTCACCACACCCTTGCCTTCATCTTTTTTATTTTGCAAAGTTACTCATAATTTCACGATGCAAATATACGAGAGACGCGCCATGGCACGTCTCTACAACGGGCGAAAACCAATGGCGCAAATCCATTGACGGAAAAAATACCGTAATGCAGGATATTGCAAACCAACAGGGAAAATTATCGGCAATGATAGGTGGTTTTAAACAATCGGTAACCCGTTATGCCAAAGATAATATCCTCCCATTCGCATGGCAACCGCGTTTCCACGACCATATTATCCGCGATACCGACGAAATGAATCGCATTGCCAAATATATCGAAAATAACGTGGCAAAATGGGAAACCGACAAATTTTATAACCAATAAAAATTTTTTCTCGACAACAACAAACCGCACGATTATTCCATATTTTTACGGCGTTTGCGTACTATGATAATCATCAGCAATATGGCTAAAACAACGCCTATACCGACCAAAATGTTGCTTACAAAATGTTGTACATTGCTGTCGTTGTCAGATAGTTGCTCCTTTTTCATTACCATGCCTTTTTTATCGGCAGCGGCTACGCTCTCGCGTATTTCCCTGATGTTTTGACTGTATTGTTCAGATGTCTGGTTATCAACCTTTTTGGCGATAAACTGTCTCAGTTTTGCGTTGTCGCATACAAAGCCGCTACACGAGGGTTTGTACTTATTCACCAAGTCGGTGTGCAGTTTTGCGATGTCGTTCAGTTGCTGGTCAGTTGCTTTCCACATGCCTTTGCGCGCCGTCTCCATCATTACGGCTGTCATCTCCTCCAGAGCGGCAGGATTGGTGGTTTCGAAATAATTCTGAATATTTAACTTGAATTTGTCCTTAACATAAACGTTGTAAACCTCGTCCCAAGTTTCATTATCTATAGCATTGGGTTTCATTACGTTCCAGCCGTAGGTATTCTGTATTATTTCGGCGAAGGTGTTGGCAGCACTTGCACCGCCTTTCATCTTTTCGGCTATGTATTTTGGATTGAAGATTGTTGTTCGGCTTTCCACGCCTATGGCCTCTTTCACCTCCTGCATACGGAAGTTGTTGCGGTTGCGGTAATCGCTGAGGTAAGCGTCGGGGTCTTTGCCGGTAACGTTGCGTACAGCCAAATTGAGGCCACCCATAAATTCATATACATGGTCGAGGCTTAGGGCACCCCAAGTGTTGCTCTGACGAGGCTGTACTACGGCATCGGTGTTACTGAGAGCTGCCTCGAAAGCATATTGCCTCATGTTTTCCCAATGTTCCTCGTCGCCGTAGAAAGCACCCATATTGTTGATATATGTCTCGGCAATCTCCTCTTCCTTTTCCCAGCGGTCGCCGGACTGCACCATGCCTTGAATGCCAGTGCCGTAGCCCCCGTTCACTCCGCCGAAGACGCGGTATAGCGACATCTCGCGGGCTTCCTTAGGCGACAGCCCTTTGTCGGTAAGGTTCTTTTCTGCGGATACCATACCCTCACGCACGTAGTTGTAGTATTTATCGCCTTTGGATTCGGCAGCCATGCGCACGGCACGATTTATCAGAAACAGCCGCGAACTTGCAATGTCGCGCAACTGACCGCTGGTTTGCACAACCACATCTATGCGCGGACGGCCAAGTTCCTGCGACGGTATCAGCCTTAGGTCGGTAACACGTCCAAAGGCATCTCTTATTGGCTCAACACCAAGCATATACAGAACTTGGGCTATGGTGGCACCTTCAGTTTCTATAAATTCACCGCTCCAAAGGGTGTAACTCACCTTGCGTGGAATACTGTCGTTGTGGCGGTGTTTGTATGTGTCAATTGTCTGGTCGGCAAGCATTTTGCCTTTCTCCCAAGCCGATTCCGATGGCGTGTTTTCGGCATTTACACCAAAAAGATTGCGGCCTGTGGGAAGAGTGTTGGGGTTTACAATGGGGTCGCCGCCCGACGAGGGTGCCACGTATCCGCCGGCAAGGGCATTTAAAATAGCCTGCATTTCGTTTTCGGGACTTTGCAGGAGTAGCCGTCTGTAGTTAGACACGTTCTTTACTGTGCGTTCTACCTCCATAATAGACTGAGAGATAGTAATTTCCTCTTTGGAGTATTCTTTGTCGCTATACAAGGCATTTATCATGGCTGGCATATCGCCCGATTGCGGATTGTCGGTTTTTGTGGAGTTTCCCACAGACTTTCCGTTCATAGCGGCTTCCATTTTCTTCAGAGCCTCTGGACTTGCACCCATGAATTTTGCCAATTTTAAAGCCGTTTTGTTGCTCATTCCCGCTGGTTTCCTGTGCGGATGTGCCGATGGCTTTGCAGTCTTGCCCACATTTCGTTTTGGCATGGAGATAGATGTATTGCTGTCTGTGGAGTTCTGTGCCATAGCTATCATTATGGACGTCAGGTCTTTAGGTGCTGTTGCTTCGGAGATCTCGCGAGCTTTAGCCAATAGTTCCATGCTTATACCTGCAATTTTGCAGATTTGAGCGTCGGATACATCGGAATTCGAAGCCAACAGCTGTTTTACCAACTGCCGTGCTGGAACAAGGTAGCGTGTGGTAAACAGCGATTTGTGCTTTTCCGTATCGGCGGAAGCCTTGCCGCGCCGTTTATCCAAGGCCAAAAGGCTGTATGCTATGGGGTCGGTAGTCATGGCGTAAATGCTGCTCGAAATGTCCTTGTCAGAATAAGGAACACCCATTGTATAAAGTTGTCCTGTAATTTTCTCATTAGCAAGTTCTTCGGCAAAATTGTCTATACGACAGATGTCGTCCTCGTTATATGGCACACTCAAATTGCTGTCGAGGTCGAGGGAGCGATGTATGCCGAATTTTACGGTCAATTTCTTGATATTAAAGGCTGTATTTCGTTGCTGATTTTCATTGCCAACTTCTACGGCATGATAGTAGGTTTTTATGGCTTCCGACAATTCGCGATACTGTCCGCGCACGTCGCTTTCGGTAAACGGTGAGGTGAGATGTGAAATAATTGTGGCATACGAACGGCGTTTTGCTATAAGGCTTTCGCCAACATTGCCGATGGTATAGATGTAGAAATGGGGTAGGGTACCCGTCAAAATATCAGGCCAGTCGTCCGATGATAGTGCCACCTGCTTGCGAGGTGTGAATTCCAAACTGCCGTGTGTGCCGAAATGTATCATGGCATCGGCTCCGAAACCGTGCCGTGCCCACAGATAGGCGGCGATGTATGTGTGAGGTGGAGCCGATTCTGTGCCGTGAACAATCTTGAAAGTATTGTCTCCCGAGCCTGCCATTGGTTGTGGCATAAGCACCACGTTCCCGAATTTCAGGCGTGCCACGGCTATACGTCCGTCGTTGCTCACCATATATTCTCCCGGAAAAACGCCGTTAGCGGCAACAACATCCTTGTAGTTTTTTTCGCCCACCGAAAGTTTTACCCACTTCTCATATTGTTGTTTATCAATAAGTTGAGGATTGCCGTTTTTCAAAAAATCGTCGAAAGCGCCTTTTGCATAAGTGCCGAGCACTGCACCCTGCCGTTGAATCATTTCGCCCAGTTCCTCTGGTGTAGGAGGCAGATTTTCAACGCGATACCCCTCGGATTTGAGTCGTATCAAAAGGTTGTATAAAGACGGTAATACGTCCATTCCTGCGGCCGTGAGTGAGTTCTGTCCCGCACCTTTGTAGTAGAAAATGACAATCTTTTTGTCGCGGTTATGCTTGGTTTTCAGCGATATGTAGTTGTTTATTGTTTCTACGAAAGTATTGAGCCTTTCGGGAATGGCGTACACCTCTTGCAATCCTTCGTTGGTCATGCGATGGGCGAAAACCACGTAAGGTCTTATGGCTCCGTCGATTTCGGGTACCACCACGCTTTGTGAGAGAAATCCACCGCTCATTCCCATTTTGTCGGATTTCCATTCTTCCGTCAGTTGTGGTACATATAAGGTAGTAAAAAGAGGTATATTTCTGATTTTTAAGTAATTGACAACGAAGTCTCCCATTCTTCCATGAGCCATATTGATAATTGACGATGGCCGAACAGTGTCAATGTGGTGTAAGTTAATGAAAGTGTTGATGTTGCGAATGGGATAAACCATATTGCCCGTTTCTTCTAATTTTTTGATTAGGTCGGTTGGTTCGCCCATAAGTCCGGTAATGATGATTCGTGGAGCGCCTTCTTTGTACAATCCATTGGATTTTAGAAAATTATTGTATTCTTCAACCGAATTGAAACCACGTTCCTCGTCATCGGGATTTTTGGGGTCAATATGGTAGATAAGTTCTTTTGAGGCTTTTACAACAGGCTGTATTTCACCGTTGAAGATGATTTTTTTGTCGATGTTTTTGCGCACATAGTTCAGGAGGCTCGCGTAATTTTTGCGTCCGGCATTGCTAAGATACTGTGATAGAGTATCTTCCGTAGTCGAATCTACCGACACAATCATGTTTGCTGGATTGGTGGCTGCGGTAGTTAGTATCGGAACTGTAATTGCCACATCTTCAATTAGTTTTCGCTGTTCTTCGGTGATTTTCAGCCCCATACCATTTATAAAAACCATATCGTAGTCGTCGAGCTTGTCTAACTCATCCAAACCTATCTCTCTGATTTTCACGAATGAATTGTGGTTGCTCTTGGCAATCTGCCCAAGTGTTGTTACCTGATAGTTTACAAAGGCAATTTTTGTTGAACTGCATTTTGTTTTCCATAAAATAATGGCAATCAGAGCTATAGCTATTGCCAATACTGTGATAAAAACCGTCTTTCGTTTTAATTTGATTTTCATGATGAATTTATTTTCTGTTTAGACAATGCAAAATTAGGACTTACGGCAGATCCCTCTTATCACAATTTATAGGTATTTTCTGTGGATTATGTAATATTTATAGGTGATTTTGCGTTTTTAAAATAGTTGAATTTAAAAGTGAAAGGGTTTTGTATTAAATATTTATGGAATTTTATTTCTGTGGTTTCAAAGCCTTTATAAAAAAAAGAAAAGGAATGCGAAAACCACATCCCTTTTCTCATGAAAAAAATTATTACAAAAATCCTTTATCCTTTGTAGAATGGCATACGAACAACAACGGCCTTGAGGAGTTTTTCGCGAATCTTGATATAGATTTCGGTGTCCTTTTTGGTGAAAGCTGTTTTCACGATGGCTGTGCCTATGTTCTTGCCGGTTGAGGGCGAGGGCGAGCCGCTGCGTACTTGTCCGATGACATTGCCTTCGGCGTCGCACACTTCGTAGCCGTTGCGGGGGATACCGCGGTCTATCATCTCGAAGCCCACGATTTTCTTCTCCACGCCATTGGCTTTCTGAGCCTCGAAAATGTCGCGGTTGATGAAGTTGTTGCCGTCAACGAATTTGGTAATCCAGCCGAGACCGCCTTCGATGGGCGAAATCTCGTCGTCGATTTCGTGGCCGTAGAGGCAGAAACCCATTTCAAGACGCAGGGTGTCGCGGCAGCCGAGGCCGGCGGGCTTGATGTCGAATTCCTTGCCAGCTTCGAAAACAGCGTCCCAAACTTTCTGGGCGTATTTCACAGGGATGTAGATTTCGCATCCGCCTGCTCCGGTGTAGCCGGTGGTGGAGAAAATCACGTTTTCAACGCCTGCGAAAGTGATTATCTGGAAAGTGTAGTACTCCATGTCAACAACGTTGGCGGAGGTGAGTTTCTGCATGGCTTTCAGAGCGTTGGGACCCTGAACGGCCAGCTGTGCCCATTGTTCGCTTTCGTTGATGAACTCTTCGCCGAGTTTCATGCCGCGTTCAGCAGCTATTTTGCTCATCCAATTCCAGTCTTTGTCGATGTTGGCAGCGTTGGGGACCATAAAATAGTGGTCGTCGGCTATGCGGTAAACGAGCATATCGTCAACAATACCGCCTTTGCCGTTGGGCAGACAGGTGTACTGCACTTTGCCGTCGGTGAGGGCGGCCACGTCGTTTACGGTTACATACTGCATAAATTCTTTGGCTTTGGGGCCTTTGGCGCGGAACTCGCCCATGTGCGACACGTCGAAAACACCTACGTTATTTCTAACGTTGTGATGTTCAACTGTTAAACCTTCGTACTGAATGGGCATGTTGTAACCTGCAAATTCAGCCATTTTAGCTCCCAATGCTATGTGCAAATCGGTGAAAGGAGTAGTCTTCATTTTTTGTAAATATTTTATTTTGTGTTTATTACGTTTATAAATTACTTTTTAATGTGTTGCAAATGTACAATTTTTTTTTGATTTGCCAAAATTAAAATTTTTATTCAGCCAAAAATATACTTCTTTGATATGATTTGGCTGGTTTGAGTAAGTCAAACCAGCCAAAAGTAGGTATTTTTGATGTGTTTTGGCTGAATAAGGAGTTGAAAAAAATGGAATATCACATTTCACGAGAGCTGTCAAACACAAAACAAATCGCTAATACTCAACGATTTCTGAACACGATTACTATAAGCGTTGCTCTTCAGGCCGAAAGTAGTGACAAACGTGAGATGAATATTTTTTTTGTTTTTGGTGAGTTCGCGGATTATTTCGGTGCGTTGTCGCAGTTTTTCCTCGTATGAATTGTCAATTACAAATTCCTTGTTGGAGAATTTAATTTCGCAGAGATTTATCACCCTGTCGGCGCGGTCGATAAGCAGGTCGATTTGCGAACCAGCTTTTTTCCCGTCCTTTTTAATGATGAGGGATGAAATATCGGCCTGTACCCCTGCAATACCTAACGCACTCTTAATCTGGTCGATATGCGAGAAACACACTTCCTCGAAAGCGAAACCCTGCCACGAAGCGATGGCGGGCGACATTACAGTGTTTTGCCAGAAACTTTCGTCCGAAACCGTCTTTTTCCCGATGAAATTAAGATAAAACAGACAAAAATTATCTATCAACTTGTAATATGTTTCGCGTTTCGCGCCCAAAGGGGTGTATGGAATAATGAAATCGCTGTTTACCAGTGCCGCCAGCGATTTGGTCAACGTGCCACCCGACGAAAGGCCTGCTTTTTGTGTGATTTCTTTGCGGGTAAAACCGAACCGCCGTGTGGCAAGTAGTTTGACAATTGATTTAGAGTCGCTGTTGTCGCCAAACAGAGATGCAAAAAGGCGGTTGTATTCGTTGCTAAGGGGTGCATTTTTGGCGAAAAACAGACTGTCGATATTTTGCGCAAGAGACAATCCCTTACGGAAATAGTTCATATAATACGGTATGCCGCCAACAGCCATATAGCTTTGCACTATGTCATATCGGTCGAGTTCTATTCCTTTGTGTTTGAAAAACATCTCACATTCTTTCAAGGAAAACGGCGACAATTTCATATTGTACGTCACCCGTCCGTAAAGTCCGCCCTTGTTGTTAAGCAGTTTGTCTTTCATCCAAGATGTTGCCGAACCGCACACTATGAGCATTATATTGGGTTGCGACGACGCCCAGCCGTTCCAAAAGTGCTCAAAAGCAGTGATGAAGCCCGAACGCGGCGTATCCATCCAGGGGAGTTCGTCGAGGAACACCACCTGTCGTTTGTTAGATGATTTTTTTTCGAGGAGTTGTCGCAACAGCCGGAAAGCCTCGGGCCACGATGAAGGGCAGATGGCATCGCGCAGCCCGTACTCCCGCAGTGTTATGTAGAATTCTTCCAGCTGTCGCTTTTGAAGGTCTTTTCCTGTTATTTCCAAGGGCGAAACCCCTGTGTGGTAAAATGCGAATTTATTTTTGAAAAACTCTCTGATAAGGAATGTTTTTCCTATTCTCCTGCGGCCATACACAGCGACCAATTCTGGTGTCCGGGCTTCGTAGAGACGTTGTAATTCGCTGATTTCTTGAATTCTGCCAATAATTTTCATGCCTTTGAAATATTTCTTATTCAGCCACAAAGATACAAAATTATATTGATTTGGCCGAATTAAAATTTTTATTCAGCCAAAAATATATATTTTTGATATGATTTGGCTGATTTGAGCAGGTCAAATCAGCCAAAAGTAGGTATTTTTGATGTGTTTTGGCTGAATAAGGAGTTTACTGGTTGAGTTTTAGTATGTAATAAACGCAGTTTGCATCGCGGTAGAACTCCTTAGCGCCCCACCGCTGCCAGTAAAGGTGTGTTTTTAGACGGTGCATAACTGGCACAAATACAAAATCGTAGCTTGCCTTCAGCTCGGGCAAAATGCTCATCAGCATGTCGTAGTTGAGATGTGTGCCGCGGTACTCGGGTGCCACTATGAACGAAAACACGGCGGTGTAGCGCTGTGCGTTGAGACGTGCAAGCAGCTGGGGCTGCTCTATGGCAATGAGGGGTGTCTCTTCCTCTATGCGGTAGTCGCTCATGTTGAGCAGACCCACCACTTTTTCGCCCTCTGCGGTAGGTTCCACAGCCTTTACGCTAAGCGGCCAATTGAAATGCAGGTTGAGCACCCAATCCTCCACCTCGTATTTGGAAAAACCGTATTGCCTCATCATCCACTCCATAGAGAGCGGCGCGTCGGCTGGCGTCATCCTATTTAATATGTACGACATTGTATGTAAGCATTATTTCGGGGTGATAAGATAGTTTGGCTTTGCGCAGACCTTCGAGGCTCATGTCCTCCTCGCGATTGATATAGATGTATTGCTCGGGCAGATGTTCAACAAACTGCTGGTTGATGACAGAAAACAAACCGTCGATGCTGCGGTCGGCTTTTTCCACACAAACGTCGAAAGTGTCGAGGGTTACGGGGGCTCCGTAGCTGAAAGCCACCATTTTGTTGTCTATGAAAATGCTGCCGCCAATCATTCCCAGCTCGTCCCAGTGGGAAAAAACGTTTTCCATCACTTGTTGCTCGGCCTTAATGGTGTCGCCGTAAACGGGGTTGGTATCGCCGCGCTCTTTGCGCTATAGTGCTTCCACCTCCCGGCATTGGTCGAACATATCCTTCGTAAGCGGCCTGTACTCAAAATCGGGATGTTCGCTAAGAAATTTGTTTACATGGTTGCGTTTGGCTTTGAGTTTTCCGCCCGCAAGAGCGGCAAGGTGGGCACGGCGATAGAGGTAGTCGTATTGGTTGCGCTGAGGCTTCACGGTAATGTCGATGCCTTTGGCGCAGGCGTTTTGCTGCAACTGCAGGGCGGCATCGTCCTCAAGTCCGAGCAAAATCATGTGGCCGTTGCAGTCGTTGCAGATGAGCTGCAGTAGTTCGCAAGAGGGAGTCCCGGCCATGCACAGCATGTAAGCCCGCTGTCCGTCGAGTGTGAAACGCAAAACTACCGCATCGTCAAGCACACAAAGTTCGGTGTGGAACCAGAACTGCCATCCAAAGAGGTTGGCAAAAGTGAAGTTGCAGTTGCGGCGGCCGCTGTTGAGGCTTACGGCTTGGTACGCATCGCGGTCGGCAATGGTTAAATTATGGAAAATCAAGGGATTGGCCATAGAGATTGTGCTAATGGGCTATTGGTCGATACGTCGGTATTCCAGAAACTGGTACCGCAGTCCCGATTTTTCGTCGGTGAAAACCTCCGATGCCGCGGTCTGTTCGAATTGCGAGAGGTCGATTTCGGGAAAGAAAGTGTCGGCTTCGAAAGTGGCGAACACTTTGGTCAGGAATATTTTATCAACGAACGGTAAAAATTGAGTGTAAACGGTAGCTCCTCCGATAACAAACGACTGCTCATCGTCTTTGCACAGCGCTATGGCTTCCTCCACCGAATGCACCACCTCGCAACCCTCTTCGCGATAGTCCATATTGTTGGTTATCACTATATTGCGACGGTTGGGCAGGGGACGTTTGGGGAAACTCTCGTAGGTCTTGCGTCCCATAATAATGCAGTGTCCGGTGGTAAGGGCCTTGAAATGTTTCAAATCGGCGCTGATGTGCCACAAAAGGTCGTTGTTTTTGCCTATGGCGCCGTTTTCCGCCACGGCCACTATAAGGGAGAGGTTGGATTGGGGTGTCATTGTTTTCTCGTTTATTCCTGTGTGTTTTTTAGAAATATATATAGTAACGCCAAAAACATCAAAATATTATTTGTGTGCGATTTAAGGCAATGAAAACGATGTGTTTTGCAGCTATAACCGAAAATATCACCATAAATTTAGCGGTTTGATAAAAAAAATAATCATACTCAAATTTCGGGGTCAGCGGATATTTTGCCATTTTAAATTTCGGGGTCAGCGGATATTTTGCCAAAATAAATTTGTGGGGATGAAATATTTTTTGTATCTTTGCACCACAAATTCAAATTATTAGTTATGGAAAGAGTATTCAAACGCAAGCTGTACGAAAAATTGTTACAATGGAAAACCGCTAGCAAGGGCAAAACCGCACTTCTTATTGAGGGTGCAAGGCGTGTCGGCAAATCAACTTTGGTGGAACAGTTTGCTCGCCAAGAATATGAGTCGTACATTTTTATTGACTTCAACAAGACTTCAAAACAGATTAAAGAATTGTTTGAAGATTTGACCAATCTGGACGACATATTCCTACATCTACAACAGCATTATCATGTGTTACTGCAACCGCGCAAGTCATTGATTATATTTGATGAGGTTCAGAAATGTCCTTTGGCAAGGCAGGCAATAAAATATCTGGTTAAGGATGGCAGATACGATTATATCGAAACGGGTTCACTTATAAGCATCAAGAAGAACACAAAAGATATTACCATCCCAAGCGAGGAAGAGCGTATTACAATGTATCCCATGGATTTCGAGGAATTTCGTTGGGCTTTGGGCGATGATGTTTCGGTTGTATTGCTAAAACAATTATTTCAAGAAGAGAAATCATTGGACACGTCGCACAAAAGAACCATGTCCGACTTCAGGCTTTATATGCTTGTAGGTGGTATGCCACAAGCTGTAAACGAGTATCTTGAAACCAACAACCTCAGTCTTGTTGACAAGGTGAAACGCAATATCATAAAACTTTATCTTGATGATTTCCAGAAATTAGATCCTTCTGGTCGTCTTGAAAAATTGTTTAAAAATATTCCCGCACAACTAAGCAACAACATTTCACGTTATCAGCCTTATCCAATAATTGGAGATAATAGCTCAGACAAGGTTACGGAATTACTCCAGTGTCTCGAAGATAGCAAAACGACTTTGTTCTGTCATCGGGTATCCGACCCCAATGTTGGATTGTCGCTAACAAAAGATTTGTCTCGTTTCAAGATTTATGCGGCCGATACGGGATTATTTATCACACTTGCATTTTGGGACAAGTCGTTTACCGAAAACATAATCTATGACAAACTTTTGAATAACACACTTGAAGCAAATCTCGGATATGTTTTTGAAAATGCTGTTGCACAGATGTTTGCCTCAAAAGGGGACGAATTGTTCTATACAACTTTTCCACGCGATGAAAAACATAATTATGAAATAGATTTCCTGCTATCACGAGGCAACAAAATAGTGCCGATAGAGGTAAAATCATCGGGCTACAAAACCCATAAATCTCTTGATGCCTTTTGTAGCAAGTATTCATCACATATAAGCGAAAAATACATAATACATACTAAAGACTACCGTCAGGATGGAAAACTACATTATATACCCGTCTATATGACAGCTTTTTTATAGAAATTGACATTCTCAAATTTCGGGGTCAGCGGAGATTTTAATGTTTCAAATTTCAGGGTCAGCGGAGATTTAGCTTCTAAAAACTTTTACCGCTCTGTCGAAAATGCCTGTCATATAGGCAATTGCCATGCCGTAGTTGGACACGGGGACTCCTGCTTCGATGGCGGGACGCAGACGGCTTTCGAGCTGCTGTCCGGTAACCACACAGCCTCCGCACTGTATCACCATTTTGTATTCCGCCAAGGGGCGTGGCAACTCGTTGAACCCGCTCACAAAGTCGAACTGCGGCTCCGAGCAGGTGAATTTGCGTATCAAGTTGGGCAGTTTCACCCGTCCTATGTCCTCGCAGGTGGCGCGGTGGGTACACGATTCGAGCATGGCTATGCGGTCGCCGCCGGTGATGGAGGCAATAGTCGGTGTGCCAGCCAGATAGCTTTCGAACGGACCTTTGTGCCGTGCCAAAACGATGCTGAAACTTGTGAGCGGTATCTCCTGCGGCACCACCTGCGAAACGTATTTGAACGCCTGGCTGTCGGTAACCACCAAATCCACATGCTCCATGCGCGCAAGCTGGGCGGCAAGTTCGGTTTCCTTGCACACCACGGCCACCGAGTCGTTGTCGAGCACATCCCTGATAAGCTGAACCTGAGGAAGTATCAGTCTGCCTTCGGGGGCGGCCGAGTCGATAGGCGTTACAAGCACCACCACGCTGCCGGGCTGCAGCACGTCGCCAAGCAACGACTGTTTGACGTAGGCCGTCTGGGGCAGATTCTGACGAATGGCCTCGAGCATGATGTCGCGGCACTGGGTGTCGGCGGTGTTTATGCGGTACACCTTGCGGCCGTATCTTTCCTCGATGGAGGCGACAAGGCTGTCGTCGGGTTTGTTGATGTCGGTTTTCGAATATACAAGCAGATAGCTTATATTTTTTGCCGAACATTCCTTCACGAGATTCTCCTCGAAGGATGAAAAATTGTTTTCGGAAAAAATTATGAGCGCCAGGTTGACTTGAGCAAGGGCCTGCATTGTCTTTTTCACGCGCATGGCCCCAAGGTCGCCTTGGTCGTCGATGCCGGCGGTGTCGACCCACACCACGGGTCCCACCCCTTTTATCTCCATAGTCTTGCGCACGGGGTCGGTGGTAGTGCCGGCTTCGTCGGAAACGATGGCTATCTCCTGTCCGGTGATGAAGTTGATGAGTGTGCTCTTGCCTTGGTTGCGACGGCCAAAAATGCCGATACGCGGTTTCAGTTCGTTGCCTGTCATGGTTACTGTGGTTTTTCGTTGCTTTTTGCGTTTTTCCAAAGCTGTATCAGCTGGGGCGTGTCCATGTCGGACAGGGGTTTGCCCGATGCCGCCGCCTGCTGTTCTACGTTTTGGAAACGGCGTTTGAATTTGCGGTTCGATTTTTCGAGGGCGTCGTCGGGGTTGATGCCGAGGGTTTTGGCCCATGCCGCTATAGCGAAAAGCAGGTCGCCCAGCTCTTCTTCGGCATTTTGTTTGTCGGCGGGTTGCTGCAGTTCGTCGCACACCTCGCGGTATTCCTCCTCCACTTTGGCCTGTGCCTGACTCGGCGACTCCCATTTGAATCCCACCCCGGTGGTTTTCTCCACCATGCGGTAGGCTTTTATCAGCGACGGCAGGTTGCTCGGCACGCCGTCGAGCACCGACTTGCGGCCTTCCTTCATCTTTATTTTCTCCCACTCAGGCGGCTTGGTGGCGTCGGCATTTTCGCCGTAGATATGCGGATGACGTTTCACCAGCTTGTCGCAAACGCCGTTGATGACGTCGGCTAGGTCGAAAAGTCCCTGCTCGCGGGCTATGCTGGCGTAGAAGACTATGTGCATGATGATGTCGCCGAGTTCCTTTTTCATCTCGTCGGGACGCCGGTCCACGATAGTGTCGGAGAGTTCGTAAACCTCCTCCACGGTGAGGCAGCGCAGAGTGTCGAAAGTCTGCTGTTTGTCCCACGGGCATTTGTGGCGCAGTTCCTCGATAATGTCGATAAGTCGCTGGAAAGCTGTAAGTTCGGGATTCATTGTCTTTTTTTTATCTCCCCAAACTGCACTTCGTTTGTCCGGGGTTATTAGTATATAGTACCTTCGGCACTTTTTTGTATTACTATCTTTTATATAAAAGAGGAGGCAACAGCTATGCTTCTGCCTCCTCTTGAAGTTTCGATATTTTTCCGGACTATTGCACGAGCAGCAGCACGGAGTTTTTTTCGGATTTCACAACGCCTGCAATAATGTCAAAATACAAAGTCTGGTCGTTGTTGTCCACAATACGGATTTTGCCTTTCTGCAAAGCCGAGATTATGGGGGCGTGGTTGTTCAGGATTTCGAACAGCCCGTCGATACCGGGCAGTTGCACCAGTTTTGCCTCGCCTTCGTAGAGAGTGGCATCCGGTTTTATTATTTTAACGTTCATTGCGTGCTTTTTTTAGTTGTTATTTGGCAGCTTCGGCAATAAGTTTCTCACCTTTTTCGATGGCTTCCTCGATAGTTCCCACAAGCAGGAATGCGGCTTCGGGCAGGTAGTCTACTTCGCCGTTGAGTATCATGTTGAAACCCTTGATGGTGTCTTCGATGTTGACGAATTTACCTTCCAGACCGGTGAAGGCCTCGGCCACGAAGAACGGCTGCGAGAGGAAACGTTGTACACGACGTGCGCGCGACACAACAAGTTTGTCCTCGTCGGAGAGTTCTTCCATACCAAGGATGGCGATGATATCCTGAAGTTCGTTGTAGCGTTGCAGAATTTCTTTCACACGCTGAGCGGTGTTGTAGTGTTCGTCGCCCACAACGTTGGGGGTAAGGATACGCGAGGTGGAGTCCAGAGGATCCACGGCGGGATAGATACCGAGTTCGGATATCTTACGGCTAAGCACCGTTTGTGCATCCAAGTGTGCGAATGTGGTGGCGGGAGCGGGGTCTGTCAAGTCGTCGGCAGGCACATACACAGCCTGCACGGAGGTGATGGAGCCGCGTTTGGTGGAGGTGATACGTTCCTGCATCAGACCCATTTCGGTAGCCAGTGTAGGTTGGTAACCCACAGCCGAAGGCATACGTCCCAGCAGAGCCGACACTTCGGAGCCAGCCTGTGTGAAACGGAATATGTTGTCGATGAAGAGCAGGATGTCGCGTCCGCCGGTTTTCTCGTCGCCGTCGCGGTAGTATTCGGCGAGGGTAAGACCTGCGAGGGCCACACGTGCACGGGCACCCGGTGTCTCGTTCATCTGACCGAAAACCATGGTGCATTTCGAGTCTTTCAGCGCAGCTTTGTCAACCTTTGAGAGGTCCCAACCGCCTTCTTCCATACTCTTGTTGAACTCCTCGCCGTATTTGATAACGCCAGCCTCGATCATCTCGCGCAGCAGGTCGTTACCCTCACGGGTACGCTCGCCGACGCCGGTGAACACCGACATGCCCGAGTACTTCTTGGCGATATTGTTGATGAGC
>CAJOEN010000043.1 GCA_905233475.1 uncultured Bacteroidales bacterium
CGCCTTGCGGCGAACGGCAAGAGACTAATGAAAAAGAGATGCCCGCAGCTTGGACATCTCTGTTCCATATAAAAAAAATCATGTTGGTGTTACGGCAAAAGTCAGCCGCAAAGCAATAAGTAAATTCCGCACCGTTTCCGGCACACGGAAAAGCAGTCAAATAAGTACGTAACTTATTGTGGCTCAGCGATTTCGGGGAGGGGGGGGTAAATCCTTAATAATCAAGCTCTTACACATGCCCATAGCACGTGTATTTTCTATAAGTATTTGATTATCAGAATTTTTATACATTTCTTGCATTTCTTATCAAAGTACAAAGATACAATTTTTTTTTAATACTGGAGAATTTTTTTTAGATGGCGGCACCTGCAACTACTATCACTATCTCGCCCTTCACCCCTGTTTCGGCAAAAGAGCGTGCGAGTTCGGCAAGCGTACCTCGGCGTGTTTCCTCGTGTATCTTGCTTATTTCCCTCGACACCGAGGCCATGCGTTCTTCGCCAAACACCTCGGCCATCTGCTCCAAAGCCTTTACCAACCGGAATGGCGATTCGTAAAACACCATACTGCAGCCTGTTTCCTTGAGGGCAAGCAATGCCGACTGCCGTCCTTTTTTCTGCGGCAGGAATCCCACAAACATAAATCTGTCGCATGGCAAGCCCGAGTTTACAAGAGCCGGGACAAAGGCTGTAGCACCGGGCAAGGTTTCCACCTCAAAGCCGCATTTCACGCATTCGCGTGCCAAAAGGAAACCCGGGTCGGAAATTCCCGGCGTACCGGCATCGGTAATCACGGCTATGTCCTTACCCGCCTCAAGCATGTCCATCACCTGCGCAAGTTTATGATGTTCATTGTATTTGTGGTTCGACTGCATGGGAGTGTTTATGCCATAATGCCGCAACAAAGTCATAGAGGTGCGGGTATCCTCGGCCAATATCAAATCAACGGTTTTAAGTATTTCTACGGCACGGTATGTAATATCTGAAAGGTTGCCTACCGGAGTTGGAACAAAATACAATTTTGGCATTGGTGTATGTGCAAATAAAAAAGCAGTAGGTCGCTTTTGGCAACCCACTGCTAATGTATTATAAATCAATTACATTTCGAAATCTTCGGGAATTTCCATATCGTGGTAAACTGCCTGTACATCATCGTCTTCCTCAAGCAAATCCACAATTTTCAGCACCTTGCGCATGGATTCCTCGTCGATAGTTTTGGTGGTATTTGGGATACGCTGCAGTTCAGCACTTTCGGCCTCAATTTTCATATCTTCCAATTTTTTCACCATAGTACCGAAATCTTCCATAGCGGTGTAAAGGGTGATGTATTCGTCGTCGGTCTCCATCTCTTCCAAACCACCGTCGATAAGCTCCATTTCAAGACTGTCCATGTCTATATTTATGGCCGAGCGCTTGATTTGGAAAACGCCTTTACGGTCGAAAATAAAGCCCAACGAGCCGTTGGTTCCCAGCGTGCCGCCAAATTTGTTCATAATGGAACGCACGTTGGCCACGGAACGCATGTTGTTGTCGGTCAGGCATTCGATAAACAGGGCTATGCCGTGCGGGGCATAACATTCGAAAGTAAGTTCCTGCAGGGCTGCGGAGTCCTTGTCGCTTGCCTTGCTTATGGCACGCATAAGCGTATCCTTGGGCATATTAACACCCTTGGCGTTTTGCATAAGCAGCCTCAAACGCGGATTTCCATCGGGATCGGGACCGCTTTCCTTAACAGCTACCGTTACTTCTTTCAAGATTCTCGAAAATGCTTTAGAACGCTTTGCGTCCGTTGCTCCTTTTTGTCTTTTTATCTTCGACCACTTGTTATGACCTGACATATATCAACAATTTATTCGTTTATACTTTATTTATATTTCTAAAAAACAGTATTTTACTCCGTAATACTTTCCTTGAAACAAGTTTCAAAAGTACTGAATTTTATCCATATTTGCAACCTTTTGTTACTTTTTTTGCATTTTTTTGTTCACCGAATACCCGAACGAACCCAGCTTTTCTCCCAATTTGTAATATTTTCCATGCGAGTAGGCAAGTGGGTGCACGTGATTAAGCTGGAACTGTCCGGTACTTTTGTCGATAAGAGTGCTTTCGGCATTCACTGCCACAACTTCGGCAATAAACATGTCATGGCTCCCCAACTCCTTTATTTCCTTTACCTTGCACTCCAAATTCAATGGCGATTCGCCGATAAGCGGGGCTTTAACCACCCTGCCTTCAACGGGAGTAAGGCGCATTTCACGAAATTTGTCAAAATCCCTGCCGGATTTCACCCCGCACCAGTCGGTGGCGCAGGCCAACTGTTCGGTGGCAATGTTTATCACAAACTCTTTTGTCTCCGATATTATTCTATGCGAGTGCCGCGATTTACGCAAAGATATGTAACACATTGGCGGTTCGGTGTTTATTGTGCCTGTCCAAGCAACGGTAACAATATTTTTTTCCCCGTTTATGTCACCGCAACTCACCATAACCACCGGTAAGGGATACAGCATGGTACCTACTTTGAACTCTTCCTTCATATTTATTTCCGTATTACAAAAATACGGGACAAACTGAACATTTGCCCCGTATCATATCTTTGTTGTAAGTATATTAGTATTCCCACATGTCTATTTCCAGATTGAAAATGCGGTTTTCTATCTCCTCGCTTGCAATCAGAGCGTCTTCACCTGTAAGGTAATCGCTTATAGCACGGTTGTAGCGGTTCGATTCCCTGACCACATAACTGCTGAAATAACGTGTTATGAAGATGTCGTCGTAGGAGCGTTCCGTAACTTCGTTGTAGTCATCGTAGGCACGTTGTTTTACAAGTACGTTACGTACTCTGGGGTCGTTCATGGGTATCCATCCCATATCAACAAGTTGGTATGCTGCCTCGCCTTCTTCATCATCAGCCGAAGTACGCAAGGGCTTGGGATACATCAATGTAAGACCTATTATACGTACATTCTGACGGGCATCCTGTTTGTTAAGATACCAATACTCTTTCAGTTTTATTTGAGTGATGTCGTCCTCGTTGATTTCCACCGGAACAATGGTATCTTTTTCATCCTTAACCTCATCGGTTTCGTTACCTTCATCGTCCGTCCAATAAGTGGTTATACGGTCTCTGCGTGTTGAAGCACCTTTGGCGCGCATTGCGGCATAGTCAATAGGGATTTTGAAATCCTCACCTTCGTAAACTTGAATATCGCCTCTCTCTACTGCTTCCATCAGTGTCATAGCCAAGTTCTTACGACCTTGTGCATCATTAGCGTCGGTTTGTTCTTTGGTGGGATAATAGAAAAACTCGTTGAATTTCTCCCTAAAATTGATAACCCTCCAAATAACACATTCCCAAGCCACATCAGCTTCGCGAACAAAGGCGAATTCGATTGCCTTACGGCCTGTGTGGGTTGAAACCTCGTAGAAATTGCCGAAATTATTATCCTCTTCGGCAGGAGCCGTTACCACGTTTTGTGCGTTCAACGACAATCCAATCATCGAGAAAACGCATATCCCGAAACATAAAGCTATTTTTTTCATCTCTATCATTATTTAATAGGGGTTTCCCTGTGGTTAATATTCTTTATTTAATTCTGAATGCTGTTTCAAGTGTTTCGCTACGTCCGTCGGGCAGGCGCACTTCCACATCCGAAATCATCACACGCTGTCCTTTACGTGCACCTTTTATAATCGACTGTGCCTCAGGGTTTATCGAGTTGCCGGTAATGGGCTGATCGTTGGCACCGACGGCTATTGTGTAGCCACGTACTGTCAGCGGCGGAACTTTGAACACGAAATCTTCGGGGAATATAGCCCTTATCTTTCCTGCATTCATAAGCTCATCCTTAGTGACTTTCTTGTTGGACAGGTTTCCAACTTTAAGAACCGGTGTGGGTATCTTTCTTGTCTTATACTTGAATTCTCCCATCTTTTGAACCCTGTTCTCAATCTTGGCGGATACGGTTATAACCACTTCTCTTTCAAGTCTCGAAAGTTTTACAGAATAATTACCGCCTCCGGTAGAAGTTATTGTTCCTGCAGATATTGTAGCTGAAATATCTTTTGCCGCTATACCGGGTACCGATATGGAAACCGGATTTTCCACACCAACATACAAAATGTTCATATTGGTAAGCGAAACCACTGCGGCGGGCTTGCCTACAGTATATTCTCCGCTGAACGGGTATGCCACGTCTTCGCCGTTGGCAGCTTTTACATAAACATTTCCCTGATATTTGTGAACGCCTTCGTTACCCGAACCTGTTTTCCAAGTAATGGAACCACTGGTATCAGTGCTAACCAACTTAGTACCATTCACTTCCGCTTTAAGCTGGGCTTTGGAGTCGTATGCAGCCACAAATATATCTGCCTCAAACTGTGAGCCTTGCATTATATATGTGGACTTAGGTATAACCCTTGCCGCCACTTTGTCGAACTTGAAGTCGTCGGCATTCACAGCCTTGTACAAGTTATTGGCAATATCAAACTCTGCGTTCATCACGTCCGATGTTATTCTCGTAAGAAGAATAATGTCGGCAATGGGGATATTGCTTTCGAAAGTATGACGTTCCCAGCAGCCTTTCTGGTTTTTTCCGTGAACATTCAATGTAAAATCTTCACCTTCAACCTCCAATCCGGGGAAATTCACCGAATCGCTGCTAACTTTAGCCACAGCTTTGGATACATTGGCCTTATATTCCTCTATTTTTTTACGAATAATAACCGAACGCAGTTCCTCATTGTTGGGATTGAACTCACCTCCACCCAAAAAGTGATTCTGAGCGGCGGCGTCGGCACTGGATTGCTGCATAAAACCTACTCCAACTTTACGCACCACATCCCTAACAAGTTTGACATCAACGTTACCGTCACTTCCTATAAAAGATACAGTTACTTTATCGCCGTTTCCTACAGTATCAACATTGGCTTTTTTCTCCAACTGTCCTATAAAATCGTACTTGATACTGTCGATAAACTCACGAATTTCGTCGGAATATGCCCTCACTTCCTTTGCAACTTCGTAGTATTCACCTACTTTGTCGGGATTAGTGAGCGCAAATTGTTCGAATTTATTGTACGTATCGGCTACCTTGGTCTGAATATTGGCATTGGAAGCATCCATTGTATCGGACACTGTCACAAAACTGTTCAGCAACATTGCCGAAACGTTCAAAGCCAACAATGCCAAGTACACCAAGTACATCATTCCTATCATTTTCTGCCGCGGGGTCTCCGGACAATTTGTTGCACCCATATTATCTCCTCGTTTTAAATCCTAATATCACAAAATCAATTGTATAACAAATATTCTCTCAAGCCTTATCAGATACGTGTCTGCATTGCCGCAAGCATATTACCGTAAACTTGGTTAAGCTCGGCGACTTTTCTCGACAGTGCGTCCACCTGTTCCTTGTAGCGCAATACATCTTCTGCGGAGTTGGCGAAGTTCACCACCAAATCTTGGATACGGTTCTGAACCTCCTTCGTTGCCTCCAACTGTGTGGATGAGTTTTGCAACTGCATTTCGTACATAGCATTGATGGAGGACAGGCTCGAAGCCATTCTCTTGAGTTCGTCGGCGTATGAAACGTCTTCGGAAGAAAGGCTTTGTGCCGTTTCCCTGTATATTGTCGAAAGATTGTCCACAGCGCTTGTAGCATCTTGAATGCTTCTGAGGTATTCTTCGGAAACACCGGCATTAAGGCTAACGTTTTCCGCTGTACGGCGGTACGCGTCTGAAAGGTTGTTTGCCGATTCTGCAGCACCTTCGATATTCTTCATAAGATTTTCGTTGGCATTGACAACCGAAGTAACTTCGTTGATATTATTTGTAGTTTCGGCAAGTTTCTGCATGCCTTTACCCAAGCTTTCAATAAGTTCCGGTCCAATCTTCGCCTCATCAAGCATTTTGTCGAGTTGTTGCGATACGGGGTCGTTGTTGATTACAAGAGTGCCACCGCCCTGGATATTCAATCCACCGGCACCTTCAACATGAGCTCCACCACCATGCGAGGTTACAACAGAAGCATCCGACTCCGGTTTTATCATTACGGGTTCGCCGTTTTCGTCAAGAACAGGGTTGCCGTCTTCGTCAAGTTGCATCTGCAGACCAACATCCTCACCTTCGCCTTCTTTAACTCCCGCAAGTTCGGGATATACCAAACTCCAGTCGTATTCTACGTGCAGGGGTTCAAAAGCCGAAAACAGGAATATGATTGCTTCTGTACTCATACCAACCACAATCATCAAGTCGGCACCATTCCAGTGCATAATCTTAAACATAGCTCCTACGATTACGACTGCAGCGCCAATACCGTAAAGCTTTCCCATAAAGGATTTATAACCCTTGCTTCGTACTAAATTATCTATAAAGCTCATGACTAAAAATTTTGTGTGTTTTTTTTATTAAATATTACTACTTTTTTATGTTTATGTTATTTTTACCTATATCCCTTATATATATACATTAATATACATTGGAAGCTGATTTCAAGTTGTCGCCTTTAACACGTCCGAGGTAAGACTGAACACATCTGAAACCGATGTATGATTTTGCGGTGTCCTGATACTCGAATGTTCTGGTCTGAACCTGAATAAAATATTTCTGGTCTTTCCAAGAACCACCTCTAACCACTTTACGTTTCAGGGCTTTGTCGTCGTCGTCGGCAGCATTGTATTTGTAGGACATGGTGAGGTTGTTTCCTACCACGTACATTGATTCGTCGTAGGCATCTTCACACCATTCGGCTACGTTGCCCGACATATCGTACAGACCGAAGTCGTTGGGAGCATAGTGTCCGACCATAAGTGTCTTGACTCCACCGTCATCGTCATAGGCACCGCGCAAAGGCTGGTAGTTGGCCAAGAAACAGCCGTTGCCGTTGCGGATATACGGGCCGCCCCAAGGATATGACATGTTAGACATTCCGCCACGTGCTGCCCATTCCCATTCGGCCTCGCTCGGCAGACGGAAGTCATGCATCTCTGCATAACCTATGCCAGTACGATAGTTGTTGAGATATTGTGTACGCCATACGCAGAATGCCTTGGCCTGTATCCAGCTAACACCAACAACAGGATAGTTGTCGTATGCCGGTGAAAGGAAATACTGACGAGTGAAATCCTCGTTGTTCGAATAGGTATAGTCGTGCATCCAGCACAGAGTGTCGGGATATACATTAACAACCTCTTTCTTAATGAATTGTGAACGGTTGTTCAAACCTTTCGGACGGTTAGCGAACATGGAGCCTTTAAGTTCTCCCTTGCCTGTAGCCACGCCCTCCTCTTTTTTAGAGGCTTCTTTATAATCTACCCAATAATATTCGAAATTAAGTTTTGCCGGGTCTATCTCTTTCTTATGATAGAATCTGTCTTTTTCGGCAAGATACAAGGGTTCCAAAGCCTCTCTCGACTCTTGGTCGTCCCAATTTATTCTTGTTTTGTAGTTCAGCATGGCCGGTTCGATAGGTTCACCGTATTGGTCTTCTTCTATCAGATAGCCTTCCACGCCTGCTTCACCCAACAGTCTGCGTGCTATTGAGTCTCTCACATAGTAAACGAACTGACGGTATTCGTTGTTTGTTATTTCGGTTTCGTCCATAAAGAAAGACACAACCTGAACAGTTCTTTCGGGAGACGTCACACCGTAAATATTGTCCTGATTTCCTCCTCCCATTATAAAGTTACCCTGTTCAACAAAAATCATGCCAGACAAGTCCATGTCCTCAAAAACGGGGCGGTCGGACACACCGGTAAGTTCTCCTTTGTTACTTGAACCGCAACTCCATAGTAATGCTGCTCCTCCGAGCAATAAAAACAACTTTTTCATATCTGTAAAGTTTTTAATATTCATAACTATCTTTTTTTCCTTTTTGTGTTTAATGTGTTTTCTACGTCTTTTTTTTCGTAAAGTTACGCTATCACATAAAATAAATTGAATTCATGTAAATTTGAGGTATATGTTTCTTTGGAGTAATCTTGAAACAGTATTTGAGGAACAATTCAAGAGAGCCCTTGCTTCGTGCCGATTTGTATGTTCCAAGTTTAGAGGTGGTCATGTCATAAGCGAGACCTATCTTCATATTTTTCCAATTAACGCCTCCGAGTATAGATACGGCATCTTGTATGCGGTAGCTAAGTCCCATCCAAACGGTGTTCTGATATTGGAGCAGACAGCTAACATCCAACTGTATGGTAGCGAGGTCGGCGGTTTTTACCAACATCGAGGGTATAAGATGGTAGGACTGGTCGTAGAAAGTATAGTCATATCCTGCGAAGAGATAAAAAGAACGTGCGTTTTTGTAGTTCAGCACCTTGCTTTCGCCTCCCAAAAGGTTCTTTGCGGACAAACCGAGATACAGTCTTCCGGGTTCGGTGTAATACAAACCTGCCGAGGCGTCGAACACCATATCCGATTCGGTGGAACGGGACTTCAATACGGGGTCGTCGTCCAGATTTCTATCGATAGGATTAAGTACATCTCCCGTAAAGCTTTTGTATGGCACAAGATTGGCATAATCTAAATTGCCGTTTGAGAGGTTTGCCTCTATACCTATTGCAAAACTTCCGCGTGGTGTAAAGAAACGGTAGGCGTAATCAGCACCTATGTTTATAGCGCTATAGTAGCCCAACTTGTTTGTCAGCACCGAAAGTCCGATACCGCCATGCAGGAAATTTACAGGCATGTCAAAGGAAAACAATATATTCTGCGGTGTCGAGCCTGCAGATATATCGCCTCCCGGCGACGCTAGTGTTAGCCCCATCCATTGGTTGCGGTACAGTCCCGAGAAGCAAATAGCACCCGAACTACCCGCATATCCGGGGTTGTATGAAAGCCTGTTGAACATGTATTGCGTGAACTGGGCTTGTTGTTGGGCAAAACCAATGCACGTGGATATCATAATCAACACAAAAACTGATACTTTTTTCAATATTCCGATTTTCATGGTTATGCCTATTTATCTTTTATTATTACCTTAATATCAGCCATTTAAACAATATTCATCAATTTATTACTGCTATTTTTTGATATAAAATACGACCTGCAAAGATACCAAGTTTTACCCAAACAACCTAATAATTTTACGTTTTTTTTACGTTTTTTTTCATACATGTCTCATTCACAATATTTTATTTTTGAAAATTATAATTTTTCAAGATTGTGTACTGTGGGTATTTTTTTCTGAATTTATTTTCGAACTTTTCAACACCTTCTGTCATTAAAATTTCTATCTTTATACTGTCGATATTATCGTTGATTATTTTTGAATTTTGTGCCACAGACGGGTGCAATTCTTCTATAATATCCTCCGCAATATCCGTATTTTCGATGTAATATATGTAAAATTTAACCGGAACCGTGTCTTTTGCATGTTTCTCCTCATCATGTTTTGCAGGTTTAACGACCCTTGTTACCGATTGCCTACTCTGCGGTGCAGGTGATGGTGCTGTATGCACAACAATTTTATTGCTATCCTCTTTATTACTATCTTCTTTATTGCTATCTTCCTTATTTTCAGCATTATTGGACAATTTGGCAAGAATTTTGTCGTACTTATCGTGCATTGACTCCTGCTGTAGCCATATTGCTTCGGCTTCGTCGGGGAGAATGGTTACAAGTACACGTGCCACGCCTTTGTGCAATGTAAGCCCTATGCGGTCGGCTGCTATTCCCGACAGGTCTATGACATTTTTCCGCGGACAGCGGTCGTTAATCTTTACAACCACCCATTTGTCGGTAACTGTATCCACTACCAGCACAAAGGTTCCGAGTTTTATGTTCTTGTGCGCCGCAGTGTATTTTTTTGACGAAAAAATATCTCCGTTCGATGTTCTGCGGTTTTCGAACATCGAATGATAACGAGTGGCTTTCAGTTTGAGATGTACCAAATCCTGTGCTCCAAGTGTACACATTACCGAAAGGAGCAACATCAAAATGATTTTTTGTTTCTTTTCACACATAGTTTTTTAAGTTATAAAAGTGGGGAGGGAGACTTCCCCCCTCCCCTACTTATGATTTGATTTTTATTTTCCACTTAAAGCTTGTGTTGCCGTTATCGACACTACATTTACAATATCTTCCACGGAGCAACCGCGAGAGAGGTCGTTGATGGGTGCGGCCATACCCTGCATTATCGGGCCTACGGCTTCGGCTTCGGCGAAGCGCTGTACGAGTTTGTAAGCTATGTTACCGACTTCGAGCGAGGGGAACACCAGCACATTGGCCTTGCCTGCCACAGGGCTGCCGGGGGCTTTGGAAGCGCCTACCTTGGGAACTATGGCTGCATCTTGGCTATACGTGTGGCATTCACTACCTTATCCACAAGTTCGTGTTTGGCCGAACCTTTGGTGGAGAAGCTGAGCATTGCGATACGCGGCTCTATACCAGCTATGTTTTTCGCTGTTTCGGCGGTTACGACTGCTATTTGAGCGAGTTTGTTCTCGTCGGTGTTGGGGTCGGCGGCACAATCGGCAAAAACCATAATTCCGTCATCGCCCCATTTCTTGTCCTTAAATACCATGATGAAGGCTCCGGAAACGACGCTGATGCCGGGGAGAGTCTTAACTATCTGGAAGGCGGGACGCAGTACGTCGCCGGTAGCGTTGCGGGCTCCGGCCACCTCACCGTCGGCCTCCTTGTTCTTTATAAGCAAGGTGCCGAGATACAGCGGGTCTTCGACAAGTTTCAGAGCTTCGGGCATTTGCATGCCTTTGCTTTTGCGAATCTCGCACAACATCTGTGCGTAGAATTCTTTTTTGGGGTTGTCTTTTGGGTCGATAATTGTGGCCTTGCCAATGTTCTTCAATCCCCATTCGGTGGCCAGCTGGTTTATCTCCTTTTCGTTGCCAAGCAGTATCAGTCTGGCTAAACCTTCCTGAAGAATAATATCAGCGGCTTTGAGGGTGCGTTCCTCATTGCCTTCGGGCAATACAATACATTTGTCGGCGGCTTTTGCCGACGCTTTGATTTTTGACATTAAATCCATAACACTCTATTTTTTAAAGATATAATATTTTTATTTGTTTATCAGTATCGGTTTTACGTATTTGTATCCATTGAGGATTATTTCCAAACGGTACGCACCGCTGGGCAAGCCCTTAAGGTTTATTTTGTGTATATTGGTTGAGAACACCGTCCGCGACTGTAGCATCACACGCCCCATCATATCGTAAACGGTGTACGAGGCTTCTCCCATATCAGGCACATCAACATCTATTTCGCCTTTTGAGGGATTGGGATATATCGATATGGTGCGGTTGTCGGCTTCAACAAGCTCTATATCAACAGTTTCATTGTAGTCCATTCCGGCAAGTGATGTAACACCAGTTCCTGTGGGGTCGAGCCAGTTGCTGAGACGTGTTGCAGATGTGCCGCCACCAGTCCAAGACTTGTCCATACGTCCGTAGTAATCAACCATATACGACGAATTGTTCACATGTTCGCAACCGCTTAGTCCGCCATGCAGCTGCCCAATAATAAGTTTGTTTGCGTTGAACAGTGGCGAGCCCGACGAACCTTCCTCTACACAACCTTTGTTCGCCAAACCCGTTCTCCATTTCGCAACCCAAAAATTGGCGTAGTCAGGATACGTTGTTGAAGAAATTGTCCTTGGTATGGATATTTTTTTCCAATCGCCGTCGGGATGATGTATGCCACAACCAACCGAAGCTGTTGCAGAGCGATTCCAACCAGCATAATAAGGCTTGTACGATGAGGGAATTTGCGATGTAATCTTAAGCAACAAAAAGTCGGAACCATTTGTAGAAGAAATGGCGTTGCCTGCCACTTTTGAAGCGCCTGTGAGAGTTTGATTGCGGGTACCCGAAGTGGATGTACAGGTTGTTGTTTGCGCATTGAAATAAAAAGTAAATCCAATGCTTGAGAAGGACGAAAAATCCTCGATACAATGATATGCCGTAAGCAGATAGTTGGTCTTGTCTCTCCTAGTGTTGTTTATCAAAGCTCCTGTGCACAAATAGCCATAACCGCCGTATGTCATATACATAAGCACTACAGAACGTTTTTGGTTATCCCATCCGTCACCTTCGGAACAGGCTACATTTATTTCGCAACTACCCGAACTGTTGCTAAGTAGCTTGTCTTTATTCTTTTTTTCAAAGCCAAGAAAAGATTTGTAGCCGTGCGCCACCTGCGATATTTCCAGAATGCCCATTCCAGCCACACGAGCTGGTTCGTAGTACTCCACAATAAATTCGTCGCCGGGCAGTGCCTGTGTGTAAAATCCGCCATCTTCATTGGCGTTTTCGATATTAAAACTGCCCAGAACGAAATTCCTATCGGGAGTATAGACGAACATCTCGGCACCTTCGGGTATGTCGTATTTGCTGAAAACAGGGAATGTGTGTTCGGCACCTTCGGTAACTATGGCAATCCTCCAAACCTTATCTCCATTGGGAAGCGTTGTAACCACGCCATGAGTTTTGTTGGAGACGGCTACATCCTGCATTACACTTAAACGGTAAGGATGTCCTTTGCCGTTGATTTCCATGTCTTCGGCTATGTATTTGCTATTGTCTATTTTTTCGAGAGAGAGTATTGGAACCTGCACTTCGTTCAACGAAGGCTGGGTTTCCATGCGAGGTTTTCCGCCGTAACTTATCTGCGCATTGATTTGCAATACAAATGACAAAACCGCAAAAAAACAAAAAATCCGCTGTGTCATGTAAATTGATTTTTTTAAGTCTGCAAAGGTACTAATTTTTAGGCAAAACTATCAATATTTTTTGCAACTCATTTATTTAATGATTATTACAAAGCACGATATAATAACGTAAAACCCATATCAAATACAAAAGAACGATTTTTTTAAGTCTATCTATGGTTCGTCAATTTGAGTGTCGATATCTGTGTCGGATAGCATTGTGGGAACATCCACAACCGAGAGGTCGCTGGCCGCTATGGTGTTCGGAAATATCGCCTGAGCCTCGTCCACCAGAGGTGTTATGTCCTTGTAACGCGCCGAAAAATGTGTAAGTAGCAACTGCAGCACTTCGGACTGTTTGGCCAATGTAGCAGCCTGAACAGTGGTGCCATGACCTTTGCTTATTGCGAGATCGGCATTTTTGGAGTCGAAAGTGCAGTCGAAACACAACATACTCACACCTTTCAAAATCGGGATAAGGGCTTCGCTGTACGAAGTGTCGCAACAATAGGCATAGCGCCGCACCGGTTTTGACGGCTGCACAAGCTCTCCGTTAGGTATCACCGTACCATCGGGAAGAGTATGGTCAAAGCCCTGCCTTATCTTAAATGCCTCGTCGTCAGTGAGATTGTACTGTTTGCACACATTACGACGCAAAACCATTCTGTTTTTTTTCTCCTCCTCTATTATAAAACCGTATGTCTCAATGGAATGATAAATGGGGAACGAACTTATCTTGCACTTTTTGTTCTCCAGAATCTGACACAGGGTGTCGCCCGACAGAGTATGGTAATTGATCTGAAAATTGAGTTGGGTATTGCTTACGCGGAATATGGCTTCAAGGACTTCCTCAAGTCCCTGCGGAGCAAATATATCGAGTGGCTCGGTGCGTCCGCACAGATGCATGGACGAAACAAGTCCGGGCAGCCCGAAAAAATGGTCTCCGTGCAGATGAGAAATCAATATAGTGCTGATGGACTGCATTTTGACATGCGAGCGACGAATCTGATTCTGAACACCTTCTCCAGCATCAATCAGTATTTTAAAACCCTCAACATTAACTACTTGCGCCGAACAAGAACGATGTCCTGTAGGTATTGCCGCCCCGCTTCCCAAAACAGTAACAAAAAATCCCATCTTATCTTATTGTTTTTCAGCGATTTCTAATATATTGGAGTTCACCTGTATGCGAGTCGAAGACAGCTTCCACATTGCGTGCCGGCAGTTCCAATATTGTTCCAAACTGCGACACTTTGACAGTTTTCTGCTTTGTGAATGAGGGTGTTACAAAGCTAACTCGCACCACTTCGGGAATACGGTATTTGAATGTGGAAGTATTGGTTTTTGGAGACACTTTTTTCAAATAGCCCTTGCCTGATTTGCCTTTGGCGTAGCGCGATACAGCACGCAGATTGTTTTCCACAGTGAGGTTGCAGTATATTGGCATGGCATCCTCATTGGTGCTATCAACTATGCCTTCTTGTGGCGAGAAGCGGAAAAGCTCCACGATTTGGTCATCCACAACGACTTTGGATAACTCCGGCTCCACGTAGAAAACATCTGTAAATGTGTTTTTTACACCTGTAAACAGTTGCATAAGCCGCTTTTCCTCGCGTTCGAGCGAAGAATAAACAAAATTGAGTGCATTTTCGTTGTACG
The DNA here is from genome assembly GCA_905233475.1 of uncultured Bacteroidales bacterium. Lineage (GTDB taxonomy): Bacteria > Bacteroidota > Bacteroidia > Bacteroidales > P3 > UBA1219. The sequence continues at coordinate 14,324 of CAJOEN010000043.1, forward strand.
ACGATTCGTATTCGCCGTATAGTATCTCCATTTTTTTCTGCTGAATTTCGGAAATCTTTTTGGCTGTCTCCTCGGCACGTTGTTCTTCATTTTTTTTCACAGAAGAGCGCACATAAACCATACTTTCTTCGTTTTCCGAACCTTTGCCTGGTGCGTAAAGTGTGTCCACCCGCTCGTGCATATTGTAGTTTGCTGTGGAATACAAATATTCCGAGAGGTTGATTTTTTCGACACGCTCAACAACGTTTTCGTCTGGTGCAGTAATTTCTACAAAGGGACTGTTTATCGATTTCAGCAGACCTTTTTCGGACACCTGCACCGATATTTTGGAGTTGCGCGGTTCCACATAATAATAATGGTCGGGGTCGGCTTCGTACACGGCGGTTATATCCACATCGGCTATTTCCCATGCACGCGAGTCGTCCACTTCTATACCGAGGTATTTTTCGGCATAATCGACGTATGGTGCCATATCAAAATTTGTGTATTCGAAAGTAACGGCAACACGAATTTTTGTCTTCGGCAAAGAGTAAAATATCCCACCATTTAAACTCTGCGACGGACGACCCTTGACCTGACGAACAGTATAAGAGCAGCCACTTGACAAAAGCAAAAAAATTGCCAAAGGAAAAAGTATTTTTTTTATTTTCATATCTGTTTTTTTTCTTTTTTTGACAACAGCAATAGTCCGAAATATGTTATAATACCGTTTAAAATAAGCAATTCATAACCAAACTTATAACCGCCGAACCATACTTCGGAATTCATTTTCAGAACATAGCATATAACAGGGGACAAAACGGCAACTATAGGCACCCAATTGTCACGCACCTTGCGTTTGGTGAACAATCCGAAACAGAACAACCCCAAAAGCGGTCCGTAGGTAAAGCCAGCCACATCGAAAACCGTAGCTATGAGCGAATCGCTGTGAAAAGGCTCGAAAGCAATGATTATCAACAAATAAAGCATTGCAAAAACAATATGCACCACTTTGCGGACACGCACTTTCTGAGCCTCGGTATGACGGGTATCGGTGCCGAAACGCAGAAAATCGTAACAAAACGATGTGGTGAGTGCGGTAAGCGTTCCGTCGGCACTGGAGTAGCCTGCGGCCACCAAGCCAAGAACAAACACCACACTGGTGAACGGCCCGACGCTAAAAGCTACCGAAGGGAAAATCTGATCGGCTTTGGCAGGTAGCGCAAAACCCGTTTCGCTTGCGTAATAAAGCAATGTGGCACCGAGTACAAGAAAAAGCAGGTTCACGAAAATCAGCGAAAAACTGAAAGTAAACATGTTTTTCTGGGCTTCTTTGAGTGTTTTGCAGGTGAGGTTTTTCTGCATCATGTCCTGATCAAGCCCCGTCATTGCAATGGTGATGAAAGCCCCACTAAGTATCTGTTTTACAAAGAAATTGTCGGCACGCCAGTCGGTTTCGAAAAGTTTGGTATAACCTTGTACGGCACTCCGTTTCAGAACATCGAAGAGAGAGAGGTCAAGGTCTTTCAGCACACAAACAATGGTAATAATTGTGGCCAGCAGAAAGAAAGTGGTTTGCAGGGTGTCCGTCCAAATGACGGTTTTTATTCCCCCTCGGAAAGTGTAAAGCAGTATTATAACGATAAACACCACAGCTGGAACCCAGAAGGGGAAGCCCCAAGCCTTGAAAACAAACTCGTAAAGCACGAACACCACGAGAAACATACGCAACGAGGAGCCAAGCAGACGAGATATTATGAAAAAGAACGAGCCTGTTTTGTAGGATGTCTGCCCGAAACGCTGGTCGAGGTATGTGTAAATAGAAGTGAGGTTAAGTTTGTAGTACAGCGGCAAAAGCACAAGAGCTATCACTGCATAGCCAAAAAGGTAGCCCACCACAATGCCCATGTAGGTAAACTGCGTGCCCTGCACATAACCCGGAACCGACATAAAAGTAACTCCAGAAAGCGAAGCCCCTATCATGCCGTATGCCACCACATACCACGGCGACTTGCGGTTTCCGCGGAAAAAGGCATCGTTTCCTGCTCCTTTGCGCGAGGTAAGCCACATAATAAGGAACAAAAGTCCCGTATATATGCCGAAACACAGCAGTATTATCGTCGCCATACAAACATTAACTATTGAACTACAATAAGATAGTAATTTTTCTTACCTTTTTGAACCACTATATAGGAGCCTGCCAAAATATCGTTGGCGGTAACATTGTAGCCTTCGGAAATCTTGGCTTTGTTTATAGAGATCGAGTTTTCCTTCAGGGCACGTTTTATCTCGCCCTTGGAAGCAAAGACATTGGTTTCAACAGCCAATAAATCAACTACATCTATGCCGGTTTCCACTTTGCTTTTGGCGATGGTGAACTGCGGAACGCCATCGAAAACGGAGGCAATAGTGTCTTTGTCGAGCTGTTGGAGTTGCTCGGTGGTGCCTTTGCCGAAAAGAATTTCAGACGCGGCTACAGCCTGTTCGTAGTCCTTTTGCGAATGCACACGCACGGTGATGTCCTTAGCCAGAGCCTTTTGCAGCAGGCGCAGATGGGGAGCCTGGGCATGTTCGGCTTCGATAGCCTCTATCTCCTCTTTAGAGAGGAGGGTGAATATGCGTATGTATTTCACCGAGTCCTCGTCGGAGCAGTTAAGCCAGAACTGGTAGAATTTGTATGGCGAAGTCTTTTCGGGGTCGAGCCATACGTTGCCACCCTCGGTCTTACCGAATTTGGTACCGTCGGCTTTGGTGATAAGCGGGCATGTGAGGGCGAAAGCCTCGCCGCCTTCCATACGACGTATAAGCTCGGTGCCGGTGGTTATGTTGCCCCATTGGTCGGAGCCGCCCATCTGCAGTTTGCAGCCTTTTTTGCGGTAGAGGGTGAGGAAATCGTAGCCCTGCAACAACTGGTACGAAAATTCGGTGAAGGAAATGCCCGTCTCCATACGTTTTTTCACGGAATCCTTGGCCATCATGTAATTAACGGTGATATGCTTGCCAACGTCGCGGATGAAGTCGAGGAAAAGGTAGTCTTTCATCCAGTCGTAGTTGTTGAGCATTTCGGCGGCGTTTTCGCCGTTGTCGAAATAGAGGAATTTGGACAGCTGTTTGCGTATGCAGTCCACATTGTGTTGTATCTCATCGGTTGTAAGCAGTTTGCGTTCGGCGGATTTGAACGACGGGTCGCCGATCATGCCTGTAGCGCCTCCCACAAGGGCGATGGGTTTATGTCCTGCTGCCTGCAGGTGTTTGAGCATCATTATGCTTACGAGGTGGCCTATATGGAGCGAGTCGGCGGTGGGGTCGATACCCACGTATGCCGCAGTCATTTCCTTGTTTAGCTGTTCCTCCGTGCCCGGCATAATGTCGTGAATCATGCCGCGCCAGCGGAGTTCTTCTACAAAATTGGTTCTCATTATTTGTATATTGTTTTAAAAAAAGAGGGTCATCGTGTACAATGACCCTCTGTATATGTAAATGTCTAACTAATTATTTAACTATCAGTTTTGAGGTCATCGGCTGATTTCCTGCGGCGACACGCACCACATAAACACCTTTGTTCAGATTTTCGCAGGGGATAACCTGAGCGTGTGTGCCGGCGGCAACTTTGCCAAGGTTTTTAGTGTAAACCACTCTGCCCGACATATCAAACAATTGCATATCGACAGTGGTGTTTTCGCTTACTGTGAAATCGATATGAGCAAAGTTGTAAGCTGGGTTGGGATATACTTTAAGAGTGTTTTCCGATTTTGCTACGGGTGTCGGCTCAATGGCGATAAGACCGGTGGTATCCGTTATGTATTCCTTGTCCATATAGATACCGCGTCCGTAGGTAGCATAGTAAATAGCTCCCGGGTATTTGGTCTTACCCCAACTGTAGAATTCTTCGTTGGCACCACTCATATATGTGGTTGATTTGTACTTCATGTTATTGGTCTGCTGTTTGATAGCGAATATCGGAGTTCCTGCAAAGTTTCCGCGAGGAGTCCAAGTTGCTTGAACCGATAAATTGCTGTCTGAAGACACAAACAAGCCATTTTCCGAACCCACATATACTTTTCCTGTTGTCATTTCTATCAACGAAGAGTACAAAGGCATCTTGTTGTTTATAACAGTGTATGGACACACATTGTAATTAGTATCAGAAGCGTTGGAAATATAATACATATTGGGTGTATTTTCGAAATCGCCACAAGTAACTACGATATTGTCTTCTCCGTTACGAGGATCCACTGCTATGGAGGTTATTCTGCGTTGCAGGATGTTGGTATCGCCAAACACAATGGTATCAACCTTAAGAACGGATGTGGAGGACTGTCCGCCGGTATAATATGTCAATTCGTTACTTTTTGTACTTGCCAAAAGATTTCTGAAACGTATCAGACGTGAGCCGCCTTTTGCTTCGTCGATTGCGGTGTACAGGCAATTTCCGTCAGGGCTTATAGCAAGTACGTGAGGTACTGACTTGCCTAAATTATCAACAATGGCAACCCAATCCATAGAACGATCTATTTTGGTAAAATCGGTGGGATAAGGTGTCATATAAATATAATTGCCGCTGGGTTTAGCACCTGCAACAAACAATCTGCTCTGTATTGGATTTTTAACGGTGTGTGTAAGACTATCTTTTGCCACAAAGGTTTCGGGGAAAACGTACTCGAAAGGATAGTCGAAATGGCTACGGCTACGCACAAGAATCGTGTCGCCAGACTGTATGGTGAAATTCAAACGGTCTTCACTTGTAAGGTCTGGATTTCTTACATAAAGAACTGAATCACCACGTTTCACCCACGAATTGGTATCCAAAGTGAAAGTTGCGTAACTTTTGATTACAGTATCATTGGTGGTTTCCCAAAGAACCATAGGCATAACGTCTGAACCTGTAGTCCACATTTCATTGTAGAAATCTTTTCCAATTGACCAAGTTTGTGTGTTTGTATAGTCAGAATAGTCGGCATAAGCTCTACCAATATTCGAGCGTTCGTTGGAAACAATAATTCCGCGTCTGCTGATTGGTGTAAGGAGCTGGAACATCGACGATGCCACGCCACCGCCATTGCCTGTCCACAACACTTGTGCAGTGGTATTAACGTCGGCACTATCCGAAGCGTTGCGCGATTGGATGAATGGTATGGAGTTGTCTTGTGCGCCACCAAGCAGCGAAGCGTCGTTTGCTATAGCGATACTGTAGAACTGTGTGGTGTTGAGACCTTTATTGTGCATTGTGAACGAGCGTCCTGCATTGTTTGTGCTGAACACACCACCATCGGTTGCTATGTAGAATGTGTTATAATTTGTAGAGTTGCTCGGGAACACAATGTTGTGTATGCCAGAATGTACGAATACCGAAGACACATAAACATTGTTCATATAATCACCGGCGTTGAGGTCGCCTTCGGTGTATGCCGATTTTGTCCATGTAAACAAGGTAGCACCATCAAATCCCTCGCCTATCCAAAGGGCGTTGCCGCCAACAGCTATTTTGCGAGGATTGTCGGGGAAAACAGTAATGGTGTTGTTGTGCCAGCCTTTATTTACACTGCTGAACAAATTCACCGTAGATGTTGTGATAATATTCCAAACCTGCTGATTTTGTGTAAGATATACACCTTTAGCCAAGCCATTGGTATCAGCGACAACAGCGTAAACATAATTTTCATCGGAAGGAGCTACAGCAACCTCAATACGCGATATGTTGCTTGTATCGAGATAGCTACTTGATATTTCCACAGGATTTTGGCTGTCGTTGATAATGCTTCCTATTTTATAGATAAGATTTGTTGATGTAAAGAATAACATTTTCTTAATTCTGGATATGTCTATATCCTGAACTGCACCAGTAAACACTTTAACAGGAGCGTTATTCCAATCCGAAGCCGACTGTATTTTCCAACGGAAAAGGCCGGTATTTGTGGCGGCGTAGAAATACAGCACATTGTCGTATTCTGCAGCGGCCAAACGGTTGATATAAGCCCAATCGCCAGTATTGTCGATAACGGTGTCCGATACCGGAGCTGTAGCCGGAACAACGAAATATGTGGTGTCGTTGGTCATACGGTAAAGTCCGCGTCCTACGGGAGTGGATATGCTGTTATTGATACCTGAGCCAACAAAACCCTCTCCTGTTCCTATATAGATGACACCGTCCGAAGTTTGTGTCATGCACGAAATAGGCAGGTTTATTTCAGTGCCATCGGCCAAATACATGGGCACATGAGCCCAGTGCTGACCACCGTCGGTTGTCTTGAACAAACCGCCGGCAACACCACCCGCATATAATGTTTGGTTGGTATTGTCCCTTATGTCAAATATCAAGCCTCTAACACGACCTGCGATATTGTCGGGACCCAACTCAATAATATCATTGTCGGCCGTTTTAGCGGTTTTTGCCACTTTCTCTTTGTTATTAGCTCTGTTATCGGCTTTTTTGCTGATAGTGAGATTTGAACCTGTTGCCCAAATAGTTCCTGCTGCAAAAAAGCAAACAAGCATTCCAATAAATAGTCTTTTTATCCTCATAAGATACTTATAATTAGTTTACTAATATTTATTTTCAGTTTTTATCCAAAGGGCAAAGATAATAATTTTTTTTCAATTGCGTATTTTTTTCCCACATTATTGCTTTTTATACACTTTCCTTTATCTCTTTTCCTACTTATTTAAAGAGGATTACCACCTCAGCAAATATTTTCTATTAACATTTTTTAACAAATACTTTTATACAAAAAGCAGACGTTTCTGCGTTTGCTTAATTCCGAAAAAACATATACTTACCAAAAACAATATATCAATGGAAGAGACAATCGACATACGGGAACTTAACGAGAAAATCGAACGCGAGAGCGCTTTCGTGGACATCCTCAACTCGGAGATGCGCAAAAACATCGTCGGGCAGAAACACATGATAGAGAGCCTGATGATAAGCCTTTTGGCAAACGGCCACATTCTGCTGGAAGGTGTGCCGGGCCTGGCCAAGACACTCACCATCACCTCGATGGCCGAGGCCATCCAAGCCAAGTTCAGCCGCATACAGTTCACTCCCGACCTGTTGCCCGCCGACCTTATCGGAACGCTTATCTACAGCCAGAAAAACGAGACTTTCAACGTCAAGAAAGGTCCCATTTTCTCCAATTTCATCCTTGCCGATGAGATAAACCGTGCCCCCGCCAAGGTGCAGAGCGCTCTGCTCGAAGCCATGCAGGAGCGTCAGGTAACCATCGGCGAGAACACTTTCAAGCTTGAGGAGCCTTTCCTCGTGCTGGCCACACAGAACCCCATAGAGCAGGAAGGCACCTATCCCCTGCCCGAAGCCCAGGTGGACCGTTTTATGATGAAAGTGGTAATTTCGTATCCCAAGAAGGAAGAGGAGAAACAGATTCTGCACCAGAGTCTTGCCAAGGACAAAGGCGAGATAAAACCCGTGCTGCGTCCCGAGGACATCATACGTGCCCGCTCGGTGGTGCGCGACGTGTATATGGACGAGAAAATCGAGAACTATATCACCGACATCATTTTCGCCACCCGTTTCCCCGAGAGCTACAACCTCGGCAAGCTGAAAGGGCTGATAAGCTACGGCGCTTCGCCGCGTGGCTCGATAAATCTGGCCATCGCCTCCAAGGCATACGCTTTCATCAAACGCCGCGGCTACGTTATTCCCGAAGACATCCGTGCCGTTTCGATGGACATACTGCGCCACCGCATAGGCCTCACCTACGAAGCCGAGGCCGAGAACATCAGCTCCGAGGAGATAATCAACGAGATACTCAACAGCGTGGAAGTGCCCTAATCCGACGGCGATACGCAACACCAGAAATCTTTTGAAATAACTATCAGATGGATAACGAGAAAGATTTATTCAAAAGGGTACGCAAGATAGAGATAAAGGCGCGTGGACTTTCGCAGCAGCTTTTCTCGGGTGAGTACCATACCGCCTTCCGCGGAAGGGGCATGGCGTTCAGCGAGGTGCGCGAGTACCAGTACGGCGACGACGTGCGCAATATCGACTGGAACGTTACAGCTCGTTTCAACCACCCCTACGTGAAGATTTTCGAGGAAGAGCGCGAACTCACCGTGATGCTGCTTATCGACGTGAGCGGCTCCAACAATTTCGGCACACAAGTGCGGCAAAAACGCGAGATGATTGCCGAGATTGCCGCTGTGCTGGCCTTTTCGGCGATACAGAACAACGACAAGGTGGGCGTGATTTTCTTCAGCAACAAGATAGAAAAATTCATACCCCCGAAAAAAGGCTCCACACACATACTGCGCATAATACGCGAGCTTATAACCTTCGAACCGGAAAACAGCAGCACCGACCTGTCGCAAGCCCTCAAATATTTCACCAATGTGATAAAGAAACGCTCCACCACCTTCATTGTCAGCGATTTCTACGACAAAGGCTACGACGACGCCCTGAAGATTGCTTCCAAGAAACACGACCTTGTGGCTCTGCGCATTGCCGACCACAACGAAACGGAGCTGCCGCGCATGGGCATGGTGAATTTCTTCGACCAGGAGACACAACGCCGCATCTGCCTCGACACCTCCGACGACGAAGTGCGCTCGGCGTTCCGCAAGGCATATCTCGACCACGAACAGCAAACCCTCAACCTGTTTTCGAAATTCGGCATCGACAACACCCTGATTTTCACCGACGACGACTACGTGAAACCGCTAATGAAACTTTTCAAACTGCGCGGACAAAAAATGTAACACATCATGACCAAGACGACACACATATTATTAATACTGTTGCTCAGCGCCGTGATTCCGGCCACGGCCCAGATAAAAGTGCAGGCCACTACCGACACCAACAACATCACCATCGGCGACCACGTAACCCTCACCATCTCGGCCGAAAACCCCGGCGGCGGCTTTGTGCTTTTCCCCGCGCCCGACGAAATAGCGCAAGGCAACATCGAGGTGATAGCCCAGACGCAGGACACCACCGTGGACGACAACGGCAAAGTGCTGAAAATAAACCAGCGCTCCACCATTACCTCCTTCACCGAAGGCGTGGACACCATAGGCCCGCTTGTAGTGAGGGTTCAGAGCGGCCACGACACAGCCATGGAATCCCTTTGGACCGAGCCTCTGCTGCTGGCGGTGAACACCGTTGAAGTGGACACCAACCAAGCCATCAAAGGCATTGAGGACGTGATGCGCATACCGCTCACTTTCAAAGAGATACTGCCGTGGCTGCTGCTCGCCTTGGCACTTGCCGCAATAGGCGTGGGAGTGTGGTTCTTGGTAAAATATCTGAAAAAGAGGAAAAACAACATCCCCGGGCCCGCCAAGCCGGCCATTCCGCCCGACACCCTCGCGCTGTCGCAACTGGAGCAGCTGCGTGTGGAAGGTCTGTGGAAACAGGGACGTGTGAAAGACTACCACACCAACCTCACCGACATATTGCGTCAATACCTCTATAACCAATACGACATCGACGCCGCAGAGATGACCTCGGACCAGATTACCGACGCCTGCGCCGAGACCCCCGACATCAGCGCCGAGCAAAACGACAACCTGCGTCAGATTTTGCAGACCGCCGACCTTGTGAAATTCGCCAAAGCCGAGCCACAGCCGTGGGAACACGACCGCTCGATGAGCCTTTCGGTGGATTTTGTGTCGAACACCGCCGACGCCACCAAACAACGTCTGCTACAGATGCAGCAAAAACAACAAGAAAAAACCGAATAGCACATGCTCTCACAGATAACTTTCGCCAATCCCAAACTGCTTTTCCTGCTGCTGCTTGTGCCGGCGGCAATAGCGTGGTATCTGATAAAATACCGCAAGCAGAAGCCCGAACTGCATTTTTCCAACATCAGTTTCTTTTCCGGCAAGGTAAAAAAGACCCTGCGCCAGCGACTCAGGCCTTTGGTTTTCGTGCTGCGCGTTATAGCCCTCACAGCGGCGATAATAGCGTTGGCGCGTCCGCAGACCAAGCTGAGCCGTCAGGAGATGAAAGTGGAAGGCATCGACGTGATGCTGACCATCGACGTGTCGGGCTCCATGCTGGCCGAGGATTTCAAACCCAACCGTCTGAAAGCCGCCAAGAAAGTGGCCCGCAATTTCATCGAAGGCCGCAAGACC
>CAJOEN010000044.1 GCA_905233475.1 uncultured Bacteroidales bacterium
TCTTCCTTGGTGTTCTTCTGGTCGAACTTCGAGGCCCAGTCGGCCTTGAAATAGATGGCATTGAGCAGATACGAAACAGCACTAGGGTTGACTTCATCCAAGATAGTAGGAATCATGTCCTTTGTCTTCTCTTTGCACCAGTCGTTGATATGCCCGAGTGTCTCTGGTGCATTGAAGTCGAGATCTTCTGCTTTGGCATCATAGTAGTTCAGCATGTCCTGCTGGTACTGTGCTTTCAGCGAATCGTCGGGGATGGCGTCGATAAGTCCAACGCCGTACACGCCTATGGTGCTTTCCAAACGCACCCTAACTTTGGAATAGGGGATGGTGTTGCCGCCCACCTGCAGAGGCACGTAGTATGCGGCTTCGGGGATGGTAACTTCGGGATAGATAAGGGCGTAGGTCTCGCCGTCGGGGAATTGGTTGCCCCAGCGGTCACTGGCGTAAAGCCAGCTTATCTGAATCTGTTCCTCGTCGATAGGGGCCTTGAAGGGTGGCACGGCCTTGGTCTGAGGCATACCGGTGAGCGACGACAGGTAGTTGTCCTGATCGTCGGTTATCACAAGCAGATAGCCGTTGCCCCAGTCGTCGGCGCGATAGCGTTCCATGCGCTTGCCGTGGCCGTAGCCGGGATGACAGGCCTCGCACGAGCTGCGTATGTACAAGGGTCCCAAGCCGTTGAAGGGAGCGGTGTTTTGGGTGATAGTCCTTTCGAAAAAGAACTCGCCGGCTTTGAATGCCGACACCATGCCAGCGTTAACCACTGTCGGAGCGGGGTCTTCGTAGGCTGATGAGCTGCTGTTGAAAGTGGTACCAAGCTCGCCGCCGGTGTATGTGCCTTCGGGCAACTCGCTGATGGCGCCGCTTCCGGTATTGTTGTTCTCGTCAACACAGGCAACAAATGTAGCAGCCAAAAGCAGCGACACTATTGTCAATATTGTTGAAAATCTGAATGTTACTTTTTTCATAAATCTAAAATACTTTTTATGTTATTAAATGTAATTACAAGTTTCTCAATGCGTTGTTCACTTTGCCGAGGGCTTCGTCGAGGGCGGAGCATGCGTCGATGGCTTCGCCGTTGGCTGCTGCTGTGATGTTGTTCACAAAAGGCTTGGGCATGGCGTCGATTTTTGTCAAAGCGTTGTTGATGGCGGCAACCACTTCGGCGTCGAGACTGGAATTGAAACTCCTTATAAAGGTGTGGAGCGAGTTGCTTTCGTCGCGGTTGCCTTCCACACCGCCCATATACACGTTTTGTATGCTTATGATGTTGTTGTAGAAGTCGATAATGGATTTCTGGCTGTATGGTGATTCGATATAGTTCACATCCTCGCCCGAGTAGGGAGCACCAATTTTGGAAGTGCCTACTTCGTCGGCAATGGTGCGGCAGCCGTCGATGATGGCTTCGAGGGCGGCAATGGCTGTGGCGTAGGAGCTTCCGGCGTTACCGGCATTTCTCATATTCTCGCCATAGCTGAGACCGCCGTTGAGAGTGCTGTTGAGTTCCAAGTCCTCCACTTTTTCGATATGTGCTGCTGGAGCGTCGTCGCCGAGCCAGCTCACTTCCAGCTGGAAACAGCGGTTGCGCAGGTCGCCGGCAACGGCAATGGCGTAGGTCAGCTGGTCGTTGGTGATGGCCGTGGCAGCCTTTGGGTTGCCGTTGGCAAAGAGTATGTATTCGATGCCGTGGAAACCGAGCAGGGCGTTGCCGAGATAGTCGCCGGCATACACGTCGCCGTCGTCGCCGGCAAGGGATGTAAGCATGGCGGGGGAGTTCATCAGGTTGTTGAACCCGTCAACGTCGAGAGGCCACGAGTCGATATGCGGGTCGATGCCGAAATCGGTGGCGGCTCCGAAAAGGAAGGCCTCGCTCTTTTCCCACCTGTCGCGGGCTTCGAGGAATACCTCGCAGGCGGCTGTAACGTTGGCGTCGGTGCGCGAGGTCTTCAGCGCCTGAAGTTTCGACACGAGTTCGTCGGCTTTAGCAGCCAGATTGGTATAGGTCGGCTTCACTGTCTTTTCCACAAACTGCGCGGCGATGATGCTCGCTTTTCCGGTGTCGGCCGAAGGAGTACCTGAGTTCTCATCTTTTGTACACGATACAAAAGGAATGGCGATGGCAGCAACGGCCACGGCCAGAAGGGTTTTGAAATTCATCTTCATATCTTTAAATATTTATTGTTTATTACTTAATAAATTATTTCATTATTTTATGCCAAAGGCAGTATTAGGCTACAAGATTTACAAGATTTCGCGAGCTTTTGCGAGCAGGAGAATTATATTCATTTGAAAAATCCGCACCAAGTGATGCCCACGGCCACCCACGGCTCGTTGTTGTACTGCTCTTTGAGCATACGTAGTCCTCCTTCGGCTTTGATGGCAATCTCCGGCAAGGGGTAATAGTTGAGGCCGGCGGAAAAGACGTTGCGCTTGCACCATTCGATGTCCACCATATTGCCGGCAGGCATGTAGCTGTCGTACTGTTCGCAGCGGGCAAAGAGGTACAGCTTGCGGTTGTCGGCGCGGTTGGCAAACAGGTTTACTCCAGCCTCCAACCCCAAAGCGTAAGCCGCCTCGCCCACGCGGGTGTGGGGGTAGGGCGACGAGGTGCTGTGGTTCTGCGAAAGGTTGTGCGACGAGATAAGGTCGGCGTCGGAGAGATGTCCGTAGTCGGCATTTCCCCTGACAATGAACCACTTATGGCGGTAGGCAAAATCGAAAGCTCCGATAATCACCGTGCCTTTTACATCGGCATATTTCTTGCCCGTATTGCTGATAATGTCGTTGTCGAAACTATTGCCCACGTAGCCGCTGAGGCTGAGGCGCAGTCCGGGAATGCTTGTGTTGTCGATGCGTGCGGCAGCCGACAGCTTGTTGGCTACCTTGAACTCGTATGGCGATGCCGAGCCGTTGTGCACCCAGCCGTCGGCGGTGAACATATTGCTGTTGAGCGATGGGATGGCCATCACCTCGTAGCGCCAGTCGTTGCGGCTGCCGAAGCGTCCCCACAGGCTTAGACCCGTCTCGTGCCATGTGCAGGGCATTATGGTGTTCTCCCCTTCGGGACGGTAGAGGTTGAAAAACTGGTTGGGGGTGTGGTCGTTGTTGGTCATGCCCACAGGCACCACTATATGTCCCATGCGCACGTTGAGCCATGGGCGGAACGATTTCTGCACCCAGAACTGTTCGAGAGCCACCTCGCCGCCACGTTCTATCTCTTTTTCGAACTCGCCGGCTTCCTCGGCTTCCATCTCTATCGCCGATTCGGTGCCGCCGTGTTCAAACTCTACCTCGGTGCCTATGCTCCAGCCGCGGCCGAAGTCGTAGCCAAGCATGATAACGGCGTGGGGCAGGTCCACACGGCCGTGGCCTTTGCTGTCGGCGTAGTCGCTGGCACGGGAGTAGCGGTTGAAATTGTCGCTGAAGAAGTTGTAGTTGTACACCGCTTCGCCGTATCCGCCGAGGGTGAGACGGTTGAAAATGCGATGTCCAAATGCGGGCGTTGTAGTGTCGTCAGCGGCGTTTTGTGCCGAAACAGACAAAGCCGTAATTACACAAAATACTATGCAAGTTGTTGTAAATCTGTATCTCATAAAATTCTGTAATTAAATTTTACAAAGCACAAAATTAGGCAATAGGCAGTTGATGGAAAATAACCAATTATGGTGAAATATTGCCACGCAATAACCATAAGGGGGCTTCTATAAATTGCCTCGGAGAGGCAAACTCTCAATAACCTCGCATGCTAATGTGAGGTATATCAAGTAAATAAAGAACAGGCGTGTCGGAGACACGCGCTCTCAAACGAATAAATAGAAGTTCCCATAAATAGGTAAGTAAATTCGGAATATAGAAATTCTCAACCATTTTCCAAATAGCCCATCAACCTTTTCCCTCATCAGTATTTACCACTCCACCACACTCCACAACTCTCAACTCTTTACCTCCTCGCTTTCCCTTGGTAGCTGAGCTTGTCGAAGCCACCGACCCATCCAATCCCAACCGCTTCAGCCAACTCCGAGTTCCGAACTCCGCACTCCCCTCGCTGGCTGAGCTTGTCGAAGCCACAACTCCCACTTTTTCAGTACTATATGCAAAAATAACACATAAATGTGCAAAAAAACGCGCAAAAAAGTGGCTTTTTCCGTGAAAAAATCGTATCTTTGCAAATTATTTTTGCATTAAAATAACAGGAGAAAAATATGAGTAATTTTATTGTTTCAGCTATTGTGATACTGGGTGCTGTAGGGCTGATTTTCGCAGTCGTGCTGTACTTTGTGGCACAAAAATTCAAGGTTATTGAAGACCCCAAAATCGACGAGATTGCCGAGGTTCTGCCCGGAGCCAACTGCGGCGGATGCGGCAAGGCCGGCTGCCGTGCCTTGGCCGAAGCTTTCGTTAAGCAGGGCGATATGGAAGGCCTGCGCTGTCCCGCCGGCGGCGACGCCGTGGCGGAGAAAGTGGCGGCAATTCTTGGCATAGAAGCCTCCAAGGCCGAGCCTCAGGTGGCCGTGATACGCTGTGCCGCCGGCTGTGCCAAAAATCCTCCCAAGTCGTCGTTCCAAGGTATGAAAAGCTGTGCCTTCGCCAACAGCGTGTATGTGGGCACCAACGGCTGTGCCTACGGCTGTCTGGGCTTGGGCGACTGCTACAACGTGTGTCAGTTCGGAGCCATCGCCCTCGACCCCGAAACGGGCTATCCCACCATCGACGAGGAGAAATGCGTGGGCTGCGGAGCCTGTGCCAAGGCTTGTCCGCGTATGGTAATAGAGCTGCGCAACAAAGGTCCCAAGAACCGCCGCATGTATGTGTCGTGCGTGAACAAGGAAAAAGGCGCCGCCGCCAAGAAGACCTGCACCAACGCCTGCATAGGCTGCGGCAAATGTGCCAAGACCTGTCCTTTCGAGGCTATCACTGTTGAAAACAACGTGGCCTATATCGACTACACCAAGTGCAAGCTGTGTCGCAAATGCGAGAGCGAATGCCCCACAGGAGCCATCGTTTCGGTGAATTTCCCGCCAAGGAAACCCGCCGCCGAAGCACCTGCCAAGTCCGCCGAACAGCCTGCTCCCGCCGCCGCCCCCAAACAGGACGAAAGCACCGTAATTAACAACGAAAACACCACTAATAACGCATAAAGATATGAGAACATTTCGTTTGGGTGGCGTTCACCCCGAAGAAAACAAGATATCGACCAACGCAAAGATAGAAGTATTCCCTTTGCCCAAGCAGGCCGTGGTATTCCTCAGCCAGCATCTGGGAGCCCCCGCCGTTCCAGTGGTGGCCAAAGGCGACAGCGTTAAAACCGGACAGCTCATAGCCAAAGCCGAGGCCTTTGTGTGTGCCAACATCCACTCGCCCGTTACCGGAACGGTGAACAAAATTGACAGCATGAAGGACATCTTCGGTTTCAGCAAGACAGCCATCGTTATCGACGTGGCCGAGACCGAGGAATGGGTGGAAACAGTGGACACCACTCCCGACATCAAACGCGACATCACCCTCTCGCAAAAGGAAATCGTGGACAAGATTAAAGAGATGGGTATCGTGGGACTTGGCGGTGCCACCTTCCCCACACATATTAAATATATGATTCCCGAAGGCAAGAAAGCCGAATACCTGCTTATCAACGCCGCCGAGTGCGAGCCTTACCTCACCAGCGACCACCGCGTCATCCTCGACCACACCGAGGAAGTGCTCATTGGCATAAGCATTCTGCGCAAAGCCTTGGGCGTCCCCAAAGCCTACATTGGCATAGAAAACAACAAACCCGAACCCATAGCCCGTCTGCAAGAGATGGCCAAGCAGTTCGAAGGCATCGAGGTGGTTCCTCTGAAAGTGAAATATCCGCAAGGCGCCGAAAAACAGCTTATCTACTCCATCACCCGTCGCAGCGTGCCAAGCGGCAAACTGCCTATCGACGTGGGTTGCGTGGTTAACAACATAGGCACTGCTTTCTCCGTTTACGAGGCCGTTCAGAAAAACAAACCTCTTATCGAAACGATAATGACGGTTACAGGCAAGTCGCTCGGCCAGCAGCAGCACAACTACGTGGTGCGTATAGGCACACCTTTCAGCGATTTGGCCAACGCCATCGGAGGCATACCCGAAAATACCTGCAAGATTATCAGCGGCGGCACCATGATGGGCAAAGCCATCGTCAACCCCGACGGCCCCATCACCAAAGGCGTGTCGAGTATGCTGTTTATCAGCGAGAAAGAAGCCTACCGCCACGAGGAGCAGGACTGCATACGCTGCGGCAAATGTGTTAAGGCTTGTCCTATGGGACTTGAGCCTTACCTCTTCTCGAGCCTCATAAACAACGGCAAGTACAAGGAAGCCGCCGACAACCACCTCATGGACTGCATGGAGTGCGGCTGCTGCCTGTTCTCCTGCCCGGCGCACAAACCCCTCACCGACGAGATTCGTCTGGCAAAGACCAAACTGCGCCAAATGCAACAAAAGAAATAAGTAATAATACATAAAGTTTTGACAATGAAATTATTAAACGTTTCAGGTTCGCCGCACGTACACAGCGGAGAGTCAGTAAAAAGGATAATGTGGGATGTCAACATAGCGTTGATACCCATGTTGCTGACAGCCATTCTGTTTTTCGGCTTCGACGCCCTGTTTGTATGCTTGGTGTCGGTAGTGAGCTGTATTCTTTTCCAATGGCTGATAGAGAAATTTTTGTTGAAAACACCCACGTCCATCAGCGACGGCTCGGCCATAGTTACCGGCCTGCTGCTGGCGTTCAACCTCCCGTCGAATCTTCCTTTGTGGATAGTGATAATCGGAGCTCTGGTGGCCATCGGCATAGGCAAGATGTCGTTCGGCGGATTGGGCAAGAACCCCTTCAACCCCGCCTTGGTGGGACGTGTGTTCCTGCTTATCTCTTTCCCCGTACAGATGACCACTTGGCCCACACCCAAAGGTATCTGCAATATCTTTGCCGGCAGCACCCCCGACGCCGTTATCGGTGCCACACCGCTGGCAGCTTTCAAGGAAGCCGTTAAGTCGGGTGCCACCAATTTCGACCTGCCCAGCTTCGCCGATGCTTTCCTCGGACACATGGGCGGCTCGCTCGGTGAAATTTCGGCTCTGGCAATAATCATCGGAGGTATATACCTGCTCTGCCGCAGGGTGATAAGCTGGCACATCCCTGTGTCGTTCATCGGCACTGCCTTTGTGTTCGGCGCCATACTGTGGTTGGTAAATCCGCAGATGTATATGGACCCCGTTCACGTGATACTCTCGGGCGGCATAATGCTGGGTGCGGTGTTTATGGCTACCGATATGGTAACATCGCCAATGTCCAAATGGGGACAGGTGGTGTTCGGCATCGGATGCGGACTGCTCACCATCATCATACGTAACTGGGGCTCCTACCCCGAAGGCGTGTCGTTCGCCATACTGCTGATGAACGCCTGCGTGCCGCTGATTAACAAAGGTTTCAAACCAAAACGTTTTGCAAAATAAGGAGGAGTTATGGCAAAGAAAGCTCAATCTACATTAGTGAATATGATGCTGTCGCTGACCATCATCGCGGTGGTGTCGGCAGCCGCTTTGGCACTGTTGAACAATGCCACCAAAGACCCCATAGCAAAAGCAAAAGCAGATAAAGTCGAAATAGCATTAAAAGAGGTGTTGCCTGAATATGATACTACTAAACTTCAAAAAGTGACGTTGAAAAACGACAAAGACACTACAAAGTTTGATAGCATTATTTGTAAACTTGCTTACGATGCTTCAGACAGCCTTGTCGGGGTTGCCGTTGAGTCATTTAGCGAAGATGGCTTCAGCGGACACCTTGGCGTAATGGTAGGTTTCGACGCCGAAGGCAACATTACCGGATACAACGTGCTCGAAACTCAAGAGACTCCGGGTCTTGGAGAAAAAGCCAAGAACTGGTTCAAACCTGCAAAGTATGACAATGACGGCCAAGAAATGAAAGATAATGGCAGAGTTGTATATGACCTCGAAAGTCCACGTACCGTTATCGGCAAAAATCCTGGCAAAAATATTATTAAAGTAAGAAAGGACAAAGGCGAAGTGGATGCCATCACTGCTGCTACTATCAGCTCGCGCGCTTTCTGCGACGCTATAAACCGTGCTTACAAAGCTTTTAACGAAGTGAAAGGAGGAACAACCAATGAGTAACATGCTTTCGAAAATCGGAACAATAGCCAAAAACGGCCTTATCAAAGAAAACCCCACCTTCGTCCTTGTGCTGGGTATGTGCCCCACCTTGGGCGTTACCACCTCGGCCATCAACGGCATGGGCATGGGCTTGGCCACCACCTTTGTGCTTATCATGTCCAACATCGTTATCTCGTGCCTCAAAAGCGTCATTCCCGACAAGGTGCGTATTCCGGCATTCATCGTTATCATAGCCACATTTGTAACAATGCTGGCAATGGTGATGGAAGCCTACGTGCCCGCCCTGTTCGAGGCTCTGGGCTTGTTCATACCCCTTATAGTGGTGAACTGCATTGTGCTGGCACGTGCCGAATCCTTCGCTTCGAAAAACAATCCCTTGCTCTCGTTGTTCGACGGACTGTTCATGGGATTGGGATTCACCCTGGCACTTACCCTGCTGGGACTCCTGCGCGAGATACTCGGCAGCGGCTCGGCTTTCGGTTACAAATTCATCGAAGGCGACGCCATGCTGCTCTTCGTGCTTGCCCCCGGCGGTTTCATCGGACTGGGACTGCTCAGCGCCATTGTGAATTACTTCCGCAACAAATAATGTGTTAATTCGTTATGGTACAGGATATTAATTAATAGTATTGACTAAAAAATAATAAGAAAAAAAAGATAATATATAGATATAAAAAATAGAAAAAGCGTTTTTTGCTTACTTTGGTTTACTCGAAATCAGCAATCTTGAAAACCACCACAAGGAAGCGGAAATGCTTACGGGAAACCGTGAGCTTTCTTTGTTTGGTGGTAGGTATGCTGAACCTCGAGTAACCCTTAGAAACTTGCGGTTCTTTTTTTTATTAGGCTGATAGAAATTAATCCAAATAATAACAAAATAAATGTTTAAAAAAATGAAAAAGGTATTTTTAATGGTTGTTGCAGCAATGCTTTGCTACGGACAAATGAACATGGCAGAAGCCCAAAACAACAAACAATTGGCACGTGCCCAAAAGAAAGAGTATAAAACCAAGATGAAGGAGTACAAGAAAGAAGGCTGGAAGATATTCGGAACTTCGCACTCTCTTGATGTGGCTTTGCTTACTCATTACGACAAATTGAGCAAAGAAGGCGTTACTGAAGTTACAGCAAATACCAAAAGTAGCAACAAGAACATTGGAAAAGAGAAGTTGTTTATGGCCGCTTGCGCCGATTATGCTAAACGTGCTGGAAGCCATATAAAAGGGCGCATTGTACAAGATATGGGATCTATTATTTCTACAGATGAACTTGCAGAATTTGAACATTTCTATGATGCTTACGAGAACAACGTACAAAAAGAAATAAATGGCGAACTGCAAAACTCCTATATGGTTTATCGTTCGCTTGGGAAACAAAATGGGGTGGAAGTGTTTGAGTTTCAAGCTTATTTTCTTGTTGACGAGGCAGCGGCTTCCAAAGCTCGCATCCGTGCCTACGAGAACGCAGCCAAGGAAAGTGCCGCCGCTCAGAAATATGCCGAGAGAGTCTCAAAGTTCATAAAAGAAGGATTTGAAGACTGATGGCAAGGAAACTGACAGTATTTCTGTTGATAATAGCTAATATCGTCCCGCTTTCGGCACAGAAGTGGGACGATATTGTGGCTAAGAAAAGTGTATATCTCACAGGTGAGGGCTGGGGAGAAACTGTTCGCGAAGCCGACGAGCAGGCTTTGGCCGACCTTATTAGCAAAATATCCGTGGTGGTAAGTAAGGATGTTGTTGTTACCGATGACGAAAAAGTTACAAATGGGACTTTCAATGCAACAAGCTATGCGCAGTCGAAAATTAAGACTTACTCAAGTGCTTCGCTCACGAATACCGAAAAACTTGTCCTTTCGAATGAACCCGACGCTCATGTGGGGCGTTTTATAAAACGTTCTGAGCTTGACAAGATTTTCAAGGGTCGCGAGCTTAAAATAAAAGACTATATCCGTCTTGCTGATGCAGCTTTGCAGAAAAATAAAATTGATGACGCTTTGCGCAGTTACTATTGGGCGTATTCATTGCTAAAAACACTGCCAAATCCTAATTCAGTGAAAGGTGAAGATGGAAGTGTTCTATTGGTTTGGTTACCTGCACGCATGAATGAAGTTTTCGATGACATTGAAGCAACGGTGAGCAGTGTGAACGGCTCTGATGTCGAAATTGTCTTTACGTTTCGTGGTAAGCCTGTTGCAAGTCTTGACTACACATATTTCGATGGAAAAGATTGGAGTAATATTTATAGTGCCAAAAACGGTCGAGGAGTGCTTGAACTCCCATCGGGAGTAATGCCAAAAACAGTGCAACTGAAATATGAATATGACTATAAGGGCCAATCTCATATAGACAATGAAATAAAGGACGTCTTTGCCGTGGTAAAAGGCAAGGCACTACGCAAGTCGTATGCCAATGTGCCTCTTGAGGAAACGAAAAAAACGCCAATTGGCAAAACTACTGTGTTGCCAACGGTGACCTCCAATAATTTATCGAAATACGGAACCCTGATGGCACCATCGGCAAACGAAACGGCACAAGTGAAAGCTGTTTTGGACAAGGTTGTGGCTGCTATACGTAAAAAGCAGTACTCCACGGTTTACGACTGTTTTACTCCGCAGGGTAAAGAACTTTACACCAAATTGATACATTACGGAAATGCAAAAGTGCTTCAGTTCGACACCTGTATTTATGAAAAATATGAGGGTGGTATTATAGTGCGAAGCGTGCCAATGTCGTTTTCTTTCAAGCAGGGAGTACGAAAGTCGTTTGTCGAAAATGTGGTTTTTACGTTCAACAATACTGGCAAGATTGACTATGTGGCTTTTGGATTGGAAAAGGAGGCTGTGGATGATGTTTTGTCTCGTCCGTGGCCAATAGCATCGAAGCAAAAAGTGATACTTTTTCTAGAAGATTACAAAACAGCTTTTGCGCTTAAACGTCTTGATTATATAGAATCCATTTTCGACAACGATGCCGTGATAATAGTGGGACATACTGTCCAGAAAATGGAGCGAGCATCGGGCGATGCCAACAAATACAATATGAACAAGTACGTGAAACGCACACAATATACCAAGGAACAGTATATGAAAAACTTGGAACGTTGTTTCAAATCCAACGAGTTTGTTAATCTGCGTTTTGCCAACAACCAGGTGCTTAAAGCCGGCTCCGGCGGCGAAACATACGGGATACAGATCAAGCAGGACTATTATAGTACTACATACGGCGATTCGGGATACTTGTTTTTGAAAGTGGATCTTAACGACCAAGACAAGCCTATTATCAGGGTGCGAACATGGCAGGATCAGCCTGACCCCGAGTTGGGACGTGTTTATGGGTTGGAAGATTTTTAAATAGTTGGTTATTAGTTTATAGTACTTTGGAAGGATTGTGATTGATTGAAATTTAGCTAAATAAATGAAATTAAAACTTATTATATTTTTGTTGCTGTTTCCCGCCTTGCTTGCGGCGCAGGAAATATCGGTGGAGAAATTCTATCTTGCCGAGAGCGACCAAACCGCAAATACCTACGGCACTGAGGCGTTCGACCAAAACGGCAACCGTTGCGCCCTGATACGCATTGCCACCACAGAGAAAGGCTTTACTTTCGAGGGCGGCGGCTCGCTGGGCATAACCAAAGTGGACGACAACCACCCTGCCGAGGTGTGGGTGTACGTGCCACCGGGACTGCGCCGTATAACCATCCACCACCCAAAGCTGGGCAA
>CAJOEN010000045.1 GCA_905233475.1 uncultured Bacteroidales bacterium
GCACGCCATTATTCCATTCTTTTGCCTACCCCAAGTTGTACTTGGGGTTATTGAGAGCAGCTCTCTCCAAGAGCATTTTTTTATCGGACACCAATAATTAAAATAATATTTTATGGCAATTATACCCAAAAACAAAGTTAGGCCTAAGGCTTAATAAACATTCGTTGCCCTAACCAAATCATCTAATCCACTAATACCGGCATTGACAAGTTCATTTTTCAAGTTCTCCGAAACATAAATTTTGTCGTCTTTTGGGAAAAGAGTAAACATATCTAATAGAGGGGATTCTGTTTTTTTAAACAATTTTATCTATTAGTAATGATAACATATTGGCTTTAAGTATTTTTTCTTGCCTTAAATAGTCATTGTAGTCAATGACGGCATGAAAAATTCTATTTTCTTCCTATAGTGTTTCAACTAAATCGGACTCAAAAAAGTTGATTTTTCAAAATCTATTGCATAAGAGAAATGGTTGTTATAAAAATGAAGGACATAATAATTTTCATTTGTTTTAGAATTCAAAATATCTATTTCAAAAAATTGACATGATTGCAAGTTGAAATTTTCCAATAATCTTTTATGTCGTTCACTAATGATTGCATTATTGACAAGTCCTATATTAAAACACCGCATCACATCCGTAATCTTCGCACGTTTATAAAAGCTCATTTTTAGATGCGGATTTTTGTCAATATACTTCATGCTTTTTAGAACCGATGTCATAACCTTTGATTCATCAAGTTCTAATTGCCCCCATGAAACATAACCAACTACTTTTGTATTAGTTGTCCATTCATATATATAATATTTCATATTTTTGCCGTGTTTAACTTGCTTTTTTTCACCTATTGCTTTTCTTGTGTTCTTCTATTATGCCGGAAAATTCTTCTACAAATAGGTAATAAAAAAAATCCTACACGCATGATTAGTGTTATCACACGTGCAGAGTTTTTTTTCTATTATACCAACTAATTTACCTGTATGGCAATGCTTTAGGCGGTTTCAACGCCTTTTTCGATAGCCAGTTTACCTCTGTAGTATCCGCATTCGGGGCATACATGGTGGTACATAACGGCTGCTCCGCAGTTGCTACAAGTTGCAAGTTGGGCGGGCTCAACTTTGTCGTGAGTTCTTCTTTTTGCTGTTCTGGTTTGTGAAAACCGGTGTTTTGGATGTGGCATAATTTATTAGTTTTGCTATTTATATACTACGTTTATTTTAAATCTTTCAGTTTATCCCAAATGGGGTTTGTCACCGTCGTGGCACTGTTTTTGGGTTCCATTTCTTCTGTGGACAGGAATTTCAGCATATCACCGTCGCAGGTGGGGGTGCCGTTTTCATCGTCGGGGTGCACGTTGCGCATGGGCACCGCTGTGGCCACACACTCGTACATAAACTGCGATAAATCAAGCTGATACTCACTTTCGGGGATTATCAGTATGCTATCGTTGTCGCTCTCGTCGCCGTCATCCCCAAACTCCACATAAAGAGTTTCGTGTCCCGAAACAGGAATGTCCAACGGTTTCAAACATCTGTCGCAAAACGAATTAAGTGTTCCCGAAAAATCTGCCTCAAACTTCATCAGTTTTTCTTTTTTTTCAAGGACTATGTCGAAAACCACCTTGCCTTTCTGCAGATTTTCGTTTCCGTAGCCCGAAAAAAAATCGTCGTCAAGCTCAAATTTATAATCGTAACTACCTGACTTTAAACCACTAAATTTAACTACAAAATCCTTTTTCGTTTCCACTTGTCCGTTTTTTTGAGTTTGCAAAATTACGATTTTTTAGTCAATTGTGCAAATTTTTTTTCAGGTATGTTCTATAAATTTAAAAATCCCCTTCTCGCTTACGCTCGCGAATTGCGAAGCATCAGTGCACAAATCTCATATATGGCTTCTAAATTGCGTCGCCTTCAAGGTCGTAGTCGAAAAAGCCGTTCAAATACACTTTGTAAAACTCGCCTTTTTTCAGGCGGAAATGGCTGTTTACAGTAACTTCTGTGTCCACCTCGGGGGAGTCGTACTGTGTGCGTCCCACCCAATATTCGCCCTCACGACGGTCTATCAGCACCTCGATTTCAGTTTCCATCAGTTTCTCGTTTTGCTGTTCCACAATTCCTTCCTGAACGGTCATAATCTCTTCCAAACGACGTTCTTTTTCCTCCTGCGGAATGTCGTCGGGGAGCTGTGCCGAGGCCGTACCTTCTTCGGAAGAATAGGTAAAAACTCCTAAACGCTCGAAACGCTGAGACTTTACAAAATCGACAAGTTTTTGGAATTTTTCTTCCGTCTCTCCCGGATAACCCACTATCAACGAAGTCCTTATGTACATTTCGGGCACTTTTTCACGAATTGTGTCTAGCAACTGTAGCGTGCCTTGCTCGTCAATACCACGATTCATCGAACTAAGTATTTCAGTGTCAATATGTTGCAACGGAATATCGAGGTATTTGCAGATATTGTCGTAGCGTTTCATCACGTCCAACACATCAAGTGGAAAATTGGTTGGAAATGTATAGTGCAGCCGTATCCACTTGGCTCCGGAATGTAGCGCCAGCTTCTCCAGCAGTTCGGCCAAACACTGTCTGCCATATAGGTCCACGCCGTAATAGGTAGTGTCCTGTGCAATGATTATCAGTTCCTTAACACCATTCTCCACCAACTGTTTGGCTTCATCAATCAGCGATTCCATTGGGCGGGAGACGTATTTTCCGCGAATGAAAGGTATGGCGCAATATGAGCAACGGCGGTTGCAGCCTTCGGCAATTTTAAGGTATGCGTAATGCTTTGGGGTGCTTATAAAACGCTCTTCCTCAAATTGTTGCACTTTCAAGGCGGCAATATCGTCAATCATCTCCTCCCACTGGTGCACTCCATAAAAACCGTCTATTTCGGGTATTTCGGATTTCAGCTCTTCGCGATAACGCTCCACTAAACAACCACATACAAAGAGTTTCATCGGCTTGCGACGGCGGTTTTTTATGCCTGCCTGTTCCAATATCACACGCACCGACTCTTCTTTGGCGTCGCCGATAAAGCCGCAGGTATTCACTACAACAACGTCGGCACGGACATTTTTGTCGAAAGTTATCTCAAGGCCTTTCTTTAGCAGATGTCCGGCCACATTCTCGGAATCGACAGTATTTTTGGAGCATCCGAGGGTAATTATGTTTACTTTTGTCATCTCTTACGATGGTTCTAAAAAATCAAATTCCAAAGATATTTCTATTTTCTCCAGTTCGCTTCTTTTATTCTCCTGCTCGCCTTGGGCTCGCGATATGGGTGGTTAGGGAGCATTTGAGTCCCCACGCTGCGTGCCTTGTGTGGGTATTTTCTTCTCCACTTCGTTATCGAAAAGTACACTGTACTTTTCTTCATTGAGAGTTAGTGCCTCCGGCACATTTTTGAAGATTTATTTATAAAAAAGGTGTTATTATTAGTCATAAACTTTTATTTCGTCAGTTCCGATATCTCACTCGAAAAGGCTGTTCACAAAGGCTTTGGGGTTGAAAATCTGCAGGTCTTCCATCTGTTCGCCGAGGCCGATATAGCGCACCGGAATTTTAAACTGGTCGGAAATGCCGATAATTACGCCGCCTTTGGCAGTGCCGTCCAACTTAGTGAGTGCCAAGGCATTGACCTGTGTAGCCTCGGTAAACTGCTTGGCCTGTTCTATGGCGTTTTGGCCGGTGGAAGCGTCGAGCACAAGCAAAACCTCATGCGGAGCGTCGGGTATCACCTTCTGCATAACCTTGCGGATTTTGGAGAGTTCGTTCATCAGGCTGACTTTGTTATGTAGGCGTCCAGCGGTATCTATCAGCACCACGTCGATGTTCTTTGCCACCGCCGACTGCAGTGTATCGAAAGCCACGGAAGCCGGGTCGGCGTTCATGCCCTGCGAAACTATAGGCACCCCTACCCTCTCCGACCATATAGTGAGCTGGTCCACAGCGGCGGCACGGAAAGTGTCGGCAGCACCGAGCATAACGCTTTTGCCACTTTTTTTGAACTGATGGGCGAGTTTACCTATGGTAGTTGTTTTTCCTACGCCATTAACTCCCACAACCATAATCACATACGGCTTGTGCGGAATTTCGAAAGAAAAATCATCGCGCTCGTCGGCAATATTTTCGGTCATCAGCGAAGAAATCTCTTCGCGTAGCACGTTGTTAAGTTCCTCGGTACCGAGGTATTTGTCGCGCTGTATGCGGTCCTGAATGCGGTCGATAATCTTTACTGTGGTTTCCCAACCCACGTCGGAGGAAATAAGCACCTCCTCTAAATTGTCGAGTACTTCATCATCAATACGTGACTTGCCAAGAACAGCCTTAGAAATTTTAGAAAAAATATTCTCTTTGGTTTTTGACAAACCTTTGTCAAGCGTGTCTTTCTTCTCCTTGGTAAAAAATGAAAAAAATCCCATGTCAGCTCCTTTCAATTAAACTGCAAATTTACGAAAAAAAATTGGGACAGAAAATATTTTGTGAGATTTTACCGCAAAATTATTCTCTTCCCAATGATTTTATTAAAAACTTTTTGTCTATTTACACAAACGCTATTAGCTACAAAATTGAGAATCAAATAGATAAAACAATACAACGGAATTTGAACAGCTCATTTCTGTATATGCAGATTAATTTGGAGTGAGCCGGCTCTCGACGCACTGTATTACATACTCTGTCGTATATAGCTACATCTTTTGGCAAGGGTTTAGCGGAAAAAGTAATCATCGAATTTTGGCGAGAAAGTGCTATTCCGACCAGTGTCTCTCGTCGGTGGTAGTTATTCTATATTTTAGAACAGCAACACTCCTATTCCTATTTTCAGTTGTATAAAATTGGAGAAAAGTGCATCTTTTTTAAAATCTGTTATATCCTCGTTTTCTTCGTTTAAAAATGAGGAGAGCAAAGCTGCGGTATAACCGTATCGTGCTTCAATATTGAGAGTAAAGCGTTTGGCAAACAAGTAGTTGCGTCCGCCACTTAGATGTATTCCAAAACTCTCTCCGCCATAACTTCCATTGCTTGGATTCACAAACTGCACGTAGTGCAGACCTGCCCCGAAATATGGTCCGAGCGGGGCGAAGTCGGTATTGCTGTATTTATGAATGGACAGGCTCCATGTAAGAAAGTGCTTTGACATGTCGGTGCGGTCTTGGTTGCCGAAAATAATCACATAATTATCCTCTTCGATTTTGTTTACGTCGGGATACGCGCGCATAAACCTACAGTCGGCGGCAAGGGTTATGGTAGGAGAAAGTGCGTATTCCACAGATGCCCAAGGACTTAAAGCAACATATTTGTGTATATTAATAGGTTGGTACCCTGCCGCTCCCAAATTTATTCCTGCCGAAACGGACAGCCTATGTCCAAGGCACCCTACCGCCTTTTTCCCGTTGGCGGAGGCGTATCCGCTGTATAACATTGCGTCGATAAGCCCTTTGTGGTCCGCGAGGGTGTAGGAGTACAGTTTTCGCGATATGATTTTCCCGTTGGAAGCATCAACAAAAATCGTGGAAAAGGCGGTCTTCTCCCGATTTGCCGCCTGTTCGTATATTACGTATGGTATCAACGGAAGTAAAATCATCTTTGTCAGCGAGTTATCGTGTGCTATATTCTCGGCATTCACAACGTTTACCAGCGAAACGGTGGATGTGCCGTAATGTTCCGTCAAAGCGTCCATCTGCGATTGCGACAACTGCTGTTTGGTAAAAAGTCCTTTGGTTTGCCAGAACTCTCTCAACCACTCGTTGAGGGTGACAAATTCGTTGTACTGGTCGGCATCTTGCATATTGCATATACCGCTACCAGTGAAATCGGCTGTACGATAACCGAATTTTTTGTTCAGCCTCATTATCTGTTTGTTGAGGTATTGCTCACGCTCCATGCATTTTTCCTCTTTGAGGGTGTTTTCGTCGCTGTTGTAAACGATATATTGTGAGTTGCCGACAATAATCGACGGGGAATTCTTCAACGAGTCGTCAGTTTTTTCCTTTTGCACAAAAATTTGTTCTGCAAGATGTTTTTTCATATCTGTAGTGAAAGCGGTGTCGCTCGCCAGAAGGTCGGCAAAGGCATATTGCAGGGAGTTTGCGGGGATTTGCGACTGTTTTTTATGTTTTATGCGTTCGTATTTGGTAAGACGGCTGTTGTCGGTATGCAAAGTGTCGGCTTGTGGCTGTTGTTGCGGAGTGTTACGAAAATCGGCAAACGACATTTTGTGAGAAGAGCGAAGCCCGCACATAAGGTCGTGGCACATACTCAGAATGGAGGCGTTTTCGGGAAAACGTTTATGCGCACGCCAGGCAAGGTTCAATGCCGCGACGGTGGCCTGTTCGGGAGTCATAAGCCTCAGGGCGTAGTACACCTGCTGGCTTTCGCCCTCAATATCCCTATAATCACCTGTCATAGAGTTGGTTCCGCTATTGTTTTTGAACATGGCCACACTGTATATCGAGTGTACAAGCATTTGGTTGAGCATTTCATTATCGGGATTTTCACGCAACATCACCCAAGCGTTGTAGAAAGCCTTGGGGTAGTCACCCGAAAAAATCTCCTGCCGTATGCACTCCACACGAGCCATAAACTGTATTTGTCTGAATTCGGTTTCGGTGGTTACAATAAATTTCCGCTGGCCAAAATGTTCTTTCAGAGCCTCGCCGCATTTACCTCGCCGCGAAAAAATGTTGGGGTGTGTACTACGGCTGTCGTCGTAATTGTCGCGACTTGTAATTCCGGCTACTTTGTCGAGCCAACAGCCGCGTATGGGGTAGTTTGGAGTGTCGAAAAACGTGGTGTCGAACAGAATTTCATCGAAAGGCTGCAAACTGTACTGCAACACGTCGAAGATGCCTTCGCTCACGGCTTTGTCGTATCCGCTTTTGAGGTAAAACATTGCCAAACCGAGGGAGTCGGCTTCGTTCTCCATCTCGCGGCTACGGCCGTGGGTACGTAGAAATTCTTTTAACTCGTTTTGTTCGTCCTCTTCGGAGGTTATGCGTTCTTTGCGCATAATTTTCTCAAGGGCATGGTGACGGAAGTAGTGGACGATTTCGTGGCTTATCACAAAGGCCAGCTGAGCCTCGTTTTCGACCTGAGCCACAAGACCTGCGTTTATGAATATCATACCGTTGCCCGTAGCAAAGGCATTTACCTCCGGACTTTTCACGGTGTAGAACCGCAACTCCTTGCGAAGTGTAGGGAAGTCTTTAAGCAGTGTGTCGGCAATGCGGCTCGCCATAAGGCTGATATGGTCGCCATAAACAACACGTCCACACGACATTATCTTACTTATATGGTACGATGCCTGAATAATTTTATGTTTATCGTAAGCCTTGTGCCCCAAATAGGCTTCGGCTTGCGCAATACTGGCCTCGTACAACTCTTCGGCACTCCTCTTGAGGTCGTCGGGCACCCTACCGTAACTGCTTATCTGTGCCGATACCGAAAGGCCAAGGGCGAGCGTAGCGACAAATACAAACGATGTTGCTCTCATAGTTTATTTCAGTTTCATTGTTGCAAAAACACCTTTAAAAGCACCCGAAATCAGCAGCAAATACTGGTTGTCGCCAAAATAGTGCGGAAAACCCACCAAACCATATCGTGAGTCGAGCGGGTAAATCTGTCGAGTTTCGTTGCCTCGGGAATCCATTCGCAACATATTGATATTCACTTTTTTGTTACATACATAAAGGCTTTTAATCTGTTTCTCTTCAGGAATACTTTCGTTTTTCTCGTTTGCAGCCCATACCAAAAGTATGCCTTTGTCGGTGGGTATCCATCTGTAGCCTATCAAGGTACGGCTAATGTAGTCGCAACTGTTGGCTATGCGCACAATTTTCACCCATTCGAACTTGCCGTTTCTGTTAATGCGAGCCACCATCATGCCCCAGCGGTTGTACTCCGACGGGACATTATTTACAGCCTTAATCCACGACTGGTCGAACATGGCGTAGCAGCCGTCTTTGTCGGGCAGTGTTTGTTTGGTGCACAAATAATTGATACGGAAATCGTCTTTTCTTATCTTTTTCTCGTCATTTTCGTTGTCCATGCGGTTGCATTCCTCTTTGGTAAAGAAGTGCTTGTCGGTTGTAACGTCATGGTTGCGAGTGTTATAGCATATAGCCATTATGTAATCGGCTTGTGAGATTGTACTGTTGGAATTGTCTTTGTTGGAGTGTGTGGCGGCAATAAATATTTTGCCATCGGCGTAGTCGGTCACCATTACGTCGGAAAGGTTATCTGTATTTATGTCAAAATCGTACATTTCTTCGTTTTCACCGTCTATTACAAAAACCCTGAATTTCCCATCTTCGGTATTGGCTCCAAGTAGCACCTCGCCGCTGTCGGTAACGTGCATAAAACTGAGGCCGCGGCAACGGGAGTCCATTTTCCAATACTCATCAAGTTCCTTGTTGTAAAGTGCCACCTGCAGTTCGGTGTTTTGGTTCTCCCTGTCCACCACGTAAAGTCCGGCAAGCAGATTGCCGTCGGGAGAGGTTTTACAAAGAAACATAAGGTCGTCGCCTTTGGAGCCACTGAATTCGGCCAGCACCTGTTGCGCGCCTTTGGGTTCTAATGAGCGGAAATCGCGACGGTCGCGGTACACACGCATGTTGTAATCTTTCTTTTCAACCATAAGCAAGTCCACATTTTTGCCGTTGAGGTATCCGCCATAGCATTTCAAATTCGACTCATTCTCGATCAGTAACACCCTTGCAAGCTCTTCTTGGTTCATGTCGTAACTCACAAGGACTTTTTTGTTGCCCAATCTTTTGCCACTGCCGATTCTAAACAGAGCTGTGTTTTGCACAAAAATGCTTTGCTGGCCGTCGCAACCTATAAAATTGATGTCAAAATCTTTTGAAAGAACAGTACCTTTCTTTTCCATAACGTTGATGTCTGCAATTTGCGCGAAAGCGATGTTCACAAACATTGTGGCAACAATGCCAAATATAAAAAAGTGTTTTCTCATAGTTTTGGGGTATTTTTATTATTTACACATCGAACAAACACCAAGCCTTTGCAACTGCATACATAAGAAATCATAGTACAGTTTTTTCAGCCAATATTCGCCCATAAAAATTGTTGCAAATTTACAAAAAATAAATGATATTTTTTTCCTTTTTGAAAAAAAATGTATTTTTGCATAGCCAATACGGGCAATTTTCCACGCCCGTGGATGTGGGATATTAAATTTTGCCTTTTTATAAGCAGCATAAAACGCGGCATTTGGCAATATTAAGCAAAAAAAGGTTATGAGAGTTTACATACTGGGATATATGTACAGCGGGAAATCAACGCTGGGACGCAAGTTAGCCAAACGCTTGGATTATGAGTTTGTTGATACCGACAGTCTTTTCGAGACCCGTTACCAAATCACAATCAAAGATTTTCTCCACCGCTACGATGAGGCCGCTTTCCGCAAGTTGGAACGAGAGGTGCTGCTGTCCACCATACAGTACCACAACTGCGTAATATCAACGGGCGGCGGCACGCCGTGCTTTTCGGACAATATGGCTTTTATAAAACAAAACGGGGTGTCTATTTATCTTGAGGCCACCCCCAATCTTATTATGAGCCGTAGGGTAAAATCAAAAAAAGCGCGGCCTTTGCTGGAAAACCTCTCTCACGACGAAGCGCAGGACTTGGTAACCAAACAAATGAAGGAACGTAGCCCGTACTATGAACTTGCCGACTTAAAATTCAACGCCGATGACATTTCCTTGAATGAAATTCATGAAGCATTGATACAGAAATAATTACAAATACACAAGCAGTTCCGGAGGCGAGTTTATTATTATATCGGCATTATACCGTTTCAGTTCCGAGGCCGGTCGTAACCCCCAAGTTACACCCACTGCGGTAATTCCCGCATTATGAGCCGTTTGCATATCCACACCGGAATCGCCGACATAAAGTGTTTCTGAGGTTAGGACACCAACATTTTCAAGTATGTCGTAAACAATGGTCGGGTCGGGTTTGGTGGGCACGCCGTCGCGCTGGCCAAACACACAGGCAAATGGCACCGAGGGGAAGAAATGACGCACCATCGACACAGTGGCCACATGTACCTTGTTGGAAGCCACCGCAATACATACGCCTTTTTCGTTAAGTGCCTGCAACAGCTCCTGTATGCCGATGTAAACGGTACTTTTGTCGGTGTTGTGGTACATATAATGCTCCAAGAACACTGCTTTTACGGACTGTATTGTTTCGCTATCCCGACTGTCCTCGGGCAAAGCACGCTCAATTAGCTTGTATATGCCGTTGCCCACAAAATATGGGAATTTGTCGTAGTCGTGCATAGGAAAACCCTTTGCGTGCAGGGCAATATTTACACTGTAGGCCAAATCGGCTATGGTGTTTACAAGGGTGCCGTCCAAATCAAAAATCACCAACTTTTTCATGTATCGAGCCTGTTACCTGTTACTGTAATAAAAAAACGCAACTTTTTAGAATCAGTTGCGTTTCGTTGTCCAACCAGGATTCGAACCTAGACAGGCAGAACCAAAATCTGTAGTGCTACCATTACACCATTGGACATTACACCATAAAAAATGTGTTTGCAAAAGTACGATTTTTTTTTGTCTTTACAAATTTTTTCTCACTTTTCGTAGCAACACCCCACGCATTTCGCTGATTGTTAATAATATAACAAATAAAACATTTTCTTCACACAGCATAAGAACCGGTACTTTTTCTCAGCGCCAAATTTGCATATAGTACAAATTAAAGGTATTTTTCTTCACTTTTTTCAGTGCCTGAATCAAATATGGGGACTTCTATTTATTCGTTTGAGAGCGCGTGTCTCCGACACGCCTGTTCTTTATTTGCCTGATATACCTCACATTAGCATGTGAGGTTATTGAGTCCATACAAATTATTGTCGGTTGCGCAATGGAACAATTGAACTCTTGAAATAAAATCATGACGAAGTTCCATACTAAACACACTGTCGCAAATCACAGGCAAAGCGTGTCTAAAACCACAAAGCAATTCCATTGTGCGAAGTTAATCTTAGAATGATTGACAAAAAAATGAACAAAATGTTTGAAAACTTGAAAAAAATGCGTATCTTTGTAGCGATTTTGTCGGATTGCAAGAAACATTTCGACAAAAGACTAAAGTATTGTATTGCATAATAATAGAATACTTATCGAGGAGCATTTTTAATAACAAACAAACAATCCAACACGGAAAAAAATGATCATAGAAATGAAAACAGCCAACACTAAGTCAAGAATTTTAAAAGAGGTACTTCTGATAATTATATTACTATTGCCTATGGCATTGAAAGCCCAAACGGCCACTGATTCGGTACCCTACTGTTGCGATTTCGAGAATCAAGTTGAACGTGCATATTGGAGGTACGCCAATTCAGACCCAAACAAATGGACAATAAACAATGCCACACAGAGCGGAGGTTTGTACAGTTTGTACATCTCCAACGACGGTGGCATAACACATATATTCAGCGGAACAACCGCAAGTTCCTACGCTTTCAGGCGAATTCACATACCTGCCGGCATATACGAGGTAAGCTACGACTGGGTGGCAAAAGGTTATCAGAGCGGTTCAAGCTATTCCAGCTATATGAGGGCGTTTCTTATACCGGCAACCACAACGTTTACCGGTGGCACAACATATTCGGGACTTTCGGCAACCGGAGTACCCAACGGAGCCATAGCCGTGGATGGTGGAACAGCACAATGCGGACAATCCACTTGGCAATCGTACAGCAACCCCTTGGTGCGTGTACAAACCACACAGGATTACTACCTTGTATTCTTCTGGTACAACAACTCAAGTTCTCAAACAGAATATCAACCTCCTGCAGCTGTGGACAATATTTGCATAACACCTGTGAGCTGCCCGCAACCAATGGCGCTTACCAAAACCGACCTCGGCAGCGGATGCGTATCACTGAGATGGATAGACTACGCCACCCCACAACCCATAGGCTGGATTGTAGAATATGGACAATACGGATTTACACCCGGCACAGGTACTAAAAGATACACCACCTCGAACCCGGACACCATCTGCGGTTTGCAAGACGATGTTACCTACGACTTTATGGTACGGGCAATTTGCAACGGCAACGACACCAGCAAACACAGCTCCCGTGTGCATGTGCGTTACTGCTCGCAGAATTCGCAATGCATAGACTTTACCGATCTTACCGGACCAAACGTGCAGTGCTATTACGGCACTTCCAACAACTACAACAATTATACGGCTTCTTACCCCGGACCTTGGGCTAATCGTGGAGTGATTAACTCCGGCGGTCCCACGGATTATAGCCAAAACACACGCCACGTTGTGCATAACGACCCCACAGAACTCGACATTTGTTCGGGACGGCAGCTTTCCACCGTTCCGCCATCAGCATGTGCATCGGTACGCCTTGGAACAAAAACCGGCTCGTACCTTTGCCAAGGCATAGAATATCGCTGGAATGTGGACACAGCCATTTCGGACGTGATGTTGTTGCAATACGCTTGCGTGTTCTACAACCCAGGGCACTCGGCCAACCAGCAGCCCCGTTTTGTGTTGCAGATACTTAACTCACAACGCCAACCAATATCAGCTTCATGCGGACAAGCCGACTTCAACTCCGGCGATGCCGCACAGCAAGTAGGCAACCCACTTACGGGATGGCATAGGGGAATGGCCGACAATTGGTACTGGAAAGATTGGACACCCGTCGGTGTGGATTTGTCGCCTTATCACGGACAGACAATATACATACGCCTATCTTCTTTTGCCTGCGGTGCAGGAGCTTCGGATCACAGTGGCTACGCTTATTATACCCTCAGTTGCTCCAAAGCACGCCTATCAGCAAACACATGTAGCGAGAAAGGCGTTGATACCATGCGATTATCGGCTCCCGCCGGCTTTAACTACCGTTGGTACTCAGCCACTAATCCACGCCGCACCTTATCAAGGGATCGTACCATTAGTATAACTCTCGACAGTGTAACATACTATTGCGATGTGTCGTTTATCGAAGACTCGAACTGCAAATTCACACTTTCTACAATAGCTATACCACGTTTCCCTCACTCAAAGTTCACAGCAAGTATAGACACTGTAAACTGCCAATATAATTTGGATGTAAGAAATCGAAGTTTTACTTCAACAAACCGACAGGACACCATCAACAATTTGGGTCCATGCGAGACTTTCTATTGGGATTTCGGCGATGGCACATACTCGCGTTTGGAAAATCCCGGACGGCACTCGTACCGGACACATGGAACATACAGAATAATGCTAATATCAAGCATAGCCGAGGGAAACTGCTCCGATACATCCTATTATACTGTAACTTTCAACCCTCCAATAGCACCAACTATCTCGGGAGATTCTATAGTGTGTATAAACACCCGTGCCCATATCCAAGTGGATGGCAATACCGCCAACCGCTTCCAATGGAGCACTGGTGCCACCACACGTAGCATTGATGTGTATCCATCCGACTCTACAACCTATAGAGTACGTGTTTTTGACCAGCTGGGCTGCGAAACGAATCTCTCTTTCCACGTAGATGTGGATACCGTACCCCTGCCCATATTCGAACCTCAGGCTTACGAATCGTGCGTGCCTTATACAATGAGCATTATCGACGTAAATCCCTTAAGTTCAACCAACACCTACAGTTGGAGCTGGGGCGACGGTGCTTATACCTACAACAACAACACCCCAACACACACATACAGCGAGGTAGGCAGTTTCCTCTTCCGTTGTGATATAAAAAGTGCTGAAGGCTGCTACGATACCGTTTATCGCAGGGCTTACGTTTACGGTTTCCCACACGGTAGCTTCTCGTGGAAT
>CAJOEN010000046.1 GCA_905233475.1 uncultured Bacteroidales bacterium
TTTGAAAAAGCAAGCCCCTCAGATAAGACCGTCTATTTATTTGCTTACTACATATACTTTTATGAGGTTTTTCAAAAGTTTTCTCGGACACCAATAATAGAAAATGAAGTTCTGTGGAAGGAGTCTCTATATAAAAAAAGTCGGGGTGAAAAGACTCGAACTTTCGACCCCTTGCACCCCATGCAAGTGCGCTAGCCAACTGCGCCACACCCCGAACTTTTATCGTTTAAAATCGTTTGCAAAAGTACGTTTTTTTTTACTTCTGTCAAAATTTTTTTTCGTACAATCCGCAAAAAAAATCCCAAAAGATTTATTTATAATATTTTAAGGAGCTATTTTTTCTTGCTCAATCCATGCAATCAGGGCAATTTTGCCACTAACGCCGACGGTATTTTTCTGTTTTTGGGAACACTGTAGTACCATTTTTCGGCGATATTACAAAATAGAGCAGGTACGTATTGTCCACCGAAATGTCTGATACCGGAAAATCGACGGGCAAAAGGTTTTCATAAGACTCGTAACGCACGCGGTTGCTCGCCACGCCGTGCTCCTTAAGGAAAGCCGTTAGATTTTCGAGACGCTTTTGGTTCAGAACCTCGTTGAAATCCTCTTCGGACGATATGTAGCCGAACAGATGTACATATAGGTTAAGGTGCGGATTGTCCTTAAGGAAAGTCGTTACCGACGACAGTATGGCTGTGTTACACACCTCAACATCAGCTGTTTGGTGAAAAACGCCCTCTATCTTGTAAGCCTTGTTCAGTTCAAAGCCGTCAAGTATTACTTTTGCCATTTCCATTGTAATGTTTTCTAGAGCAATTTCGTCGTGCTGTCCACCATGAAATCCAATCCCCAAGGGGAAATAATTATCTTTCTCGAACTCAATACGATAGGATTTGCTATTTTCCAAAAAGAAACCGAATTCTCCTTTTTTTCCGCTTTTGAAGATATGAACGGTTTTTCCCGTAGCGCTATCGGCGAGTGTAATGTTCACATTGTCAAGAAAGCGTCCTGCCTTGTCGGTAATAAATCCCCTATACATTGTAAAATCAGGCAATTGCGCGAAACCGTATATCTTGTCGTCAAGTATTGACGTGTCGCGGTTGCTTACAAAAAAGCCACCACTTTTGTCGGGATTAACCACAAGGGAAAAATCATCGGCACAAGAGTTATATGGCATTTTCAGATTACACACCTTGCCAACCGACGTATCACCAACAAAGACGCTGTATATGTCGAAACCGCCGTAGTTCTCGACCTGACCGTTGGAGGAGAAAAAGAGTGTGTTATTAAAAACGAAAGGCGTTATCTCATCGCCACTGGTGTTTATCTCCGTTCCCATATTGACTGGTTTCTGCCATTCGCCATTGGATAGCTCACTGTACCACAGATCCTTACCACCAACGCCACCGGCCATGTCTGCCGAAAAAAACATTTTTGCACCATCGGACGTAAAAGTCAGTGATTCAACGGGCAATCTCTCCTTTCCTATTTTCACTCCACTAATTTTGGAATAAGAACTATCTTTGTATTGCGAATAATAAAGCCTTTTACGACCACGGCTTTCGGCAACAAAATACAAAGTGTTTGTACCCGGCTGCACAGCAAAAGCCAATACATTATCATCAGAAAACGGCAAAACACCGCTTTCGGGCTGAGAGTTGGTAATGACATTATTCTTTACATCGGATTTGAAAACATTATATAGCGCCGTAAGCTCATCGTAATCCGATGAAGTTGGGTCGAGCATGTAGCCGGTTGTTGAATAGTATAGTTTGCCATCGTAGAACTGCAGTCCACGTTTTTTGCCAAAAGTGTTTACGGCATATTGTCCAAAAACAGAAACAAATGGATTGCAGTAATTGTTCACAATCGGATACGACAGGGCGGAATATTGTTTACTGAAAGTAGCCGTGTCGTCCACATCGCTGTTATATTTGTAATAATACGACAAGGCTTCAAGATAACGTCCGTTGCAGCGTAGTATTTCCGTATAGATAGGAAAATTGTTGATATATTCGGGATTAAGAAC
Organism: uncultured Bacteroidales bacterium; assembly: GCA_905233475.1. Lineage (GTDB taxonomy): Bacteria > Bacteroidota > Bacteroidia > Bacteroidales > P3 > UBA1219. The sequence goes on from CAJOEN010000046.1 coordinate 2,033, forward strand.
CATCACCTTTTCAAAACATTGACGTGCTGGCTTGTAGTAATCCATTGCCATATAGCATTTAGCCATTTTGCAATAGATTTCCGACTTGGTTGCCACATTAAGTTTTGAGTTTTTCAGCACCTTTGTATATTGGTAGAGTGCTTGGGAATACCTGCCTTTGGCAAACTGCTTATCGGCTTTTTTGGTAACTTGTGCCGAAACTGTCGAAACCCACAGCATTACCAAAGCAATTGCCAGTATCCTTAATACAACCGTCCCGTTTTTTTTCATCGAATATATCATTGTATAACTGTTTTTTACAGAAGTATCAACGGTACAACCTCGTTCACATTGCTAACATAATGGAATGTAAGTCCTTTGACGTATTCCTCGGCAATATCCTCGATGTCGCGACGGTTTTCAGCGCACAAAATTATGTCGGTTATTTTGGCACGCTTGGCGGCAAGGATTTTCTCTTTTATTCCGCCCACAGGCATAACCTGTCCGCGCAGTGTAATCTCGCCCGTAAGGGCGAACGAGGAACGCACTTTGCGATGTGTAAACACCGATACCAAGGCTGTGAAAATGGTTATTCCCGCCGACGGGCCGTCCTTTGGAGTTGCGCCCTCGGGCACATGTATATGCACATTGTGTGTGTCGAACATATCAGAGTCTATGCCGAGTTCATCGGCTTTGGCTTTCACATACTCGTAGGCCAATGTGGCCGACTCTTTCATTACATCGCCCAAATTGCCGGTCATTGTGAGATTGCCTTTGCCTTTGCTCAACGACGATTCTATAAAAAGTATCTCGCCGCCGACGCTTGTCCATGCCAAGCCCGTAACCACTCCAACGCTGTCGGAAGTACGTTCCTCGCTACGATGTATGGGCAATCCGAGGATGTCTTTCAACGAGGAGCTCTTCACTGTTTTTTCCACGTCCTCGCCCTGCACTATCCTAACGGCGTTGTAGCGTATTATCTTAGCTATGGATTTTTCGAGTTGCCGCACTCCCGATTCGCGAGTGTAGTTGCTGATAATATCGCCCACAAGGGCGGGTGTGAACGCAAGTTGCGACTTTTTCAACCCGTGTTCGGCCATCTGTTTGGGAATGAGGTGCTTTTTGGCAATTTCCTTTTTTTCCTCCATTATGTAACCCGAAATATCTATAACCTCCATGCGGTCGAGCAACGCCGGCTGAATGGTGGAAAGGGTGTTTGCCGTAGCAATGAACATAACATTGGACAGGTCGTAGTCTATATCGAGGTAGTTGTCGTGAAAAGCGGTATTCTGCTCAGGGTCAAGCACTTCAAGCAATGCCGACGATGGGTCGCCGTTGTTTGTCATTCCCGTAACCTTATCTATCTCGTCGAGTACAAATACGGGGTTGGAGGTGCCTGCCTTTTTGATACTCTGCAATATGCGTCCGGGCATGGCACCGATATATGTGCGTCGGTGGCCACGTATCTCGGCTTCGTCGTGCAAGCCACCAAGAGCCACGCGTATATATTTGCGGTCGATTGCCGAGGCAATGGAGCGTCCCAACGAGGTTTTTCCTACACCCGGAGGGCCAACCAAGCACAGTATCGGCGATTTCATATCACCCTTTAGTTTCAGCACCGCGAGGTACTCTATTATACGCTCTTTTATCTTTTCGAGACCGTAGTGGTCTTTGTCGAGGACTTTGCGCGCGTGGTTGAGGTCGAGATTGTCTTTTGAGAACTCGTTCCACGGTAAATCGAGCATAAGGTTCAGGTAGTTGAGCTGTATAGAGTAGTCGGGCGACTGCGGCTGACAGTGGCGCAACTTGTGTAATTCGTTTACGAAAACCTCGGCCACACTGCTGTCCCATTTCTTGGCTTTTGCACGCTGTTCGAGTTTGTATATCTCCTGTTCGCCCGGCACTTCGCCAAGTTCTTCCTGAATGGTTCTAAGTTGCTGGTTAAGAATATAGTCGCGTTGTTGTTTGTCCATTGAGTTATGCACACGCTCGCGTATTTCGTTGCGCACTTCGGCGGCGTTGAGTTCGCGGGTGATGAGTTCATAAATCTTGTTGGCACGGACAACAAACTCATCTATCTCGAGAAACATCTGTTTCTCTGGCAGAGTTATGTCGAGGTGCGAGGCTATGAAATTTATCAATATGCGCGGACTTTCGATGTTGCGTATGGCAAAACTTGCCTCGTTGGGAATGTGTTGTGTCTGTTTTATAAGTTGGTCGTAGAGTGTGCGAAGCGATTCCAACTGGCTTTTGAACACTTTACCCCGAGGTGGCATTTTGGATTCTGGCAGATATGACACATTGGCAGTAAAAAACGGGGTCTCCTGCGATATACTATTGATTTTAAAGCGTTTAACACCTTGCAATATTGCCATCATACTGCCGTCAGGCATATTAAGGACTTTAATTACGTTGGCCAAAGTGCCTATTTTATGCAAGTCGTCGCCTGTGGGCTCGTCGGCATCGTTGATTTGTGCCACAACGCCTATCGGCATTTGCGATTTGCCAACAAATTTAAGCAGTTGCTTGGATTTTCTGCGGCTTGCCGTTACCGGCATAACCACGCCCGGAAAAAGCACGTTCCCTCGCAAAGGAAGTATGGCTATGTCTTGTGGGGCATCGCCGCTCAGGAGTAATTCCTCATCGGATTCGCTTATTATCGGTATAAATTCGGCTTTGGCTTCCAGCATGTCATTAAACATGTTCTCAAAACCCTGTATCAAGTCGTCGTTCATCAGCGTTTATTAGTTTTTATTAGTTTTGACAAAAAAACATTCTATAGATACGTATTTTTTACAATTTTGTTTCCTATTGGTTCCGCAAACATCCGTTACTGGCTGTTCCGCAAAGTGTTCCAATCGGGCAGCCGAGTGTGATAGACAACCTTGCCCTCCGATTTGTCCAGCGAAAAGCAGCTATGTTGCAGACCATTGGTTATCAATATATAGGGAACTTCCAGAACCAAGTTGTACAAATTCGCCTGATCGAAAGTTTTCTGCTGAATGCCCACCGTAGTTTTTTTGCATTCCACCAAAAGCAGTGGCTTCATGGCGTTGTTGTAAACAATTATGTCGCAACGTTTTGGCATGGAGTTAAACACTATGCTTCCTTCCACCCGCATAAGTTCCAAAGGATAGCCGAGATTGTGGTGCAGATAATGAACTACGTGTTGCCTCACCCACTCTTCGGGTGTGAGCGCCACATATTTTTTCCGTACAGTGTCGAAAATCTCGGCACGGTTTAAAGCCTTACGTACCGAAAATTGGTACCGTGGAAAGTTTAATTCTGGCAAATTCATTATATTACAACCGTAGTTAGTCATTTTCTTGCTTCTCCCGAAACAACACATAATACGGCAATGCAAAAAGTGTGCCAAAAAAGTAAAGCGGAGAGAATGATTTGGGGGAGTGGCTTTTAGTTACCATTGCCTTTCAGCTTCTCTATCTGACGTTGTATTTCGGCAGCTTTTTCGTATTCCTCATCTTCGAGCAGCTGCTGGAGTTGTTCCTCAAGTTCCTCCACAGCAGGCTGGTAATCCTGCTCGTCGTCCATATCCATAAAAGTCTCCATATCAGTATTTTGTATACCTGTTTCGGCCAAAACGTCAGTAGTCATGAAAATTGGTGCGTTTACCGTGAGCGCTATGGCTATGGCGTCGGAAGCGCGGCTGTCGATGTGGTGCGGACTGCCTATGCCGTCGGACATGTATATGGTGGTGTAAAATATGCCTTCGCTGAATTTGTCGATAACCACACGTTCTATTTCGAGAGAAAACTCGTTGCAGATATTACATAAAAGTCTGTGTGTAAGAGGCCTGCGCATTTCGATATTTTCTTTTGCAAGTATTATAGCCTGCGCCTCATGTTCGCCTATGAGTATGGGAATGCTTGTTTTTGTGGCAGGCTCGTACATCACAATTATATACGAGTTTGTGGAGGAGCCACTTTGCAGTATCTCGGTAGGGTATATCTCCGTAAGTCTCTGTTTTTCGGGCATGGCTTATCTTTTCAGGTATTCTATCAGCTTGGCCATAGCTCTACCGCGATGGCTTATGAGGTTTTTCTGCCGCATATCCATTTCGGCAAACGGCACATCGGAGTCGATGGGTTGGAAAATTGGGTCGTAGCCGAAACCTCCCGTACCGTGTTTGGTAGCGAGTATTGTTCCTTCCACTACACCTTCGAAATAATGTTTCTCACCATTTTCGATAAGGCATATCACGGTGCGGAAACGGGCTTTGCGGTTCTCCTCTCCTTCCAAGGCCGCGAGCAGTTTGTCCATATTATCATCGAAAGAACAACCTTCGCCAGCATAGCGTGCCGAATAAACGCCCGGAGCACCGCCAAGGGCATCTACCTCCAAGCCGGTGTCGTCGGCAAAACAATCGCGGCCTGTGCGTTGATAAACCCATTCGGCTTTCTGCAGAGCGTTGCCTTCAAGAGTTTCGGCTGTTTCGGGAATATCACCCTCAAGTCCGAGTTCCGACAAGCTATGTATCAGCACTTTGCCCTCGAGCAAAGGCCTGACCTCCGACAATTTGTGTTTGTTGTTGGTAGCAAAAATAAGTTCTTTCATGGTGATCTGTTTTTTTAACCGTATTCCGAAATGCAAACGCGAAAAAAAGCGTTTTAGTATATCGAATATGTCATTTGTTTGGAACATTTTTAGAAATTACCGATTGTAAAAAAGCGGCTATTAGGACAATCGCTGACGGCACAAGCATTTACAAAACAAGTCCCCGTGTACTTTTGCACGAGGACTTGTGTTTTTCTTCTATTTCGGAAGCGTAACTATTTCTTTATCACACGTTTAAGTGCAACTCCATTGTCTGAAACAACGCGCATGGTGTAAACACCGTCGGCCAAAGAACTGATATTCAGAGTTTTAACGTTACCGTTTTGGGACAACACCACACGTCCTGTAACATCAAAAATCTCAACAGAGTTCACAACTCCGTCAGTGCCAATGGCGATTTTGCCTGTTGTGGGGTTAGGATAAACGCTAATTTCTCCGTTTTGAACACTGTGTATGCCCTCCGTCGATACGGTTGCGTTACCCATAATTTTGATATTATCGATGACAAGCATGTTTTGGTCATCAGAAATAAGCTGGAAAGCTATGTATATCGACTGTCCTGCGTATGCCGACAAATCCACAGCACGACGTTGCCATTTATTGCCGTTTTCAGCTATTTGTGTAAATACAGTGGCAAACAAGGCTGTGTCGGTATTGGTTGTGGATACGCGTATTCTATAGTCCTCAGGGAACTCGTTTTCCCACGAAATGGCATCCCACATCAGGAAATTACCCGATGTAAGAATGATTTTCGGAGTTACCATCCAACGGTTGGCAGGATAATTCGATTTATACCAAGAATCATTCTCGTCGAACCAGCTTTGAGCTACGGCGACATTGGCACCGCCATCCAAACCCATCGGCAATTCTCCATAATTTATTTGATTGGAAATGTCTGATACAACCCAAGGTTCGTTGTTTGGGAAAATGTCATCGCTATATGCGGTAGCACCGTCGTATGCCGCTGTGGCAAAGCCGGCAGGCATTTGGGTACTGCCTTCGAAATCCCATGCAAGCGAAGCGTCAGGCAAAACAGTAATTACCTCGCTTATAGTATCGTTGGCGGTGTCGCTGTCATCGGGGACGGAAACATATATCTTAACGTTATGACTTCCAAGAGTGGAAAAATTAAGACCGGAAAAACTAACCACATCCGACTGAAACATTGGAAGTGAAGCAATTGTAGTGCTTGTTACACTACCATCGACATCGCAATAAACGTTGAGATTGTTTATTGCTGTAAATCCCAAATTGTCAATTGTAGCATTGATGATTAAATTCGTATCGGCAGACATGTAATTAAGTATGTCTGTTTCACTTACGGCTACATCCACCGAGTCCGGGACAATAATTTCAACATCGTCCACAGCCATTGCCCACAGGTTAACCGAATCATGGTGCACAAAGGCAAGACGCACCGTTTGTCCGGCAAACTGCATAAGCGATACCTTTTTTGTGGTTGGTATATCGCTCCCCAGCGTGTCGGTAAGAAGATTCACGTAAAACGAATCGACATCGGCGCTGCCAGAAATAGAAATTCTTACGGAATAATGCTCTTCGCTATAAAAATCATCGAGCGAAAACACTGAGAACGAGAGCATTGCACCTGTATTAGGGATATTTATAGTGGGCGTTATGAGAAAGTTGTTCGGATTCAAGGCATTCCTCGAAGCTGTATCGAAAGAGTACGATACCATAGCCTCGTATATAGAGTCGTAATCCCAGTTAAATCCGTCGCCGTCAGCATCAAAAATTGTCCACGTGGCGGGCAATCCTGTGGAAAAATCCTCGCTGAATAATGTTGTGGCTTTTGTAAAAAGAGACTTCTTTTGCGCTGGTTTAACCGTCTTTGTACGGCCATTTTTAACCTTAGCCAATCCGTTTATAGTTTCTGCTTTCTTTTGTGCCATTGCCGTGCCACAAATTGTTACGGCAATTGCCAACAATAAAAATTGTATCTTTTTTACCATAAAATTTAATTTTTTATTTTTTTGCAAATATACGATTTTTTCTAGACATACGGGTATCAACTTTTTCACCTCTTTCTTAAAAAGAGAAAATCCCATCAAGCTTTCTTCTCCGCCTCTTCGACTTTTGGCGAAGGATTTATAAGCCTTCCCAGTAAACAACGTCTCCAATCGTAGATGTTATTTTGTTGTAGAATTGATGTTGCAAAAAGTTGTAAAAAAAGCATAATTTCACTTGTAAAAAGTTGCAAAATAGTGGCTAAAACACCTGCAAAAAGTTGTAAAAAAGTGATTAAAATACCTGCAAAAAGTTGTAAAAAAATATTTCAAATATGTGAAAAAAGTTGTATATTTGCATTCTGATATAATTAATACTATATGTTTCAAAGAAAAGTAATACAGCATCTTACGGAGTGGAAAAACACGCCGAAACATCGTGCACTCCTATTGAATGGTGCCAGACAGGTCGGAAAAACAACGGCTGTAAGAATGTTCGCTGCTCAAAACTACAAAAATTTTGTTGAAGTAAATTTTCTGAAGACACCTGCGGCAAAAGGTGCTTTTGACGGTGCCCTTGACACACGTTCAATCATTTTAGGGCTATCGGCGATGGGGCTCGGCCCTTTTGTTGAAGGAGAGACACTTGTATTCTTTGATGAAATACAAGAGTGTCCTAACGCACGTACCGCCATTAAGTTTTTGGTTGAAGAGGCAAAATACGATTACATCGAATCGGGGTCTCTTTTAGGGATAAACTACAAGGATATTCCATCGTATCCTGTTGGATTTGAGGAAGAAATTGTCGTTTTCCCGTTCGATTTCGAGGAGTTTCTTTGGGCGGTAGGTACCGACATGGAAGTTGTAGCCTTGATAAAAGACTGCTTTGTAAATAAAAAAACAGTTCCTGCTGCAATCCACGAGCAAATAAGTCGTTTGTGGCGCCAATATCTTGTTGTAGGTGGCATGCCTGACGTTGTTAGAACTTTTGTGGAAAACGACGATTACAACAAGGTTGTCAAAGCGCAGCGTTCTATTATCAACACTTATCGTGCCGACATAGCCAAATATGCCGGTTCGGACAGGATTATAGCTCGTAGGATTTTGGACGCAATACCTTCTGAGCTTGGCAAGCAGGACAAACGTTTTGTATTGGCAAATTTAGAGAAAGGAGCGTCGCGGCGAAAATATGAAAACCCAACCCAATGGATAGTTGATGCCGGATTGGCTTATTACTCCTTTAATACCAAGACATTTGAATTGCCGTTTGAGGCAACCGTAAACCACAGTTTGTTCAAACTATATCTAGTTGATACCGGTCTGATGAGCAGCATGCTATTAAGAAATATTCAATTGCAGGTTATGAATGGCGAAATAGGCGTTAACGAAGGGGCTTTGGTCGAGAACCATGTAGCATGTGCACTGGCCTCGAAAGGCTTGCCTTTGAATTATTACGACAGAAAAAGTCGTCAGGAACTTGACTTTGTGATTTCCAACAATGGAAAAATCGATGTCATAGAAGTCAAGTCGGGAACCGACTACCACAGTCATGCATCTTTGGATGGGGCAATTAAATCTTTTGCCGATATTATTGGGCAAAGTATTGTGCTTGCTCCGTGCAATATCGAACAGAAAGGAATGGTTACATATTACCCTCTTTACATGTCATTTCTTTTGTACTGATTCACCCAATATTAAAAATATTTGTTGTGTGGTAAATTGCCGAGTTTTTGATTTTTAATTGTAGAGACGCGGCGCGCCACTGCGATACGGGGTTGTGCTGGGCTGTGTAGGAACGCATTGAATGCGACCGGAATGTACAAAGAATGGGGATTGGGAAAGACGCATGGTATACGTCTGTAATGGACGATGATTTGTGGACAGCACAATGTATAATAGAAATAGCAGCGGCACGCCACGGCGATACGTGGTTGTGCGTGGGATGTATAGACGATGTGCACATCGTCTCAATGTCCGGTGTGTTAATTTGTAGATACTATATAATCTACCAAATTTTTTTCAATATTTTTTTCAATATATTTATATACAATATGTTATATTCACGATTTTTTTAATAAATCAT
>CAJOEN010000047.1 GCA_905233475.1 uncultured Bacteroidales bacterium
CAACCTCCGCCCCAGAAAACTTTTGAACTTTGATACTCCTAAAAGAAAATTTTTGCTATCTTTGCATCATGGTGTTGCACTTCGTAGTTGAATCTACAAGGGAATTTTTCCAATCCACAAAGCAATAAACCATTCCTGTTTTCGTTATAAATATGATGCCAAATAGGCTAAGTATTGAATATACATCTCGTGCAGTAAGGAGAGCCAACTAAAACACAAATGACAATGAAAGGACTTTTGTTATTAAATATAGCATTATTATTATCTTTAAGTTGTGTATTTTGCCAAAATTCTGATTTTTATTATACAAAAACGAGTAGAGAATCTAATTTTATTGAAGATAGACTAGGAAATATTGATAACTATCTAATAGCAAATGATGTTCCTATAGATAGTGCATTTGCAACCCGTAGTGGAATATTCGATATTGTTTTTTTCGAACGTTATGTGTATGGAGAATCGGTTTTAGGAGATTACACTTTTTCTCATGAGGCCATTATCTCAAAAGTGTATAAAGGAATAATAATCGAAAGCTACTTTGTTTCGTATGATTGGAAAGAACTTCCAATGAGTACTCCAATCCAAGTATCACGAAAAAAGCTACCGATAGAAAGTGTAATGAATGTGAATGATTTTGAGTTTAAATTATTAAATGAGTTAGGCAGTAATCTTATAGAAGATAATTGTAAAATCATTATTCCAGACAACGTAAATTTATTGCATGATTCGCAAAAGGCAGATTAATGAGGCTAAAAAATGAGGTATCATGCAGAGAATGAGAATATTCCCGATTTGTCGGATTTGCAATCCGCAAAGCAATAAATCCAAGCCACTTACGTTTAAAGTGTTGAAGGGAAGTATAACACACACACTCAAGATTGCAAAGACACCACGGAACAATTAACCATAAATAACAGAATTTATGTCTTTTAATAAAATCACAGCAATAATTATAGGGGCCGCAATTGTCTGTTGTTGTTCGAAAAAGGAATCAAACGATTCTTATTATTATTTTGACGATGAGACAAATGGAGCGATTTTTTATTTGAATGACGAGTACGCGTCTTTTGAATCGGAAAGCAATAAAGTAATAAATACGTCTTTTGAAAAATACTACTTCGAAAGTGATCTCGCATCAGGTAATTATCAGAAACACAATTATATCTCCACAGCATCGTGTTTCGACACAATTGAACTTGCCAATTGCCTGTATATTGACAAATATATTGTTACTCTAATATACAACATTCGCATAATTGGAGATGTGTGGACGGTTTCTATCTATTTCCCTTCTGAAAAATGTGATTTCATTGTCTGGAACAAAACTCCGGAACCACTTAAAGGTACGTACAAATTCAAAGTCAGCGAATCCGAAAACAATGCATTTAACGGTTGCTTGAACGAATTGAAAGATGAATTGAAGTCGAATTATTATCCGTTCAATAATACTGACGGATATAATATGGAACCCATGCCCGCTCTGTATTTGAGATTGATAAACAGTCGAGAACAGACGGAATACTTCGCTTCCCGATTTGGAGTGGAAAATCGTATTATAGAAAACAAGTTGTCTGTATTTGGACAAATAATCGATGTTTTATTGATAAAACATTTGCTTCTTGGTGATTCCAATAAAAAAATCAGTGGTGAAATTACGCTTTTGGATATACGCGACAGATTCAATTCGTATTTGGGAAAGGACTCATTTACCGGTTTTTTGGTTGAGGACTTTGATTCGATTCTGCCACCGCCGCCACCCATGTTTACGGATGACAATTCTGAATCCAGTTCTGATTGAATGGATTTTCTTACCATTTTTTAGGTATCGGGCAATAAAAAAAAGACAGTGCGTTGTTATTATAATTCAAGCATATAACAAAAAACATATTTGATGAAAAATCTGATTTTAAAATATTGGTATGTCCTGCCTATTTTGCAAGCGGTTTTGATGATTATATTGTGCCTGCTGTTCACCACGGTGGAAACGGTTTTCGAATACATTGTTTCTATATTGTTGACATTGACACTGATATGTATTGTCGTTGCTTGTATTGTATTGCTAATCAACAAACAATGGCGAAAATTTATAAGTTTGTTTTTGATTTCCGTAACGGTGTTTTTTGTTCTGGGTTTCTTTTGGGTGATATTCGCGATGTCGGCTCCCGACGGCTTTGGCAGAGCGCACCCAATCCCCGACGGTTTGAAATACGACCTGCCCTTGGACGAAGGAGTCGAGAGTCCGGTAACTGTCGACAGTACCGACACGGAGACATTTCTTCAGATTTGGAACTACGGACAAGGGGGCATTTATCAATACGACTTTTATTATACCGCCCTGCCGGCCGGCGATGTGTTTCTGCGTTGCTACGAGACCACGGAAAACATTCCCTTGTCGGAGGGTAGGATTGAGGAAAAAAGCTCCGTCAGCATCGACAGCACATACTCATTCTCGAAAGTTGTGGACAAAAAGAATTTCACTATCTACGAAGGGGATTGGGGCGACTATTATGCCGCTCGCATAGAGGTGTGGCACAGGGACAAGGCTACGAAAAAAGAATGTAAACTTTTGGAAAAGACATACCGCGTGGAAGGCTGGATGCGATAGCCGTGAAGTGAAAAAAATGGAATAAGTGGCGTTTTTAGGGGCTAAAAAAGTGGAATAAGTGGATTTTTTTTGCGAAAAACGAGAAACGAAGCAAAACACATAATGATAACTATTACGCTATATTCGACATTTTAATAGGTCGCTAAGGTTTTCCATCCGTAATTTCAAATTTATACGATGGCATGTCGCAATGAAAACATTGCCAAACAATCAATCTTACGTATGCACAAACAAAATGCGTAAAATATATATTTCTGAAAATCAGCAGACAAGGAAAATGCTCGGGTGCTGAGGGAATAATTTTTTCAAAAAAATTACTTTTGCAACAGAAAAAAAACGTATCTTTGCACCGAATTTGGTGGTAAGTTTACCACTAAATTTGGTGGTAAATCGACAAATATATGGATAACAAGAAATTAAAAACAGCTTTGGACAAATGGTATAACATACAGCCTTTGTCGGAAGATGACAGAAATCGTCTGAGCCGGAGGTTCACAATAGATTTCAACTACAACAGCAACCATATCGAGGGCAACACGCTCACATACGGACAGACTGAAATATTGCTGCTGTTCGGCAAGGTGATAGGAGAGGCCGATGTGAAAGACGTTCAGGATATGGCCGCCAGCAACGTTGCTTTGCGTATGGCAAGCGAGGAAGCAAATTTCCGCGACATACCTCTTACACAGAACTTTATACGCACTTTGCACAAAACTCTTCTGCGCGAAGATTACACCGTTTATCGTAATCTTCCCGGAGGTGTGCAGACGAGCTACACCGTACATGCAGGACAGTACAAGACTCGTCCCAACAGTGTTATCACCCGCTACGGCGACCGTTTTGAATATGCTTCGCCCGAAGAAACCCCGTCGCTGATGACCGACCTTGTGGATTGGTACAACGACGAGGAGAAAAAAGGGAAACTCCACCCCGTGGAACTTGCCATACTGTTCCATTACCGATATATACGCATACACCCGTTCGAGGACGGCAACGGACGTATAGCCCGTCTGATGATGAATTATATTTTATTACGCCACAATCTGCCTATGATAGTCGTGCGCAGCCGCTTGAAGCAATATTATTTAGAGGCTCTCCACCAGGCAGACATAATTGTTGGGAGAATGCCTGTCGAGGGTGCACACGCTTCGCTCAAGAACATACGTCCTTTTTGCAAATATATGATGCAACTGATTGCACAAGAAGTTGAAAATGATGTTCTCTTTGTTTCGGAAAAAAGTGAGAATGTGTGGTGGTACGATGGTGAGCAAATAAAATTTCGTACCGCAACATACGGGAATCTTCTTCGTGAATTGCAAATTGAACCCGCCGCCACATTCGCCTATCTGCAAAAGACGATAGGCATTAACCGTTCGGCTATACAGAAAATGTTGCAAACGATGCTGGACAAAGGGTATATTGCAAAAGATGATAAAGGCTCCTGGCGAGTGTTTATAACACCGTCGGTTTGAGTCTGAAACGAAATCAACTCAGTCCATGGTTCCAGTCCTTGTAGATAAGGTCGCAGTCTTGTGCCCGCACCATGGCTTGCATCTCATTGGGAGAGCGGTCGTCGAAATATTTCAAAAACAGCAGCCGCGAGTTCTGCTCTGTGCTGCATTCCGCCTCGTTGCGCAGAATATTGTCTATGGCTTTGAAAGCTGTCCTTCCCCCACTCCGGCGTGGGGTACTGCGAGGTTATGCCTTACTTTTTAGCCGCCATCTTACGTTTGATGTTCTCGGCAAGGAAAGCAGCAATGGCTTCGGTGCTGAAATGGCTCACATTGAGGGTGATATCGTAGTTTCTGGCATCGTAGCGCGAAGTGCCGGCAAAGGTTTTGGTGAAAGTCTCGCGCGCCGCGTCGGTGGCTTCGATATGTTTGGCGGCGGTTTTTTCGTCAACGCCCTCTTTCTGGGCAATACGTTTGATACGTGCTTCGCGGTCGGCGATGATGAAAATGCTCAGCGCGTCGGGGTTGTCCTTGAACACGTGGAAACCCGACCGTCCGACAATAATGCACGACTCCTGACTGGCCAGATTGCGCATTATCTGTGCCTCGGCGTAGTAGAGCTCGCGCGAGGTGATTTTTCGGTCCTCGTTCTGATAGCTGTTGCCCGCAGCGCTAAACTGACGGTAGAACTGACAGAAATCGGTCCAGAGGTTGGTTTTCTGAGCCTTGATACGCTCGATTTCCTCCTTGCCGAGGTTATATTTTTGCACAACTGCCTCCAGTATGGATTTGTCGTACACCTTAAAATTGAGCATCTCGCCCAGTCGGCAGGCTATCTCCCTGCCGCCACTTCCATTTTCGCGGTTGATGGTAATAATCATATCGCCCATACTTGTATATGCTTGTTAATTAAATAATTACAATTCTTCAATATTGCTTTCCCAATGTCTTGCATCTATCGGAATCAATCTGCAAAGATACGTTTTTTTGTTGAATTGTTGATTGTTTAACTGTTGGTGATGAGTGATCTGTGAAGTTGTTAAGAAGTTAAGAAACTAAGAAACTAAGAAACTAAGGAGTTAAGTAGTGAACTCTTAACTTTCAACTATAAACTATAAACTATAAACTCCTAACTCAATTCAGTCCACGATCCCAGTCCTTATAGATAACGTCGTAGCCTTGTGCCCGCACCATGGCTTCCATCTCCTTGGGCGAGCGGTCGTCGTTGATATGGAACTGCTCGAGGTTTTCGTTGGGGTGGGCATATCCGCCCGGGTCGGTCTTGGAGCCTGCGCTCAGCGAGGTAACGCCAAGGGTGACGAAATGGTCGCGCATGTTGGGCGTTTCGCGTGTGGACATGGCTATCTCCACGTCGTGGTCGAAGATACGGAAAGCCCACAGCGTCTGCGCAAACTGCCGCTCGCTCATCAGAAACGACGGCTGGTAGCCGCCCGCCGCAGGACGCATACGCGGAAACGACACGCTGTATTTCTGCTGCCAGTAGTTTTTGGTCATAAAACGCAGATGCATAGCCAGATACACCATCTCGGTGCGCCATTCCTCAAGTCCTATCAAAGCGCCCATGCCTATCTTGTGTATGCCGGCACGCGCAGCGCGCTCGGGCGTTCCCAAACGCCACTGATAGTTGGATTTCATGCCCTTGGGATGATAAACCTTGTAGCGTTTTTCGTTGAAAGTCTCCTGATAGATATATAATGTGTTGGCGCCGGCCTTCACCAGACGGGCGTAGTCCTCGGTTTTCATCGGGAACACCTCAAGGTTGATGGCGGCGAAATGCGGTCGGCACAGATTGATGGCATGCTCGATGTAATCGACGCCCGCATAACGCGGATATTCGCCCGTGAGCAACAACACGTTGTCGTAGCCCAGCTGTTTGATAACGGCGATTTCTTCCATTATCTCGCTGTCGTTGAGGGTTTTGCGAGGGATATCGTTATTGTGGTTGAAACCGCAGTAGATGCAGTGGTTGCTGCAGGCGTTGCTCAGATACATGGGTATGTAAAACTGCATCACCTTGCCGAAACGTTTCTGCGTAAGGCTCCGGCTCATGGAAGCCATCACTTCGAGATAAGGCTCGGCGGCGGGCGAAATCAGCGCCTTGAAATCGTCGAGCGAGAGGACTTCTTTGGAAAGGGCTTTCTGTACGTCGCGGTCGGTCTTGGAATACACGCTGCGTGTAACCTCGTCCCAGTCCAAATCTTTGATAGTATCGTAGAATTCCATTATTTTAACAATCAACACATCAGAAAAACATCTAAAAACTCAAAATAAAACGAAAAAAAAAATGTACTTTTAGTGTTTTTCGATGTTTTTAAATCATTTACATTAAAGATGTTATTGTTTGATTTTCCATTCATCACTCTACCCTGCCCTTGTCCGACACCTCGCGGGAGATGCGCATGGCGCAGAAATTGGGTCCGCACATGGTGCAGAAGGGCGTGTTTTTGATACGTTCGGCGCCGAAATACTCCATAGCTCTTTCGGGGTCGATGGAGAGGTTGAACTGGTCGTTCCAGCGGAACTCGAAACGCGCCTTGCTCAGTGCGTTGTCGCGTTCCATGGCCGCAGGATGTCCCTTGGCGATGTCGGCGGCGTGGGCGGCAATCTTGTAAGCCATAATGCCGTTGCGCACGTCTTCCTTGTCGGGAAGGCTAAGATGCTCTTTGGGAGTGACATAGCAAAGCATTGCCGTTCCAATCCAGCCTATCATGGCGGCGCCTATGGCCGAGGTGATATGGTCGTAGCCCGGGGCGATGTCGGTGGTGAGTGGGCCGAGGGTGTAGAACGGAGCCGAGTGGCACCACTCTATCTGGCGTTCCATGTTCTCCTTGATTTTGTGCATCGGCACGTGTCCAGGACCTTCGATAAGCACCTGCACGTCTTTCTCCCAAGCCCTCAGGCAGAGCTCGCCCATGGTCTTGAGTTCGCCGAACTGGGCGCGGTCGTTGGCGTCATGGATGCTGCCGGGACGCAGGCCGTCGCCTATCGACACTGCCACGTCGTACTGCGCAAGGATGTCGCAAATCTCGTCCCAATGGGTGTAGAGGAAGTTCTGCTGACGGTGTTCTTTCATCCATTTCGCCATAATGGAGCCACCGCGCGACACTATTCCCGTAAGGCGTTCGGCGGCGTAGGGCAGATGCTCGAGCAGCAGTCCTGCGTGTATGGTGAAATAATCAACACCCTGCTCGCACTGCTCGATAAGGGTGTCGCGGTACATCTCCCAAGTGAGTTCCTCGGCTTTGCCGTCGACTTTCTCGAGAGCCTGATAGATAGGCACCGTTCCCATAGGCACGGGGCAGTTGCGGATAATCCATTCGCGGGTTTGGTGTATGTGCGCGCCTGTGGAGAGGTCCATCAGGGTGTCGCCGCCCCAGCGCGACGACCACACGCTTTTCTCCACCTCTTTCTCGATGTCGGAACCCAGAGCCGAGTTGCCGATATTGGTGTTTATCTTCACCAAAAACTTGGAGCCGATAATCATAGGCTCGGCTTCGGGGTGGTTGGGGTTGCAGGGCAGGGTGGCGCGTCCGGCGGCAATCTCGTCGCGGACAAACTCTGCGGTGATGTACGAATCGCAGTCCTTGCGGCCCATGTTCTCGCGTATGGCCACATATTCCATTTCGGGCGTTATAATGCCCTGTTTGGCCAAAGCCATCTGTGTGAAAGGCTTGCCTTTTTTGGCGCGTTTCGGCAGGTTAACCACCGGAAACATAAAGGGCTTGAGGGCTTCGTCGTTGAGCTGACGGTTGGTGTATTCCGAAGTGAAAGCGTCGAGTTGCTCCACGTTGTCGTCGTTTTTGTGCCAAGCCTCGCGCAAACGGGGCAGACCTTTCTTGATGTCGATTTGCACGTCGGGGTCGGTAAAGACGCCGCTTGTGTCGTAAAGGTTGATGCTGCCGTTGGATATGCGCTGTCCGTCAATCACGGAATCGGTGAGCTGCACTCGGCGCATGCCCACACGTATGGGAAAGCGGTCGGATTCCACATATATCTTTTCCGAATTGCGGAAAGAGGCGCAAATGTCTTTGTTGTTATCGTTCATTTTGTATGATATTATTCCTGTTTTTGTCGGTTGTTTAAATATTGTCCAATTTTTTCTGTTCTTCGTCGAGGAAGGCCGTAAGCGGCGACGAGGCCACGGCGAAACGGCTTATCTGTCCCAGTCCGGCAAGGTAGGCCATGCGTCCGGCCTGCACTGCCATGGCGAAAGCCCGTGCCATATCCACGGGGTTGTCGGCAATAGCGATGGCGGTGTTGATAAGACAGGCGTCGGCACCCATCTCCATTGCCAAAGCCGCATGCGAGGGCGCTCCTATACCGGCGTCGATAACCACGGGCACGTTGCTCTGCTCGATGATAATCTGTAGCATGTCCTCGTTTTTGATGCCTTTGTTGGTGCCGATGGGCGCTGCCAAGGGCATAACGGTGGCGGCGCCGGCCTCTTCGAGTTGCTTGCAGGCAACGGGGTCGGCTTGGATATAGGGAAGCACCACAAAACCCTCTTTCACAAGCATTTCGGTGGCTCGTATGGTCTCACGCACATCGGGCAGCAGGTATTTGGGGTCGGGGTGGATTTCGAGTTTTATCCAGTTGGTGCCCGTGGCAATGCGGCTCATCTTGGCGGCAAACACGGCCTCTTCGGCATTGCGCACGCCCGAGGTGTTGGGCAGCAGCTGTATGCTCTTGGGGATGAACGACAGCACGTCCTCGTTGGCGCTGTCCTCGGTATTCAGACGCTTGAGAGCGGTGGTAACCATCTCGGAACCAGAGGCTTCAATGGCCTGTTTCATCGCTTGGTTGGACGGGAACTTGCCCGTGCCTATGAAAAGCCGGGAAGTGAAACTCCTGTCCGCTATTTTTAGTATGTCTTCCATTATGTTGATGTTTTTTGCTAATGTTCAATATGTTATGCACAATCTTTTACTATTTGGTTGGCCCATTTGCGGAAACGCACCGCACGCTCGTTGTTCACCTTGAAACCTACGGCTATAATCATCTGAAGGTTGTAGTGGTTTGTCTCATAATTTTTGCCGTCGGAGGCAGTTATCCAATATTTTCGGATAACTGAAATCTCGTTCAATTCGCCATCTTCAAGTATTTTCTTGATGTGGTAGTTGATTGTACGCACATCAACGTCGTACAGCACAGCCATAAGTTTCTGTGTGAGCCAGATATTCTCGTCTTCGTAGCGCATTTCAATGCTCTGCGGATTGTCGCCGGTGGCGGCAATATATGTCAGATATTCCGCAGCCGAAGAGCGTATCTTTGGGAGATTTTCGTTGTTTTTGTCGGTACCCATTGTTTATGACTCACATTAAGTTTTAAATAATGACTTTTTATTACGAGAAATCAAGGAATTACTCCCCGAAATCATTCGTCAAACAAATAATAACGTACATGAAATTCTTTTCGTATGTTTTTCGTTGTTGTTTTTCAACTTTTTTAGTAATTCTTGAAAAGTAACGTGAAACCGTTGCCAGATTGTTTTTGGAGGTGTTGCGGATGAATAATTTATTTTGTTTTTTTCCGAGATGGCATTTCACTTTTTTTTCGTATCTTTGCGTTATGAAATCGTTATTCCAAATCGCCATGAAACAGATAATTATCTTTCTGTCGCTTGTCGTTTCGATGATGGCTTGCGGACAGGGCAAGGGCGTAAAAGGAACCGACGAAACGGACTTTTGTCAGATAATCGAAAAAAACGCAAATTATTTTAAATAATTGAAAATATGAATTTTACAGGACTGCTGATAGGTGTAGCCACTTTTTTATGCATAGGACTTTTCCATCCGCTGGTGATAAAAGCGGAGTACTATTTCGGAGTGAAAAGCTGGTGGGCGTTTCTGCTTGGCGGACTGGCTTTTCTGGCCGGCTCGTTGCTGGTGGAAAAAGTCGAGGTGTCGGTGCTGCTGGGCGTGGTGGCGTTTTCCAGCTTCTGGTCCATTTTGGAGTTGTTCAAACAAAAGGAAAGGGTGAGAAAAGGCTGGTTCCCCAAAAATCCAAAAAGGAAATACGACTGAAAATCAGAACCTAAATTCCAGTTACAAGTGCAACACTAGGTAGAAAAAAAGAGCACCAAATATTTGGTACTCTCAGGTAAAATGACTACTTTTGTGTTGCCTTATG
>CAJOEN010000048.1 GCA_905233475.1 uncultured Bacteroidales bacterium
ATGGTACAAACTTCCCGACGTTTTTTCGGGCAACGTCGTTTCTGCACAAATGAAAAAACGTGATACAAGTTTGGTCCCTGTACCACGTATTTGCTTGGATTTCCTGATACTTCGGAAAGCTTCAAGCAATAAAAAACGGGAGCTGAAAGCTATTCAGTTCCCGTTTCTATTAGGTGTATTTCAGTGTCTTACTTCACCTCTTCGAAATCCGCGTCGGTAACGGTTTCGTCGTTGCCGCTTTGCTGACCGGCGTTGGGGTTGCCTTGCTGTCCGCCCATGTTGTTGGGGTCGAAACCGGCACCTGCTCCGGGATTAGGACCTGCTTGTTGCTGGGCCTTGTACATATCCTCGCTGGCGGCCTGCCATGCGGCGTTTATTTTCTCCATGGCGGAGTCGATAGCGGGTATGTTCTTCGAGGCGTGAGCCGATTTCAGGTCGGCGAGGGCGCTCTCTATGGCCGATTTCTTGTCGGCGGGCAGTTTGTCGCCGTAGTCCTTCAGGTTTTTCTCGCTCTGGAAGATCATGCTGTCGGCGGCGTTCACCTTCTCAATCTCGTCCTTGGCTTTTTTGTCGGCTTCGGCGTTGGCCTCGGCTTCGGCTTTCATACGTTTTATCTCGTCCTCGCTAAGTCCCGACGAGGCTTCGATACGTATGTTCTGTGTCTTGCCCGTGGCTTTGTCTATGGCCGAAACGTTGAGTATGCCGTTGGCGTCGATGTCGAAAGTTACTTCGATTTGGGGAACTCCTCTGGGTGCCGGCGGAATGCCGTCGAGGTTGAAACGACCGATGGTCTTGTTTTGGTTGGCCATAGGACGTTCGCCCTGCAGCACGTGGATTTCCACGCCGGGCTGGTTGTCGGCAGCCGTGCTGAACACCTGCGATTTCTTGGTAGGAATTGTGGTGTTGGCTTCAATCAGTTTTGTCATAACACCGCCGAGGGTTTCGATACCCAGCGACAGAGGCGTTACGTCGAGCAGCAGCACGTCTTTCACCTCGCCGGTGAGCACGCCGCCCTGTATCGAGGCGCCTATTGCCACAACCTCGTCGGGGTTAACGCCCTTCGAAGGAGTCTTGCCGAAGAAGTCCTCGACAATCTTTTGTATTGCGGGGATACGTGTGGAGCCTCCCACGAGTATCACCTCGTCGATCTGCGATTTGTCCAGACCTGCGTCGCGCATGGCGTTGCGGCAGGGTTCCAAAGTGGCTTGGATAAGGTCGTCGCACAGCTGTTCGAATTTGGCGCGGGTAAGGGTTTTCACCAAGTGTTGCGGCACACCGTCGATAGGCATGATGTAGGGCAGGTTTATCTCGGTCTGCTGACTGCTCGAAAGTTCTATCTTGGCTTTTTCGGCAGCTTCTTTCAGACGTTGCAGTGCCATGGGGTCCTTGCGCAGGTCCACGTTCTTTTCGGCTTGGAATTCGTCGGCCAGCCAGTTGATGATCTTCTGGTCGAAGTCGTCGCCGCCGAGGTGTGTGTTACCGTTGGTGGATTTCACTTCGAACACTCCGTCGCCGAGTTCGAGGATGGAGATATCGAAAGTACCGCCGCCGAGGTCGAACACTGCCACGTGCATGTCTTTGTTTTTCTTGTCGAGGCCGTAGGCCAGGGCTGCTGCCGTAGGCTCGTTGATGATACGGCGCACTTTCAGTCCGGCAATCTCGCCGGCTTCCTTGGTGGCCTGACGCTGACTGTCGTTGAAGTAAGCGGGCACGGTGATAACGGCTTCGCTAACTTCCTGACCAAGAAAGTCTTCGGCAGTCTTTTTCATTTTCTGGAGCACAATTGCCGAAATTTCCTGAGGGGTGTACAAACGGCCTTGGATATCGACACGCGGGGTGTTGTTGTCGCCTTTCACCACTTTGTAGGGCATTGTCTCTATTTCTTTAGTAACACGGTCGTAAGTCTCGCCCATAAAACGTTTTATGGAGTACACCGTGTTGTGGGGGTTGGTAATGGCCTGACGTTTGGCGGGGTCGCCCACCTTACGTTCGCCGTTTTCCAAAAATCCAACTATCGAAGGGGTTGTGCGGTGTCCTTCGCTGTTGGCTATCACCACAGGTTCGTTGCCTTCCATAACGGCCACGCACGAGTTGGTGGTTCCTAAGTCTATTCCTATTATTTTTCCCATATTGTTTATTTTTTTATTCGTGAGTGATTTTTTTATTTACACCCACTATTCTTTCAAATTGTATGCCTGAATGTTTTTTGCATAGGTTTGCAGAAAGTTTGTCAGTGGTTACAAAAACAAAACAAATATTTTGCTGACACCCACTGACATTTTGACATACTAAATATACAAAAGATTAGGATAACACCATGTATATCTTTAGAAGAACCTTAGTTCGATACCAACTTCCAAACGAGGTAGTTCTTCGAAATATTTCCTCGGTTCTTCGAAAGTCTTGTTGAGGCCACTGAGCCTATAACGTCCGTAAATGCCGAAAAACGACACGTCGAAACGCGTTACCAATCCCCAGTCCCAAGGCGATGCGAACGTTAGTTTGCTGAAACTCTGCTCCATACTTCTGTAGCCACCGGAATGTTTGAACGCAAGTTCGTATCTCTGCCAGTTGAATGAGCCATACACACCCAAATCCCAGCGTATGTCGCCAAGTTGGCCGAAAGAGGCGAAACGCACACGCTGGAACAGTTCAAAATCGAATCCCCGTTCGATAAGTTCCTTGCTTTTAACATCGCCCATTAACTCGGCAGGAATGCCAAAAGTTTGGTCAAAATGGGTGCAACTATCCTTAATCACTTCGTAGTATCTGACATGATAGTTCAAAGCCACACCAAGTTTGTAACTCTTTGTAATTTCGAAACTTAAACTATATCCAAACGACATGCTGGGATTCCAATTGCGGAACTCGCCGCCTTCGGTCTTAAACATAGAACCGAATTGTAGGAATACACCCAATTGCTTATGTCTGTCCTTTCTGAAATGCTCATCGTCTCTGGTGCGTGAAAAGGAGACTCCGTAATTATTTGTAATGTCGAACACATTGTCGGTGAGGCAGGTATCCTGCAAGTCCCCATCGAAAGTGAAGGAAGCACAATAGCCACCTATACTAAAATTGGCCGTGTAGCCCGCACATTTTTCCTTGTTCATCGTAATTAGGACAGATGTATCGAGACACCAATTACCCTGATAATACTGTGTTAGTCTGCCATTTGGATGCTGTAGGTTGTACCATACACTTGTATTTTCAGCCACTTTGTTTGGTACAAGATACATATTTACGCTGTCCTCCTCGAAATGGAAAGTGGGTTGTGTAATTTCCTTACCTTCAAGAAAATAGGTGGCTTGCGGAACACCGTATCCAAAGGCGTAGTCGAAATAAGGAAAAAGGTCGGCGGAATGTTCTATCTCGGATTTCATTTGCATGGCGGTGTATCCCTTGCGTGTCTGCCAAGCGCAGGCGGCAAAACCTGCTGTGAGCGGACTACTGAACGAAGTACCGTTCACGCTACTGCAACCTCCTGAGGGCGATGCTACTACTGCGGTACCAAAATTACACACATTGGGTTTCATACGTCCGTCGGCGGTGGGGCCATAGGAACTGAAGTCGATATGACTGTATTCGCTAAGCGAAGCGGTTATGCCCCCCACAGCCAGCACACTGTCGGCATCGGCGGGAGTGATGATGGTTTCCCAACTATCGTCGTTACCCTCGTTACCTGCCGAGTTGCAAACCAAAATACCCTTGCGTGCGGCCAAATTGGCGGCCTTGGCCACAACCGAACTCCCGTCCATCTCGGAGGTATAATGGCGGTCTTTGCCATAGCCTAACGAGCTATTGATGATATCGGCACCGTTTTTGTCTGCCCACTCCACAGCCATTGCCCACCAAATCTCCTCTTTATGAGGTTCGGTGTTCACCTCGGTGCGAGCCAAAAGGAACTCGGCTCCCGTAGCAAGACCAAGATAGGCGGTGTCCAACTTGCCGGCGATACAACTCAAAACCATTGTGCCGTGCGAGTGCCAGCCGTAAACATCAGCTCTCTTTTTGGGAAAATTCCAAGTGGCTATAATACGGTCGTTGGCACGCAAATGCTCAAAGGCGGGATGGGTGTTCACGTTGGGAAAACCGCCGTCGAACACTGCTATGCGCACCCCCTTGCCGTCGATACCTTTTTCAATGAAACGCTCGCCCTGCATACGCAGCAACTGATTTTGCACTATTGGCTTATTCAAAGTATCTGTTTTATAATTGCTTACAACCTCTTTGCCTGCATATTCCATACTCTTGACGATAGGCACCACTGCCTTTACAAACGGCATACGCTCTATTTCGGCAATCTGCTCTGGTGTAGCACCTATGCCCACAGCATTGAGCCACCGCGACTCGCCCACAAGCTCGGTACAACTGCCCTCCACCTGCGACACATAGCCGTGATTGAGTGGAAAATTGGTGCTGTCCATCAGCGAAACATTGTTCAAACGGTAACGCTCAATGGCCTCGGCGTCGAAATATTCGTAAGGGTTGAACGTGCTTCCCGATTTATCGGTGAAAAACACCCAGTAAAAGCCCTGAGCTTGGGCAATTACAGCAAAAAACACCATCAGTGCGAAAGTGAGAAACGTTTTTTTCATATCTTGTGATGTTATGTGATAAGGGAACTGTGATTAGAATGTTGATTACTAATTACTAATTACTAATTACTAATTACTAACTATCAATGGTCTTGCACCAGACGGACGCACAAGCCGTTATATCGGGCACTTATGGGACTATAATTGATCAAATGATGTGAAAAATTCAGCCCCCATGCATTAGCGCTTGTTGGATCGCCGACAACATTACGCGAGGATGTCCAATAGTCGCTCGAAAGATTGACTTGGAAGGTACGAATTGGGGTACCTGTGCAGAAACCGTTTGCCGGCAAGAAAACCGCCCCGTTTTTCTCCAACAACGTCCATTGGTCGTTATTATAGACGTTAGACGAACCGTTTCGAGGAATAAAAGTGACTCCCTGCGGCTGTTCCCAGTAATCTGGGAGCAGCACCACACCGCCAATGCCGTCAATAACTGCGTAGGAAAATTTTTGCAGTGCGTCGGGACGCTCGTCGAGGACATAACGCCATTCGTCGATAGTAAGGGTGCGCCAAAGGTTGGGCTCGTTGCCGCCGTTGGAAATTGCGTTGTACACTCCCCAGTCATAATTAGTTCCTGAAATACTGTATCTTCCATTGCCATAATGCGACGGATCGTTGTCTTTCATATACGGATATTTGCCATTGTACCCGCTCGTTCCCCAGCCAAAGAGGTCTATCCAGCCGGTGTATAGCGAGTCGGCATTGTCGTTGTCATGGCCCAAAGTATCCCACTGGTTTTCGGCAAAACGGAATGTACCGCGCATAGTGGTGTCGCCGGCCACAGCATGGGTGCCAACGGTGGAGTATTGTAGATTGCCCTGAGAGAAACGCACACGTTTGTTACGTGAAACGGAAAACAGAGCTTTCAACGTCCCTTGGGTGCCGTTACTGAAAACCAACTCTATGGTTTGGCTGAACAGGCGCGGATTCACAACCCAACGACTCTCGATACGACCCCCGCCGATGGCGGCATATCCTGTGTAACGCATGGTGTCGTTTCTTTGGAATGCCATCGACGACTGCCGTTTATACATAGGCGCCAAACTACCGCAATTGGTGATGGCATCGGTGCCGCTATTGCCTCGGTTGAGCAGTTTCAACACAGCTCTGCCGCTGCCAGTACTTACCGACAACACGCATACACCTGCCTTACGCAACGAAATGTCGAACAAGTTTTCACCAGCGACAAGGAGTTGTTCACTTCTCACAATACACTGTCCTGCAAGATTATACAGCGAAAACTCGGCCATTTCTCTCTCGGCGGCGGTAACAGCTACCCTTGCATTCCCCTTGAAAGGATTGGGATAAGCCTTAAGCTGCATAGCGCTACAATGGGCTTGCGAAAGGCCTGTGGATTGGCTGAGCGTAAGAACGGTGTCAGGATAGAGCAAGGTTTCGCTCCAGCCACGAGTGAGGTTTTCCACCCGCACCGAATCCAGACGGAGATGTCTGTTGTTCATAGAGCCAGTAAACGTCAAATCAATGCTTTGCGCAAAAGACATTTGCTCCGCCACAAGGCATAGAATCAACACGATTTTATTTTTTGTTTGCATAAGATAATCCGTTGTAATTAAACAATGAATGAAACTAATGTAGTTTGTTGTTGAATTTGCAAAGGTACGATTTTTCAGGTAAATTGTCAAATGTTTTTATACGCGAAATTGCCTCTCACACAAGATGTTTTTAGCAACAAAGACTCATTTTTTGTGGAAAACCGAGTAATAAACCATCAACATTTTTTGCAGACCAATTGCAATCCTCTAATTTACAAAACTCTAAAAAAAGTTTTTTTTTGAATAAACTTTCACAAAAAAAATCGTAATTTTGCAGTCCATTACATACAAAAAAGCATTATTTAGTATGAAAACAAAAAAAATATCCACATTTCTGATCGCTTTGACGGTTCTCGGCCTCGGCTTTGCACAGATGAAAGACCCGGCCAGCTGGCAGTTCAAGACAAAACAGATTTCGGACAACGAAACGGAACTGCAATTCATAGTAACCCTAGACGAGGGGTGGCATATATACTCCCAACATACCGACCAAAACGGTCCAATTGGAATTTCGTTTACTTTCGACAACTCCAAGGATTACAAGAAGTTAAGCAACGTAACAGAGCCCAAGGCACACGAGGAATACGATGAACTGTTCAAATGCACCGTGCGCTCGTTTGAGAAAAGCGTTACCTTCCGCCAACGTGTCAAAGCACTGAGCGAGAAGGACTTCAAAGTTACGGGAAAAATGTCGTACCAGCTCTGCAACGAGGGCAGTTGCATCCCTCCCGACGATGTGCCGTTCTCCTTCAACGTCAAAGGTGCCAAACTGACCGACACCACCGCCGTAGCTGTTGCCGATACCACTGTAGCCGACACAGTTGCCACCACTGACGAAAACACCGACACAGCGGCCGTCACCGCCGTTGCCGACACCAAATCCGACAACGAGAAAAAAGATAAAGAAAAATCCCTCTTAATCATTTTCCTTCTTGCCTTAGGCGGCGGCATTCTCACCATGTTCACCCCTTGCGTGTTCCCCATGATACCTATGACGGTGAATTTCTTTATGCACAATTCGGGGAACAAGCGTAAAGGCCGCCGTCAGGCGTGGTTCTTTGGCTTCAGCATTGTGTTTATTTTTGCTGTAATAGGAGGCGTTTTGTCTGCTCTGCTTGGTCCTGAAGAACTGAACACAATAGCCACAAACTGGATTCCCAATCTCATATTCTTTGCTATTTTCTTCGTATTTGCACTGAGTTTCTTCGGACTTTTCGAGATAAAGATGCCTGAAAAATGGATCAACAGCAGCGACAAGCAGGCCGACAAGGGCGGTTTGCTCGCACCTTTCTTCATAGCCCTCACCACAGTGCTTGTCTCCTTTAGCTGCACAGGTCCTATCATCGGTGGCGCTCTCGTCGGTCTCACTACAACAGCAGGTGCCGATGCAGAGACTGCAAACCGTTGGGTGTCGTTGCTCGTAATGCTGGGATTTGGCATCGGTTTTGCCGCACCTTTCACACTACTGGCTTTCTTTCCCCAGTTCCTCAAAAACATGAAGTCGGGCAGCTGGCTCAACACCGTCAAAGTATCGTTCGCTTTCATCGAACTGGCCTTTGGATTGAAATTTTTGCAAATGGCCGACATAGACCGCAACTGGGGATTGCTACCCCGCGACATATACCTCGCCCTATGGATTGTCATCTTTGGATTATGGGGATTATACCTTCTTGGCAAAATACGTTTCAAAGGCGATGAAGAAATGAAACATATAGGCATTGGCCGCCTGATGCTCGCCATCCTCGACCTCGCATTTGTGGTTTATATGATTCCAGGCCTTTGGGGTGCCGAACTCAAAGCTTTGTCCGGATTAGTTCCTCCGTTTAACAGCCAGGAATTTTCCATACAAAAAGTGGTTAAAGAATTCAGCAACAACGATAAGGGAAGCCTACCCTCCGACCGAAAATATGCCGACCGTCTGTCTGAGCACACCCCTATGGGCTTTGAGGCATTCTACGACCTCGAAGAGGCCAAGGCATACGCACGCGAGCAAGACAAGCCTGTTTTCATCGACTTTACAGGCAAAAACTGTGGCAACTGCCGTGAAATGGAACACTATATATGGCCGGAACCCAAGGTGAAGGAACTACTTACCAACGAGTTCATCATTGTTTCCCTCTTTACAGACGAAAACACCATCGACCTTCCTGAAAGCGAATGGGTTACCGATGACAGAGGCAGAACTCTCAAAACGCTTGGCCGCCGCAACGGATACCTCCAACGCAGCCAGTTCAATATGAACGCACAACCTTACTACGTTGTCATCAACTCCGACGGCAAAGTGCTTACCAAAGAGAACTACAAGTACGACCGCGACGTGCAGAAATTCGTCGACTGGCTGAACGAAGGACTGGAAAATTTTAAATAACCCCAATAACGTGCTCCGGCGACAATTGACATACCAACTGAAACAGGCACTGCGCACCGCCACAGTGCTTGTTTTGGTGTTGGCAACAGGCACTAGCCAAGTGCGCTCACAACAAAAAGTCACCGACTACATAATTCCTGCATCTTTAATAACTATCGGAGCCATAGGAGTCTGCAATACCGCTTTCTGCGATTTCAAAGAGGACATAAAACGCAACCTCGCCGACCTGCGGGACGACAACTACCTCCATTTCGACGACTATGTGCAGTACGTCCCCGTAACTTATTTTGCCATAGGCGAATACCTCGGCATGCCATCCAAGCACAACTTCAACGAGAGGGTGTTGCTCGGCTGCACCGCCGCCATTATCACCGTGGCCACCACGCAGGGCGTCAAATTCGCCATAGGCGAGGAGCGTCCCGACACAAAATCGCACACTTCTTTCCCTTCGGGACACACCGCCACAGCCTTTATGGGAGCCGAGCTGGTACGGCTGTCGTATGGCAATCGGGTAGGACTTGGGGCTTACACCGTGGCCGCAGGCATAGGCTTTTTGCGCATGTACAACGAGCGCCACTGGCTCAACGATGTAATTGCCGGAGCGGGATTCGGGATAATCTCAGCCAACCTCGCGCACCTGCTTCTGCCGTGGGAGAAAAGCTGGTTCAAGCATTCAAAATCACCGAAAGTGGAGATGTCGCTACTCCCCTACTGCGGCATGCACAACGAAATGGGGTTTAATCTGAACGTAATATTTTAGTCAGAAACGGTTAAAATCCCGGCAAAGTCAGAAACAATGTGGGCAGAAGAAGAAGGAATCCCACAAACACCAAAAAGACAATAAATTTCCAAAACCATTTTACCCAAGTGCCATAAGGTATTTTTGCAACGCCAAGACAGCCGATAAGTACTCCCGATGTCGGGGTTATCATGTTTGTAAAACCGTCCCCAAACTGGAAAGCGAGAACAGTAGTTTGCCTCGAAACCTCAATAAGGTCGGCAAATTGCGCCATAACAGGCATGGTTAGAGCCGCTTTAGCCGAACCCGAGGGCATTATCAGATTAAGTACCGTTTGAAACAAATACATAGCTCCAACCGAGGCTGTCTCGCCCAACGACGACAAAGATTTGCTCATGCCGTAAAGTATTGTGTCTATGACTTTTCCGTCCTTTAATATAAAAATTATACCACTTGCCAAACCCACCACCAATGCCGCACTCATAATATCTTTGGCTCCTTCCAAAAACTGTTTGGATATGCCGTCGGCACCAACGCCATTGGCTATACCCGAAAAAATCCCCATAGCCAAAAACAATGCCGAAATCTCCACCCAAAACACCTGTTATAAGAAACAATATGGTGAAAAACAACAAGTTAAGAATAAAAAAATGCACCGATTTACGCAAAGCCAAAAATCCTGTAACAAAAAACAGTCCCGCCAGCACTGGCAAAATGCACAAACTCACATTCGCCTGACCAATAGTTATTGTTGTAAACGGCTGTACCACTGCAAAATACGCCATTACTGCCGTAAGGAATATCCATACCACCCATGCCGCTTTGGAAGTACGGTACTCCACTGGTTCTTTTTCCTGCTCCTCCACACGGTTGCGCCAATAGACATCTAGCTTATACACAGGTGATTTCTCGGGATTTTTCTTTATCCTTGCGGCATACCAAAGCACAAAAGCTATCCCCACAACGGTAAGCACACACCAGCAAAAAATACGATATTCCATGCCCGAAAACATTGGCAGTTCGGCAATACCCTGCGCTATGCCTATGGTAAATGGATTGAGTATGGCTCCAGCAAAACCTATATGCGCCGCCACATAGCATATACACACACCAACTATAGAATCATAACCCATTGATATTGATAGAGGTATGAATATAACCACAAAAGCTATGGTTTCCTCACTCATACCGAACACTGCCCCAAATACACTGAACATCAGCATTATAAGTATGAGTATAATATTGTTCACACCTATTTTTTGGAAAAACTTGTAACGTTGCAACTTGGTAACTTTCCGCAAAAAAGCCATAACACCTATGTCGATAGCTTTGGTAGTATTAAGAATCCAAAATGCCCCGCCCACCATAAGTATAAACACTATAATGTCAGCCTTATCCACAAATCCGTTGAAAAACGAAGTAAATACCTGCCATGTCTGCGGTGCATTGTCGGTGTAATGGAAAGAACCTGTAACAACCACCTCGCGTTGCGTGCCATTCACGTCGGCCATCTGCCTGACAAACTCCCCGCCGGGAATAATCCATGTAAGTGCGGCGGCACACAATATAAGAAAAAAAACTATAGTAAAAGTGTGGGGTATTTTTCGTGTTTTAGCCATTTGATATACAGTATTTTGCCTAAAAAAGAAGAGTGTCGGTTCGGACACTCTTCAATAATAAATTTCTTTAGAGTTAAATCAGTATTTTTCGATTCCAGTGATGATAATCTCGATACGCACGTTTTTAAAATTGTATCCTTTGTTGTTCAGCACTTCTGCCGCCGCTTTCTTCACCTCCGATTTAGTCATACCTTGTGCACACATGCGGTTTTCCTCAATGCCATTGTCTTTAAAATACTGGCGTACCGATTCTGCTCTGCCAAGTGATGTCTGCACATCCTTGTCCACATCGAAACCATACGAAGCTACATAACCTTTTATAGTAAAGAACACTTCGGGTTGATTTTTAAGCATTTGCAGGTATTCGTTCAAGGCTTGTTCCGATTCTTTCACCATCAGTTTGGTCTCTCCGTCCTCAAAAAAGACATCGCTAATTTCGAATTTAGAGCCACGTTCAACCTTATTCATAGTTATTTTCATAATGGTGTCCTCTTTGAATATGTTGGCATTGAACTCCTTATATACGGAAAAATATCCATCCTTTTTAACGTACATAACATAATCGAATTTAGGCACAAACGACACCTTACCACCTTTGAAAGCCGGATTTTTCATAACAATTCGGTTGTCGGTGTTTTTCTCGATAAGCAGTATGTCCACATCAACATTTTTGCGGATTTTTGGGTCGTGGAAAGTTACGGTAGGTGTAAAGAAATCCACACTTATCGACACGTTCAGCGTGAAACCGCCGCCACCGTTCAGGGGCTTATCAATTACAAGGTAGTAATATTCGTCCTTGGCAACGTCTATAGTCGCGCAGAATGGATCTGTCGAGGACTTGGGGATGATTTTGTTGCGTCCGGTAAGCGATACACCCACTTTACCTTTTGCAGCCGAGTCGGGCATAGAAAGGTTTGCCAATAGAGGTTTCGCTTTGCCGCTTATCAGATGGTTTTGAAAGTACTGGTCGGTGTATTTGTACACCATAAAGTCATAGTCATCCTTGGGGTCTTGTGGAGTAAGGTTTACAATGAGTTTTCCGCTGTAGGGGACTTTGAACTTAAACCATGCCGTATTGTGCTCTATTTCAAATACATCAGGATTATTTTTCTCCCGACGTATCTCCATAACACGTCCTCCTCCCGAGGGAGCCTTGGCGGGACCATAAGGAACATCAGGCGACAACTCCACCGCATACAGACAGTCGTTGCAGTTGTACGGCAGTTCGGTAAGTTGTACAACCGGTTTTTCGTCTTTCTTTCCTTTCTTGCCCTTCTTGGATTTAGACTTTGTTGCAGTCGAAGTCTTCGATTTTGCCTTGCTTTGGGCAACAACCTCCGGTGTGGGCAACATAAACAATAGCATCACTGCCATCAATATAATGAATTTATTTTTCATAGATCATTGTGTTTTTTTGTTAGTAAAACTATCAATTCGCATGAACCGATATTTGGTGCAAAGATAATAAAAAAAAACGAGAAAAACTCATTTTTAATCTCTTTTTTTGCTTTTTCGTAAAAAAAAAGAAAAACACAAATATATCACATTGATTTTAAATATATTAATTTACAGAAAAATATTTTCACAAAGAAGGTTTCATAGGTTTTTTGGACAGTTGCGACACTCTGAAAACATAGGAAGAAACGCTGTTTTCTTGTTTTTTTTGCCACCAAACAACGTAAAAGGACATGCTGGCTAATCGTTTCTCTTTATCCCATTCTCCGCCAATTTGGACAAAAATCAACAACTTGTTCAATATTTTATCAAAATGGTCAAATTATATATATATTACAAAGTAATTTCCTTATTATCAATATTTTACAATCTTTATTCATATCATAACCATTGATATTGTTGAAAAAATATTCTATAAACACCCGATTTTTCCGTCTAAAAGTCGTAATTTTGCAATCAATGGAACATCCTTTTCGATGTACGTACATACGGAACCACAAAACGTTTCAAAGACATTTCTATTGACAAACACACTAAAAAACACATTTATGTACAAAAGATTTTTCATTTTTATCGCAGTGGCGACATGCCTCGCATCATGCGTAAGCACAAAGAAATACGACGCTTTGCTTACAGATAGGAACAAAATAAAAAAGGAAAACAGCGTTCTTTTGGCCGAACTGGAAGGTCTTAAAGACGAAAAAAACAACCTCCTTACCGAAAATCAAGGACTAAAGAACGACCTTGTGGACCACAATAAAAATAAAGCGGCGTTGGAAAAACAGCTTCAGGACAAAACCAACGAACTTGAAAGTCTGAAACTACGCTACGACACCACTATGGAAAACTACTTACAACAGATTGGTGGCAAAAACCGTGCCCTCAACGCAGCAAACACCTTGCTCAAAGCCAAAGAGACGGAACTTAACGAAAAGGAACGCAACCTCGAAAATCTGCAAAAGGACTACGAGGAGAAAAACAAGCGTTTGGACGAAGTAAAAAAAGCCCTCGCCGCCAAGGAAAACGAGGTAAAAGTGATGAAAACAAAAATCTCAAAAGCCCTTGTAGGTTTCGAAAACAAAGGTCTGCAGGTGGAGATGAAGGACGGAAAGGTGTATGTGTCAATGGAGGACAAACTGATGTTCGCCTCGGGTAGCTGGGCAGTGTCGAAAGAAGGGTTGCAGGCCATAAAAGAACTTGCCAAAGTCTTGGAAGAGAACAAAGACATCAACATCTCTGTGGAGGGACATACCGACAACATTGCCTACAAAGGCAGCGGCAACGTGAAGGACAACTGGGATTTGAGCGTGATGCGCGCAACGTCGATAGTCAAGGAAATACTGAAAGCGGGCAAGATAACCCCCGAACGCATTGCAGCTTCCGGTCGCGGCGAATACTCCCCCAAAGCCGCCAACACCACCCCCGAAAACCGCGCAAAGAACCGTCGCACCGAGATAATCCTCACCCCCAAGATGAGCGAGGTGATGGAGATACTGAAGTGAGTTAGGAGTTAGGAGTTAGGAGTTAGGAGTTCGGGATTCGGAGGTCGGAGGTCAGTGGTCAGTGGTCTGATTTTCAGACAATCGGATAATCGGATAATAAGATTAGCCCCGGAGGGGCTGACTCTCAATAACCCCACACGATAGTGTGGGGACACAAAACTCGCAATCTAAACTACCGTGCCGGAGGCACGGGCTCTCAAGAAAGAAAAATAAAGAATAATAAAATAAAAGCTATATAAATTATGAGTTACATCCAATCAATCTATTATATTGTGTTCCGTACATATCGAAGCGAGCCAACGATAAATTCCGTGTCTGAACGTGATTTGTATGCTGTGATAATGAAACAGACAGATAGTCTTGGTGCAAAACTCATACGTATTGGCGGAATGCCGGACCACCTGCATTTGTTAGTTTCGCTGCCTGCTTCAGTTTCCGTAGCAAGCTATGTCCAGGCTGTGAAGACATTTACAAGTCGTTGGCTTAAAGGAAATTCTTCCTTTCCCAACTGGAATGGGTGGGGAAGAGAATATGCAGCAATTTCTTATAGTGTACGTGACAAGGATATGATAATTAACTATATACGAAACCAGAAAGAGCATCATAAGAATGTTACTTTTGCTGACGAATACCGACAATTTCTTATCGATAATGGTATAGAAATAAGAGAAGAGTATTTTTTGCGCGATTAATTCTTTTTAGTTGAGAGCGCGTGCCTCCGGCACGCCTTTTGTATCAAGCTACGTATCACCCCCACATTGCATGTAGGGTTATTGAGAATTGCTCTCTCCGAGAGCGTTGCTGACGCATTCTTGTGTGCTATTCTCAAATAATCCTGATAGGAATTGATATTGTTTCAGAAAAAAAACATGTGCCCCCCCCAGCCCCGGAGGGGCTGACCCTCAATAACCCCACACGACAGTGTGGGGACACAAAACGCCCAACTCTAACTACCGTGCCGGAGGCACGGGCTCTCAAGAAAGAGAAAGATGTATTTGAAAACGATCTTTTTGAGAATACCTTGTAGGCATACCTTATAAAAAAAGGATGGAAACTTCCATCCTTTTCTATTATATTTCAGCTTTTCCTCTTACAAGAAATACTCTACGCCGCTTTCGAAGATTAGCTGGTTTTGGTCGCCGTAGATGTTGAGGGCGGTGTCGGTATCGCGGCGTTCGGAGTGGGCCATCTTGCCCAGCACACGTCCGTCGGGACTGGTGATGCCTTCTATTGCCAGATACGAGCCGTTCATGTTGTAGTCTTCGTTCATGGTGGGATTGCCTTGCAAATCAACGTATTGCGTAGCCACCTGTCCATTGGCGAACAGCCTGTCTATCCATTCCTGCGGAGCCACAAAGCGTCCTTCGCCGTGCGAGATGGGCACAGCGTAAGTGCCGCCCAGCACGGCCTTGCGCAGCCATGGCGATTTGTTGGAAACCACTTTGTTGTAGGCCATCTTCGACTGGTGGCGGCCGATGGTGTTCATCGTCAAAGTGGGGGCGTCGTCGGTTTGCGGACGGATGTCGCCGTAAGGCACGAGGCCGAGTTTCACGAGTGCCTGGAATCCGTTGCAGATGCCGAGCATAAGGCCGTCGCGCTGGTTGATGAGTTTCATCACCTCGTCGGAAATTTTGCTGTTGCGGAACACCGACGTGATGAATTTTCCGGAGCCGTCGGGCTCGTCGCCGGCCGAGAAACCGCCGGGAATCATTATCATCTGCGAACTGCGTATTGCCTCGGCAAACTTATCCACCGACTCGCGTATATTGTTGGCGTTCATGTTCTTGAATACGATTGTCTCGACATCGGCGCCAGCTCTCTGGAACGCTTTGGCGGAGTCGTATTCGCAGTTGGTGCCGGGGAACACGGGGATAAACACTTTCGGACGTGCCACTTTGTATTTGCAGATATAGATGTCATTGGTGTCGAAAAGTTTAGTGTTTACAGGCGTTTCGGCTTTCTTGGTGCTGGTGGGGAACACGCCTTCCAAGGTGGCTGTCCAAGTGGCGAGGGCTTCGTCCATGCTTATTTTCACGCCGCAAAATTCGAAACACTCTTCGGCGTTGGTGCGGCCTATCACGCTGTGGCGGAACGGCAGACTGTCGGGATTTTCGGTTTCCACAACGATACAGCCGTAGTCCTTGGCGG
The DNA here is from genome assembly GCA_905233475.1 of uncultured Bacteroidales bacterium. GTDB lineage: Bacteria > Bacteroidota > Bacteroidia > Bacteroidales > P3 > UBA1219. The sequence continues at coordinate 15,983 of CAJOEN010000048.1, forward strand.
TGATTTGGCTGAGTGTCAAGTTGTTGTCCAAGCAAACGCCTATTCTGTTGCCGAAGGCCATTTTGCTGACGGCTTCGATGATACCGCCGAAACCTATGGCGTAGGCCGAAAGCACTTTCTTATCGCCAATAGCCTGATACAGAAGTGAATATTGTTTCAAAACGTCCTCGTAGTCGGGGATGTCGAAATTGTCTTTCTTGATGTCGAGTTTTACGAGAGTGGTGCCGTTTTTCTTCAGTTCGGGAGTAACCACATGGTTGATATTGTCCACGCTCACCGCAAAGGAGACGAGTGTCGGCGGCACGTCGATGTCATTGAAAGTGCCCGACATGCTGTCCTTGCCGCCTATTGCCGGCAACGAAAGTCCCATCTGTGCGTTGTAAGCGCCGAGCAGTGCTGTGAAGGGCTGTCCCCAACGATAGGGGTCGCTGCCCAGTTTCTTGAAATATTCCTGGAAAGTGAGACGAATGCCCGAGGCGTCGCCGCCGGCAGCGGCAATTTTAGCCACCGAGCTAACCACGGCATAAACGGCGCCATGGTAGGGACTCCACTGAGAGAGGTAGGGGTCGAAACCGTAGCTCATTATCGACACAGCCGAAGTCTTGCCGTTCAATACAGGGATTTTCGCCACCATGCTCTGGGTGGGAGTCATCTGTGTCTTTCCGCCGAAAGGCATCAGCACCGAGCCGGCGCCTATCGAGCTGTCGAACATCTCGTATTGCCACCATTATAGTTAAAATCTTGTGGAATTGCAGAAATAACCCTGCTTGTCGTCGGGCATTGGCACGCTGACGTTGGTTTCCTGATGAGCGCCGTTGGTGTTGATGAACGCTCTGGAGAGGTTCACTATCTCTTTTCCACGCCAAGTGAGCACCATACGCGGATTTTCGGTAACGGTGGCCACCACGGTGGCTTCGAGGTTTTCCTCTTCGGCGTAGGCCAGCATCTGGTCCACGTCCTTGGGGTCCACCACTATTGCCATACGCTCCTGCGATTCGGAGATGGCGAGTTCGGTGCCGTCGAGGCCGGCGTATTTCTTGGGAACACGGTCGAGGTTGATAAGCAGACCGTCGGCAAGTTCGCCAATGGCCACGGACACGCCGCCTGCGCCGAAGTCGTTACATTTCTTTATCAGCGACGCCACTTCTTCGCGGCGGAACATGCGCTGTATTTTGCGTTCGGTGGGCGGATTGCCTTTCTGCACCTCGGCACCGCATGTTGTTAACGAACTGGTGGTGTGCGATTTAGATGCTCCTGTGGCACCTCCTATGCCGTCGCGGCCGGTACGTCCGCCGAGGAGTATTATCACATCGCCCGGGTCGGAGTTGAGACGTTTCACGCAACGACGTGGAGCAGCGGCAATTACAGCGCCGATTTCCATGCGTTTTGCCACGTAGTTGGGATGGTAAATCTCGTTTACCAGGCCGGTGGCCAGACCTATCTGGTTGCCGTAAGAGCTGTAACCCTTGGCGGCGGTGGTAACTATCTTGCGTTGAGGCAGTTTTCCCGAAAGTGTCTCGTTGAGGGGCTTTGTGGGGTCGGCGGCGCCGGTAACGCGCATGGCCTGATATACGTATGTACGTCCCGAAAGCGGGTCGCGGATACATCCGCCAAGGCAGGTGGCCGCTCCGCCGAAAGGCTCTATCTCGGTGGGGTGGTTGTGGGTCTCGTTCTTGAAATTGACAAGCCATTCCTCGATTTTGCCGTCAACGTCGATGGGCACGACGATGCTGCAGGCGTTTATCTCGTCAGAGATTTCCTGGTCTTCGAGTTTGCCGGCTTTGCGGATGCGTTTTGCCGCAAGGGTGCCGATGTCCATCAGCGAAACGTATTTGTCGGTGCGGCCGACGTACTGCTGACGATGGTCGGCAAGGTATTGATTGAAAGCCTTTTCGAAAAGCGGACGATAGTATCCGTCGTCGAAGGTGATGTTTTTCAGTTCGGTGGCGAAGGTGGTGTGGCGGCAGTGGTCGCTCCAATAGGTGTCGAGCACACGAATCTCGGTCATTGTGGGGTTGCGGTGCTCCTCGCCGGAGAAATAGTTCTGAATGTGGAGAAAGTCGTTGAAAGTCATTGCCAAGCCAAGGCTGTCGTAGAGCTTGCGCAGGGTGTCCTTGTCCATGTCCTTGAAACCGTCGAGGATAGCCACGTCGGCAGGGTCGTCGAAAACGGTGACAAGGGTTTCGGGCTTCTGCTCGTCGGTAAGACGGCTGTCCACAGGGTTTACGCAGTGTTTCACGATGGCGTCCTTCTGCTGTTGTGTGAGGGTGCCGGAGATGACGTAAGTGGTGGCCGATTTTATCAGCGGTTCCTCGTTCTCGTTGAGGAGTTTTACGCATTGTTCGGCGGAGTCGGCGCGCTGGTCGAACTGCCCGGGCAGGTATTCGACGGAAAACACGAAATCGTTGTCGTTTTTCGGGAAGGACTCTTCGTAAACCTTATCCACAGGGGGCTCCGAAAAAACGGTGATTTTGGCGTTCTGATAGGTGGCATCGGACACGTTCTCGATGTCGTAGCGTATCAGCACACGCACTTTGTCGGCCTCTATGCCGAGGTAGTTTTTCATTTCATCGAAAAGCTCTGTCGCACGGACAGCGTAATTGTCTTTTTTTTCTACGTAAATGCGCCTTACTTTCATGGCAATGTCTTTGTTTATATTGATGATTTATTGTTACTTGTGAATAATACCGCCTTGTTTTGGCAAAACAAATATACGATTTTTTTTGCAGATACTGTACAATTCACGCTTATTTGTTTGTCAATAGCGGATTTTCTTGAGAAAAGCGGCAATTCTGCAAAAAGATTTTTATTTTGGAGAACTTAGTAATCTCACTCTCTCTAAAACGAAAAAAAACTCCCTCATTTATTTTGAAGGAGCTAAAAACAAAAGCGTATGAAAAAAATTTACTTATTGATTCCTATTTCTTTGCAAGGAACTCTTTCACTTGGTCGGTGGGCACGATAGTTTCTTTAAAAACGTAAGCACCAGTCTTGGGGGAACGTTCTGTTCTTATAACCTTTGCAAAATCCTTGCCCGAGGATGTCTTCAGCGTTGCAACAACTTTCTTTGCCATAATTATAAACTATTTAATTTCTTTGTGAACAGTTACTTTTTTCAGATAGGGATTGTATTTCTTCAATTCCAAACGACCCGGGGTGTTTTTTTTGTTTTTTGTCGTTACATAACGCGACATACCGGGCACACCACTCGTTTTCTGCTCTGTGCATTCGAGTATAACCTGAACTCTTGCGTCTTTATTTTTCTTTGCCATTTTTTCTATCAATTTGGGATTGCAAAAATACTATTTTTTTTTCATTTCGCAATCTTTTTTTTCTTTTTTTTTATTTTCCAATTATAATACACTGATTTTTAAATCTTTCAAATCCAAGAAAAGTTACCTATGCGTTTATTTTTTCGAACTTTTTCCTATTTTTGAAAGCCGTACAAGCTCATTTTTCTATAAATTTGCAGCAAAAATTTATTCAAGAATTTTGCTTTCTGCCGACTGTAATATCTGCTTGGTATTTTTGTTCGACACAAAGGCAACCACATGGCATTTTCCCGGCACAGGCTCTTTGCCGCTGGCCCATGTCTCGGGCAACGTGTAGCTGAACTTTCCCTTGCGGCACTCCCCTGCCCTGCCCTCGGTCTCTATGTCGGCGCCCCAAAGGTCGGTGATGGCTGTGCGAAATACGTGGTTGTAAACGTAGTTTTCGATGTGGATGGAGCCCGACGCCTGTTTTCCTACAATGGAGTCCTCGGTAACCAAAAGGGTTATTGCAAGCGGATCGGAGACATTCTGCAAAAATTCCAGATTGGTAGTGATGGACACCTTGCGGCTGTTGTTGTCGTAAGTCGTATTAAGTTCCATGGCAAGTACCTGTGCGGCAGCTCTTTCCGCTTCGATACGTGCTGCGGCTGCCTCCGCCGACATCTGTTCTCCATTGCGGTTAACCAAAACCTTGGGCAGACTTGTTATGCCAAATTCCGAAGCCCATGCGTCTCCCACTTCGGTACGCAAGTCCTCGTTGCCTGAGTATGGTCTGGCAAAAGTGGTGGCATGCACTGCCACGACCACCAGATTTTCGCCGTAGGTGCTCTGAAGCGCGGCAATGGCTGTGTCGGCCTGCGGACAGTTGATGCAACGCATGCCGGTGTATTTCTCCAAAAACACACGGTTTGCCGGCGAGGCAATATGCGAGCCGTCCTGCCATGTGGCTGTGCTTCCGGCGTATATCAGGTATTGGTCTTCTTCTATCTTGTCGCATGAGGCAAAAAACAATGCCGCCAATGCGGTTATAATTAAGGTCTTTTTCATTGTGATGGCTTTTTAAAAACTGCTTGTTAATGAAAGTGTCAATCCGTTGGACGCGGGCACCTGACGGCATACGCCGCCTATGCACAGCAGGCCTTCGCGCTGCTTGCCATAGCCTATCTGCAAACGTGTAGTGCCGTAGGTGTAGCCGGCCGAGATGTTGAAATAGTGCTGTCCGCCGCCGTTGTAGTTGTATTGGTCGGAAAGGGACACGAAAAATGCCGAGGTGAAATTGTATTCCACCAGAGCCATTGCCCAGTCGCCGCTACGTTTGTCGTCGGAGGTGTATGGCACGTTGGTCTTGAGCCACTGCAACTCGCCGCGTATCACGTTCTTGGAGTTTATCTTATAGGTAAGGTCGCCTACAAGCACGTTGTTGTAGTGCATATCGCCGGAATGGCCTTCCACCACGGGGTTGAAGCTGATGTAGGCATACATGAGGTTGAGTTTCATTTTCGAAGAAAGTTTTTTGCTTATCTCCACATTGAAATCCTCGTAATAGAGTTCGTCGCCGGTTTTGAAGAAGTTGGATTTGTAGCCGTCGGTACCCATTTTGCCGACGGGCGTGGTGTCGTTCACGGCCTGTTTGTCGATGGACATAAGGCGTGCGTAGTTCACCTTGACGTCGGTGCCGTATTTGCCGCCGAGCCATGTGCCTTTCTTGATGTTGTAGGCGATGTCGGCCTGCAAGCCCATCTCGCCGTTCACCTGTGTGGCGTAAGGGTAAATATTCATCAGAGCATAGGTATGCTGACGTGTCATTGCGGGCAAGTAGTTGATATACAACATTTCGCCAGTCTCCGAGCGTTTCGATTTAAATCCCATGTTGTCCACACGTTTGGCCTGCAAGTTGATACCCAGTCCGCGACGTGCATACGATGCCGACACCAGCAGGGCGTTGCCGCCTTTGTAGATATAGTTGTTGGTGGCGTTGGGGTCCTGACTTTTGAAAGCGTATTCGGTTTGCAGGTTCCATCGGCCATGGCTGAGGTCGAAACGGAACGAGGCCGCTCCCACATTCAAAGGCAGATTCAGCTTGTACTCGCTGTTGGCGACATCAAGGATGGTTTCGTCGTCCTCGTATTTGCTCACAAAGCCCGCGCCGAGAGTTACTCGCGTCTTGGCTTCTTCCCATTTGGAAATCAGGCTATTGAGAGCCAGTTCGCCGTCCAAGCCGCGCACCAGTCCCGGACCGTAGTCCCAGTAGTAACGCTGTTTTCCCACCATCCCCTTGAGGGTGATGCCCTTGTAGGGACGGAATTTCACATTGACACCCATCATGGCGTTGTCCAGACCGAGGTTGCGGTCCTCGTAGCTACGGAAAATAAGGCCGTTGCCGTATTGTTCGTAGAAATTGCCGAGGGTGAACTCGTATTTTTCGTTGGTGTAGGCCACAAATTTGTTGGCAAAGCCGTAGCCCTTGTACTGTTCGTCGAAACCGAGCATGGGGTTGAGATACGACTCGAAACGCAGTCCGGCTGTGAAATTGCCGTTGGTGTACAGCACGTTGCCGAAAATGTTGGAAAGGAATTTCTCAGGCACCTTGCCCGCGCCTATGGCGGTATCCTCGCGCGACACCTGTGCGTCGATCTGCACATTGCCCGTAACATGTCCGCCAAGGATATTCTGGGCGGTGAGCGAGATTGGCGCGATTATTGCCACAGCCAACCCCAGCAGTATTTTTCTTTTCATTGGGACGTATTATTTTGATGAAATGTCTTCGCCTTTGTTCAGTCGGCGTATCAGTTCGATAAGTTCTTCCTCGCTGCCTTCCACAAAGGCGGTGTGCTGCCATACTATGTTGCCTTTGCCGTCGACGATGAAGGTATGTGGCACGTTAACCACGTTCATAGCGCGTTTGAGGTCCTGATTTTGGTCGATATACACCTCGTAGTCCCACAAGCTGCTTTCGGCGAGGGGTTTCACGCGTGCCGAGGTACGGGCGTCGTCGATGGACACGGCCACGATTTTAACGCCGGTCTCCTCCTGCCAGTCGGCATACACTTCCTTGATGGTGTTGAGTTCGCGCAGACAGGGCTTGCACCATGTGGCCCAGAAACTGATAATCATGGGCTTGCCGTCGTTCTGTATCACGGAAGTCTGCACATTCTGCCCGTCGATGTTTTTGATGGTGATGTTCGACGGCATAGTGCTGTAGGTCTTTTCCTGTGCGAAAGCGCAAACCGAGAGCGCCACAAGCATAACTAATGATAAAAATATTTTTTTCATCATAATTGGGTTTTAATAATTTCTTTGTATTATAAAATCTGAAAGTTCGTTAAGCGATTGATTGCATGGGGTTTTCGGCAATTTTTCGAGCAATTGGCGAGCTTTTTGCAGGTAAAGCGTTGTTTGTTGACGGGCATAGTCCAAACCGCCTTTTTCCGTCACTTTGCCGATGATAAAATCCACATCGTCCTGCGAAGGGTTGTCGGCGGAAAGGCGTTGCATTATGGCGTTGCGCTCCAATTCGTCGGAGTTTTGGAGCAAATGCAGCAGCGGCAGGGTAATCTTGCGTTCGCGTATGTCGTTGCCTATTGTTTTGCCTGTCTTGCTGCCCACGTAGTCGAGTATGTCGTCGGTTATCTGGAAAGCGGTGCCTATGGCCGTGCCGAAGTCGGCGAGGATTTGCTGCTGTTCGGCGTCGGCGCCTGTGCAGCTGCCTCCCATACGACAGCAATACGACATAAGCAAGGCTGTTTTGCGCTCCACTATGGCGTAATAGGTGTCCGGATCGGCTATCAACTGCCGCGAGGCGTACTGCTGTATAAGCTCGCCTTCGCTCATATTCTGCGATATTGCGGCCATCTGCTGTACAACGGCTATGTCGCCGGTGTCGGCACATATCTTAAGCACCTGAGCGAAAAGATAGTCACCTGCAAGGACTGCTATTTTGTTACCCGTCAAGGCGTTGAGTGTCTCATGATTGTGCCGCATGGTGGCGTTGTCCACAATGTCGTCGTGTATCAGCGAGGTGTTGTGCAGTATTTCCATGGCTGTGGCAATTTTCACGGCTTTTTCGTCGGGTTTGCCGAAAAGTCCTGCCGATAGCAGCACCAGTAGAGGACGTAAGCGCTTGCCTTCATTACCGCAGACCTTGGCTAAGCAATCCGTTGCGGAAGCGGAGCTGGCAATACAGGAATTGTAAAGCCTTTCAAAAGCCTCGAAAGAGTCCTGTACGGGTGTCCTTATGTCGTGCAAACTGCGCATCTTTGAGTATTATGTGTTACAAATATTTTGTACGTAGTCGGGTGCAATTATTACGCTGTTTAGAATTTGCAAAGATACGTTTTTTTCTTCATATTTACAAATTTCGGACAAACTTGTTCTGCTAGGTAGATTCCAGAGCAAAACGCAACTCAATTTTTCAAAGATAAGAAAAAGATTTCACGTGGTGAAAAAAAACTGATTTTTTTTCGTGGCCTCTTGTTGA
>CAJOEN010000049.1:0-18454 GCA_905233475.1 uncultured Bacteroidales bacterium
CCAAAGGGCTGACATTTGAAAGTGTCAGCCCTGTTTTTTTATTGACAACTGCTGTTGGTCGCTGCAGCTCGAAAAAGTTTTATCGGACACCAATAATTTCAAATATTTTTAGTATCTTTGCAAACTCAGAAGAGATATAGTATAATACTCCGTTAAGGAGATAGAAAGAAGGATGTAATGAATATAACCGATGAAAAGTTGAGAGAAGGATACTGGTATGTACTCCAGAATCCTTGTGGTTTTTTGTCCGACTTGGACAAAATTCACCCAGACTTGGCCGATAAATTTGCAAGAGTTGGTATCATTGCCTATGGTATGAATTCACACGCAGAACTTCGTTATCAGCTCACTGATGATGGGCGGGAACTTGCAGAGATTGCATACAACACCCTTACTGCAAATCTTGTTCGTAAATATTTGGACCATCCTGAATTAACCCCAGTCGCTTAAAAAGCGACTTTTTTTCTTATGAGTAATTTTTATTGCGTCTTTTGGTATCCGACCATATTCCATCAGGAAAAGGTGCATCGCGACTCTAACGAAAGCACTTCTTTCGTGGAAATATCAGATGGAGATACGGCAAAGGGGTTTTATTTGAAAGTGGCGGAAATAGCCATTCCTGACAAGCCAGGCTGCAATCATCTTAAGTTTACTCTGACCAACGACAAAACCGGTGGCCCTCAAGCAAGAACCATAGAAAGTACTTTTTTCTACTCCACTCATACAAGGAATGGTTTTGTCATCTATACCTATGACCGAGAAAAATTGAAACAAGACTATTGGAATGTTTTCTTAAATTCAAACGAGGAACGGAGTGAGTCGATAAAAAAACTTAAAGTTCGTGTCCATGACCGTATTATAAAAAAGTATGGGCATTTGATTACACCAGGGGAAGATGTGACCCCGTCGAATGAGCTAATCGAAGACTATGTCATTGACAGAATTCTAATTTCTTTCTATCATCACGCAAAAGGCTTTTACCACGAGCACGAGGTTCAGAGCCAATCAGATGGCAAATTGGTCGCATATTATTATAGCAAAGAACATGTCGATGGTCATCGCGATTACCTCACAACAGCGCCAAGCCTATCCAATAAAAACAACGAGGTTATCAACTGGTATTTAGACCAGTTCGAAGAACAATTTAGGGGTTATGCCGAAGAAATCTCAAAACAACATAGGGATTTCAACAAACGCATTAATCTCCGCCGACGTGCCCGCAATGCTTTAAAAAGTATGCTTCCAAACGCTGCTGATGAAATCAGGGAATGCTTGATCGAGTACAAATGCAAAGATAAAAAAAAAGAACGAATAGGAAACACTCCTCTGCCAATTATCTCATTGTTGAGAGTAGTGCAAGTTGAGGTGGATGCCATGTCTGCGGAAAAGCAAAGACAGGAATTACAGAATCGCACGGACAGTACATCTGAAACCGAAATTGATGAGATTAAGCAGTTGCATGATAGATTGAGAGTTTTGTCCAAGCTGTGCGGAGATGCTTTAACAGAGTATACATATTGTAAAGCATTACTATGCTCAAAGTACAACGATGATTACGTATACGACAGGTATTTCAATCATAGGCAAGTCGAGCTATTGAGCTTGTATTCTGATTTCTTCCACAAATTGTCGACACTTGATGACAGACGAAAAAAAGCATTCAATATCCGGAACAGTATTCGTTACATTGAAGGTGTCAAACAAAATTGTTCCAGATGGGAGAATGAACTGACGGAAAATCTGATTGAGCATGTCCATAATATATCGAAGAATCACAAACAGACTCTATCAGAAATCGAAAAACTATCTACAGAAAATTGTAAGATGTTGAGGGCTTCCGAGGAATCGAATTTAAATAGTTCTCTGCTTGGCAAATATAGTGTTGGTCTTGGTGTGGTTAGCGTCGGATTTGCTTTCTTGACGATAGAGGAAATATGCAGTTGGGTGGGGTATGGTGTCATTGCGGTAGGAGTGATTATTGCAATTATTGGGCGTATCAAATACAAAATAGAGAAAAACAAGTTACTCCAAGAAGTATCTCAAAAGCCGTAAGCATAGTAAATGGTATTTGATAAAAAAAACACGACGCAAAAAGTTGTGTTTTTTTATTGCCTTTTATCCTGTCATTAATCTGTGATTATTTGTAAAACCTCACAAGGTTGTTGAAAGCGTTTGCAAAACAAAGGAGGGAATTGCAAAACCGTGGCAACAATAGCACCTTGTAAAAGTGTCAAAAACCATCAAATTTTACCTCGAAAATTGCTTGAATTTACGGTTTTCAAAGTCTTTTTTTGTAAAAAAGCGGGTTGCCGCCATTAGATATTTCATTGGAATAAACCTCTGACAAACAGTTTGTTGTTGCTATATGCGGAAGTTTGAGGGACAAAAAATTTTGTTGTTTCGAAAAAAAGTGCTACCTTTGCACAACTTTTTACGGTGGGTGTAGCTCAGCTGGTTAGAGTCGCGGATTGTGGTTCCGAAGGTCGTGGGTTCGAATCCCATCTCCCACCCAAAAAGTAAAGGGGGAAGATTTTCAGGCCATGAAAGTCTTCCTTTTTTTGGATAAGACCTAAAAGCACCGTTTCTGCGCCATGCATACAAACAACACAATATCAACTCATTAAAACTAAAAAACTATGACAGACAAAAACCTGACAACACAACTGATTAAAATTTTTGCCAAAAACCCCTTCGAGTCGATGAACCACAAACAGGTGTCGGCGCGAATGGGTGCCATGGACAAGGCTTCGCGCGCACAGGTGCTCGACGCCATGCTTGACCTTGCCGATGCCGGCCTGCTTATCGCCGAAAGCCGTGGCAAATACCGCATCAATCCCAAGCACATAACCGAGGACATGCTTCCGCAGAATTTTGTGGTGGGCACCCTCGACATACGCCGTCGCAGTCAGACCTACGTCATCCCCAACGACCCCGAAGCACAGGAAATTCTTGTGGCTCCCAACAATATCGGCCATGCCCTGCACGGCGACACAGTGAAGATACAGCTGTTTCCCGCGTGCAAGATGAAACAACCCGAAGGACGTGTGGTGGAGGTGGTGAAACGCGCCAAGACGCAGTTTGTGGGACTGGTGGAGGTGCAGAAACGTTTCGCCTTCCTCATCCCCGACCTCAAAACCATGAAAGTGGACATTTTCATCCCATTGGAAAACCTCAACGGAGCCAAAAACGGAGAAAAAGCACTTGTCGAGATGGTGGAATGGCCAAACAACCTGAACAACCCTGTGGGCAAGGTGTTGCAGATACTCGGTAAACCGGGCGAAAACAATGTGGAAATGCAATCGATACTTGCCGAGTTCGATTTTCCATTGTCTTTCCCCGCTGCGGTGGAAAAAGCCGCAGGAAAAATTCCGGCCGCCATCACCGCCGAGGAGCTGAAAGGCCGCCGCGATTTCAGGGACGACGTTACTTTCACCATCGACCCCGCCGACGCCAAGGATTTCGACGACGCATTGTCGTTCCGCCGCCTCGACAACGGCAACTACCTTATCGGTGTGCATATCGCCGATGTGTCGCACTACGTGAAACCCGGCTCCGCCATCGACCACGAGGCATACAACCGCGCCACATCCGTGTATCTGGTGGACCGCACCATTCCCATGCTCCCCGAAAAACTGTGCAACAACCTGTGTTCGCTACGTCCCAACGAGGACAAGCTGTGTTTTTCGGCCGTGTTCGAGATGGACGACAACGCCCGTGTGCTAAACAATTGGTTCGGCAAGACTGTGATACACTCCAACCGCCGTTTCTCCTACGAGGAGGCACAGCAAATTATCGAAACAGGCGAAGGCGACCTTAAAGACGAGATACTGAAACTCAACCAATTAGCCACAATACTGAAAGAAAACCGCCACAAAACAGGAGCCATAAATTTTGAAAGTGTGGAGGTGAAGTTCAAACTCGACGAAAACGCCAAGCCCATAGGCGTTTACATCAAAGAGCAAAAAGAGGCCAATTTCCTTATCGAAGAGTTTATGCTTCTGGCAAACAAGGGGGTGGCCGAATTTGTTGGCAAACCTCAGGGCAAAAACAAAGCCAAGACCTTTGTTTACCGCGTACACGACGAACCTAACCCCGAAAAACTGAACACCTTTGTACAGTTTGTACGCAAACTCGGCTACCGCATGAATGTAGCCAACCGCCAGTCGTTGGCCAAGTCGTTCAACAACCTGTTTGAGGCCACCGAGGGCAAAGGCGAGCAAAACATGATAGACGCCATTGCCATACGCACAATGGCCAAGGCTTTCTACTCCACCGAAAACATAGGGCACTACGGATTGGCGTTCCCCTACTACACGCATTTCACATCGCCCATACGCCGCTATCCCGACCTTATGGTGCACCGCCTTTTGGAACATTACCTCAACGGCGGCAAATCCGCCGACATCGAAGCATACGAGGAACGTTGCAAACACGCCTCGCTGATGGAACGCAAGGCAGTGGAGGCCGAACGCACCTCGGTGAAATACAAGCAGGCCGAATTTCTTTCGGACAAGATTGGACAGGTATTTCCGGCTCTTATCTCAGGCGTGAGCAAATGGGGCATCTACGCCGAAATCGAGGGAAACAAATGCGAGGGCATGATTTCCCTCGGCGACCTCAACGACGATTTCTACTACCTCGACGAGGACAACTATCAGGTGATAGGCCGCCGCTACGGAAAGACTTATAAACTCGGCTCGCCCGTTACCATTCGTGTGAAACGTGTGGATATGCAACGCAAACAGCTCGATTTCACTCTGGTGAACGACGATAAAGACACCACCCGCAGGCCGAAAGGCAATGCCGACAAATCATATTCCGGCGAACGCGACCGCCGCAGCGGAAAAAGCGACAGAAAAGCGCGTGGCGGCAAAGGTCGCGGCAAACGTACCAAAAAACAGAAATAATTATGTACGCAAACAGCCCAAAGAATTTTGATGTAGTAGTTCTGGCCAACGGAGAATTTCCGAAGCACGCTGTTCCATTGGCCCTGCTCAAAAGCGGTTTGCCTGTGGTATGTTGCGACGGGGCTGCCGAAAACATGCTCGCCATAGGCGTAACTCCCTATGCCATAATAGGTGACGGCGATTCGCTCTCCGACGAACTGAAAAAAAAATACCATGACATACTCCTCATCAATAGCGACCAAGAGACCAACGACCTTACCAAGGCTGTAAAATTCTGTATATCGGAAGGTTACAAACGCTTAGCCATTGTTGGGGCAGGCGGTTTGCGCGAAGACCATCTGCTGGCCAATATCAGTCTTTTGGCCATGTATATCAAAGAGTGCCAATGCCTTATGTTCACCAACTACGGGATTTTTACGGCCATTTCGGGCGACACGGTTTTCGAGAGTTTTCCGCGTCAGCAGGTGTCGGTGTTTAGTTTGTACAAGGATAATAAATTAACTTTCAAAGGATTGCAGTATCCTGTGGAGAAACGCAGTTTCCATTTTTGGTGGGAAGGGACATTGAACTCGGCACTCGGCGACAGCTTTGAGGTTAAGACCACCGGCGACACAATTGTTTTCCAGACATACGAGGCCAAAGGCTAAAGGTGGTGTAGCCGCTGCGGATTTGGAGCGGTGCAATCTGTCCAACTGTGTTTTTTATATAATTTTAATGTTGAGTTATCAACAATTTAGGAGGTGGTTTGGATGAAGTAGATGGTTTATATGTACTTTTTTACCTTACAAATATCTGTGAAAGATTTCAAAGCCTCTATAAATTCTGCTGTATCCAAGAAATAACTTGGATAGGATTTTCTCAAGTTTTCTATGTCATTTACAGAAACTAACACAGTGGCTTTTCCAACTTCCATAGTCTGACTGCTCTCCAATTTCACATACAAACTATTTGCTTCTTCGTATTCATAAGTTTTAAAACATTTATATTGTACTCTTTTATTATCAAAATCTATGACAATCAAACAATAGCCACCAGTAAAATCAACTGTTGGAGCGACTTTAACAATAGTGCGAAGTCCTCTTAATTGATCCAAAAATTATTTGACGCATTTATTTTTGCATATTCCTTACAGAGTCTCTCCTCATCATAGTCAATGAAACGAGAATTCACCACGGATTTTTCCATTTTGGCGAAAATAGCGCTTGTCAGCTGAAAAAATGCAAGCCATTCTTTGTCACCCACACTTGCTTTCAGGGCTGATTTTGAAATCAGCTCAGCGGTCTCTACAGCCATAGCCCAGTCATGCTGTAATTTGGTTCTAATTTGTAGTTCTATATTAAGACCACCTGATTCATCACTTGAATGATATTTGTACACCAAATGATAACCTCTATAACCACTGTCTTTGGGATTATCTATGTAATTATAACTTTTTTCAAACTCAAAACTACTAAAAGAATGTTTATTAAGCAACTGATATGCTTTGTTTATGGATTCGGTATTGTCAATTACAAACCTAGTACCTCCGATGTCCTGCAAACCACCTAATCCCATATTTGGATTTAGTCCAAGTTCCCTTTTAATAGGAACCATTCTTTTAAGTCTCCTTGATGATGTATAAAGTAGGTATATTATTGGAGGATAACAAGCTATATATTTGTTCATATATATTCTCCAATGGAACTGAATGCAATTTTCGCCATTCACCAATGAGTAATTCTGATGAAGCAATTTCTAACTCGTTGTTAGAATTAACAAGTGTCTTGCCAGCGTTGTTTATTTTATTTCTTGAATATTTCATTAAAAATTCTTCCTCCAATATATATAAAATCCCATATTATATTTTACAACATCATCTGTTTCTTTTGTATATTTATAACATTTTAAATTAAATAGTTATCTTCTGTAACATTTTCAATTTTTGGTAAAAAAACATCAAAAAATATATTATTTGGCAAAAAAATAATTGGTCATATAATAATCAAACTCAAAATAACTTTTGTCATATATAGCAATTATAAATATTTTTCGTGCTATTATTAGCATAATAGCACATAAGGTATTATTTTACATTTTTTTTAAGAGGACTTCTATTTATTCGTTTGAGAGCGCGTGTCTCCGACACGCCTGTTCTTTATTTGCTTGATATACCTCACATTAGCATGCGAGGTTATTGAGAGTTTTTTCTATGTAATCATAATAATTTATTAAATCGCGCCGCTGCGGATTTACAATCCCGAAAACAATTTACCTCAGTACTATGTATGTATCAACCTAAAGCGTGATTTCGGCGGTGAAATACTGCTCAGAATAGCGTTTCACTATTTCCGCAGTGTCGCAATCTTGGGCGAAAATACCATAAATGGTAGAGCCACTGCCACTCATGCAGGCGTACAAGGCCCCGCTTGCGTATAGCCGTTGCTTAATATCTCCAAGTATGGGCAGTTTTTGAAAAATCCCTTTCTCGAAATCATTGGTTACCAAGTCCTTCCATTTTTCAATAGGAGTTTCGGCGATTTCCCGCAAGTCGAACAGCGCTGGTACGGGGACAATATTGCGATATGCCTCGGCGGTGCTTACGCCCACTTCGGGTTTCACCAAAAGCAGCTTGTAGCCGTCGAGAGCAAGGCTAATATCCTGAAACACATCACCTTTCTGTGAAGCAAACACCGTTTTATTTTCGATGAAGAAAGCACAGTCTGCACCAAGTTGCGAGGCCAAGGACTGCAATTCCTCGATACTCAACCCCAAGTGAAACAGCGAGTTAAGCATTTTCAGAGTGAAAGCAGCATCGGAAGAGCCGCCGCCCAAGCCCGCGCCCGAAGGTATATGTTTGGTGAGACGTATGTCCACATTGCCAAGTTCCGGAAAGTATGATTTGAGAAGTCGGTACGCTCTGATACACAGGTTGTTGTCATAGTCGCAATCGAGAGTGTTGCCGTCCTGCAAAAACGAGAAACTTTCCGATTTACTGATTTCCAGCCCATCACAAAGAGGGACGGGATAAAAAACCGACTCCAAGTTATGATAGCCGTCGGCACGTTTGGAAACAACACTTAAACCTATGTTTATCTTGCAGTTAGGGTATTCTTTCATCAGATTGTATATTTTAGTTAAAGAACAGTATCGCCATATTCTATTTCGGTGAGAAACAGTGCTTTAGCCGGCAATGAGGTTCCGGCCTTGCAACGGTTGCGACTTTCGATGATACTGCGGAAATCCTTGATAGAAATTTTCCCTCGTCCAACATCGATAAGCGTTCCAGTGATGGCACGCACCATATTGCGCAAAAAACGGTTGGCTTTTATAATGAAAATCAATTGATTATCAACAATATCCCAATGCGCGTACATAATTTTGCAGTTGTTTGTTGCCGTTTGGGTATGCAGTTTGGAGAAGGATGTGAAATCCTCGTACTGAAACAGAATTTCGGCGGCGGTGTTCATTTTTTCAACATCAAGGTCGAAAAAAACACGATACACAAAGTCCTGACGGAAAGGCAGTTTCTGAGTAGCAACATGGTATTGGTAGGTGCGTGCGGTGGCGCTGAAACGTGCGTGCAGGTCGTCGGCTACGGGGAATATGCGGTACAAGACAATGTTTTCTCCCGCAAAAGCATTGATTTTGTGCAATATATGTGCCAATTGTTTTTCGTCGAACTGCTGTGCGGTGTCGAAATGGGCGTAGAATTTTTTTGCATGCACACCGGTATCGGTACGTCCGCACCCCACAATGTTGATTTTTTCGTTGCAAAAAATGGCAAGGGCTTTCTCCAAAGTCTCCTGCACAGTGGGTGCGTTGGGCTGTATCTGCCAGCCGTGAAACGGTGTGCCGTTGTAGGCCAAATGCAGGAAATAGCGCATGGCTTAGGGGCTTTTATTAGTTAAATTTGCGGAAATCGTAGGTAATGGTACCTGTCTGCAGTTCGGTGGCGTTGGGGTCGGGACTAAATTTCGACTTCATAGCCGCCTGTTCGGCCTGTTTTTTGAGATTGGCGTCGGTTGCAGTGGAGCTGGCCTGAGCTTCGGCACGGGTAACATTTCCGTTGCGGTCCACCCAAATCCGAACCACCACCTTACCTTGTGCGTTGGAGTTGTAGTTGGGTTCGGGCAGAGCTTTTGCGGTACGTCCTTTCAGCGACCAGCCGGTGCCGCCTTTGCCCGGAGTGCCGTCGTAGCGGTTGCTGTTGGGGTCGCCGCCGGCCTTGCCTTGGTTGCCCGTACCGTAGGTCTTGCCCTCGCTGCCTCCCGATTGGTTGGTGTTTTTGGAGCCGGGGAAAAGAGCTTTTTTGTTTATCTCCGGTTCTTTTTTTGTAGGTTCCGTGTTGGGCTCCACCTTGGTTTCCTTGACCTCTTTTTTATCTTCTTTTTTATTGATAGCCACGCTCGGCTGAGTGTTTTGCGTGCTTATGTTTTCGGCTATTGATGTAGGTTGCGGCGGAGTTGTGGGCAGTGGTGCCGGATTTTCCGATGGTTCGGGCTCGGGGTTGTCGCCAAAGCCGAAGTCGCTGTCGCCGAGGTTCACCTCAACGCCCTGTTCTTCGGGCGGGGGATTCTGGTACGAAAGTCCCAGCAGGAAGAGTGCCAAAAATACCACACCTACCGATAGTACGGTGCCGGCAGCCGCTTTTATCCTGTCATTTCTTTGTTCTTCGGGAGCTTTCATCGGAGTATTTATTTGGGGCTTGTGGCCAATATCACTTTATGCTGTGCACCAGTACGCCCGTTGATGGCATTTACGGCATCTATCACATTTACAACATATTGTACGGGGACGGTTTTGTCGGAACGGAGCACCACGCAGGCATCGTGAGTTTCGCCATTGCTAACACTTTTTATGATGCCGTCTTCTATCATTGGTTCGAGGGTTTCCGGCGAAGCGGGTTCCTCGCCAACATAGAACTCGTAATTCTCATTGATATAAACGGTTACGTTCTGTTTCGCCATTGTTTTGCTTGTACTTTCGGGCAAAAGCAGTTTCACGGCGTTGGGACTTATCAGCGTGGATGTTATCATAAAGAAAATCAGTAGCAGAAACACCAAGTCCGACATGGTGGAGCTGTTCGATTCTATCTTTATCTGGTTTTGACTGCGTATCATAACCTATTGTTTAATATAAAGGTTGATAATAACTTACGATTCGGGTTCGTTGAGCAAGTCCATAAATTCTATGGTGCGTGCCTCCAATTGGAATACTACGTTGTTGATACGGCTAACAAGCAGAGTATAAAGGAAATAAGCTATTATACCGACAATAAGTCCGCCCACAGTTGTTACCATAGCCTCGTATATGCCGCTCGACAATACCCCTATGTCGATATTGTTGCCGGCGTGAGCCATATCGAAAAAGGCTTTTATCATACCTGTAACGGTGCCAAGGAAGCCTATCATAGGGCCGAGGCTGGCTACGGTGGCTATAAGCGACACACGCTTTTCGAGGTCGGACACCTCCAGACGGCCTACGTTTTCGATGGAAGTCTGAATGTCGCTAAGCGGACGTCCGAGGCGCGAAAGTCCGGAGTCCACCATGCGGGCTATGGGTGAATTGGTGGATTTGGCCAACGAGCGGGCGCCGTCCACATCGCCTTGGTGTATGTAACCGCGTATGTTGCTCATAAACTGTGCCGAATCCGATTTCAGAGTGCGGTTTAGCGTAAGATAACGTTCTATGAATATGTAAATGCACAGTACCAAAAGTGCCAGCAACACCCACATTATCCAGCCACCGTTTTTGGCCATTTCCCACAACGATAATTTTTCGGTGGTTATTTCTGTTGCAACAGTCCCTGCTGTTTCCGAAACGGACTGTACTGCCGTGTCTATTTCGTTGATTACTAATAAAATACCTTTAAACATTGTTTTTCGTGTTTTTTTGCAAATTTAAACTTTCTTTTTGTGCGCAAACAAGTGGCCGTGCAATTTATTTCAACAGTGCTGTGTTAGTTTTGTGCTGTCTGTTGTGGCGGCACTTTTTCCTGACCGCTTTTTTTATTCTCCTGCTCGCTTCGCTCGCGAGATTTTGTAGATTTTGTGGATTTTTTTATTTATAATTTATTAGATTGAGTAGATTTCTGCCGCTTGCGGCTAGGATGTTTTTTTCTCCTGCTCGCTTTGCTCGCGAGATTTTGTAGATATTGTAGATTTCTGCCGCTTGCGGCTATGATGTTTTTGTTCAACTTTTTTATTTATATATATTTGTTTTAATCATTTTTTTCGTATTTTTGCAAAACCTAATTAACAACAAAGAATTATGAAAACCAGGGGTAGAATATCTTTATTTTTATCATGTTTAAGTGCTATTGCCGGCGTTTTTGCTCAGGGCATTGAAACTTCCGCCGTAACTTTAAACGGGATGCAATCCGCCACAGTTATGCAAGGTACACTCGACATGAATCTTTATGGTTTTACCATTAGTGCCGACAGTCTCTCATCTACCGTACCTACAACATTTTACGTGTATTCACTACATTCCGAGCAGTTGCCGCCCGTGCCATCAACTTTGAAAGTCGTTACAGGAGGTAAGAGCCTTGGATACAGACTGTTGCCAAGCGGAGAACATTTCCCCAAGGGTGCCACCCTGCGCCTCGCCTACGACCCTGCCAAAATACCGGCTGGACACAGCTTCCGCGACATACGCACCTACTATTACGACGAAGTCAGCCGACAATGGAAAACACTGAAACTCATTGACATAGATACAGCAAAACATGAAGTGGTGTCGCTCACCACCCATTTCACCGATTTTATCAACGGAGTAATGCAGGAGCCCGAAGCCCCTGAAGTTGAAGGCTTTGTGCCGACCACAATGAGCAAACGTCCTGCAGCAGAGCCACTTACGGGACTTCCCCTATTTACACCGCCTTCGGCCAACAGCAGCGGCACCGCCGAGACCAATATCCCTATTGCCATACCTGCAGGACGAGGCGGACTGCAACCCACGATAACCCTAACCTATAGCAACGGCGGCGGAGACGGCTGGGTAGGCACAGGCTGGGACATCCCGGTACAGAAAATCTCCGTGGAGACCCGCTGGGGCGTGCCGCGATACAATCCCGCCAAGGAAAGCGAGACATATATATATGCCGGTAACCAGTTGGTTACCAAGGACAACGAGGGGCATTTCGAGGATATGCCCCACCGCACCAACAAATGGCTTGCGCGCAAACCCTCCGGAACACGCTTCTATCCCCGTATTGAAGGGGCTTTCGACAAGATAACGCGGCACGGCGACAGGCCATGGAACTATTGGTGGGAGGTTACCGACCGCAACGGCGTAAAATATTTTTACGGCAAAATGCATTCCTCTGACGATGTGGATTTTGCAACCACACTCTACGGCAACCGCGGCATGATAGCCGAATGGTATCTTACCGAAGTCCGCGACCCCAACGGAAATACCGTAAAATACTATTACACAGAATATTTCTCCAACAACGGCAGACAAGTTTGCCTTTCGCAGATAAACTACACGGGGCATGGTAACACCCACGGCGATTATGACGTGCTTTTCGAGACGGAACAAGTTGCCGCAGGTCAAGGAAGCGACTGCCGTTACGGTTTCAAAAACGACAACGCCCGCCTGCTGAAGACCATAAGAATAATGTACCAAGGCAGAATAGTGGCCGCCTACCTCTTCGGTTACGAAAACGGCGACAGCACCATGTACCGCAACCGCCTATGTGGGTTCGCTCGTTTGGACTCGACCATGTACAACATTCACCAAAACACTGAAGATGAGATAGATGCAATACATTCCACAGGACTATGCAACTATCCCTTCAACCTTGACTTTCCAAACTTATGGTACTACGCTTTCGACTACTACAATGCCCCCAATGCGGCAAATCTATTTGGTAACGAGAACGTTATACACCTCAACAATGATGGAATATATTCCTATTTCATAACAGCCCCATTCAATATTAGCGGTATGGGCAGCGCCACGGCTTTAGGAGCCACCAAAAGCGAGAACATAGGCGTTGGCGGCGGAGCCGATATAGGTGCCGGAGCCAATGTGGTGCTCACAACAACCTCTGCTGGAGGCAATTACAACGCAAGCTGGTCGAGGAGTACCGGCCTGATGACACTGATGGACCTCGACGGCGACGGCCTGCCCGACAAGGTTTTTAAAACGACGGACGGCGTTTATTACCGCAAGCACATCCGCGACAACGAAACCTCGCACCATTACGCACCTCCGGAGAGGATTGAAGGCATGGATAACTTTCTGGAAGAGAAGAGTTTCAGTTCCTCGTGGGGCATACAAGCCTCCGTTGGGGTGGGAGGTGTCAACGGCTCATACAGCACCGACAGGAGCCGCACAAGAGTGTATTTCTCCGACGTTAATGGCGACGGCCTGCCCGACCTTGTTACTCCCGATGGAGTAAAATTCAACCAGCTGGACAACGGTGTGCCGAGTTTCACCACCACCGCCGACCAAGATGGCACGGTTGCAACCAACACTATGCCATGCGGTGTGGTAATCCACGACGGAGAAGTGAACGACAGCATTCTGTGCTACATCGAGAAAGAGGTGGTTTGCGGCGGAGCAGTGAACGAAGACCTTGCCTATCTGATGGAACGTCTTCTGGGCGGTGACGAACTGACAGAGGAAGAGATATCCACAATTATGGCATACTCGTACTTGGAGGATATATGCGAGGAGTGTTTCCGCGGAACGGGACACTACTTTGAATACAACTACATATCCAAGGAGTTTGTATGTTACAGATTGACAACTATTTGCGAACGCAACAACGAGCCACAGTTGGACGCTGTGCGTGTGTGGGTTGCCCCAACAGACGGCGACATACAGATAACCAGCAATTTACAGTTAGATAATAATGGAAACGCCCTGCACAATGCCGACGGCGTGTGGTGCTGCATACAGCACGAGAGCGACGTAACTTGCCAGAGCGACCTACTGCAATCCGCAACAAGCGACACACTGTGGAGCATTGAGTTGGCCAAGGACGACTACGACCAGCACACAAAGAATATACAACTATTTGTAAAAGAGGGAGATGTGCTGATGTTCCGCCTGAACTCGAAAAACAACCGCAATGCCGACAACATATTGTGGGACAATACAATAGAATACGAAAACTCTCCTCAAGATAACGACCGTTACGGCAAACCCGGCAACAGATACAACTCCGCCGAGGACTTCGTTATGTCCGACAAGTCTTATTTCCAAGCGGTTACGGCAGGCGCGGTGCAACTGAGAGACAATCCGACAATCTCGAGCGGCGACACCGCATTATATAAGGTATATAAAAACAACAATCTGATCAGGCTCGACACCCTGATGGAAAACCGCAACTTGGTGATAGACACACAGATAATTGTTGCAAAAGACGACAGTATCAAAATAGAGATTGCCGCGCTGCACAGCGACAGCATACAATGGGACGCCGTAAGTTCCTTTCCCACAGTTGATTTAACTCCAAACGCGGGCGACACGCTGATAAAAGACATATTGCATTACGACTTTGTTCCAAAACTTCTGATTAACAACGCTTTTTGCGACGTTTACCACAGCCTTTTCGGGCCTTTGTACCGAGGCTGGGGCCAGTTTGCCTTCCTCAACGACAGCAACGACATGAAAAACAGCCCCATAGTGCTTGACCAGCTTATAATACCTGACTATCAAGCACATAGCGTAGCATGCAACGACCCGTTGCAGACCGTGACAGACACTTCGTATAACGGTGTAAGCACCTCATTAAGCGGGCGTTACAACCCTGTGGCAGGTGGAATTCGCCATGTAGCCATGACCGCAAACGCCACAACCAAAGGCTGGATGGGTTTTGGCAACACCACACATGTGATGCAGTCGGAAATGAGCAATGTACGCAAAATTGCCACCACATTGCCGCAAGGCCTCGACCCGAGCCTGATGGAAGATATGGACAGCCCTATACCACAGACACTTAGCGGAGGCAACGCCAATTTTGTGGAGAAAGAGAGCGAGGCAAAACCATTGAATGGAGGCATTACCTTGGCTTCTATTGTCGGCATAAACAACTCAGGCACAAGCAATAACGTTACCCTCGACTACCTCGACATCAACGGCGACCGATACCCCGACGTGGTAAGCCGAAACTCGGTGCAGTACAGTATGCCTTGGGGCGGCTTGGGTGGATTCATATCCTTTGATAACACTTCCACTGAGAGCAACAGTTCTGCCAAGGGCCTAAGTTTTGGAATGGAATATCCTGATACAAAGCGCATTACTGGCAACGCCCCCCGCAATGCAAAATTCACCACGGCAAGCAACTCTTTAAGCGGCACCTCTGCCGAAGACAAAACTGTTAAAGGATGGCTTGATGTGAACGGAGACGGCCTTCCCGACAGAGTTTACGCCAACGGCAAAGTAGCACTGAACATAGGTTACGGATTTCTGCCCGCCGAAAACTGGGGGACGGGCTTGCTACGCAAAGGAGAAAGCACCAGCAGCTCGCTAAGTAATTCAGTAATCGGTTGCAATATTTTTAATGTACAAGACGGCAGCATACGCGGTGGAATTGGCATAAGCCTCTCGCGAAACTCATCAACAACTGTGTATCAGGATATTAACGGCGACGGACTGCCCGACTGCATTGTCGAAAACGGCGGCATTTACGTTAGTTTCAACAAAGGAGACGGCACATGGACCACTCCCACACTTTTGACAAACGTTGGAAACATCAGCAAGGGCGAAAACTACAGCGAGAATGTAAGTGCCGGCGTTACAGCAGGTTTTACCTTACTTTTAGCCAAAATTACCGGAAGCCTGAACGCCTCGGGCGGACACTCGTTCAACCGCGAAACAGCCACTCTTACCGATATAAACGGCGACGGACTGCCCGACTATGTTACTTCCGACGCCGAAAATGTGATGAGAGTACGCTACAACCAAGGCGGCAAGGCCAACCTGCTGAAAAGAGTTACCAACTTTACAGGAAGCGGATTTACAGTGGATTACACCCTTACGCCACCAACCTACGACAACCCACAGAGGCAATGGGTTATGGCACAGACCGTTACTTTCGACAGTTTTGCCGTGCAACGCGGTACAAAACTGAAAACCACCTACGAGTACCGCAACGCGCGCTACGACCGCTACGAGCGTATGAGCTACGGCTTCGACTCCGTGATAACAAGACAGCACGACACCCTTGGCAATGTATATCGTTGCTACATAGACGGTTACAACAACCGCAACTTTATGAAACACGGCCAAAAGGTGAGCGACATGATTACCGACGGTAGCGGACGTCCTTACGTGGAAAACCTGTACCAGAGCAAATTGCAGGATTTGAACAACCCCGTTGTGATTTACGACAACCCCGACTGCCCCGTTGAGGCATTCCCCTTTGTGGATGCGGAAATTACCAATTACTACGAGGGTTCCGCCTTGCCAACCATCACTACCGCAAGGAGTTACACCTACGACAACTACAAAAATGTAATAAGCTATCTCGACCGTGGCGACATATCACGCTCCGACGACGATATTCTGCCTACGGAACAGATGGTTTTGGACCAAACAAGCAATCTGCTGAGACACAGAAAGATGCAATATGACATATTGGGCAGACCAATACATCTTGATATAATGGGAGAAGCGGATTACTCCACAATATCAATGACATACGACGGCTACGGAAATATTGCCTCCGTGCTTATGCCCGAAAACGCCGCCGGACAGCGTTACGCCCGCTACTACACCTACGACCCCGTTCTAAACGCCTATCCCACCAAGGTAAGCAACTCATTTGGAGAGGCTTGCACTTTTGAATACGACTACAGCCGCGGCCTTTGCACCAAGCAGACCGACCCCAACGGCAACAGCATTGAAACGGAATACGACTGGCTTTGGCGTCCCGTTAAGGTTACAGCCCCGCAGGAGCTGGCCGACGGCGCACGTTATACACTGAAAATCAGATACTCCCCGGCACGATGGTACGGCTATGTGCGTGCCGACCACAGTTCGGCCATTAGCATGCGCTACGACCCGCAGAACCCCACGGACAGCATTGTGAGCGTGGCTATCTGCGACGGCTGGGGAAGGGCTTTGCAAACCAAGACGGAATACAATACCTACGGCTCCGTTGTGTCCGGCCGTTGCGTATATGACCCCTTTGGACGTGTAAGCACGCAGTACCATCCTTTCTTTGGCAATGCCGCCGACTCGACTTACGACCCTTATTTCGACCCAAACACCGCAACCACAACAAGTTACGACATGCTCGACCGCAAAACCGCCATTTTGCGGCCCGACGGGCACGGGCAGGGCTGGGTGTATGGATTTCAGAACCACAACGGCATGAGATTCGCCACCGCCGTTACCGACGCAAACAACAATACCACAGTAAGTTATGCCGATGTGCGAGGCAACACCCTGAAAGTGGAGGCACCGGAGAACGCCACCACCCTGTTTGAATACGACGCCCTCGGCCGCACCACGGAAACCATCGACCCCGACGGTTTTACAACCACCTACGGCTACGACCTGCGCGGCCGCCTCACCTCCACCGCCCACCCCGACAAGGGAACAACCACCATGACCTACGACAAGGCCGGGAACCTGACCCACAAGGCCACGCAAAAGCTTGCAAACCAAGGCGTTGATATAGAGTATGTATATGACTACAACCGCCTTGCCGAGGTGCGCTACCCACTGCTGCCGCAAAACAATGTAACTTACACCTACGGAAACATCTACAACACGGGCACCAACGCCTGCGGCCGACTGCTAAGGGTGGACGACGGCACAGGCTACCAGACATTTGCATACGACCGTCTTGGCAATGTGGCGGAGAATACAAGGACAATAGCCCTGCCTTTCGAGGACTCGGTCTATAATTTCCGTATGCTGTTTGAATACGACAGCTGGAACCGCATACAGCGGATTGTATATCCCGACAGCGAGGTAGTTAGCTATGGTTACAACACCGACGGGGAGTTGTATTCTGTAAGCTCGTTGAAAGGCAACGTTCCTTCCTCGCTGATAAACGGCATTTTA
Source organism: uncultured Bacteroidales bacterium (assembly GCA_905233475.1). GTDB lineage: Bacteria > Bacteroidota > Bacteroidia > Bacteroidales > P3 > UBA1219. The sequence goes on from CAJOEN010000049.1 coordinate 17,916, forward strand.
TACGACGAGTTTGGCCACCGTACACAAGTAAACTTTGGCAACGGCGTTAGCACAAATTACACGTATGATATATTGCAGAGGCTGAGCGGATTAAACACCTACAGTAACAACGCCAATGTCAGCTTGCAAAAGATTTTGTACTCGTTTGACTATGAGGACAATATAACCGAAGTAAAGAACACTGCGAGCGGTGCCAACGGACTTGGCGGTGATTATATAAACGTATATTACTACGACGGACTTTACCGCCTGACCTCTGCCAACGGCGGTTACATAGGCAACAACTCCAACTACAGCCTTGAAATGGCCTATACCCCTGCCGGGCGCTTGTGTAGCAAATTTCAGGACTACACCGCCACTGCCAACACCTACGCTTACTCCCCCAACGCCAAGCCACACGCAGTACGCAGATACTACAACGGCCTTACAAACGAACTTTACAACCTGCGCTGGGACAATAACGGCAACCTCGCGCAGCAGACCATTTACAGCGTAAACAACAACGTGCCTACTTACTTGAATATGCGAATGCTGTTTTG
>CAJOEN010000049.1:18480-35913 GCA_905233475.1 uncultured Bacteroidales bacterium
CGACGGCAACCGTGCCATAAAGATGACCGGCACAGCTACAATAGACCCAAACGGCACACTTATAAATACCGGCGACCTGAACAACATTACTATTTATCCAAATGAATATCTGACTGTTACGCAGGCTGAATATACAAAATATTACTACGCAGGTGGCAACCGCATTGCAAGCAAGATTGGTTCAGGAGGCTTTGAAAAAATGCAACAACTCTGCACCCTCGACCAAAGCCCAACTTACAACGCTAACACATTGTTTGATAACGTTTTACAGCATGCAGTAAATACAACCAACCCGCCTACAGATGAATACCCTGTTGAAGTTTGCAACGGATATAATGTTGCAACAGAGTTACTTACAGAACCGTTGCTGGATTTTTACATTAACTCTCTAAATCTGAATTTTACGCAAAACAATCTGTTGCAGCAGTTCAGGCAGAATCTTGCAGGTGGCACGGAGGCTGTTTACTACTTCCATAGCGACCATCTTGGCTCTGCGAGTTGGATAACCGACGGCAGTGGCTTGCCTGTACAGCATTTGCTGTTGAGCGGAGTGCGGCGTATGACGAAAGGTTTACGTTTACAGGCAAGGAGCGGGACGCTGAGACGGGCTACTACTACCACGGTGCGAGGTTTAACAGCTCGGATATTGGATGGTTGAGCGTGGATCCGATGGCGGACAAGTATCCGAGTTTGACACCGTATAACTATTGCGCTTGGAATCCTATTAAGTTGGTGGATCCGGATGGAGAGGAAATAGATGATTACAAACTAAACACAAAAACAGGCTCCTTGATTTTAATTAAAAAGACAAATGATGATTTTGACTTCATAGAACCCGACAATGGAGGTGACGCAATGTTTGTTAGTAAAGGTATCCTTAATGGAAAAAATATTGGTGACGATGTATCTAAAAGGGGATTTCAAGTGACAAACGGCAAGCAAGATGAAGGAATAAGACTGATGAAATATATTTCATTTACTACAAATATTGAGCTATCTGCTTGGGGATATAATGATAATAAAGGAAAAGCATGTTTAGATGTGGATGCTTGGGGAAATAACACAGCAATTAATGCAAAGTCTAATAATATGTTGGATCGGTATAAGGGAAAAGGGGTACGGACATTCCATGTTCACATACATCCTGGCACCAAAGATGGGAAATCTGGGTACGGAAGACCCAGCGAGAAAGATAAAAATTTTGCTAAGAAAATCCCATCACAGTATTATATTATCTCACGTAAAAATGGATTAACACAATACAATAAAGATGGTAAATATTGGGTGCCATCAAAAGAGAAAACTCCTACGAGTTTGTTACCATATAGAAAATGCGAGAATAAATGAAGGAAAAAATTTTGATATTACAGGCTATATTACTATTAGCAAGTTGCTCTTCTATAAAAGAAGAAAAATTGATACATATTGGTCAAATGATAGTTGATGACAATCTGGAAACACTACAAAGATACGACTCGCTACACAGGACTTATTGTCACGGGGAAATCACTCCATACTACCTATTGATTCAAAAGGAGAGAGAATTCGACCACTTTGAATTATACGGTGCCCATCTTACAGAAATGGGTGAAACCGTTGATATTATTCGAAAATATAAAGGGAGAATTATTGCTTTACGTCATACCGACACAAAGGAAGGTCTCCAATTACCATCGGACACCTGTGGGTGGATAATTATTGATGAAAGGGATTGGTTAATATTGTATGACACCAGACATGACAGATATGTGGCAGTCGAGGCGATGGGTATGCCACTTGAAATCATATTACAAATTAATCAACGTGATTGGAATGATAGTATAAAAGAAGCAATAGAAGACACATCTTTTAATTATACCATACCTGATGAACCATTGGAATGAGTTTAAACAGATGATACAAAGGAATATCCGTTGTGATAGAAACGAATGTTTTTCAACAAATGATAACAGAACGCGACAATATCGCCATAAAAATAGTTTTTAGAAACTGTAATAGAATATTGTGGATAATGGCTACAATAACATTATGAACTTTTACAATTACTAATTAAAATATATTTTTATGAAATCAATAGTTAAATCATTTATTTGTATTGATCATGACCCTCTTGAATTATATAAACCTAAAGATATTTATAATTTTGAGTTATGGTTACAAATTTTTGTCGGTGTTGAAGACCAAGTAGGAGAAGAAATGTTTCAATTGTGTGTTTGCAGTACTAAGTGGATAGAAAAAAATCATACAAAAAAAGGGGGACTTATTGGTTTGTACCACATGATTTTTATTGAATATAATTATGATAAAATCTGTGATACAATAAAAAAAATATTTAGCGTAGAGGGAAATAATTGGGATGAAATCTATCAAAAATTAAGTCTAATTGGTTTAAGTGAATACCAAGAGTTATCCGTTGCATCAGATTTTTCAATATGAGCGGTAGAAAGAAAATTTATCAAGAGTAGCAAACAAACTAAATGACAACTAAGAAAGGACATATAACCGCTTACCGCAACGCACCGCCAAGCGAGGATCTCTCCAACCTGCGCTGGGACAATAACGGCAACCTCGCGCAGCAGACCATTTACAGCGTAAACAACAACGTGCCTACTTACTTGAATATGCGAATGCTGTTTTGCGACGGATATTTGAGCTACTACGCCTACGGCCACGACGGCAACCGCGCCATAAAGATGACCGGCAACGCCGCCATAGACCAAAACGGCACACTTACAAATACCGGCGAACTGAGCAATATCACCATTTATCCCTCTGAGTACCTGACTGTTACCCAAGCCGAATACACCAAGTACTATTACGCTGGCGGCAACCGCATTGCCTCAAAGATTGGCACAGGAGGCTTTGGAAAAATGCAACAACTCTGCACCCTCGACCAAAGCCTTACTGCCAACACCAACACATTGTTTGACAATATTTTACAGCAGACGGTAAATACAACCAACCAACCAACTGACGAATACCCCGTAACCGTGTGTGGCGGTTATAATATTGCAACAGAACTTCTTACAAGCGCGTTGCCGGATTTTTATATTTCTAACACTGCTCTCAACTTCACGCAAAACAATCTGTTGCAGCAGTTTAGGCAGAATTTGACAGGTGGCACGGAGGCTGTTTACTACTTCCATAGCGACCATCTTGGCTCTGCGAGTTGGATAACCGACGGCAGTGGCTTGCCTGTACAGCATTTGCTGTGGCTATGACGAGCGTTTTACCTTTACAGGCAAGGAGCGTGACGCCGAGACAGGCTACTACTACCACGGTGCGAGGTTTAACAGCTCGGATATTGGATGGTTGAGCGTGGATCCGATGGCGGATAAGTATCCGAGTATGACGCCGTATAATTATTGTGCTTGGAATCCGATTAAGTTGGTGGACCCGACGGGAAATGAGGCAATGGATATTGATGATTGGTATAAAAATACAGAAACAGGAGCTGTGTTATGGCAAGAAGGGCATGCAAAACAAATTAAAGTAGGTGGCTATACCTATGATAATATTGGAGAGTCCTATTCTCAACCTACAGGTGATGGGAAATATGTCAATTATTTTCAAAATTATCCCCTTACTATAGGACCAGAACATGATGTTACTGATATGGCCTATTGTGACAAATCGACTCGTACCAAACTGATTAGGAGAGACAGCCCTTTGCCGAATTCCCATAAAATAGATTTGTTCGCAAGTAATGTGGCTAGCAGAGGAATATCTACACCAGATATGGTGGGGCTACAATTTAGCGCTAATCTATTTATAGGGGGAGGCTTGTCTGTAGATGTGGGAGTAGGAATAATTAAAGGAGATGGTATATATGGTTCTTTTTCATTATCTCCAGGTAGTGGTTATGATTTTTCTGCTTCGGTAGGCCTGTGCTCTGGACACTATAATGGCTCGGATGCTCCTTCCAAAGATAACTTTAGAGGTTTGAGCTACAATGTTTCAGCAGGGGCGGGAAGTATCTTTTATCAGCACAGTACTTCAGATTTAAGAGGTAACGGTTGGAATGTTTCAACACATGGAGTCTCCATGGGTTCCGGGACGTTTCTTGGAGGTTCTTATGGAGTATCATATTCATGGGTTTGGTAGTTCGAGAATGTAAAAACTAAAAAAAAATGTTATGGTCTTTTTTATTGTTCTGCTTGTTTTCCTTGTTTTTTGGATTTCATTGGTTATTTTCGCAAAGCAAGAAGCGAAAGCGTTGCTTAGCAAATACGATACATCATTACCATGGATTAGATCAAATAGTATTATTTTAATGGTTCGCAAATTGCAAGAAATAAAGGAAAAAGGTATTATCGGAGAGAAAGATGATGTTGGCGAATGTAAGTTCATCATATTTATTCTTAAAGGCACTTTGATCATTTTTCCCATCATCATTATATTGACAATTATAGCAACCTTACTATTGAAATGAGTCAATTTGGATTGAAATAGAGGTCTGGGAACCTAACACGCAGAAAAAAAATAAAAAAATCTTGGGAAAACAAAATGGATATAAATCATTACTAAAATATCTATAATAATGAATAGAATTATTTCAACAATCATTTTTTTGACATTGTTTTCAATCTCGTTCTCGGCATGTAACAACAAACACGAAATAATCGACGAGAATGTACAGAACGTTTTAATGGATTTCATTTCGGAAAACGATTTTGCAGGTTTCGTTAGGTTCGAAGATGGCTTAGACACAATTAAAACATGTTTGTCTGCCACACTTTATGACATTGACACGAATCATTATATGACATTAATAATAAGCAGATTTCCTGACGATGCGTTTATCGGAACCCCCTGCTATCACCTTAACCGAAAACCTCCAATGTACTACAAAGTGGGGGATAAGGATTTATTTGTTTATTCCCATACAAATAGTACATACTCTCTCTTTCCTCAGAATACGTGTTCTGAAAAAACAGTTTTCGAAAAGGAAAAAGCATATACCCCCGATGAAAAAATGATTGATTGTGAATTTGTGATACAAACGTATAAATATCGCTTAGGTGATAAAGAAGTATGGATAGAAAAAGACAGCATTTTCGACTTTTTTCAATGGCTTTATCCTGACATGGCAGAGGACATAGCAAGTAACAACAATAGTGGCACGAAGCAGTGATAACAAGGGACTATTACTGTCCAACGAAAAAAGCCAACTGATTGAAATATGAAAAAAAGCGGTTTGGCATAGGAGTTTCCGCTATGTGCCAAATACATTTCCCATTGCTGTAGATTTGCAATCACAAGCAGTCACAAGAAAAATTAATCAAGAATCGCAAATGCCACACTTAACCCCTTTAGCACAACCGGCAAAGGCCCCAACCGAACGATTTTTGCAAAAAAATCGGTGGCGCGGTGGGCTGAACGCTCACCCGGGAAGCGTGGGCTGGTGCGCAGGATAGGTGATGAAGAAACTGCCAGTGGCCGTTTCGATAGCTACTTTTTTCTTTCAAGAGAAAAAAGTATTAATAAAAATAAGTACCTTTGCAAAACCAAACAAATCGTAAATGAATGACAGATGAAAGAGGACATATAACCGCTTACCGCAACGCCGCTCCCTCAGAGAGGCTCCGCCACTTTGCCACCAACGCACTGCTTGACAACTACACCTTGTACCCCTCTGAATACCTTGTTGTTACACAGCAGGGCTATACCAAATACTACTATGCTGGTGGCAACCGCATTGCCTCTAAAATTGGCACAGGAGGCTTTGAAAAAATGCAACAACTCTGCACCCTCGACCAAAGCCTTACTGCCGACGCCAACACATTGTTTGACAATATTTTACAGCATGCAGTAAATACAACCAACCCGCCTACAGATGAATACCCTGTTGAAGTTTGCAACGGATATAATGTCAGCAATGAATTACTTCACTCTCAATTGCTGGATTTTTACATTAATTCTCTCAATCTAAACTTTACGCAAAACAATCTGTTACAGCAGTTCAGGCAGAATTTGACAGGTGGCACGGAGGCTGTTTACTACTTCCATAGCGACCATCTTGGCAGTGCGAGCTGGATAACAAATAATACGGGTTTGCCTGTACAGCATTTGCTGTATCTGCCGTTTGGTGAGCATTTTGTGAATGAGCGGAGTGCGGCGTATGACGAAAGGTTTACCTTTACAGGCAAGGAGCGGGATGCCGAGACTGGCCGTGGATCCGATGGCGGACAAGTATCCTTCTTTGACACCGTATAATTATTGTGCTTGGAATCCGGTGAAGTTGGTGGATCCGGATGGGGGAGGATATTTGGATTGCTGAAGATGAATATGGTAATAATAAAGTATTGTGGAACAATGGTAAATTATACAATAAAGATCGTACAGAATATAAAGGGAGTAATTCTTTTGTTTTACAAACAGCGAATGCTCTTGATAAAATAAATGAACACGAACAATCTTCTGACGTGTTAAATAAATATGTTAAACAAGATTATGATATTACTATAATACAAGGAAATAGCACTTATTCTGATGTACAAACAGCATATTCTGAACTTATGGGGACAATTGTCTCAAAATATCAAACAATAAAATTTAATCCAACTGAGGGGTTATATCAGTGTAAAAACTATGATGACAAAGGGGCTTCCTTAGCACCATTTGTAGCATTATTTCATGAATTTGGACATATTGATGCTGCTATAACTAATTTTGAATCATATGATAACAGACTCAAGTCTGGAGACCCCACTTATTCAAATTTGGAAGAAAAGCATTGTATTCAGAAATATGAATGGCCTTTGGCCAAACATTTCAACATGCTCCAAAGAGACAGCCATATAATTGGCACGAATGGATTAGAATATTTTGAATCAGTAAATAGTACAAGTATACAAAGAAAAAACAAATAATCATGTACAAACATCGTGTATTTTTTATCATTTTATCAATTTATATTACGCAATTGAGTTCACAAAATTATCATGATAATTTTAATTATCCGTTGTATGTCTCAGAGATGCATATATACGCCACTAATATGACATGTGTTAGTGACGATTTATATTGGCATCAATGGAAAAATATGGATTTTCTCATAAATAATTGCTCGTATTATATGTGTACATCCCAAGGGTACTTAATTGAAGAGTTTTATGAATTGTTTTGGGGAGATTCAAATCTGTTGTCTTGTAACTATGAAAACGACACGTTTTTTCGTTTTGAAGGGATGTCAAATGTATATGCGGAATTTGAACCGATAATAGTTGTGAGATTCCTCGGTACTTTTGATGCTTGTGGAAAAAGGCGGTGGGACGAAATATTCGCAATAGACCGATATGGTTTCATTGTTGACGGGTCAAGTAAGAAATATTTTCCAAATAAGAAAATTATGTCATTTTTAGAAAGTTATTTTCCAAAAAAGATGTTTCTCAAATTCGAAGAATATAAGGCTAAACCTTAAATTGAATGGAATATGTGCTATACATACGACAGAATGAACCTCGTCCTTGACAACAGCAATTTCAGCTACTATCTTTATGGCAATGGCGGACAGAGGGTGGCGAAACTCACAGGCTCCTCCATTACCCTTGGCACGGGATTTGCCACCAACGCACTGCTTGACAACTACACCTTGTACCCCTCTGAATACCTTGTTGTTACACAGCAGGGCTACACCAAATACTACTACGCTGGCGGCAACCGCATTGCCTCTAAGATTGGTACAGGAGGCTTTGGAAAAATGCAACAGCTCTGCACCCTCGAGCAAAACCTTACCGCCAACGCCAACATTCTGTTTGACAATATTTTACAGCATGCAGTAAATACAACCAACCCGCCTACAGATGAATACCCTGTGGATGTGTGCAACGGGTATAATGTTGCAACAGAGTTACTTACAGAACCGTTGCTGGATTTTTACATTAATTCTCTTAGTCTAAACTTTACACAAAGTAATCTGTTGCAGCAGTTCAGGCAGAATTTGACAGGTGGCACGGAGGCTGTTTATTACTTCCACAGCGACCATCTTGGCTCTGCGAGTTGGATAACAAATAATACGGGTTTGCCTGTACAACATCTGCTGTATCTGCCGTTTGGTGAGCATTTTGTGAATGAGCATTCTTCCGGCTATGACGAGCGGTTTACGTTTACTGGCAAGGAGCGAGACGCTGAGACAGGCTACTACTACCACGGAGCACGTTTTAACAGCTCGGATATTGGCTGGCTTAGCGTGGACCCGATGGCAGATAAGTACCCGAGCATTTCGCCTTATGCGTACTGCGCTTGGAATCCTGTAAAGTTGGTGGATCCGGACGGGAGAGATGGGGTAAAAATAATTAATAAGCAAACACGTTCAATAACAGTGGCCGCAACATACTATGTTACATCACAACCTATTTTAGGGCTTCCTCATACTTCTTATTCTTCCTCAGAAATTGAATCAATGAATAAAAACATCAACAATATATTAAACTCTCAAAGTTATACATATGAAATCGATGGTGAAACATACGATGTTTTTTTTGACCTACGTTTTGTTGATGCAAGAGAATCTTGGGAGGCGAATGAGGCTGCTAAAAAAGATCCTATTGGTAATACTTTGTCAGTGCTTACAGAAGAAATTGCAAAAAATCTTTTTCCTATAACAGATAATGGAGACGATACAGAAAGCTATGTGGGAGGTGTAACTGGTAATAATAAAAATATTGTCATGAATTCAAGACTTGATAACACACGTAGACGTATTCATGAGATTTTTCATACTTTATTCTTTTCTAATGATGATGCAGAAAGTGGAATTGGTAACTACGTACCGGGAGTTGATATGCCCAATCAAAATGATATTAATATGTTGTTAAGCAATCCCCAATTGCCTGAAAGGGTAGTTGAAATTGAATAATTAATATATGAAAAGATTTGTTGTTTTTATTATAGGAATAATTTCCTTTTTAGGATTAGACGCACAATGTGTATCGGGACTCGATCTCGATACTGTGTTTTGTATTACTATTCACTGTTATCATAATGATAAAGCGGAACCGGACACGTATACATTTTTATCGCCATTACATGATGACTATTATTTGGATATATCAAATCATGACACTCTTATTAAGTCCTTAAAAAAAATTACCTATCCTATCAGTGATTTCTTTTTTTCCTTATATCCTATGATAAAAGCGTCATTCCCAGATAGTTCATTGGTCTTTCAAAAAAGAGCATTTTACAATAATCTTTCTAAATGGATATATTATAATTCCCAAATGAGTATGAGTAAAAGTCGAAAATTCCATACAAAAACGGATGATTATTATATCATTAATGTTGCAAAGGTGATGGCTATTACAAAGCAAAATATAAACGGATTTCCATTGGCAATAAGTATAATAAAAGATATAGTTTCTGTTTCCCTCAACGATAATTGCATAATGGGAAATTTGATAGTATTATCAAAATACTGTTTTTCCGAAATGTAAATGACAAAAAGTAAGACAACCATGAAAAAACTCTATCAGATTCGCCAATATCCAATATTATAAAACATTCAATTAAAAACTCAAACATTAACAATCGTCAATTTATAAATGCAACACCACGCCACACATATTGCCAAAAAACTTAAAGCTACAGCCGCGCTGCTGCTCCTGTTGCTGTGCGTGTGCAGTGCCGTAGCACGGGACACAACACTGGTATTTTCAAAATTGCCAATAGCACAAGCGGCAACCGCCCCAACCAAACGATTTTTGCAAAAAATCGGTGGCGCGGTGGCACGAACGCTCACCCGGGAAGCGAGGGATTGCGAGGTGGATAGGTGATTGAGCGTTCTTGAACTTTTTTGTTACTTTTTTCTTTCAAGAGAAAAAAGTATGAATAAAAAATCTTACCTTTGCAAAACCAAACAAACCGTAAATGCAAAACGAAAAAGGACATATAACCCCCTACCGCAACGTCGCTTTCTCAGAGTGGCTCCGTCGCTTTGCTATCAATACACTGTATCCGTCTGAGTATCTTACCATTACCACACAAGGCTACACCAAGTACTATTATGCAGGCGGCACACGAATAGCCTTAAAACTTGGCAGTGGCGGTTTTGAGAAAATGCAAATGCTTTGCACACTTGACCAAAATTTTACCGCCAACGCCAACACACTGTTTAACAGCGTGGTGGCACGGATTGGCGAGAATATGCCGCAGGAATATATCTCCGACCCCTGTCCAAACCATTACTCTAATATAGCGGGGTTTAGGGTGCAACTGCAACCTTTGAACTTTGGAGCGAACTTTGGAATAACGGCACAACAAAATATTTTACAGGCGTTTAGGCAGAACTACGCCAACGAGGAGACTTACTTTTTCCACGGCAACCACCTTGGCAGTGCGAGTTGGATAACCGACGGAACGGGAGCAGCGGTACAGCACTTGCTGTATCTGCCTTTGGGTGAGCACTTTGTAAACGAGCAGACGGGTAAGGAGCGGGATTTGGAAACTGGCTACTACTACCACGGTGCGAGGTTTAACAGCTCGGACATTGGCTGGCTGAGTGTGGATCCGATGGCGGAGAAATATCCGAGTATGACACCGTATAACTATTGTGCTTGGAATCCGATTAAGTTGGTGGATATAAGACTTATTATAATCTTAACGGCAACAGATTGTTTAAAAGAGTTGGTGGAGAGGATAAAAACATGATGATTGTAACAGATGCTAAACAATTGTCATATGAACAATTTTCTAATGATAAGTATCATTCGTTTGATGTCGCGACAATTAATTTTGACGATTGGGATGATATGTATAACTATTCAGAAATTAACAATATTGAATATGGTTATTCTGTCCAATCCAATGGGACAAGAACCGAAATCTCGTCCGGCACATACGATAAAGTTTCTATTCCATTTGACGAAAACTTTCTTTATGATGTGCATGTCCATTGTAAAGATAAAAACTATTCCAGTGAGTATTCAGCGAGCAACACTACCCCATCCGACATAGATAAAAAGGGAATTGGTAATAAGTTTGGAATTATCTTGGGGTATAAGTATATACAAATGGATTTATCCGGAGGTGTTTCGTATGGGGACAGGAACAGCAAAAGAAACAGTATAAGAACAAAAAAAGTTATTGGTTTTTACAACGAGAATGGACGACTTTCAAATAACATCGATTATGAAACTTTAAAAAAAAATGTCAAAAGACTTCAAAGGTAAATATATGCATGTGTTTATTGTGTTAATGTGTGCTTTATCACTAACACCTTCTATGACCGTTGGGCAAGATTTTAAACCAGTAAAAAGTGCCCCTAGGTATTATCGTAACGGCAAATTGGTTGACTCGTTGGTATATTCTTCATTCCCGAGATGTGATACAATATTATTGCAGAAACATTATGTAAAAACAATCTGCTATGACAGTGTGGGAAAAATAATTGAAGTGAATAACTATTCTCCAACATTATTTCTGGAATATCCTGGATTATATCGCAACGATCAGCCGTTTGTTGATCCCGTTTTTTCAGCATATATGCCTTATGATCATTATATAAAATATGAAAGAAGTGATTTCATTGCTTCCGATCCGTTAATCCACACATTTATGTTCACAGATGACCAGTTTTTAATTATATTTATCAATACGCATTTAGAAGATTATCCGAACAAACCTGTTCTTGAATTAAACACTTTCCCAACGGAAGATCAATTAAAATCATTTATTTATCCATTAGGAAGAGATATACCGTTATATAATATTTATTCTTCTGTTTACCCAAATGATGTGGATTTTCCGCCAAAAGAATTAAACAAGTTTTTCGATTCGGACACATTGTTGCACTGCGAGCGGATAACTATGGCAATTAAGCGAGGCGACTGCCTTTTTTTGTTATATAACATAAAAGAAGACCATATTGATGATTTTATTTACACCGTAAAAAGTTTCACACTATACGAAATAAAAAAAGTGGAGTTAGATAATTAGTTGTAGTCGATAAACTTGAATGTTGCCTTATACCTCACATATTGCCAAAAAACTCAAAGGAACAGCCACCCTGCTGTTCCTGCTGTTTTGCGTGTGCAGTGCCGTAGCACGGGACACGACACGGGTATTTTCAAAATTACCTTGGTACGAGGACGACCGTCTAAACCTCGTTGCTGGCGACGGATATTTGAGCTACTACGCCTACGGCCACGACGGCAACCGCGCCATAAAGATGACCGGCAACGCAACAATAGACCCCAACGGCACACTTACAAATACCGGCGACCTGAACAACATTACTATTTATCCCAATGAATATCTTTCTGTTACGCAGGCCGAATATACAAAATATTACTACGCAGGTGGCAACCGCATTGCCTCTAAAATAGGCACAGGTGGCTTTGAAAAAATGCAACAGCTCTGCACCCTCGACCAAAGCCTTACTGCCAATGCCAACACATTGTTTGATAACGTTTTACAGCAGGCAGTAAATACAACCAACCCGCCTACAGATGAATACCCTGTGGATGTGTGCGCTGGCTACAGTGTTGCTACAGAACTTCTTACAAACCCATTGCCGGATTTCTATATCTCGCAGACAAACTTGAATTTTACGCAAAACAATCTTTTACAGCAGTTTAGGCAGAATCTTGCAGGCGGAGCTGAGGCTGTTTATTTCTTCCATAGCGACCACCTCGGCTCTGCGAGTTGGATTACAAATAATACGGGTTTGCCTGTACAGCATTTGCTGTATCTGCCGTTTGGCGAGCATTTTGCAAACGAGCATTCTTCCGGCTATGACGAGCGTTTTACGTTTACGGGCAAGGAGCGTGATGCGGAGACGGGTTACTACTACCACGGTGCGAGGTTTAACTGCTCAGATATAGGGTGGTTGAGCGTGGATCCGATGGCGGATAAGTATCCTTCTTTGACACCATATAACTATTGTGCGTGGAATCCGATAAAGTTTATTGACCCGGATGGAAGAAAAATATGGATTACAGGCAATGATGGAAATCTTTATCAATACAAAAAAGGCAAAATCTATAATTCTGACGGACAAAAATATTCTGGAAATGATGAATTTGTAAAAAAGGTTTATTCTGATTTAAAATGGCTTTCGAAGAATGGCATTCGAAAAGAATTGAGAAAGATGGTCAAAAGCAAATATGATATAACAATATCCCAAACAGATGAAGGCTCAAAACAATGTTCTTTACATGAAGAAAATCAGTCCAATGGAACAGGATGTGGCTCTTATATACTTTTTAATCCTAATATTACGGAATTGGAAAGAGATGGAAAAACTTTACCTGCATATGGTTTAGCTCATGAATTGGGACATGCATACGATGCAATGCAAGGAATAATAGATGACGGACTTGTACCTGTGTTTGAAAATGGAGCCTCGACAACAAATAAATATTTACCTATGAGTGAGATTCGTGCTGTTAAATTTGAAAATTATGTTCGTCCAATAAATCTTCAACGCACGTCTTATTGTGGATTTGACTTGCGTTCATCTGGTGTAATAAAAGAAATACAAGATGTTCCAGAAAATAATAACCCCCACGACGTGTTGAGATTAATAGATATTAAACTGCAAAAATTTGACTAGTAAAATGAACAAATCAAATCTAATTGTTTTCGGACTATTAGCTTTTATATCTTTTGATATTAATGCACAACAAGCATTTCCGTTTGCCTATAATTTTGATGATTGTTCGGTAATTGCCGATTGCCATAGTATTGGCGCCGATACTGTAACATTTGGAATGCCAAACGATGAATATATTGAGCAATTACTTGAAGTAATCGATGGTGTTATCACGTCACGTAGTGCAGAGTCAGACAGATATCTGTTTCCGATATATATTAAATGCAAAGACAAAGTCAGCAGAGTAATAGCAACAGCCAGTGCTTTATATTATTTTTATGCCAAAGAAAATGATATTACAGTATTTGAGTTTAAAACCAAATTGTTTTCGATGATTAAAAACAATGACACAATAGAATTTGAAGAATTACCATTTAAGGTTGTCGGAAGTTTGTGTTTCCATGAAATAGATTATTGCGAACCGGAATTCCTGTTTTTTAGACAAAACAAATGGGCTTTTTTAAATCATTTTTTTTGTAAACAAGATGGCATATCATTTTATTATTACTCAAATGGATTAAATAAAATTGGTGCTGTTGTGGAACAGCTTTATTCGTGGGGAATTCTAGTTTCAGATAATGGCAGTTGTAATCCCTTTTATTGCTATATAACAAAAGAAAATTATCCCGACTTGACAATATACAAGAATGAATGCGACAAAGAAAAGATTCATGTATGGGATAGCATTTTTGACAATTTTATTATAGACGGTGGAAAAATATTGAAAAAATAAGACAAGAAGAATGATAGAATATAGTCCCGTTGCCGCATTTGTAATAAAAAAATAAAAGAGAAAAAACATTAATGTCTCATACTCTCCCAGCAAAACAAGCGGCAACCGCTCCAACAAAACGATTTTTGTCAAAAAATCGGTGGCGCGGTGGGCTGAACGCTCACCCGGGAAGCGTGGGCTGGTGCGCAGGATAGGTGATGAAGAAACTGCCAGTGGCCGTTTCGATAGCTTCAAGAGAAAAAAGTATGAATAAAAACAAGTACCTTTGCAAAACCAAACAAATCGTAAATGACAGATGAAAGAGGACATAGAACCCTTTACCGCGACCTCGCTCCCTCAGAGAGGCTCCGCCACTTTGCCATAAACGCAATGCTTGACAACTATACGCTGTATCCATCTGAATATCTCACTATTACAACGCAGGGCTACACAAAATACTACTATGCCAATGGCAACCGCATTGCCTCTAAGATTGGCACAGGAGGCTTTGAAAAAATGCAACAACTCTGCACCCTTGACCAAAGCCTTACTGCCGACGCCAACACATTGTTTGACAATATTTTACAGCATGCAGTAAATACAACCAACCCGCCTGCTGATGAATACCCTGTTGAAGTTTGCAACGGATATAATGTTGCAACAGAGTTACTTACAGAACCGTTGCTGGATTTTTATATCTCGCAAACCAACTTGAATTTTACGCAAAACAATCTGTTGCAGCAGTTCAGGCAGAATCTTGCAGGTGGCACGGAGGCTGTTTATTACTTCCACAGCGACCATCTTGGCTCTGCGAGTTGGATAACAAATAATACGGGTTTACCTGTACAGCATTTGCTGTATCTGCCTTTCGGTGAGCATTTTGCAAACGAGCATTCTTCCGGCTATGACGAGCGGTTTACGTTTACGGGCAAGGAGCGGGACGCCGAGACTGGCTACTACTACCATGGTGCGAGGTTTAACAACTCGGACATTGGCTGGCTGAGCGTGGATCCGATGGCGGATAAGTATCCTTCTTTGACACCGTATAACTATTGCGCTTGGAATCCTATTAAGTTGGTGGATCCGACGGGGGAGGAATTTACTGATTTTCAGGATGAAAATGGGATTTTGATAAAACATATTGATGATGGCTCCAATGCAGTTTTTAGGAAGACTGGTAACGGCACCTCTCTACATTATTCTTTCATTGGTTATAATGAACAGGGTGGGGAAAATCAAGTCAATTACACTTCAGCCATACAAGAGCAACAACAACTAAATATGGAAAACCCGTCATTACAACAAACAGCGTCAGGGACTACCTTTTGTAATTTTGCCACACAAAATATAATGAAAACTATTGAATCTACATCCGATTATTTGGATGTTTTAGTTAAGGGGAGAGCGAATGATATGGTTGCATCATTAATTAATGGTGATAATCCATTTTATGAAGAATGCACTTACGCTGAAGCGAAAAAATATGCAGAAAATGGGGGATTAGCTATTGTGGGATATAAGAACCCCACTGGAGGAAGTGGACATGTTGCTACATTTAGTGTGGGAGATAATGTTACAAAGGGAGAAATAGCAAATATTGGCACAACACAATATACAGGTTTTGTGAGTTTAAACGAAGCAATAAATAAAAAAAAGGAGAAGCACTATTTCCGTTATAAAATTATCAAAACAGAACGCCTTAAAGACGTTATAGTTAAATCAACTAAAACTCCTAAATAATGAAAAAAAATATAGTCCTCATTTTGTTTTTTGGTATTATTGCAAAATGTAACGCACAATGCATAAATGGTATTTGGCAATATGGAGATTCTATTTATGCAAATGGGATTTCAAATTATGAATTTGTCGAAATAAACAACGGGTATTATTTTACATATTCATTAAGTAAATATGATGAAATGAGCAACATAAGAAAAATAGAAGGAATTTGCATCTATAACAAAGACTCTATCCAGTTCTATGTGCATAGCGTTACTGTGAAATCTTATTCCGAATGGTTACTTACACGAAGAAATAAAAATGATTCTATTCCATACTATGACAAAGAGCTGTATTTTGATACAGTAACACATTCCATGAACAAACGAAATTGGAAATCTTCTACAAATTACTGGAAACTTAAAAATTGTGGTAAAATTTATAGTGTGAAATATAACCCTCCGTTATGTTTTAACGCACTTTGCAGGTATTATAAGGAAGGCACATTTGAAGTATTGGAAATAGATGGAGATAAGTATTATGCTACTGATCCTTCTCCAAAAGACTATGGTGAACAAATAGATAATCGAGAACAATAATGAAAAGAAAAATCAACAAATAAAGATGCCAACTTGCAATAAACCTATAGTCCAGAAACTAAAAGCTACAGCCACCCTGTTGCTTCTGTCGCTATGCGTCTGCAATGCCGAGGCACGGGACACAACACGAGTGTTTTACAGATTGTTCTGGGACAAGGACGACCGTTTGAACCTCGTAGCCGGCGACGGTTATCTTAGTTACTACGCCTACGGCTACGACGGCAACCGTGCCATAAAGATGACCGGCACAGCTACAATAGACCCAAACGGCACACTTATAAATACCGGCGACCTGAACAACATTACTATTTATCCCAGGTGGCAACCGCATTGCCTCTAAGATTGGCACAGGAGGCTTTGAAAAAATGCAACAGCTCTGTACACAAGATTTGAATCTTAGTACCGACGCCAACACACTGTTTGACAATATTTTACAGTTACAGCAGGCAGTAAATACAACCAACCCGCCTACAGATGAATACCCTATGGATGTGTGCAACGGATATAATGTTGCAACAGAGCTACTTACAGAACCGTTGCTGGATTTTTACATTAATTCTCTTAGTCTAAACTTTACACAAAGTAATCTGTTGCAGCAGTTCAGGCAGAATCTTGCAGGTGGCACGGAGCCAGTTTATTATTTCCACAGCGACCATCTTGGCTCTGCGAGTTGGATAACAAATAATACGGGTTTACCTGTACAGCATTTTCTGTATCTGCCGTTTGGTGAGCATTTTGTGAATGAGCGGAGTGCGGCGTATGACGAAAGGTTTACCTTTACAGGCAAGGAGCGGGATGCCGAGACTGGC
>CAJOEN010000050.1:0-15801 GCA_905233475.1 uncultured Bacteroidales bacterium
GCACTCGGTGTGGGTGCCTATGGACACAGTGGGTTTTTGGTTGCACGCGCTTACGTACAGCGACGAGCGTATGGGTTTTGACGGGTCGAGGTAGGATGTGAGCACGCACCTGAAAGTGTTGCACTGGTAGCGGTTGCCTGTGCTCGGGTCGTAGGGGAAGTCCTCTACATACACATCCAAAATCGAGTCCTGACCGCGGGTGCCGGGAATGGGCTCGAAATTGGATGCCACGTTGATTTGGTTGCTGCCCAGCTCTCCATAACGGCTGCGGTACCACTGGTATCCCGACAGGCCCGAAGGTGCTGTGATGGTGGCCACCTCGTTGGAGGCTCCGGGGGAACAACCGCTGGCAACGAGACGCATGGGCTGGCAATCACCTGAAATATAGCAATAACCGTAATGCTGTGTCATGGAGCAGTCGCCGGTTTTTACTTCTATACGAACTGTTTCGCCCTGAAAATTGTATAGGTTTATGGCCACTTTTGCCCAAGGTTTATAGGCGGCGTCGCTACTCGATGTGCCCGACAAACGCCAACTTGCCCAAGTGCCGCGCCCTACGGAGTCGCTGTGTGTTGGCCCCTGTATGATGTAACACAAACTATCGCCAAGGTCTTGAAACACACCGTTTTCGAGTTTTCTAACACGAATAATGCACTCGGGGTTGTCGTTGGTGCCGTGCAATGCATTTTCCAAAACTATGGCGTAATAGATAAACACCAGCACATTACTTGAGGTAACCTGAAACTGATAGTACAGGGCTTCGGCCTCATGGCAACCGTAAGTATTTCCCAAACGTATGGAGCTCACTATATTAGGGTCAATTGCCGATGGCAGATAGGACATCTGACTGCGTGTGTTGGGGTCGTTGCCCGAAGCCATAATTTTAAAGCGGTTAGCATCGTTATTGCCAGCTTTTCCCTCGTTGCTGCTGCAGTCCGTCGTTACGATATTAGCCAAAGAAATATTGGGAATAACGGCCGAGTTCATAACCATATAATCCCTCTGGTATGTGCTTGTGCCCGAGGTTCTTCCAGCCACGCCTCCTCCGGTTTGCCCCGAATAGTTTGGGTATATGGAGAAACTTAGCGGATTTTTCAGGCCCGGACAGGCCGATTGCGCAAGCACAAACTGTGCCGCTATCACAAACATTGCACATATAATCGTTTTTCTCAATATATTCATGATGGCTTGATATTTTGTCTTTGTCCTTATTGACACTCTAATACCGCAAAATGTTGCTTCGTTTTCAAAAAAAAGCCCCCAGAGAGGGGGCCTCAATTAAAAAATTAAAAATGAATTATGAATGAAATAAAAAGTGTGGGCTACTGATTGTTTTTCTCCATTTCTTCTTTGAGATTTGCCAATGCGTCGATGTCGCCGAGAGTTGTTTTTTCCAGCTTTTCGCTCAACTTTTTGGTAGCTTTTGCTGTGCTTACCTTCTCTTTGTTTTCTGCATCTTCGTTCTGAGCCTTCTCTTTTTCAATCAAATCCTGAGCTATTCTCGTGTGAGAAACGATGATTTTCTTGTTTTCTTTGGAAAATTCGATGACCTTGAAATCGAGAGTTTCATCTACACGAGCCTTGGTTTTGTCCTCTTTTTCGAGATGACGTGTGGGTGCAAATCCCTCAACGCCGTAAGGCAGGGCGATAACGGCACCTTTGTCGTTCACGCTCAAAACGGTTCCTTTATGTATGGAGTTGATTGTGAAAATGCTTTCGAATACATCCCATGGATTTTCTTCCAACTGCTTGTGTCCGAGGCTCAAGCGGCGGTTTTCAACATCGACCTCGAGAACAACGACTTCGATTTTCTCTCCGATTTTGGTAAATTCGGCAGGATGTTTGATTTTTTTAGACCACGAAAGGTCGGAAATGTGGATAAGACCATCAACGCCTTCTTCCATCTCCACGAATATGCCGAAATTAACGAAATTACGTACAATGGCCTCATGTTTGGAGCCAACGGGATATTTGTCGAGAATCGACAACCAAGGATCGGGCATGAGTTGTTTGATACCGAGGGACATTTTGCGGTCTTCGCGATCGAGGGTGAGGATTACAGACTCAACTTCGTCGCCAACTTTGAGGAAATCGTGAGCTGTGCGCAGGTGCTGCGACCACGACATTTCCGAAACGTGGATAAGTCCTTCCACGCCGGGGATGATTTCCACAAATGCGCCATAGTCTGCAACCACAACAACTTTACCTTTAACCTTGTCGCCAACTTTGAGGTTGGGATCCAAAGCATTCCAAGGATGAGGAGTGAGTTGTTTGAGACCCAAGGCTATACGGTTTGCCTTTTCGTCGAAATCGAGTATAACAACATTGATTTTTTCGTCAAGCTGAACAATCTCTTCGGGGTGGTTGATACGTCCCCAAGACAGGTCGGTGATGTGGATAAGACCGTCCACGCCGCCAAGATCCACGAAAACACCGTAGGATACGATATTTTTAACTGTTCCTTCGAGTACCTGACCTTTTTCGAGCTTGGCGATAATTTCGGCTTTCTGAGCCTCGATTTCGTCTTCGATAAGGGCTTTGTGCGAAACAACAACATTTTTGTATTCGTGGTTGATTTTCACAACTTTGAATTCCATATTCTTGTCCACAAACACATCGTAGTCGCGTATAGGTTTCACGTCTATTTGCGAACCCGGGAGGAAAGCCTCGATATTGTCGAAAACAGTAACGATAAGACCGCCTTTGGTGCGGCTCTTGACGTAACCAGTGATGATTTCCTGGGATTCGTATGCCTGATTGACACGCTCCCATGATTTGAGAATGCGGGCTTTTTTGTGCGAAAGTATAAGCTGTCCGTTTACATCTTCCTGACTTTCAACGTAAACTTCTATTTTGTCGCCAACTTTCAGTTCGGGGTTGTAGCGGATTTCGGAAGCGGGGATTACGCCGTCCGATTTGAATCCAATGTTCACAACCACTTCGCGGTCGGTTATTGCAACGATTGTGCCTTCCACAATTTCTTGCTCGGTGATTTGGTTAAAGGTTTTCTCGTAGGCTTCGTTCAGTTTTGTCTCTTCCTCTTGGGAGTAACGTGTGGTTTTCTTGCCAATAGCGTCCCAGTTAAAGTCTTCGAGGGGTTTGATGCTTTTTAAATCCATCTGTTTTTTTGTTTTATGACTGCTTACTCAATCGGGTTAAACTTTTATTATTTGCATAACAATATCACAATCAATGCGTTAGTAAGAACGCCACTTGTGATAAGATTTTGCAAAATTACATATTTTTTGGAACTTTTGCAAGTTTTTTACCCGAAACTGATTTATTTTTACCGAAAAAAACAACTAATATATCTATGGTATAACGAGATGTTTGTAGGATAGAACAACAAACACAATTTTTGCGATTACCGCAGATTATCGCAGAAAAACTGCCGATAACATGCTGCTAAGTCGTTTTTTTTATGCGATTACAGCAGATTATCGCAATATCTTACCACATTTTTGCAATAACATCGCAAAAAGAAATTTGCTGTTAAATTATTTTATGAATCTTTGCAGAGTATTCGCATTAGATTCGCGAAATGTAAGTTTTTGAAATATGAAGCGTTATGCTTCCTTGTACTTGAGAACGCAGGGAATTTTCAAGCAAATTGTGGTGGTAATTGGCGAAGATAAACGGAAATTATTTTTCCCCTTAAGGTTTTTTCTTAAAAATCAACAACTGAGGATATTATGTATTTTTCTACAAAAGGGGACTTCTATTTATTCGTTTGAGAGCGCGTGTCTCCGACACGCCTGTTCTTTATTTGCTTGATATACCTCACATTAGCATGCGAGGTTATCCAAAATAGAATTATTACAGTGTAATCTCCTCAGCTGTTTTTCCGTACTATGTTTTCCAATTCCCCGACAAGGTAGAACGGTATATTCAGCAGACGGAATTTCTTGCGTTTTATTGTCGTAACTACATCGTTGATACTGAATGGTCCCGACCATACGCGAACTGCCAAATCTATCGGGGCTTCGTCTATAAAACTATGTAGCGAACGCAAATGTGAATTGTGTCCCGTTTTAACCTCAATCGGTATCAGGTGCGAATCCACAACCCAAGTTAGGTCCACCTCGGCACCGCTGTCGCCCTTGCCTTTTGTCCAAAAGCTACGTGTTTGGTTTATGTCGTTGTTTAGCGTAAGAAGTTCCTGTGCTACAATCTGTTCGCCTATACGTCCTTTCCATACGTCGAGCAGATTGTTGGCGGATATTATTTCGGTGCGTATTTTTGCCGCATAGTTGAGCATTCCTGTGTCCATCCAAAAGAGTTTGGGCATACGTCGGTGTTCCGGAAGTGCCGGTATCCTTGTTGATGTGGATGGGTAAACGAGTTCCAGCAACATTGCCTTTTGCAGAAGCCGGAACGCTTCGGCAACCTCCCTCGAACGATACTCGGAACCTGCGAAATTGCCGAGTTTTATCACCGCACCAGCCTGATACCAGCCGTATTGCATCAAAAAACGCACAGTTTCGGTCATTTTGGAGGTTTTGGCGTATTTTTCCACGTCATCCATATAGCCTCGCAATAGTCGTCTGTAAACCTTTTCCACTGACAAAAGGTCTTGAGTGTCAGCAAAATGCTGCACCGCTTCGGGCATTCCCCCAACCAAGCAATACTGGTTGAAAAACGACATATATTCGTTGTGGAAAGGTGTGGTATATTCGGGCATTCGCATGACTTCGATTTGATTTTCGCGCCCGGTAGCTACAAGAAATTCCCTGAAAGAGCATGGGCGTACCGGAAGATAATCCACCCTGCCAACAGGAAACGACACGTTCACATCCACTATGTTTTCGAGCAACGAACCAGCGGCGACCACGTATAATTCGGGCATATCTTCGTAGAAATACCGCAGTCGGGCTACGGTTTGTGGCGAGTTTTGAATTTCATCGATAAAAATAAGGGTGTCGCCTTGCCTTCGATCCTTGCCCAAACGCACAAACAAAAGTGTAACAAGGTCTCGCAGCGGCATTTTAGTTTCCATCAGTTCTTTGTCTTCGCTACGCTCCAAATTCAGATAAAGATAGTTTGAAAAAGTCTCACCAAATTGATGGATTAAGGTTGTCTTTCCCACCTGTCGAGTACCTCTTACTACCAAAGGAAGGTGTTCCACACTATTTCTCCAATCCTGTAAACCTTTTATAATTAAACGTTTAAACATAATATTCCGTTTTGCTTTTATACTGCAAATATACAAAAAATGTTGCAAAATTCGGGATACTTTAATAAATTTTTGTTGCAAAATTCGGGATAGTTCAATGAAAATTTGTTGCAAAATTCGGGATACTTTAATAAATTTTTGTTGCAAAATTCGGGATAGTTCAACGAAAATTTGTTGCAAAATTCGGGATACTTTATCATTGTAGTGATTTCAAGCAGGAAAAGTCTATTGGCATGTTCTTTAAATAAGAATTCTCCTGCTCGCCTTCGGCTCGCGAATTACGAAGTAATCGTGAACATCTTGGATTAAACTTGAATAAATGATTATCCGCATACTTCCGAACTGTTGAGAGCGTTATTATTCCCATTTCACTATCGAAAAAGCCTCTGGCGTTTTCTTCACTCCGAGACGCTATATGTGTGGATTTCTTCCGCCTTCGGCAGAAAATAAATAAAACTCCTCTATCATTTTACAAATCAACAAAATATAAAATCATTTGTTTTTACGAAAAAAAAACACTAATTTTGTTTGTTTAATTAGAAAATAAATAGGTAACACAATTAACACAGAACCAATATTATGAGTATAGATTTGAGCAGATACGGCATCACCGGCGTTAGCGAGGTGCTTTACAATCCTTCGTACGAAACGCTGTTTGCCGAGGAAACAAAACCCGGCCTTACAGGCTACGACAAAGGCTGTCTTACCGAACTCGACGCCATCAACGTGATGACGGGCATTTACACCGGACGTTCGCCCAAAGACAAATTCTTTGTGATGGACGAAGTGAGCAAGGACACCGTATGGTGGACCACCGACGAATACAAAAACGACAACAAACCGCTGTCCGAAGCATCGTGGGCCGAACTTAAAAAGCTGGCCGTGAACCAGTTGTCGGGCAAACGCCTGTATGTGGTGGACACTTTCTGCGGCGCCAACCCCAACACCCGCCTCAAAGTGCGTTTCATCATGGAAGTGGCTTGGCAGGCACATTTCGTGAAAAATATGTTCATCCGTCCCACCGAAGAGGAACTTGCCAACTACGGCGAACCCGATTTCGTGTCGTTTGTGGCTTCAAAAGCCAAGGTTACCAATTTCAAGGAACTGGGTCTGAACAGCGAAACGGCCACCGTTTTCAACCTCAAATCCAACGAGCAGGTAATCCTCAACACCTGGTACGGCGGCGAGATGAAAAAAGGTCTGTTCTCGATAATGAACTACCTGCTGCCGCTCAAGGGCATTGCCGCCATGCACTGCTCGGCCAACACCGACATGGAAGGCAAGAACACCGCCATTTTCTTCGGCCTTTCGGGAACGGGCAAGACAACCCTCAGCACCGACCCCAAACGTCTGCTCATCGGCGACGACGAACACGGCTGGGACGACGAAGGTGTGTTCAATTTCGAAGGCGGCTGCTACGCCAAGGTTATCAATCTGAGCAAGGAAGCCGAGCCCGACATCTACAACGCCATCCGCCGCGACGCACTGCTGGAGAACGTTACCGTGGACGCCAACGGCAAGATAGACTTCGCCGACAAGAGCGTTACCGAGAACACCCGCGTGTCGTACCCCATCTACCATATCAAAAACATCGTGAAACCCGTGAGCAAGGCTCCCGCCGCCGAGAAGGTGATATTCCTCTCCGCCGACGCTTTCGGAGTGCTGCCCCCCGTTTCCATACTCACCCCCGACCAGACAAAATACTATTTCCTTTCGGGATTCACCGCAAAGCTGGCCGGCACCGAGCGCGGCATCACCGAGCCCACCGCATGGAGCAGAACGGCGCCAAGGCTTATCTGGTGAACACCGGCTGGAACGGCACCGGCAAACGTATCTCCATCAAGGACACCCGCGGTATTATCGACGCCATCCTCAACGGCAGCATCGACATGGCTCCCACCAAGACCATACCTTATTTCTGTCTGGAAGTGCCCACACAGCTGCAAGGCGTGGACACCGGCATCCTCGACCCCCGCGACACCTACGCCGCTCCCGCTCAGTGGGAGGAAAAGGCCAAGGACCTTGCCGCACGTTTCATCAAAAATTTCGACAAATTCACCGGCAACGCCGCAGGCAAAGCCCTTGTGCCAGCCGGCCCGAAGCTGTAATTGTTTGTATTTTTCATATTTTTTTCACTCCCGCCCCCCAAAAAGGTGGGAGTTTTTTTTGTTTCAACTATTTTCGCTTTTCCAAAAGTGATTTTTATATATTTTTCCCTTTTCGAAAAGTGGAATAAAAACAAAAGCGGATTTACCCAAGAACGTGATTTTGTACGCGTGGACAGGCGTACCCAAACTAATTGTGGAATGGATATACCCCTCTCCTACCCCATAAAAAAGGTTCGGCAGATGTGTTTTTCTATTATATCTTGAACAGATTTCTGAACAGAATTGCCAAATCGGTGCTGACGCGGTAATTTCGAACGTACATATTGTTGAAATGACGGCAGTCGGCAATACGTTTCATCTCGTCGATGCCGCAAACAGGTATCAGACTGGGCTTTATGGTAGGCAACGACTGCTGTTCGAAACCTTTGCCGTAGCCCACCCAGGTCTTTTTGCCTAAAAGCACGGCGAAAACCTTGCCGAAAAAGCCTTTCTTGTTACGCTGAAACAGCCAAAGCACAGGCGAAAACAGCAAAACTATAAACGCCGACACAAAATCGAACACTCGTTTCTGACGTCGTTTGCGCGGCAATGCCAACGACTTGATTCTTATCGCGTAAGCGTCTTCCGCCGAATATATGTCGCCGCTGCCTATCACAAACTGACTCTCCTGCGGAACGATTTTGTACTCCAGATTACACGTCTGCAACGAGGTCATCAAAGTGATAATCTGCTCAGGCTGAAGGTTTTTGCCGCAGAACACCACCTCATCGATTTTGTAGAACCTCACAAGGTCGGCAATTTGGGTGCTGTCGCCGACAAAATAACTGTCGTCGGTGGGTTCGGGACTTACGCCGCCCACAAACGAAGGCATTATGCCGAAAGTGCCAAGCAGATTGCCAACACGCTGTGTCTCAGCCTTATCACCTACAATAAGATATGCCTTGTGTTTCTCCGCCGAAAGACTGTAGCCCTTGATTTTGAGCAGATGCAGTATGCCTCGCAGCGACAGCGTTGCCACCACGGCCCACACCGAGCCGAGCAGTATCAAAGCACGCGAATAGCGCTGTGTCTCGTCGAGCAACGAATAGAAAATCAGCAAGGTAGCAGTACCGAAGGCCAAGCCTTTGAGTAATTTCGAAAGTTTTACCGGCTTTCGGTAGCCACCGCACAGCAACACGCACAACACCCACAACAACACGTACATAGGCACTATAAAATAGGTGTATTCCGGCGGATAATAGTTTATGTTGGCGGCCTTGAACGTTGCCCAAAGGTTTTTTATTACAAAAAAGCCGAGGTATATGAAAAGAAAATCCAATAACGAAACTAAAACATTACCAATCAGTCGCTTAAGAAACGACAGCGAGGCTCTTGCCCATATCGCCATTTTTATGCCAAAAGTAAAGATTCGCGCACTGGAATCCTTGAAATGTTTCTGCGTAAAAATGGCCATGGCGTTGTAGAAAGTGTAAACGTAGTTGAGGCTGCCTTTCTTGGTGCTTTCGCCTTTGTAGTGTATGATTCGCGTGGTGGGCAGGTAGTAGTTTTTGTATCCCGCCTTGATGATACGGTACGAAAAATCGATGTCTTCGCCGTACATAAAAAAGGTCTCGTCGAGGAGGCCGATTTTGTCGAGTACTTCCTTGCGCGTCATCAAAAAAGCTCCCGAAAGTATCTCTATTTCAGCCGTTTGGTCGGGGTCGAGGTGGCCGAGATAATAATGTGCGTACTTGGGCGAATGCGGAAACAGCTTTATCAGTCCCGAAATTTTGTAAAATGCCACTTTCGGCGTGGGGAAACCGCGTTTGCTCTCGCGCAGATACTCCCCTTCCCCGTTAATCATCTTCACGCCAAGTCCGCCGCAGTCGGGATGTTCGTCCATAAAGGCGAGACATTTGGCAAAAGTGTCGCTTTCGACAAGGGTGTCGGGATTGAGCAGAAGCACGCAATCGCCATTTATCTGCCTAAGTGCCTGATTGTTGGCCTTGGAAAAACCGACATTCTCCTTGTTGACAATAAGCCGCACCTGCGGAAATTTTTCTTTCAGCATCGCCACCGAGCCGTCAACGGAGTTGTTGTCCACAACCCACACTTCGGAATCAATGCCCTGCAAGGCCTCGAAAACCGAGTTGAGGCACTGTTCCAAAAAGAACTTGACGTTGTAGTTTACTATGACAATGCTTAACCGCATAATTTACAATTATTTATCAATGGCAATCGGGGATAAAATACGCCAAAACGAAAGCCAGCACTATGAGCAGGAATTTCAGTTTCGACTTTTTTCCGACATCGTGGTTGAACAGAATGCTTATCGAGACATGGAGCAGAATGCCGACTACGAGGCCCATCACAGGCTGTTCGAAATCGCCGGCGGGTGCCAACATAAAATGGTTGGCCAACGAGCCGAGGGGCGTCATCACTGCGAAAAGAAGCAGAAGAAGGTATGACTTGAACGTCGAATATTCGTTGTTAACAAACAGTGTTACAAGCACTAAGGCGATGGGGATATTGTGCAGAACTATACCCGTGAGCAAACCGAGCTGCACTTGTCCGCCCGAAGTCACCAGCGGCATACCTTCCATAAAGGAATGCAGCGAAAGTCCTATCAATAAGCCCGTTATGGGATGCACATGATGGTGGTGATGTTCCTCCGACTCCACACAGCACTGATTGTGATTGTGTCCGTGTTCAACGCCACGGGTGAGGATCTCGAGCAACAGCTGTATCAAAAAGCCCACCAGCACCCAAATTCCGGGCTTGAGGCATGACAGCGCGTCATGGGCACCCTCGAACACATGCGGCACGAGGTGCAGAAAACACACGGCAAACAGGAATGCCGCCCCGAAAGTGGACACCAGATCCACAGCCTTGGCGGGAATGTTTTTCTTGGCCAGAAGCGGCAGGCCGCAAAGCAGCACACCGGCAACAATTATTATATACGAAAGTATTATCGGCATCGCTAAAAACTAACAATAAATACGTTGAATCTCGTCGAAAAGACGTTGTTTGTCTATAGGCACCACGCCGACCGTTTCGCACACTATGCCGCCGGCAAGATTGGAATAGTTGAGCAACGTTTTCACAGGTAAACCCATTGACAAACAAAGCGTTGCCACGCTTATCACAGTATCACCGGCACCCGACACATCGGAGATTTTGCGCAGATGGGCAGGCACGTGTATCATCTCGCGTCCACCGTTGCGGAAATCGGCCACAAAGGCACCCTTGTCGGACAAGGTAATCAAAACAATGTCAATGTTTTGCAAGGAATGAAGTTTTTCGGCGGCTTTTTCCAAATCTTCAATCCCGGCATTTTTCAAATCGCAGTCGAGACCCTCGGAGAGCTCTTTCAGATTTGGTTTAAACAGTGTTACACCTTTAAAATTCAAGAAATTGCGGTGCTTGGGATCCACGGTGGTGGGGATGCTCTTGGCCTGTGCCATTGCGGTTATCTCCGAAATCACACGCGGAGTGATGTTGCCCTTGTCGTAGTCCTGAAAGATAATGGCAGATATTTGGCTGGTTTTAAGTAGATTAGCAACCTTGTCTATAAGTCTTTGCTCGTCATCGGACGAAAGCGGAGTGGTTATCTCCTTATCCACACGCAGAAGCTGGGTATTGTTGCCGATGATGCGGTATTTCACTGTGGTTATGCGAGTTGGTGAAGTTAGGATGCCTTCTGTCGTCATGTCGGCTTTTTGCATCATAGCTTCGAAGTCGTGACTTTTGGCATCGTCGCCCAAAACGGTGCAGAGCACAGGCTTTGCGCCCAAAGCACGTATGTTGAGCGCCACGTTGGCGGCACCGCCCAGACGGTTCTCGCGACGCGTTTCGGCCACCACAGGCACTGGAGCCTCGGGCGAAATACGGTCCACGCCGCCCCAGATGTAAGAGTCAATCATCACATCACCGACAACCAGAACGATTTGACGCTCCAATTGAGTTTTAAAAGTTTCAAAATCCTTCATATTCATACAGTTATTTCCCCTCTCAAAGATTGTTTCAGCAGTTGTTTCACCTGTTCGCGGTCGCTGCAGTTGCCCAAAAGGAACATCATTTTGGTGATGGCAGCCTCGATGGTAATGTCGTATCCGCCAACCACCCCTATTCGGCCAAGGTCGTAGCTGGTGGCATACTGGCCAATGCGCACGGTGCCTGATTTACACTGGGTTACATCGTAAAGGACTATACCTTTTTCGGAGGCTTTGCTCAGAGCGTCGATAAACCAGCCTTCGGTGGGGGCGTTGCCAGAGCCGTAGGAGGAAATCACCACGCCTTCCAAATCGGGGGTGTCGAGGATAGCGTTGACCAGCTTTTGCGAGATTCCGGGGAAGAGCGTGAGCACGGCAACGTTCTCGTTAAGAGCTTTATATACTTTAAAATCAGTGCTTTCGGGATAGAGAACGAGATGTTTGTTGTAGCTGATGTCGATGCCGGCAGTGGCAAGCGGCGGGTAGTTGAACGAGGCAAAAGCGTCGAAATTCTGCGCGCTGAACTTGGTGCTGCGGTTGCCGCGGTAGAGCTTGTCCTCGAAGTAGATAGACACTTCGGGGATGTTGGTCTTCTGCGCCGAAGCTATCTCCAAGGCCCCTACGATATTGCCGCGGCCGTCGCTGCGGAGCATTCCCAAAGGCAGCTGCGAGCCGGTAAGTACGACAGGTTTGCCAAGGTTTTCGAGCATAAAACTCAAAGCCGAGGCAGTGTAGGCCATAGTGTCGGTGCCGTGAAGCACGACAAAACCGTCGTATCTATCGTATTCTTTTTCAATAATTTGAGCAATCTCCGCCCACACTTTCACGCACATGTCCGAGGAGTCGATAATGGCGCTGAGCTGGCAGGAATCGATGCGGTAGGAGACATTTTTCAGCAAAGGCACGGCATCGCTTATGCGGTCGAGCTTGAAGGGCTGAAGCACCCCTTGCTCGTTCTGCACCATGCCTATAGTGCCGCCAGTATATATCATCAAAACTGCGTTATTCATGTATTTATCTGTTTTTTACGCTTTTATCAGATTAAAAAACTAATGGTTCAAATTTGCAAATGTACTAAATTTTTCGATTTTTTGCAAATGCAAAGTTGTAGGGACATTTAGCAAATTTTTTTTTTCTTTGTAAAAAACATGGAAAAGACAAGAAAAAATCGTATTTTTGCAGTTTGGATTTTCTAAAAAGAAAACATAATAACAACAAGATTTTGAGTACTATAGCAACAGAAAAAAGAGAAATATGCGTACAATCTCGTGCGTGGAATATCCTTAAAAGGATTATTCTATTGGTGATGTTTGTAGCAAATTCCAACGTTTCTGCACAGCAAATTACTGTAAATATCGACTCCATTGTACAGTTTTGTGCAGGAAGCAGCAGGGAAATAGACGGACACACCTATTCCAAAGACACCACATTTACACGCACTTACAACGACACTATCATAACCTACCATCTGTTTGCCGACACCATGGTAAGGGACACTGTATTGGTTCATTTGTGCGCGGGAGAGAGTTACACCATTTCAGGCAGAAGCAATTTGTTTACCGTAGGTGCCCCCGGGACTTATCACGACACAAATGTTTATGCCAAAATGGTGTCGCGGCCTCAGGCAAACGGCTGTTGGCAAATAAAAGAATTTTTCATATATTCCCATCCGAAATACGATACTTTAATAAAACGTGACTTGTGTTTCGGCGATGACAGCACCACAATTTTTACAGGCTACGATTATTATGAATTTAAAAATGGAATAAATCATTATCACTACCATACAATTTGGGGGTGCGATAGCTTGATAAGATTGAAGATTCTCTGGAAAGACACTTTCATTTTGTATGTTTTCGACACGACCTGTCCGGGGGTGCCGGGAACTTACGACGGCAGGATTTTCTACGATACCGGGACGTATATCATTAAGTACTCTACCGTGGACGATTGCGATAGTATTGTGCTGTACCATTTGTTTATTACCGATACCGTAAGGGACACGGTGTATCCTGTTATATGTACGGGCGAAATATACGACACCAACGGTTTTCAGTACACTTCGCAAGGTATTTACACCCAACTTCTTAGGGACAGCATAACACAATGTTTGCACAAACTAGTGATAGACCTTACGGTGAACGACACTTTCCGAGACACGGTTTACAAAACCATATGCGCGGGACGAACGTATACACACGGCGACAGTACTTACAGCACACAAGGCGTTTGGCCTCAGTACAAGCAAACTATTGAGGGTTGCGACAGCACCATCATTATCATTCTAACTGTAAACGACACCATAAGGGATTCCTTAAATCCCGTGATATGCGCCGGAGCCACGTTCTCTGTAAACGACAGTGTCTATAGTCGGCAGGGAATGTACATACAAAGGCTCCGCGACTCCAACGGTTGTTTCAGGAATCTTGCTGTTAACGTAATTGTAACGGACACCATTCGCGACACAATTTACCGTACCATAAAAACGGGAACCTCCTTCGACACAAACAACGTATTTTACACTCGCTCAGGAATATACACACAACATCTGAGAGACACCGTGTTGGGTTGCTCACGCAATCTGATTATTGTTATAACCGTTGAAGACACAATTTACCGAACTGTTTGCGCCGGAGCAAGTTTCGACACCAACGGCGTAAGGTATTTCAACCAAGGCATTTACACACAATATTTAGTGGACAGTGCCACAATGTTCCCACACAACCTTGTAATCGACCTTACCGTACAAGACACCATTAGGGACACCATATACCGAACAATATGCGCCGGAGCCGCTTTCGATACCAACGGAATAGCATATTACAACCAAGGCACTCATACACAATATTTTAGAGATGGCATAACAGGTTGTTTCTACAATTTGGTAATAGATTTGACCGTTACCGACACCCTTAGGGACACAATATACCGAACTATCTGTGCCGGAGGAAGTTTCGACACTAACGGAACTTCTTACCATCTACCGGGAGTTTACACGCAATATCTGCGAGATACCGACAGCTGTTTCCGCAACCTTGTTATAGACATTAGCGTGAGCGACACCCTTCGCGACACAATTTACCGCACTGTATGCGCCGGAGCAAGTTTCGACACCAACGGCCTAAGGTATTACTACCAAGGAGTTTACACTCAGCACCTGCGCCAACCCGACAGCTGTTTCAATAATCTTGTCATCATCCTTTCCGTAAACGACACTATTCGCGATACAATACACAGAACCATTTGTGCCGGAGCCACTTACGACACCAACGGACGGCAATATCAAAATCAAGGGTTCTACACACAAATTTTCCGCGACAGTATCACCGGCTGTTTCAGCAACCTCGTTATAGACCTCAGCATTAGCGACACTATTCGCGACACCGTACACCGAAGTGTATGTGCCGGAGCAAGTTTCGACACCAACGGCGTGCAATATTTCAATCAAGGTTTTTACACACAATATTTCCGCGACAGCATTACGCACTGTTTCCGCAACCTCGTTA
This sequence comes from uncultured Bacteroidales bacterium, assembly GCA_905233475.1. GTDB lineage: Bacteria > Bacteroidota > Bacteroidia > Bacteroidales > P3 > UBA1219. The sequence continues at coordinate 14,759 of CAJOEN010000050.1, forward strand.
TTGACCTAAATGTGAGAGACACCATACGCGATACCGTACACAAAACCCTATGTGCAGGCAACGCTTTCGATACCAATGGCATACGTTACTATATGCCAGGGTTCCATACACAATATTTCCTCGACGGCGTTACAGGCTGTTTCAGCAATCTTGTTATCGATATTACGGTACACGACACTCTGCGAGACACCGTACACAAAACGATATGCGCCGGAGCCACTTACGACACCAATGGCATATCATACTATCACACAGGCGTTTACACCCAGTATCATAGGCAACCCGACAGCTGTTATCACAATCTTGTAATTGATTTGACCGTAAACGACACCATTAGAGACACCGTTCGCAGAACCATCTGTGCAGGAGCAAGTTTCGACACAAACGGCGTAAGGTATTACAATAGAGGTTTTTACACACAGTATTTCCGCGATAGCATTACGCACTGTTTCCGTAACCTTGTTATTGCCCTCATGGTAAACGATACCTTGCGGGACACCGTACATCGCACCATCTGTGCAGGAAGAAGTTTCGATACAAATGGGTACAGATATTTCAACCAAGGATTTTACACACAGTATTTCCGCGACACCGTAACGGGTTGTTTCAATAATCTTGTAATCGACCTAACAGTAAACGACACAATCAGGGATACTGTTCGCAGAACTATCTGTGCAGGAAGAAGTTACGATACAAACGGAGTGCGATATTATTATCAAGGCGTTTACACTCAGTACCATAGGCAAGCCGACAGCTGTTTCAACAACTTGGTCATCGATTTGACTGTAAACGATACCATACGCGATACTATACGCAAGACCATTTGTGCTGGAGCCACTTTCGACACTAACGACCTATCGTATTATCTTACTGGCGTTTACACTCAGCATTTGCGACAAACCGACAGCTGTTTCAACAACTTGGTCATCGATTTGACAGTAAATGACACTTTGCGCGACACCGTTCACAGAACTATCTGCGCCGGAGCCACCTTCGACACAAACGGAGTTTCGTACCATTTACAAGGTGTTTACACTCAATAC
>CAJOEN010000050.1:15827-16428 GCA_905233475.1 uncultured Bacteroidales bacterium
ACTATCTGCGCCGGAGCCACCTTCGACACAAACGGAGTTTCGTACCATTTACAAGGTGTTTACACTCAATACCACAGAGACAGCATAACACGTTGTTTCCACAATCTCGTAATCGATTTGACGGTGAACGACACTTTGCGCGACACCGTTCACAGAACTATCTGTGCCGGAGCCACCTTCGACACAAACGGAGTTTCGTACCATTTACAAGGCATTTACACTCAACATCTTAGGGATAGCATAACACTCTGTTTCCACAACCTTGTTATAGACATTACGGTAAACGATACCTTGAGAGACACTGTTTACAGAACTATCTGTGCAGGAGCAAGTTTCGATACCAACGGAGCGCGGTATTATCACCAAGGCGTTCATACACAATTCCTTAGGGACACCGTATCACATTGCTTCCACGACCTTGTAATATTCCTTTCGGTAAACGACACACTGCGCGACACCATCTACCGCACCGTGTGTGCAGGGGCTTCGTTCGACACCAACGGCGTAAAATATTATAATCAAGGCGTTTACACTCAGCACCTACGCCAACCCGACAGCTGTTTCAACAATCTCGTTATCTTCTTTTCGGTAAACGACACAC
>CAJOEN010000051.1 GCA_905233475.1 uncultured Bacteroidales bacterium
CGGCACGCCATTATTTCATTCTTTTGCCTACCCCAAGTGCAACTTGGGGTTATTGAGAGCTGCTCTTTTCGAGAGCAATTTTTTTATCGGACACTAATAGTATTTAATGCGATAACTTAAAGAACACCATAAAGGACTTTTGATTTTACGATATGGTTTTTTGCTTGAAAGTGAGTTCTGTGGCGAAAAAGAAAAGTCCGCCGACTGAGTGAAGTCGGCGGACTTTATTAGTCAAAGAACATTGTGGTTCTTATTTTTTCTTTCCTTTTTTTGCGTTTTTACCGTTAGTCTCGATACCGAGTTTTGCTTTTATTGCGTCGGGAAGAGCGTCTTTGTGTACAACTATGTTCATGGTTTTGTAGCGAACAAAGGCTTTGCTGGCGTAGAACATGCCGTGATAGGTGCCGTAGTCGCCCCAAGAGTTTTTCACCATATAGTATTCGTTGCCTATTTGGTCGGTGGCTTTACCGTAGATAAGCATACCGTGGTCGTCGGTGGTTTCCCAATTGTCATAAGCTATCTGACGTTCCTCTTGTGTTACCCAGCGTTGGGGAGTGGGGTGTTTCTCAGCTTCGCTTTTGCGTTCGGAAACGGAGAGACCTGTCCAGTGTGCCATGTCGCTACCCATAGTGTTGCTTTTGGCTTCGAGGTCGGGAAGTACGCAGGCACCGCTTTTGCGTCCCATGCGGAAGCCTTCTTCGCTAACGTCGCTACCCCAAGCTATGGTGTAGCCGTTGTCGATGGCGTTGTCGAAAATTTCCATAAATTCATCCAAAGGCACATTGTAGCATTGGCTCCAGCGCCAGTTGTCCTGAATTTCGAGTACGAATTTCTCGTAGAAAGGTTTATGATTGTACGATGTTATGGACACATAGTCGTCGGCGTTGAGGCCAAGGCTTTCATAGAACGACTTGGGTGTATATTTTTTGCCCTTGTAAGTAAATTCGGTGGGGCAGGTTCCCAAATATACATCATGTATGGCTTTGATGGCTTTTACCCAAAGCATTTCGTTGTCTTTGCTTTGGAATTTCTTGACTTTGCCTTTTGCCAAAGCGTTTACAACTGCATCGGATACTACCGACAGTTCGCTGTGGTCGGAGAGGGTGTCGCCGTACATGGCGCCGGGACGCATTTCCTCTTCGGGAACAAGGCCGAATTGTTTCATGCCGTAGATTACATCATAGAATGAACCTCCCTGGGCAAACGAAACGTCGCCGTGGGTGCGAACAGCCTGTTTTGCACGGTCGATGTAGGTATTGTAAACTATGTACATTTCGGAGAGGTCGTATTCGCCTTTGCCCATGCGCAGCAACTCGGCTTCGATGAAACCCAGGCCGCTGTAGCACCAGCAAGTACCGGCTTTGTATTGGTTCTTGACAGGGGTGATGGGAATTTCCTTGACGGTGGTGAATACGTAACCGCTGTCTTTTTTCTCTTCTTTTTTTGCCTCGTTTTGGGCAATGGCACTACCGCAAAGGGCGGCGCAACATAGAATTAAAAGTGCTTTTTTCATTTGTATGTTATTTTTATTGTTTTTTTTTTGAGTTTGCAAAAATACGAAAAAAAAATGAGATGAATCGGTGTTTTTGTCAAAAAGGCACTGCCGCCACCGTCATTTTTTGTTTAACTTTTTGTTTATCAGCTTCTATATTTGGCAAAAGGCACACGAATGCCGAATTCCCAGCTGCCGGGGGTTACGTAAGGCAGGTTGTTTGCTTCCTGATATTCCTTTTCGAAAGGGCATCGGAGCAGTCCCAGAGTGCCGCGGCCGTAAAGCACCACGTAGTCGGAGATGTTGAAACCCACTTCCATGCCGATGCTGAAGTTCATCACGTTCATGTCGCCGAATTTGATTTTGGTGTCATCGGAACGTCCTGAGTAGTCGGAAGTTTCGTATGTATGACGTTTGGCGGCAATGTCGAAATCCATAGAGAAGAAAGCCCCTATGTAGAACATCTTTTTGGCAAGGTACAAATTACCTCCAAAGAGAAGGCTAAGGGTATGAACATCAACAATTTCGGAGGTGTTGTACTGGCGGTTGTATTCGGCTATTTTGTAGCCGTGCCTCTTGTATCCGGGCATTTCGAGGAAAACGTCCAACATGCTGGTCATGGGAGCGTCCAGGGTGAGGGCGAAGCTGTAGCCCCATATCGGGTCGGGAGGGGCTGGGAGAGCCGGGTCGTTGCCGGAGCCTTTGAGGAATCCTGAACTAACGGCACCGCCTTTTACACCAATCATCACGGGACGGCGGTATTCTATAACGGTTTGCGACTGAGCTGCGAAAAATCCTGCCACAAAGGCAAACAGCACTAATGTTTTGAAATATTTCTTCATATCGGTATTTATTATTTAAGAGTTTCTATCGGGAAAAGACGGTCGGTGTAGCCCTCGGCATCGGGGTTGGTGTAGGTGAAGGAACGTCCGTCGGAGAGTTCGAAACGCATCTCGGCAATGGCAAAGGCATCGTTGGCGATGAAGCATTTTGCGGTGCCTATGGCTTTTTCCTTTATGGACTGGAACTGTTCTTTGAAATCGCGGGCGTCGTCGCGCTTGATGACGATTTTGTAGCTGTTGGTTGGCGTTTTCGGGGTGGTGATGATGAAGCATGAGTTGTCGGCGTCGTAGGGCGAGAGAACGAGGTCGAGGGTGTTTTTGCGCAGCTGGTCGGCGAGGAATTCCTTGTCGGCGTTGGCAAGCTCTTTCTCGATGTAGGCCGTTTGCAGGTTCTGGTCTTTCTGTCGTGCCTCGAATTCGGATGAGGTCTCGAACTCGCCTTTGGTTTTTATAAGAAAATCGGCTCTGGCACGCAGATAGTAGGCAAAGGAGTATCGCGGTATCAGTAGCATCGCTTTGTTTAGATCGGCATTGTCGTCAGAGTAGTTGTGTGGCAATAGCTTAACTCCGTTGTGGTCGTACACACCCCATTTGCCGTCTTTGTTAGCTTTTGCCAAATATTTCGGCGTTTTCACTGTCTTGATAACGGCGTCGGAAGGTGAGAAATAATTCAAATCATCGTATTCAAAAGGCATTATCACTTTACCGGTGCCATCTACCATGCCCCATTTCTTGGTTTGCTGGTGCTGGAATACGATGAAGAAACCCGTCCAGCGAGTTCCGGTGAACACGTGCGGCATAAGCTGTGTGCCGTTGGTGGCACTGTAAAGTCCGTACTTTTCGTCTTTTTTGGCAATAATACAAGGTGTTCCGTTTATTTTCAGTCGGTTGGAAGTCCAAGTAAAATCGTTGGACAATACTCTGCTACCGTTTTCATCAATCACGCCTACCTTGCCGTTTTTATAAACGAATATTGTGCCAATGTTACCGCTGGTGTAGTTTATTTCGGAATACTTAACGCTGTCGTATTCGGTGGGAATAACCTGTCTGCCAATGTTGTCCCACAGTCCCCATACGCTGTGAGCCTTGATTTCGGCGGCGGAGGGTTTCTTTTCGGTGCCGGTGTATTTGCACAATGCCACGAATTTGCCGTTGGTATAGGCGCGGTAGTCGTCGTATTCGAAGGGTACCACCTCGTTGCCGCTGTAGCAGTTAACGAGTCCCACCTTGCCTTTTTTGTTGGTGGCGATGGCAGCGTCGAGGCTGTAGATTTTCAGGCCTTTGTACTTGGGTTTGAGCAGCCAGTCGCGTGTCGAGTTGCTGAAAACTCCAATCTTGCCCGACATCTCGTCCTTGCCCACGATGTAGTTGCCGTTGCTTTCGCCCGGACGCGAGTTGGTGTAGGTTTTGTAGGCTCCTGCAGTGTACTCGTCGGCGGCACGGCTTATCTCGTTGGCAACCTCGTTGGCGATAGCCTGCGAAGCGGCATCGATGGCAGCTGCGGCCACTATCTGTTTTGTGGAGGGGTGATGCGGATGGTGCGAGGGCGCGGGGCCGTCGCCGTACTGCGCACGGTAGTAGGGACACCACGAATGGTGCTGGTAGGGGTAGGTTACGTTGCCTTTCTCGATACCACATTCGTCGCAGTATTTTTTCTGCTTTTGAGGATTGGGTGTGGGGTTCTTTATCGGAGTACCCGGCACTTGCGAAAAGGCGGGAACGGCCAATGCTATTGCAACAAGAACCGTTGCCACAAATTTTTCTTTCATAATTGCTTGTTTTTTTATTTGATTGACATATTAAAAAAAAATATCCTGCAAAGATACAAAAAAATATCTAATTGCGTCGCGGTTAAATAAGCTGTTTCTTTATTTGATTGAATGAGAAAATGTTAAATAATAAAATTTCTTGTTTTTCGCTTACGGATTAGCAAACCTTCTCATTCGAGTTTGGTTTTGATTAAGTTTTGCAACTAAAAAAAACTTGAAAAAATCCTTTGTACTAAACATTTTGGAAATACTAATTGTAAAGCCCGACAAACAGCCAAAATAATTAAAATAAATTTTGCCAATTGAAAAAAAAATATTATCTTTGCAGTCCGGTGATTTTCAGTGGAACATATTGCAATTTGCTGAATATCACAAAGTTAGTATATTGTATAAGCCAAAGAGCATAAAAATATAATGGTGAATATCACATTACCCGACGGTTCTGTCCGTCAATATGAGCAAGGAATTACTCCGCTGGACGTAGCAAAAAGCATCAGCGAGGGTCTGGCCCGCAACGTGCTTGCCGCCAAGGTAAACGGCAAAGTTGTGGAGCTGTACCGTCCTATCGAACAAGACGCTGCTGTTCAGCTGCTTACGTGGAACGACGAAGAAGGCAAGGAAGTGTTCTGGCACACCTCGGCACACCTTCTGGCTTCGGCTATCGAAGAGCTGTACCCGGGCGCCAAATTCGGCATCGGACCCGCCATCGAGACGGGATTCTACTACGATATCGACTTCGGCGAACAGACCGTTTCCTCCGACGATTTCCCCAAGATTGAGAAGAAAATCGCCGAACTCGTTTCCGCCAAAATCCCCGTGGTGCGCCGCGAGGTTACCAAAGCCGAAGCCCTCGACTTCTTCGGCAAGAAAGGCGACGAATACAAGCTGGAACTCATCAGCGAGCTGGAAGACGGCACAATATCGTTCTACGAATCGGGCAAATTCACCGACCTCTGCCGCGGTCCGCACCTTGTGGATTTCAGCCCTATCAAAGCGCTGAAAATCATCAATCTGGCCGGTGCCTACTGGCGCGGCGACGAAAAACGCAAACAACTCACTCGTATCTACGCCGTTTCTTTCCCAAAAAAGAAAGAACTCGACGAATACCTTGTGATGCTCGAGGAAGCCAAGAAACGCGACCACCGCAAACTTGGTAAAGAGCTGGAACTCTTTATGTTCAGCGAGATGGTGGGCAAAGGCCTCCCCATCTGGCTGCCCAAAGGCACTGAACTGCGCCTGCGCTTGCAGAACTTCCTTACCAAGATACAAAAACAATATGGTTATCAGCAGGTTATAACACCGCATATCGGCGGCAAACAGCTGTATGTAACCTCCGGTCACTGGGACCACTACGGAGCCGACAGCTTCCGTCCCATAACCACACCCGAAGAGGGCGAGGAATACCTGCTCAAACCTATGAACTGCCCGCACCACTGCATGGTGTACAAGGACAGCCCCCGTTCCTACAAGGAACTGCCCCTGCGTTTTGCCGAATTCGGCACTGTGTACCGCTACGAGCAAAGCGGTGAGCTTCACGGACTTACACGTGTGCGCTCGTTCACACAGGACGACGCCCACATCTTCTGCCGTCCCGACCAGGTGAAACAGGAGTTCATCCGCGTGATGGAGATAATAGAGATAATCTTCAAAGCCCTGAGTTTCGAGAATTTCGAGGCACAGATATCGCTCCGCGACCCCAACAACCGCGAGAAATACGTGGGCAGCGACGAGAACTGGGAGAAAGCCGAGCAAGCCATCATCGAGGCATGCAAGGAGAAAAACCTTCCCGCCAAGGTGGAATACGGCGAAGCCGCTTTCTACGGCCCCAAACTCGACTTTATGGTGAAAGACGCCATAGGCCGCCGCTGGCAGCTGGGCACCATTCAGGTGGACTACAACCTGCCCGAGCGTTTCGACCTCGAATACATCGGCAGCGACAACCAGAAACACCGTCCGGTGATGATACACCGCGCGCCTTTCGGCTCCATGGAACGTTTCGTGGCCGTGCTGATAGAGCATACCGGAGGAAAATTCCCCCTGTGGCTCACCCCCGAACAGTTTGTTATACTGCCCGTTAGCGAGAAATTCGAGGACAAGGCCAAAGAACTGCTCAACACCCTGGACAACATGGAGTTGCGCGGCTCCATCGACTTGCGCAGCGAAAAAATAGGCCGCAAGATTCGCGACGCCGAACTGAAAAAGACACCTTTCATGCTCATCGTGGGCGAAAAAGAGGTGAACGAAGGCACGGTGTCGGTGCGCCGCCACGGCGTAGGCGACCTCGGCAGCATGAGCGTGGAACAGTTCGCAAAAACCATCAACGACGAGATAAAAAATCTTTTGGAAAGATAAATAATTGAGTATTAATTAAATATAGGAGATAAAAGTTATAGCAACACCAATCAAACCTAGGAAACCGATAAGAGGCCGTGGCCCCGTGAAAAAGGAAGCCCAGCATCGTATCAACGAGTTTATCAACGAACCCGCCGTGCGCGTGGTAGGCGAAAACATCGAACCCAAAATTTACAACATCAAGGAAGCTCTAGAAATGGCTTACGAGCGTGGACTTGATTTGGTGGAAATATCGCCCAATGCACAGCCACCTGTGTGTAAAGTTGTTGATTATCAGAAATTTCTGTACGAACTGAAGAAGAAACAGAAAGACCAGAAAGCTAACTCGCAGAAAGTGGTGGTGAAAGAAATACGTCTGGGACCGCAAACCGACGATCACGACTTCAACTTCAAACTGAACCACGCCATCAAGTTCCTCAAGGAAGGCTCCAAGGTAAAAGTCGATGTTTATTTTAAGGGCAGGACAATCATCTACAAAGAGCAGGGCGAAAAGATATTGCTGAAATTCGCCGAAGCATTGCTCGAATACGGCAAACCCGAAAAAATGCCGCAGATGGAAGGCAAGCGCATGCTGATGATAATATCGCCTAAAAAACAATAGTAAAGAAATCTTATATATCTAAAACATAAGTAGTTAATTAACCATTTAAAACAGTAAAGACAATGCCAAAATTAAAAACAAAGTCCGCTGCCAAAAAGAGATTCGCTCTCACAGGCACCGGTAAAATCAAACGGAAGCATGCCTATCACAGCCACATTCTGACTAAGAAAGAGACTTGCCAGAAACGTAACCTTACACACACCGACCTGGTAAGCCGCGACGACGAAAAACGCGTGAAAGAAATGCTTTTAGCATAAGGTACAAAACACCTTGTGAAATTAATCAGGAGTTATTAACCATTGTTCCGCGCCGAAAAACAAAAAAACATAGATACAAGTGCAGGCCCTTTGCGGTTTGCCGCCGGAACGAAAAAAAATTAAAATTATGCCAAGATCAGTAAACGCAGTTGCCTCAAGGGCACGCAGAAAAAAAATCCTCAACCGCACCAAAGGTTATTGGGGCAGAGGTAAAAACGTTTGGACAGTAGCCAAAAATAAATGGGAAAAAGGCCAGCAGTACGCATACCGCGACAGAAAATGCAAGAAAAGAGAGTTCCGTTCGCTGTGGATCAACCGTATCAACGCCGGTTGCCGCCTCAACGGAGTGTCGTACTCGGTATTTATGGGCCAGGTGCACAAAGCCAACGTGGGTCTGAACCGCAAGGTTCTCGCCGACTTGGCCATGAACCACCCCGAAGCATTCACCGCCGTTGTAAACATGGTGAAAGGCAAATAAACACTAAGTATCACTTTCAAACATTTTTAAAGTCATGGGAAAAACAGAATTATTGCAATTTGTTGAAGACCAAGTGGAACGCAAAGAGTTCCCCGAGTTCAAGGCCGGCGATACCATCACTGTCCACTATAAAATCCGTGAAGGAAACAAAGAACGTATCCAGCAGTTCCAGGGAGTTGTTCTGCAGCTCGCAGGTACAGGATGCACCAAGACCTTTACTGTTCGCAAGATATCGAGTGGCATAGGTGTGGAAAGAATCTTCCCCTTCGCCTCCCCGTTCATCGAACAAATCGATGTGAACAAATACGGTGTGGTTCGCAGAGCACGCATCTTCTACCTCAGAAATCTTACAGGTAAAAAAGCTCGTATTAAAGAAAGAAGGAAATAACATCCCCGACAGCTTTAATTGTTTTAGGGTATATAAGAATAAAGACAGGACATCGAAAGATGCCCTGTCTTTTTGTTGTTGATGATTCGAGAAACTATTTCAGTTCCACTTTTATCTGCAGTTCGTCGAGTTGCGCATCGGAGATTGGTGAGGGGCTGCCGCTCATCACGTCGCGGCCGGAGTTGTTCTTGGGGAAGGCAATGAAGTCGCGTATGCTGTCGGCGCCGCCGAAGAGCGAGCACAGACGGTCGAAACCGAAGGCCAGACCGGCGTGTGGCGGTGCGCCGTACTCGAAAGCTCCCATCAGGAATCCGAACTGCTCCTGCGCCGACTCGTCGGTAAAACCGAGGGTGTGGAACATCTTGTTCTGCAACGTGCGGTTGTGGATACGTATGGAGCCGCCGCCCACTTCCACGCCGTTCATCACTATGTCGTAGGCGTTGGCGCGTATGTCGCCCCATTTCGAGGGGTCGTCCAAAAGTGCCTCGTCCT
>CAJOEN010000052.1 GCA_905233475.1 uncultured Bacteroidales bacterium
GTAAGTAATGTCCTTTATGTTGTGTCGGCCTTTGAAAAGGGCGTTGAGGAACGAGATAAGATACTCTTTGTTCAGCTCGCTGCCAAAGATGTACTTGAACCCGAAATCCGTGTAAGGACTGATGTATCGCTGTTTTTCCATAGATTTAAAAATTTGTGCAAAAATACGACATTTTTTCGAAAAAAGCAATTTTTTGCTTAGAAAGCAAGCATTGATAGATACTTAGACAAAGAAAACTGCGTTATACAGATAATAATACTGCTGTTTCTGCGTTTCACAGTTTTAACTTAGCAAACGAAACATTTCCTATGAACGCACGTAAACTACTCACTTACCTACTTGTAACATGTGCCGTTGGCATGTGGGGAGTATCGTTTGTTCTCACAAAAGAGATTTTTAGCTCCGACACCAATTACACCGCCTCCATAATATTGCTGTTCAGACTTTTGTTTTCGGTGGTTCTATTTATACCCATATTGTTCATTACCAAAAAGGCACGAAAAATTCAGAAAGGCGACCTGAAATATTTTCTTGCTTTGGCGTTGATGGAACCGTTTCTTTATTTTTTGTGCGAAAATACTGGTCTGATGTATATATCCAGTGACATTGCCTCAATGATAGTTGGTTTGATACCAGTGTTTGTGCCTTTCGGTATGCTGATTGTTTACAAAGAGCGGATTTCAGCCATGAATATTGTTGGCGGCGTGGTGTCGCTGGCAGGTATAGCAACTATGATTTTGGGTAGCGGAGCCAATCTCGACAGCGAACTAAAAGGCTTACTCCTGATGTTTGCGGCAGTGCTTGTAACGGTGTTTTACTCGCTGATTCTGCGCAAGATAGTGGATAAATACCCTCCAGTTACCATTACCGTTTATCAGAACGTGATAGGCATTTTTTACTTTCTTCCGCTGATTTTATGTTTCAACATTGGCAATCTGCAGAGCATACACTTCACCGCCGAAGCCCTTGCGTATATGGCAGTTCTGGGAATAGGGTGTTCCACATTGGCCTACGTTTTTTTCTACTACGGAATACGCCGTATGGGAGCTTCAAGCGTATTCGTGTTCAGCAACGCAACACCTGTATTTACAATGATTTTCGCCTGCGCGATAGGGCAGGAAAGCCTTACCATACTCAAAGTTGCAGGAATGGCTGTGGCTTTGTCAGGAGTAACAATAGCCCAACTTAAAAGAAATTAGCACTACAATAAAAGAAACGTTTCTTACGTTATAATAAGCATGAACAAAAATATAATAGCTACAAGTTTTGCGGCACTACTTATTATATGCCTGTCGTGCAATAAGTTCGAAGGCGATCAAACTGTGCCGGCGTTTATTTCCGTCGATGCCATAAATGTGGCCAACGACCCCAACAACTCTTTGTCGAACTATTCGGGTTGTTTCACCTCCAACATAAATGCGGTGCAGATAACCCTGCGCAACTCCGAGGAGAACCACCTGTTAGGCACTTTCACCCTGCCATGCAAAGTGCCGGTATTACGACAAGGAAATTATACTGTAAAACTAATGCCGGTGATAAAACTCAACGGAATTACCGCAACACGCAGTAGCTACCCGTTCTATCGCAACATAGAACTTAAAAACCAAACCTTGGAACCCGACAAATGCCTCGAACTCGGCACACGCACTACCTATTACGATAGTTCGAAATATTTTTTCAAGGTATGGGAAGAGTATTTCGAGCCGGAGATACCAACCCTTTCGTTGCCCGACACCATAGTGCGTCGCGTGTCCAGCCCCGACACTGTGCGAAGCGACCGCGGCTGCGGAGCTGTGTACATAAAGCCCGATAAATCGGCGGTAACATTCATCTCCAACGAGGAATTCACTGGAACCAACAACAACGCCCTATTCTTGGAACTCGACTACTGGACTAACGTTCCTCTGAGCATCGGCCTATGCAGCAAAACCTCGCTCAACTCGAGATACGATACATATTACGCCATATCGCTATACCCCAATTTCGACAAGGGATGGAACAAAATTTACATACAACTTGGCAAACTGTGGAGCCAATACAGCTACTACAAATCGTTCCACATAGCCTTCCAAGCCCTAAACGAAAACGGCATAGAAGGAAAAGTATATATCGACAATATAAAACTAACAGCCTATAAATCTGACCATGAGAACTAAAGCTCAGGCAATCAAATATATAGTATTCGACTTTGTTGGTAGCGTGTTGGCATGGATAGGATTTTTCCTTTTCAGAAAAGTCTTTGTGGAAAATATTCCATGCAACGAACTCGGCGCTCTTACCAACGACAAAAACCTGTGGCTCGGAATACTGATAATACCGCTGTCGTGGATAATACTCTATACCATACAAGGAACCTACCGCAACGTTTATCGCAAATCGCGCCTAAACGAACTGAAACAAACGCTGATAGCCACACTGCTCGGCTCGGTAGTGATATTTTTCGCACTTCTGCTCGACGACCGCATAACATCGTACAAATACTACTATCTGCTTATATTTGTGCTTTTTGCACTGCAGTTCTGCTTCACATATTTCCCACGCCTTGTAATAACCACACGCACCGTGCGTCGCATACACTCTCGAAAAATAGGGTTCAACACCCTGCTTATAGGCAATGGCGAAAGGGCTTATCAAATTTTTCAAGAAGTTGAAAATCAGGAAATTTCGGCAGGAAATATTTTCAAAGGATACGTTTCGGTAAACGAAAGCACAGACCCGCGTTTGGAGAAGGCTCTGCCATGTCTCGGCAGTATCGACGAGGTTGGCGAAATTATCGACTGCCACGCAATAGAAGAGGCAATTATAGCTGTGGAAAAATGCGAACGCAGTATGGTGGCCACCCTCATAAACCTGTTGTCGGGCAAAAAGGTGATAATAAAAATAACTCCCGACACCCGCGACATCATTTTCGGGTCGGTAAAGATAACGTCGATATTCCATTCGCCGCTGATAGTTATCGACACGCGCCTGATGAAAGAGTGGCAATATTCGGTGAAACGAATTATGGACGTGGTGGTGTCCCTGTTGGCCATGCTGGTACTATCGCCTGTTTACCTTGTTACGGCCATTATCATAAAAGCCACCTCAAAAGGCAAAGTTTTCTACTCGCAGGAGCGCGTTGGACTTTACGGCAAACCGTTTACAATGCACAAATTCCGCTCCATGTACACCGATGCGGAAAAAAGCGGCCCCATGCTCTCAAGAGACGACGACCCGCGTATAACGCCTTTCGGACGATTTATGCGCAAGGTGCGCCTCGACGAGATTCCGCAGTTTTACAACGTGCTGAAAGGTACTATGTCGCTCGTAGGGCCTCGTCCCGAAAGACAGTACTATATCAATCAGATTGAGAAACGGGCACCCGAATATCTTCTTCTGCATAAAGTCAAACCCGGCATAACTTCTTGGGGACAAGTGAAATACGGATATGCCGAAAACGTTGATCAAATGGTGGAACGTATGCGTTACGACCTGCTATACCTCGAAAACATGTCCATTACCACCGATATAAAAATTCTGCTCTACACAGCCATCATCATAGTGCAAGGGAGAGGGAAGTGAGTTTTGAACTCGGAGTTCGGATTTCGGAATTAGGATTTTTTTTCTTTTACGCAACATTTTTCAATGATGCCGGCGACTGGAAAATTGCAGGAAAAGGACGCAAGAATATGACCACCCTTTACGAAAAACGCAATGCGGTATTCCATATACTTAACGGCCTCACCAATTTTCACCCCAACGGGGAACTCTCCATCAGCAAACCAAACATGATGTACTATATCTGGAACAATCACGACAGCCCAAACTCCCCAGCCAAAGTGCCTGAAATCATAAAGGAACAACGTTTCAACCTTTATAAAGGGATGGCAACAAGCGGGGTAGATTATAAAGACTTCTCCCGCGAGCAACGGCAGATATTGCGCAACGTGCCTTTCGCCTACCGCGGTTTTGTGTTCAAGACCAAGAAACTGCAGGATTTCTTCAACTCCACCAAATGGTATGTGGCCAATCCCAACTACAAGGTGGATATGAACGAACTCACCGAAGACGAGAAGGAATGGGTGGAATATTGGACGGAATGATGATTTTCTTAAGCCAAAACATTTTAGGATTTATAACAAATTCCACATAAAACATTTTAGGATTTTCGACAAATTCCACGAAAAATATTTTAGGATTTATAGCAAATTCCACATAAAACATTTTAGGATTTTCGACAAATTCCAAGAAAAACATTTTAGGATTTTCAAAAAAAAGTGTATCTTTGCATTTTGAAAACAAAAAAAATGTAGTTATGATTTTCAAGCGAAAACTCTATGAATCAATGCTTAAGTGGAAAAACGAAAGGCATGGTAGCACGGCTTTACTTGTAAAAGGAGCGCGACGTGTAGGTAAATCCACTTTGGTTGAAACTTTTGCAAAGAAAGAATACAAGTCGTATCTTCTGATAGATTTTTCAAGAACATCAAAACAGGTGAACGCCTTGTTTGAAGACATGATGGACTTGGACTATTTTTTCCTAACCCTTCAAAACATCTTCAAAGTAAAACTTGCGGAAAGACAGTCGGTGATTATTTTCGACGAGGTGCAGTTCCAGCCGTTGGCAAGGCAAGCCATCAAACATCTTGTCAAAGACGGACGTTACGACTATATCGAGACCGGCTCCCTAATATCAATTCGGAGGAATGTAAAAGACATACTTATTCCCAGCGAAGAAACGAGCCTTTTTCTGCACCCGATGGACTTTGACGAATTTTTGTGGGCTACGGGCAAGGAGATAGTATCGGAACAAATAAGACAAGCTTTTTTGATGAAACGGCCAATGGGCGATGCCGTACACCGCCAATGGATGCGTGAACTGCGGCTGTATATGCTTGTCGGAGGCATGCCCCAAGCTGTGGACGCATACATTAAGCACAATAACATGCAGGATGTGGACAATGCCAAACGCGATATTTTGGACCTTTACGAAAACGACCTTATGCGCATCGATGCTTCAGGAAGGGCCTCAAAAATATTTGCCGACATCCCCAGCCAGCTTAACAGCAATGCCTCGCGCTATAAGGTAGGAAGTGCCGTTGAAGGCGAAACTTCAGAGCGTCTGTCGGAACTTATTACACAACTCGAGGACAGCCATGCTGTAACTATAGCACACCACGTGAATGACCCGGGAGCGGCAATGGGAATGTTCAAAGACAGTAAACGCTACAAATTATTTCTTGCCGATACGGGGCTTTTTGTAACCCTTGCCTTCAGAAACAAAAGCTATACAGACAACATCATATATCAAAAGTTACTTAGCGACAAGTTGTCGGCCAACATGGGATATGTTTACGAAAACCTTGTGGCGCAGATGCTTTACACAGCAGGGCATTCGCTTTTCTACCACACATTCCCTTCCGACAAAGGCAACTACAACTTCGAAATCGATTTCCTGTTATCACAAGGCGATAAAACCCTGCCAATAGAGGTTAAATCATCAGGATACCTTTCGCACAAATCTCTTGACGAATTCTGCTACAAATACTCGGAGCGTATTGGCGGACGCATTTTGCTATATACCAAAGACTTCCGTCAAGACGGACAAACCACCTGCCTCCCCGCCTATTTTGCAGGGTTGCTGTAGTAATAGGCCGTTACTTACTACACTCAATATAAAAAACAAAATTCTTTACACGTTTAACTTTTTCGGGAAGAGACAAGTTAGAGATGGAATTTTTATCCGAGAAAGATATTGGCAGTGAAGCACTTTCAATCATAATCTTAAGATATGAAGTCTTTATAGCGTAACCGACATTTTCCGCCAGATTTAATTCTTTATTAAGTCCACCAACCACAATGCCAATTACATTCCCTTTGCTGTCGAACATTGGGCCTCCACTATTTCCATTTGTTATGGGTGCTTGTATTTGATAGCAGTTGGGAAATAAATTAGCTCCACCAGTTCGAGAATTAATGATACCGTTGGTAAGTTTGATTTCGTCTCCAAGGACATTTCCCAAGGGAAAGCCTAACACAAAAACATCCTCCCCTACATCGGCAACACGGGCAGATACGCCATAGGGTATGGTGCCATAGCCTTGAAAACGATTATCGTTAATCTTCAGAATTGCGATGTCGTTAACTTTGTCTGTAGAAACAACTTCGGCAGAATAACCAACGTTAAAGTTGCCGTCTATTCCATACACTGTAATCGTTCTCGTCCCTTCAGCAACACAATTTTTTGGACCTTCGGCAACATGATTATTTGTAACCAAATACCCGTTTCCAATAGCCCATCCCGTTCCTGACCATTTACATCTAGCAGAAGGTGTTTCATCATAGTTTCCAACGGGGTATAGTTTTACGAATTCTGCCCTTGCTTTGTCCGTGGCTATTGCCATTCCCGTACCGTTGAAGGCTGCAAACAGACGGCTTTCGACTGGAACTTTATTACGATTTAGCCAATAATTCGCTTTAAATAATCCTTCTCTTTCGGCAGGTACTAATTCTCCTATTACTTCTCCAATACTCCAAAAGTCATGAGCGTTAATAACAATCGCATCGTAAGCAGATGTTTCCTTATTATACATAATACCCAGCCTCATACTTCTGCTCATTTTTGTTTCTCCACTTACTTTTATACATTGATAAATACCTTCTATGGGTGAAAATACTGATTCGTTCCAATGCTCACGAAGCGATTGTTCTGTATAATTTGTCTGCCTTGTGGCGTTTGCATTCTTGGCGTAAATATTTTTCCAACTGATGAAATCTCGCATATAGAAATTGAAATAATCGTATCCGACTGGTATACGAGGGAAATACAATTTGTTGCGCAAGTATTTTCCTTTGCTGTTTTTGAAGAAACATCGAGGATCATCAAGAGGGCGTTCTGTTCCATTTATGGTCCATTTAACAGGTCGAAGTGCACCAGACAAATTATTCAATGTGATATACGATGACTGGTAAAACGCAAAACAATTTTCATTGTTGTCAAGCGAATAAATATCAATCACTAAAACAGTGTGTTGGTCTGTGTGTTCAACATCTTGCAATTTCCAGTCAAGTTTTGGTTTTTTTGAATGAAACACAAAACTGCCATAATTGCGCTGGGCTAATGAGCCTACCGAACAGATATTCATCAGGACAGCAAAGAATAACAAACTCCACTTTTGCATCATTCACTAATTTACATGGTTACACCTAAAATAACACCTCCAGCTATAACAAGTCCAAAAAATGCAATCAAGAATCCAGCACTCGGTACTTTGTGGGAAGCGCCTTCTACGGTGCGCTGTCCCACAGAATTTTTCTGTACTGGAGCAGGTGTTGAAAGAATTTCCTCTTTTGTTAGGGTGAAATTGTTTCGTGCCATTTTTTTATATGCCTGAGGGGTGAATGTGTAGGTCATTGTATGACCGCTCACATCAACATACTCATTGGTGTAGTTGTAAACAGAACCTACTTTCTTGAATTGTTCTTTACCATTCACGACTTCTATGATACTTGGAGTTCCAAGATAGAAGAATTTTATTTGACGACGGCTGTACGGGGGAATTGTAATAATTCGCTCTTCTTTTGTTTGTGTAGTATTAGTATTGGTTTTTTCCACTGTTTTTGTTTTGCCGAAACTGGTATTATAATAGGTACTGGTACTAACTGTACCTTTCGAAGTACCAACTGTAGTTGTATTACTGCTTGTGCGCACGGTATTGTCGTACAGCGGATATGCCTCTCCCATAGACGTAAAATAAGATTCTCCCATATCTATATACATCATTGAATCCGAATTGTTAATCACGATGCAACCGCTATCGGCTGTGTACTGGATAATGAACTTGTCATATTCCACATTGAACTTGTCTTGGTCGGTTCTTCCCTCATTGTCTTGGTTAGTAACAGTATACGTTACTCTTTGTGTCAGCAAATCCGTGGTTGTTTTACACGATTGCATTGCTAACGCTGCGACTGATGCCGCAAAAGCCAGAAGAATGATTCTTCTCTTCATTTTTTAATCCCTTGATTCGTGTCGGGCGCAACTTTTCTTTCCCCCAAGCCTCCAACAGGGATTAATTAACATAAAAAAGAAAGGCATGAGACTTTTGTGCTCATGTCCGTTGGTATCGAGGTTTCGGCAAACCTAAAAGGAACGGTTTATATGGAACTCATCTCACGCCTGTGGGTATGCGTTATTTTGTGTGCATACACACCAAGCGAAAGCTAAAATGCTCCGTCCATCCTTTATTGAAATTTGCCGAATTTCGATATCTGGACAATATTGCAATGCTTTTCTTGCCGCTTACATTTCTCGCGTAAGCAACTGCAAAATTACGATTTTTTCACGACATAACAAAATCTTTTTTCTAACACCGCTTTTTGGCACATCATTACAGACTAACTTTCAACGGCATTTTTCAGACGCGGCACGCCAAGTCTCTACATCATTGCAAAATAAAATTCCCGTTTCCGTAGAAACGATGTGCACATCGTCTCTACATACAACCACCTAAATTCCAGTTACAAGTGCAACACTAGGTAGAAAAAAAGAGCACCAAATATTTGGTACTCTCAGGTAAAATGACTACTTTTGTGTTGCCTTATGA
>CAJOEN010000053.1 GCA_905233475.1 uncultured Bacteroidales bacterium
AAAAAGGACATACAACCGTCTCCCCCACTCCTTCCGAGGAGCTCTACCGCTTCGGCGCGGACGGCGACCTGCGGCTGTACAGCTACGACAGGCTTTTCTACTACTTGTCGTGTCGGAGTCTTTTAAAGAGAATAAAATAAAAACATTATGAAACAAACAATTTGCTTATTTTGGTCAATCACGGCATTGCTGTTATTTATGCAATGTTCCAACAAAGTTTCCGACACAACTTATGATAATGAAACTTTAGGATGTAACTGTGATGATAAGGATGTTCTGTGCGACCCACCTCCCGATTTGATTATTTTACCATTAACCCCTCTCTCTCCTCTACCAATATCCATTCCAAAAATAAGTGGGTTTCCACAGTATGATGACTGGGATACTATTTACCTGTATGTAGAAATGAATTGTGGATGGGACACAAAACGTATGGACACAATGACAATCACATCTGTTAAGCCATTTGTTACTGGAAACCTCTGGGGGATAAATGTCGATGGAACATCTGTCAGAAAATTCTTTTCATCGTTAGACAGCAATTGTACCGAATTTGCTAATAAAATATGCGATTATTTAAAATTTGCTATGATGAAAAAAAAATATTATGTAATTGAAGATGATGTTAGTATGGATTCCTCAGCATATTTTTATAATTTCGACATTTATAAAGAGAGAGGGACTGTCCCGATAAGTATCGAGTTGAGATTAATACCAGAAAAATAATAAAAAAGATATGATAAACGAGACCTACGGCATAAACGGCAGTCTGCAACGCCGTGAAACCCAACGACCCAACTCCGCCCCGGAAACCGAGTACTACCATTTTACCATAAACGGCAATATGCAGGCGTATATATATGACAATCCGACATATACGTACTACGGCTACGACAACGCCAACAGCCGGAAATAAAAAACATCAGAGACGATGTGTTTTTTTATATTTCGTCGCCTTGCGGAGACATTACATTGTACACACCGTATCTGCTTTTTGTGGAAACGTTTCTTAAAAACGTATTTGCCTTATTCTTAGATTATGTCGTTTTCTAAATCCTTGATTTTCCGTGCAGGCACACCTCCTACGAGGGTATTGTCCGGAACATCATTAGTAACAACGGCACCGGCGGCTATTACCACATTGTTACCTATGGTGACTCCCGGAAGTATGGTAACGTTGCCTCCAATCCACACATTGTTGCCGATGGTTACAGGTTCAGCATGAGCCATATAGCCGCGACGTTTCATCGGGGAGAGCGGATGACCAACTGTGGTGATAAGCGTGTTGGGACCTATCATTACGTTGTTTCCTATATACACTTCGCGGATATCGAGGATTGTGAGGTTGAAGTTGCCAGTAAAATCGTTCCCGATAAAGATGTTCTTCCCGCAGTCGCAACCGAATGTCTTCGAAATCCACACCCGTTCTCCAACTCCACCGAGCATTTGCTTCAGGTGGGCATACTGCGCTTCATAGTCCGTGCCATCGATGGCATTGTACTCCTCGCACCATCTAATGGCACGACTCTTGCGAGCTATCAGTTCGTCGTCGGCATAACTGTATTCCAGCCCAGCCTTCATTTTCTCCATTTCTGTCATAACGTCGTCTGTGTTTTTTTTTTTATTATTTGTTTAAGACTTTCTTACCATGTCATTTACCCTTATGCCTGGTGAGGAAGTCTTCCTTTTCCATGCGTTGTAGCATAGGTGTCACAGTGTTGGTCTCAAAAATATAAAACATTTGGCGATGTCATTCACCGCTTACGTGTCTTTCTCCCAAAGAACCGGCCGCACCAAACTGCGAATAGGCAAAGCCCTGTTCCAAAAGCAGCGGAGGCAGGCCTGTTTGAGAAAGCGCGAAGCGGTGTAGAGTCCGAAACAAAGTTGATTATCTAAGCTAAAACGGGTATCATCCGAGCATCTCCTTTATGTCATTCTCAAAATCCTTAGGCTCGGTGGTCGGGGCGAAACGTTTTATTACGCTGCCGTCCTTCGAGACAAGGAATTTCGTGAAGTTCCAGAGGATGTCCCCCTCTTTCTTCGCGCTCTTGCTTATGCCTTTAAGCATGGTATGAGTGGCCTTGGCCTTGATGCCTTTGTATTCCTCGTTCGGGGCCTGCGACTTAAGGTATTCGAAGATTGGATGGGCATCGGCGCCGTTAACATCGATTTTCTTCATCAGTGGGAAGGTAACGCCGTGGTTGATGCGGCAGAATTCCGCAATTTCCTCGTCGGTGCCGGGCTCCTGATGGGCGAACTGGTCGCAGGGGAAGCCCACAATCACCAGCCCCTTGTCCTTATACTTCTGATAAAGTTCTTCCAGTCCGTCGTACTGTGGCGTGAAACCGCATTTCGAAGCGGTGTTGACAACAATCAGCACCTTGCCTTGGTACTGAGCGAAATCCACCTCAGCACCTCTGTTGTCGATGGCCTTGTAATCGTAAATTGTACTCATAATAGTATTTTAAAAAGTGATTATCAATTCATTAACCTGCTTTCGCCCCAGTTGTACTGCGGATAGGCCTTTTTGAGGTCATTGTAAGAATCCTTTACGTCGCTGCCGCCGCTGGTGGCGAACACGTTGAGCACCTTGCTGCTCAGGTCGTGATTCTCGATAAAGGTGTTTATGATGGTCGGGGCGGTGTACCACCACACGGGGAAGCCAATCCACACCGTGTCGTAGTCGGCGATGTTGTCGCACTTGCCGCTGATGGCGGGACGCGAGCTCTTGTCCTTCATCTCGATGGTGGAGCGTGAGTTTTTGTCGCGCCAGTCGAGGTCGGCGTCGGTGTATGGCACCTCGGGGGTGATTTCGTAGAGGTCAGCGTTGAACTCTGCGGCGAGTTTCTGCGCCGCGGCCTTGGTGGTTCCCGTGGCCGAGAAATAGGCTACTAATGTCTTTTTCATATCGTTTGACTGTTGATTTGTTGAATTACTGCTTCTGGCAGTGAGCTTAAGGTTATTCGATTGTTGTGGATTCTGTGCGCAGGCGGCCATCATCAGGCTGCAGGCGGCGAAAATAAATGCGATACGTTTCATAATATATTATTTGTCAATGCTTACAATGTGATATTTGCGACTGCCGAGGCCTATCTTCTCCGCCCATTCGATGGTGTGGGTGCCGTGCTGTTTGTCGATACGGCTGAGCAGGTCGGTGGGGTCGTTGGTGGCGGTAACTTTCTGGTTGTTGATGATGTCGATGCAGGCTTGGTCGAGGGCCACGGGGTCGGTGGAGGCAAGTATGCCGTAGTCTTCCAGTTTCACCGGCTCGGGATGGTCCACGCAGTCGCAGTCGATGCTCATGTTGTTCATCACGCTGATGTAGATGATGCCTTTCTTTTTCTGGAAATAGTTGGTAACAGCCTGAGCGGCGGCGGCCATGCTTTCGAGGAAACCGTCCTGGTCGCCGATGTATTCGGGAGTCCAGAGTTTTTCCATGTCGAGCACTTCCATCTTGCCCGAGGAGTGTATGTAGGCTTTGCCGTTGCTGCTGGCGCATCCGATGCTGAGGTTTTTCAGTGCTCCGCCGTAGCCGCCCATGGGGTGACCTTTGAAATGGTTGAGGGCAATCATAAAGTCGTAGTTAGCCATGTGGCTGCCCACGATGTCGTATTTGATATGCGAGGAGTCCATCACGGGGATGCGCATCTCGCCTTCCTCGTCCATTATATCAACCTTGAACAGGGGCTTGAAGCCGTGTTGCTCGATAATTTTCCAGTGGTTTTCGGAGGTGTTGCGTTCGTCTTTGGCATCTTCGGGGGCATTGCCGTAGGCGGTGTTGCATTCCACAATGGTGCCATCCACCAGAAACACGAGGTCTTTGATAAGTTCGGGCTTAAGGTAGTTGGGGTTGCTGCCCTCGCCGGTGGAGATTTTCACTGCCACACGGCCCTCGGCCTCCACGCCCAAAGCCTTGTAGATGTTCACCAGCGCCTCGGGGCTGATGTCGCGGGTGATATACACGGTTGCGGGCTCGGTTTGAGCTATGGCGTTTTCGGTTTTCGGCTTGCAGCCAACAAAAATCAAAGTGGCGGCAAAAATGGTTAATAGGGTCTTTTTCATTGGATTATCGTTGTTTGTTGTTTGAAAATTATGATGCAAAGATACGATTTTTTTCCGAAACACAAATCGTGCCCCATTTTTCGGCATATTGCGCAGCGACTGCCACTGCAGATGAAATTTGTAGTGAAAAATGTGCTATGTCGTTATTATTTCGTATCTTTGCAAAAGTAAAAGATTAAACAAAAACTCTATACTGCAAAATGAAACTGAAGAAACGAAAAATCAAGTACACCGCCATTTTTCTTATTTGCTGGTTTGCCCTTTTAGTGCTGCTGGTCGATGGAATCCTGAAATTCCAGACATTGGTCGATTATTTCGGGTCGTACGCATTGATCGAAATTGCATTATGGCTGCTGGTAATTGTCCCAACCATAGCGGTTTACGTATTCACCAAAGAACATAAGACAGCGTCGAACGACAATGACGGAGCAGAAAAATTGTAACCGTTTCGATAAATTGTGCAGCCCTGTTAGTTTGATTATTTTTTCAATGCTAAATGTAAAATAATAGATTATTTTGCCCAAAAACAATCAAGAATTGTTTTAAAAGAGTGAATAACGAAAAAAAAAGCATCATTTTTTTTTTAATATTTTTTAAATATATTCTAATTTACAATTAGTTACGATTTTATATATTTTTTTCTGTAAAAAAATTACGGCAATTCAAAAAAAAATATTATTTTTGCAACGTGATTAAAGTATAAAATGTCATGTTAGTCAAATTTGCCGTAAAAAATTTTCGAGGATTCGTTGAAAGGATAGAATGGGACTTGTCGCATCCTAATAATTATGAGTTCAATAAAAAC
>CAJOEN010000054.1 GCA_905233475.1 uncultured Bacteroidales bacterium
AACTTGTGCCGGCGCCGGCAACAACAATTCAGGTCCGCCTACGGCGGCAGCCGCCGGAATCACCATCCCGGCCAGCAACAGGAGTACAAACAGTTTTTTCATAATCGTGGGTGTTAGGCAGTTGCAAGAGCACTGCGGATGGCGTTGTTGATGAAGTCATTGATGCTTAGGCCGAGGTCATCGGCCCGTTCGGCCGCCTGGCCGTGGAGTTCAGGAGACATCCTGAGAACAAAGTTCCCGCTATAGGGTTTTTCAGGCTGGACACCTCTTTCCGCGCAGCAAGCCAGGTAATGATCAATGGCTTCTTCAAAGTCTTTTCGGATTTCTTGGGCAGAGTCCCCTTCATAGATGATTCCGTCTCTTCGGAGGCCGAGCACTTTTCCGAATAAGCTGTTTTCTTCTTCTGAATACTCTACACTTCCCGTGTAGCCTTTGTATCTGAGTTTTCCCATGCTTGATAGTTTATTCCAATAATCCTTTTGATTCTATATATATTGCCTTCAACGTTCCTTTTTTAACGACACTGTCAGGATGTGGTTTATGCATGGTGAAAGTATCTTCTCCGTTTGTAAAGGCCACTCTGCTTCCGGATGTACCTCCCTTGTTCGAAAGAGTAAAGCCAATCGAGGCAAATAAGCGGATCAGTTTGTCAAAGGTAAAGTCATTTGGCAGACTTTTAAAGCGTTCTTTCAATTTTCCCTTCGTAGTCATCTCACAAATCTTTCCGCAAAGATACTATTTTTAGTATTAGTTGTCAAGATATAAATGCCTTTTGACGCAACATTTCCGGTGATTTTGCATCTTTGTCTTGAAATCGTGTCCTGTTTGTTTTGAAAAGTATCGATATCGACGAGCTCTTCCGGCTTTATTATCGGCCGTTGTGCCTCTATGCGGCGCGATTCCTGCGTGATGCCGACCGGGTGGAGGACATTGTGGAAACCATTCTCGGCCTCGAAATCATCGACGAACGCGACAGCAACGTGGATATGCAGGAGATGGCGCGCCAACGCTGGCAACGCCGTCAGGCAAAATACAAGCTGCACGTGAGCGACGCAGGCAACAATACCGATAACGAACCCGAAACAGCACAGCAATGAGCACATATATAATAATAGGTATAGTAATTCTTCTCGCCCTTATTGGCATAATCGGCGCGATAATACCCGGCATTCCCGGTCCGCCAGTCAGTTTCATAGGCTTTCTGCTTGCGTGGCTTCTGCTCGACAACGATTTTTCGTATTGGTACATTATCACAACGGGAGCGTTGGCGGTAATCATCACAGTGTTGGATTATTACATGCCCATCTACGGCACCAAGAAATTCCACGGCACCAAGTCGGGGCAGTGGGGGAGTACTATCGGGCTGATAGTCAGTATCTTTGTACTGCCGTTTTGGGGCATTGTGATAGGTCCGTTCGGCATTGTGGGTATGTTGCTGGGGCCTTTTCTGGGTGCCTACATAGGCGAAATGACAGTAGGAAACCGCCACAACGCGCTTAAGTCGGCATTCGGCTCTTTTGTAGGGTTTATTGTCGGAACTTTTATGAAATTGGTCTATTGTATTGTAATTGTGGTATTTGTGGTGAAAATTACATTCTAAATCCGAAAAAAATATGCCCTAAAAACAGATATTTAACATCTGTTTAAAAATAAAATCGTAAATTTGCAGACGAAAAATAAATAATAACCATTAAACTATTACCAAAATGAAAAAAAAATTATTCTTTTTGTCGTTAGTGGCAGTGTTGAGTATGGCAAAAGCCCAACAACTGTCAGTAACTTATCAGGGCAATACAGTGAACAACGGTGATACCATTACGCTGACAGTAACTCCAAACACAGAGGAGGTGTTGTTTCCATTGGTAATTACCAATACAAGCAGATTTGATGAAGACATCATCGTTTTTGCCATAAATATGCCGGATTCCAACAGTGATATACGCATTACGGGCATGTGTGCCGGCCAATGCTGGCCGGGAATGTCCACAGAGGGCTTTACCGTTGAGGCTGGTCGGATTTATAGCGATTTCCATGCTCTTTTGGAATTTGGTGACAGTTTGACCGTAGGAACAACCGCCTCCTTTTATTTCGGCATTCGTCCCGACAACCTTACACAAGTTATATATAATAATTTTGTGTTGAAGGTAGTGGTGGGCAATGTTTCTGTACAAAATGCAGTTGCCGAAAATACTTTGCGTATGTATCCCAATCCTGCAAAAGATATGTTTACACTATACTGCCGGAACGCCAACCTTTCAGCCAATGCCAAAGTGCAGATAGTGAATGATTTGGGTGCTATAGTTAAAGAACTACTTATGACTTCGGACAATATGCAAATTTCCGTAAAAGATATGCCTGCTGGAGTTTACGCTTGCCGCATAACCGATGGAAAAAAACTTTTAGACACAAAGAAACTGATTGTGAGATAACACAATAAAATCCTTTTTTTTATAAAAACGCGAGGAAACCATTTAGAGTTTCCTCGCGTTTTTTCAACATTATATATTGAAAACTTGTTCAACTATTGTAACACAATATATTATCACAAATTGTTGAATAAATGTTAATAACTTGGGTTAGAAGTAAGCAAATGTATGTGTAAATTAGTACTTACGAAAAAAACAAGTACTAATTATATAAGTAATTGTATTTAACTGTTTTATATGAAGAGTAAGGATGTACAGACGGATTTGTTTTCCGCTCATACGGAAGAAGTTGTGGCTCCTGCACGGACTTCCGAATTTAGCAGTTCGGGGAATGTGGCCATACACAATGACGCTGATACATACCACAAAAAGACACCCTACACAAAAACCGAAATGACAATGATGGAAAAAACGTTCACAAAACACTCGGTAGAGGAAATAAGAAAGGCTACAGTGGAGTATTTTCACGGCGACGAACTTGCCGCCAATGTGTGGATTGACAAATACGCCCTGCGCGACGGCAAAAATATATACGAGCTTACGCCCGACGACATGCACCACCGCATAGCCTCGGAGTTCGCACGTATCGAGGCCAGGTACCCCAACCCCATGTCGGAGGAGGATATTTACCAGCTGCTCAAAGATTTCCGCTACATAATTCCGCAAGGCAGCCCAATGTCGGGAATTGGAAACGATTTCCAGATAGTGTCGCTGTCGAACTGTTTTGTGATAGGCAATTCGGGGGCAAGCGACTCCTACGGCGGCATTATGAAAACCGATCAGGAGCAAGTGCAGCTGATGAAACGTCGCGGCGGCGTGGGACACGACCTCTCGCATATCCGTCCCGAAGGCTCTCCCGTGAAAAACAGCGCCCTCACTTCCACAGGCATAGTGCCTTTTATGGAACGTTTCTCCAACACCACACGCGAGGTGGCGCAGGGCGGACGACGTGGCGCGCTTATGCTCAGCATTTCCATCAAACATCCTGATGCTGAGAAGTTTATCGACGCCAAGACAACACAGGGAAAAATTACCGGAGCCAACGTTTCGGTAAAAATAACCGATGAGTTTATGCACTGCGTTGTGGAAAACAAGCCTTTTGTGCAACAATACCCTATCGATTCGTCTAATCCTATGGTTAAGAAGGAGATAGACGCCCGTGCTTTGTGGGATAAGATTATAGAAAACGCTTGGTCGGTGGCCGAACCCGGGGTTCTTTTCTGGGACACCATCATCCGCGAGTCAGTGCCCGACTGCTATGCCGACGAGGGTTTCACCACCGTCTCCACCAACCCCTGCGGCGAAATTCCGCTGTGTCCTTACGACAGTTGCCGTCTGTTGGCCATAAATCTTTACGGTTACGTAAAAAATCCTTTCACACCACAAGCCGAGTTTGACTACGAACTTTTCTGTTCGCATGTACAGAAAGCCCAGCGCCTGATGGACGACCTTATAGATTTGGAGCTTGAAAAAGTGGACAAAATTCTTGCAAAAATAGAGTCCGACCCCGAAAGCGACGAGGTAAAACGTGTGGAAAAAGAACTGTGGCTACATATCAAAGAAAAGTGTATGGAAGGCCGTCGCACAGGACTTGGCATTACTGCCGAAGGTGATATGCTTGCGGCTATGGGATTGCGCTACGGCACTCCCGAAGCCATAGACTTTGCCGTAAATGTTCATAAAAACCTTGCGCTTTCGGCCTACCGCTCGTCGGTAACAATGGCCAAGGAACGC
>CAJOEN010000055.1 GCA_905233475.1 uncultured Bacteroidales bacterium
CAACCTCCGCCCCAGAAAACTTTTGAACTTTGATACTCCTAAAAGAAAATTTTTGCTATCTTTGCATCATGGTGTTGCACTTCGTAGTTGAATCTACACTTGCAAAACGGCTTTCACACAGCAACGTCTTCAGTGGGTGTTTGGACATTTTTCTCCATGACAGCCATTGCTATTCGGATATTGAAATAGTCGTATTTTCCTTCAAAGTGCTCGTAAATTTCATTTGTGCTTTTGTCTTGATTTTCAGTTATATAACGCAAAATAGTGTTCAAGTCGCTGGTAGCTATGTATTTGTCGGGTTTTACTTTGTCTTGCTTTATCAGCCGTGTTATGTGGCTTTGTATCGTACTAAGGGCGAGACCGCGTGTTTCGGCTATCTGCTCGGGAGTTCTGCCGTCGTTAAGCATTTGTAGGGTGATTTCGAATGTCTCACCTTTTTGTTTTTTATTTTTTTCGTGAGCCTCGCAAAACATGTTTATGATTTCGAGTAGTTCGTGGCCTAACTCTTTGAATTTCTGCGCTCCGAAGTCCACAATTGCCATCAGTTGCTCTTTTGTGCGTGGCATAATCTGTGCCATTTCTAACATCGCCTCGTGCGACAATATGCTGTGAGAACGGTTAGACATCACGTAAGTTTTTTCGTCGCGCCAGTCGCTCAGTATGCCGTACAGTTCCGACGATTTTTTGCTTAGATGCGGCGCAACGTTTTTTGTAGGTTTTGTGGTTTCGTCGTCGGAGAGTATGAAATTGGTTCGGGTACGGGTGTATTGTTCCACCGAAAAACCGCTTTTTGCCTGTTTCATCAGGGCTATTTTCATTCCCATTGCATTGCGGTATTGCTCCACAAAATTGGAGTAACGTTTGGCAGTCTCCTTATTTTTTATACTTATGTCGAGAAAATTGGCTGCTTGGCTGTTTACTGCCTCCGTTTTTTCCAAAAAGTATTCCGAAGCCTTGTGTATTCGGTCGAGGAGATGAGGGTCGGCGGTGTTGCCTCCGCATTGTGCCTGCAAAGCAAACAACTGACGTTTGAACTTCTCGGCAACGGTGATTATGTCGCTGAAAAAGGGCTGTTCCACCTTTTGGTCAAAGTTCTGTGCTTTGGCCGAGTGCGATGCTGCAAGTTCTATCGAGAACAGTCGGTGCAGTTGCTCTATTTTTTTTTGTAAATCGCTGAAATCGAACAACTCAAACAGAGTCTCGAAGAAATATTGTGTGTGTGCGGCGGTATAGCGTTCCTGAACCTCGTTTTCGGGAGGTATGTTTTTTGTGAAATTGTCGATATTGGCGTCGGAGAAGAGGCTTCCGGCTGAGAGCGGCGATTTTAGCACCAGTCCTCCGAGAGTCCGGCAACGGCTCAGTGCCACATACGTCTGTCCGAAAGCAAAAGCCCTGCCGGCGTCTATAATGGCACGGTCGAAAGTAAGTCCCTGGCTTTTGTGTATGGTGATAGCCCAAGCCAGACGCAGCGGCATCTGCATGAAAGTGCCGTCCACCACAGCTTCTATCTCTTTCGTATCCTCGTTGAGCACGTATTTGGTGTTCTCCCACATTATGGGTTCTACGTAGAATGTAGAGCCGTCGTTTTCGGTAACTTCGATGCAGAGGTCGCCTATGTCGGAGACGGTTACTATTTTCCCGTTGTAGTAACGTTTTTCGGAAGATGGGTCGTTGCGCACGAACATCACCTGAGCGCCTTTTTTGAGTTTCAGGAGGCAGTCGGTAGGGTACATGTATTCCGGGAAGGTTCCGGTTATTGTGGCCTCAAAGGTATATGTCCGGCCTTTCAGCTGGTCGAGTTTGGTGTCGTTTATTTGGGCTGCCTGTGCATTGTGGGTGGTAAGTTGGATGTATTTTTCCTTGTCGTCGGGCTGAAAATTGGGCTGACAACGTGAGTTGAGGCGTTGCAGGGTGTCGGCGACGTTCTGCTGCTGGCGTATGTTGTTAAGAATTTCCACAAACTCCGCTTCGTTTTGGCGGTACACGTGTGTCAGTTCTATTGATATGTAATTCAGCTGTTTGAAGGCTTTGCTCTCGAAAAAGAATGGCGAGGCGTACACCTGTTTCATATATTGCCATTCGTCCTCTTTTACCACTGGCGGAAGTTGGTACAGGTCGCCAACCATAAGCAGTTGCACTCCGCCAAAGGGTTTGGAATTGTGGCGGTATTGGCGCAGACGGTCGTCGATGGCGTCGAGAAGGTCGGCACGCACCATGCTTATTTCGTCAATAATGAGTAAATCAAGACTTTGTAATATCTTTATTTTGTTACGTCTAAGGTTGTGGGAGTTCTGCGAAAGGGAGTATTCGTTGTAAAAATCCTTTACCGTAGGCAGAAATGCCGATGGCGGAAGCTGGAAAAAAGAGTGTATGGTGGAGCCGCCGGCGTTGATGGCCGCCACGCCCGTAGGAGCCACTACCACAAAACGTTTGTTGCAGGTTTCCACTATGTTGCGCAGAAAAGTCGTCTTGCCGGTACCCGCTTTTCCGGTAAGGAAAACGGATGTATTGGTAAAACGCACGTATTTCTCGGCAAGTTGGATTTGCGTGTTCTCCATAAAGAGCTGATTGATAGTTATTTCAAACGTATGCGCGGGTCGAGGGCGGCGTACAGTATATCCACAAGTATATTAATGATTATCAATATTATACATATAAACACTATGGCACCCATTACCAAGGGGAAGTCGTATTTTTCAAGTCCGTCCACAATAACTATTCCCATGCCTTTCCAGTCGAAGATATATTCCACAAACACTGCCCCGGCCATAAGTCCTGCAAGCCATCCCGACGAGGCGGTAACTATCGGGTTAAGAGCGTTTTGCATGGCATGGTGTATTATCACCCGTTTCTTTTTCAGACCTTTGGCAAAAGCCGTGCGTATGTAATCTTGTCCCATCACTTCGAGCATGGAGTTTTTGGTAAGTTCAACTATCACGGCCAAGGGACGTATGCCGAGGGTGAATGCGGGCAGTATCAGGTTTTTGAGGTCGAGGTATTCCTCGCCGGTGTAGTCGTCCACCGAAAATAGGTTGCCGAACATGCTCAGCCCTGTGAAATCGGCCAGCACATAGGCAAACAGCCACGCTATGATGATAGCCGCGAAAAACGACGGCAACGACATGCCCAAAACGGAGAAAAACAGTGCCAGTTTGTCGAAAACAGAGTCCTTGTGCAATGCCGAAAGTATGCCTATGAAAACGCCCAGCAGAAGGGCGAATGCCATAGCCACTATGGCCAGCAGTGCGGTTTTCGGAAAAGCCTCGGCAAGGATTGCAGCAACAGGTCTCTTGCTCTGGTACGAGCGGCGCAGATAGGGGTATTTCACCACTATGCTGGTGCTGCCGAGTTTGGCTATTTGTGTGTAGGGGGCGTATTTTTCGGGATTGAGGTAGAAATACGAATTTGTGTCGCTGTTGTTGTGGAAAGATATGGGTATCAGGTCGTTGAGGTAGTTGAGGTATTGCAGCGGCATAGGCTTGTCTCGACCGAGGTCTTTGTTTATCAGGTCCACGCTTTCTTGGTCGGCGCGCTGGCCGAGCATCATGCGGGCAGGGTCGCCTGGGAGTATGTTGAACAGGAAAAATACCAGTGTAATCACTCCCACCATGACCAAAAGTCCGTACAAAAGCCGTTTTCTGATATATTTTAGCATGGTGCGATTTGTAACTACTTTATTGTTAGACGGAAACAACGCCCGAAAGCATTATTTCCAGTTGCAAATATACGTTTTTTCTGCGGAATATGGAAATAAAAAAAGCGGAGTTTTTCAAACTCCGCTTTGGTGGTATTGTGTTTTTGTTTTTGTTTTTGTTTTTGTTTTGATGTGCTATAGCTATGCCTTTCCTCCCATAAGTTCATTTATCATATTTAGGGGACTTCTATTTATTCG
>CAJOEN010000056.1 GCA_905233475.1 uncultured Bacteroidales bacterium
AAACCAAAGGGCTGACATTTGAAAGTGTCAGCCCTGTTTTTTTATTGACAACTGCTGTTGGTCGCTGCAGCTCGAAAAAGTTTTATCGGACACCAATAGTAAATTTTATTATATCCACACAATTGCGTGCAATAAACCACAGCTATTCACGTTAAAATATTTTCATAACCAAACGACAACTCTTATCTCACCCTTTTAGGCATAATGATAATGGCGGCGTTTTCCGCTATGGCCAACGGCGACCCTGTGGCCGTGCATTCCGCCCTCACCCTCTCGCCCACGCCTGTGGCAAAGCACGTTCCCGAAGTGCAGCTGGTGGACGAGCTTGTAACCTTCACCCCGAACGACCGCTATATGGAAGTAATAGTGCGCTACAATCTGCAAAACAACTCCAACCACACTTTCGACAAGTTGCCTTACGGCTTCCCCATCGACTATTTCGGCAGCGGCTCCGCCCGATGGGAAAACCAAGATAACATTTCCGAATCCGAAATGGAGGTGGGCTGGCGCGACAGCTACATCCGCAACGTCTGTTTCACACTTAACGACCGCCAACTGAAGTGGCAATGCTCACGCGACACCATTATCGTTCCTGAAAAGAAAACTCTTTTTTCGGACGTTTTTTATGATATAGAGCCTGATAGTGCCGGTACTTACAGTCAAAAAATCATAAACAGAATGTATGCTGAATACGGCGAACATATTTATGAGCGCTCCCAACCCGTTTCGCGCCGCTGGTACTACACCTACCTAAACATCCCCGCCAATGGCTCTGTTGTGCTCGAAGTGCGATATACTGTGGAATGCACCTTCACAACAGGGTTGTACGAACGTAAAAACAATCTTGTAAGCTACCGCAACGATTATTTCGGCAATCTGCTTTTCCAATACGATTTCACCCCTGCATCCTATTGGGGCAACGGCCATGCCGACCATTTCAAAGCCACCCTCGACGACTCCGACATCACCCTTCTGAAGGGCGATGACAATGACAACGGCATCAACGGCCTGCCCATGAAGAAAAAAGGCAACATCTGGCAGTACGAAACCCAGCATTTCGACCTCGCCGCCGCCAAGCCTTTCACCGTGGCATATATGCTGAAAAATCCGCCGCACCAGCCGTTGGAGCGTATGCTAAAGCATTGCGTCCCTGCATCGGAATACACCATTCAAGTGAGCGGTGCCGACAAGAAATATCCCGCCGCCAACCTCTGCGACCGCAACCTCGCCACCACCACAGTGCTCAAAGCCGACAAAAACGACTCCATCTACATCACCATCCGTTTTAAAAAGCCCACAGCACTTGAAGGCATGATACTTGTGAACGGCTACACCAAAAATCCGCTACAACTCGCGCATCGACAGTTTGATGGTTTTTGGCAATTATTATTCAGTCCAAACACTTGGAAATGAATCGTATACAGCCTACAACGACGAGCCCGTGATGTTTTTCGGCGAGAGAGATTGGATTGTTAAATACGCTAAATTCCGTCCGTTGCCGGCAAAATATGTAGGACGCACACCCACAAAATTCGACATGCAGTCGATTGTTGACAATTCCATGATTTTAGGTCTTTCCCATTACGGCACAAACTATTTCACCGAAATCACAATAGTAATCACAGCCGCCACCAAAGGACTGAAATACAACGACCTCTGCGTTTCGGAGATACTGCTGATAACTCCATAATTATCAAAATGTCAAGACATTGATACGCATTGCAAAAGATTTTTTCGCTGTAGTTTAATATATGACTGATTTTTGATTGCCTCGAGGTCGCCTGTCTCCGACAGGCTTATGGATTTCATTATTTGTTATAACACCGCACTGCGCCTTTGGCTGGTACGGTGTTATTGCGCCTTATGGCGCGTATTGCGTCTCCGACGCAACCATAAAGCCTCGAAGAGGCTAAACGCACGTAGTGCAGGTAACGCCACACGTTAGTGTGGCGAAAATAGGCACACGATATAATGCCTCTCGAAGAGAGGCGACATGGATATATAGTAAAAAAAGTCAACTAACAACCAACTGCAACTATTATTTGAAAAAAATCAGTCGATTCTTATACTAGAGCAGATTTTTTAATTAAAAAAAAAAACTTTATCTTTTTTGCAAGTTATTTTAAAATTAAGATACTAATATGTTTGTTATTTTGTCAGAAGGGATGCTTTTTTTGAGATTCTCAAGTCCCAAAAAAGCTATTAAATGTCTGCAATGAAAACGTCCTCCTTATTTAAAGTTTTCTCCGCATTTTTCCCTTCTGTTTTTTTTTGTCTAAATTTCAACGAATTACCCCATTCACAAAACACGAAAAAAAAAAGCCACTTTTATAAAAAAGTGGCTAAAAACAAGCAAAATTATAATATATTGTAATCATCCGCACTTCGACCATCCGCACTTGGCGCTACACTCCTTGCAACCGCCTGTGTAGATGATTTTTGCACCGCACTGAGGACATTTCTCGCCTGCATCTGTGCCGTCCTTGATATAGCGGCGCAGAGCACGTGCCACGCCGTTTTTCCATGTGGTGATGGAGTCCACGTCGAAATTGAGTTTGCTGATAAGTTCCACCACGTTCTGTATCGGCATGCCGTGTCTCAAAATGCCTGAGATAAGTTTGGCGTAATTCCAATACTCCTTATTGAACATCCTCGAAAGTGCCTGAATGGTAACGGGATAGCCGTCCTTGTCAAGAAATTCGAAATCGTAGCGGGCTTTTTTGTTCTCCTCTTTGTTGCGTATCACCCAGCCTTTTTCCACCCAAGCGGGAAGCACGAAATTTTCGGCCTTGCCGGTGAAAATCTCGTAAGGGTGTCCGTCGAGCATACCCACAACGGCAATCCAGCCTTCCTTGTCATTTTGGAAACGGATAATCTCTGCCTCAAGTTTTTTGGGACGTTTTGGGGCTTTGGTTTCTTTAAAACCGCTTGTCTCGGCATTTTCCGACGAGCTGCGCGAGATAAGCACGCCGTCGCGGGAGCCGTCGCGGTAGATGGTACATCCCTTACAACCTGATTCCCAAGCAGTTTGGTAGATAGTGCTTACCATCTCCTTGGTGGTTTCCTTGGGGATGTTCACGGTAACGCTGATGGAGTGGTCCACCCATTTCTGGATGGCGCCCTGCATTTTAACTTTGTCCACCCAGTTTATGTCGTATGCAGTAGCTTTATAGTAAGGCGATTTTTCGATAATCTTTTTCAGTTCCTCATCGTTCATATTT
>CAJOEN010000057.1 GCA_905233475.1 uncultured Bacteroidales bacterium
TGGAGATGACCTACTGGCTGGAAATGAAGTCCAATGAGATAGCCGAGCAGCTGGGCATGGCTCCCAGCTCCGTCCGGGTGGCCCTGAAGCAGGTCAGGGACAGGCTGCGGGAGCTGCTGGCAGAGAAAATAGGGTTCTATAATAAATGTTGTGGTGTGTCCCTTCCGGAGACGACCGCAACATTTATTTTTTGCAACTTAAAAAGCATGACAAATTCTGTTACAATGTAGTCGTCCAAAAACAATCGTAAAGGAGAATATGTCATGCTCGAAGATAAGTTTATCACATTAGTTATGGCTTTACCAGATGCTTGCAAAGATTTTTCACAGGACGGAACCATCATATTTTCGTTGCCAGTTAAGCTCCACACTTGCCCCCAATGCCACAATGAAACTTGCCGTGTGCATGACTATCGTAAACAAAAGATAAAGACGTCGGCTTCAATCGTTTGCAACAGAACGTTTATTTACCGCCGTCGCCGTTACCGTTGCCAGCATTGCGGAAAAGTTTTTTCGGAACAACAATCTTTTATCGGTCGCTACCAACAGATACCCTATTCAGATGTCTTAGACATAATAACGGCGCACGAAGAAGTAGAGCCGGCAACTAAAATTGCTCGTCGGTTTTGTGTGTCACCGACCACTGTGTCGCGTATATTCGGCATGGTTAATCCTTCCGTAAATCATCTTGACAAAGCCATATCATTAGACGAATTTCACGGCAACGCGGGTGCAAAATTCCAAGTTGTTTTAAATAGTCTTACACAACACAAATGTCTAAATGTTTTTAGCAACCGATCCAGCGAGGTGCTGTATTACGAGATAAGCAAAGCCTATCCTATCGCCGAGCGACTGAAGGTGGAACACGTCAGCATTGACTTAAGCCCCTTCTTTAAGCGTGTGGTGGAGGATTGTTTTCCCAATGCACAAATCGCCGCCGATCACTTTCATGTCGTTAGGCTGGCGAATGATGCTCTTGATTCGGTGAGAAAAGAAGTCCAAGCAAATCTTACGTCGACACAGCGCAAGCACTTTAAACGGTCGCGGCGGCTGTTGCTGAAACGGGAGAAAGACCTGAACACCGAGGACTACCAAGCGTTGCAAGTACTTCTTAACTTTTCGGACAAACTGTCGGCGGCGTACGCAATGAAAGAGCAGTACTACAAGTTGTTTGACAGTAAAGATAGCGTAGAGTTTAATGAGAAGTTGTTACTGTTTAGATTAGCCGTTGAAGCACAAAATATACCGGTGTTTAATAAACTTTTGCGAACGACGGTAAAGTGGAAGAAGGAAATCATACATGGCATAGCAACAGGATTAAACAACGGATTTACCGAAGGATGCAACACGGTTATAAAGACGCTGAAACGAGTAAGTTTTGGCTATAAGAAGTTTAGCGCGTTTAGGAGAAGGATAATTTTTGTTTTGAATAGTGAAGCACGGCGGTTACGCAGAAGTACTTGTCATAAAATAGCAGTTGGAGCGTAAAAAAGTCGGGAAGAAAATTTTCTTCCCGACTCAGCACCACAACTATTGACATAGAGCCTTAAAATCGGACATTTTAATTGAAGAGTTGTATTAGTTTAGCGGAATAAATCAAGCTCATCCACCGCAAGAGAGATGTCGATTTGAAATTCTTCACGGGATATAGTCTCATTTTTTTCATCGACAATCACAAGATAATAGGTTTCTGTGCTGTCGTATTTTAGGGGCTTTAAGTTGAAACCAACTCGAAAGGTACGCAAGGTGGCGTCTTCTTCGGTTTTGTCCGCGATAACGCGAGGCACGTCGCTTATCTGTTTGCCTGCGTTGTCCGTAAAATACATTTGATAGGCAGCTCCGCGGAAGTTTGCCGTTGCAGCCTCTTTTTGGTAGAAAGTCAGCGAAAAATTCATATTGCTGATTTTACGGCCGGCCGAAAGCAAACTTATGGTCACGGGCATTATATCGTATTTTGCCTTATTCTTTTTGTACTCCTTGGAATCGCTTCTTAGGAAACGATAATCAATGAGCGGCACAGTCATCTCTTGCAGGCTGATGCCGCCATGCACGAAGTTCAAGCCGCCGCCTTTCATTTTGATGCGGATGCTCCCACGGGGAGCAAAGGCATCATACGCTGTGTTTCCCCCAAAAAACTTCACGGGGAGCAGACAGTTGCTATTGGCTAGTTGGAAGTGGTTGGTTGTTTTCATAATGACATATCGGTGGGCAATTTCGCAGGTTTCACTATTTACAAACCACTGTCCACTACCAACTTTGTCATATTCCCTAAGCGGATTAAATGTATAGAGAAAACCGTGGTCGGAGGTAATGAGGATATGTGTCCCGCCAAATTCGCCGGTGATAATTCGCGCCATATTTTTTATTTCGTCGATGGCCTTTGAACAGGCTTCAAAAACAGAATTTTCCTTATGCCCTGCCTCGTCAACGGTGTCGTGGTAAATATACACCACGTCCATGCCGCGCACCAAGGCTCCCCGTTCCGCTCGTTTCATGTTGATGATGTCTTTGTATTTTAGGGCGATACTTTTTGGATTGACGGTTTTTAAGAGTTTGTCCCGATTTCCCGCTTCGGTGGATTTGCCGTC
>CAJOEN010000058.1 GCA_905233475.1 uncultured Bacteroidales bacterium
CTCGTTCCTCAACGCCCTTTTCAAAGGCCGACACAACATAAAGGACATTACTTACCACAACTCTGAACATCTGGATGAAACGGTGTACTCGCGCCGTGCCATCTTCGACGTTTACTGCGTAACCGACACAGGCGAACACATCATTGTGGAGATGCAGAACGTTGATCAAGACTACTTTATCGACCGCATGGTTTATTATTCCACTTTTCCCATACGCGAGCAGGCCAAGCGCGGGAACTGGGATTTCAAGCTGAACCATATTTACACCATAGGCATTCTCAACTTTGATTACTACAAAAACAGCGACGAGCCTCACCACGAAGCCAAGCTGATAGACACTGCAACCTACGAGATTTTTTACGAGCGCCTGACTTATATTACGATTGAACTCCCCAAATTCAACAAGACTGAGGACGAGCTTGTTACGCTCTACGACAAATGGCTGTTTGTGTTGCGCAACATGTCCAAGCTGATGAGCAAGCCCGCGGCCTTGCAGGAAAAGGTTTTTGTCTCTCTCTTCCGCCATGCGGAGATAGACAAGATGAAACCCAACATGCGCATGCAGTACGAGAAAGCCCTCTTTGACTTCAACGACATTAACAACAGCAATATAAAGTGTTTCCGCGAGGGCAAGGAGGAAGGCTTGGCCGAAGGTGCCAAGCAAGAGAAACTTGCCATTGCCCGCAACATGAAAGCCGCAGGTATGCCAGCCGAGCAGATTGCCTCCATTACCGGCCTCACTGCCGAAGAGATAGAAAAACTGTAAGAAGAAAGTCGGCATAAAACTTAAAATCAGTTAATTAACTAACAGAACAAGGGTGGTAATTTGGGTTGTTGCAGATTGTTCCTACACTTATAAAATCTGATACATTTTAACGCATGTGAGAATATACATATAACAGAAAACAAAAAAGGTGCCAATTTTTGGCACCTTTTTTGTATCTTTGCACTTTGTTTTAACAAATTCCAAATAATGAAAAAAATCGGTGTTATATCTGATACTCATGGCTTTATCCCTCAGCAGGTTTTCAGTTTTTTCGATACTTGTGACGAAATTTGGCACGCTGGCGACATTGGTAACTTGCAAACTTACAATACTTTGCAGGACTTCAAACCTGTGGTGGCTGTGTACGGCAATATGGACGGATATGACCTGCGTTACCAAATTCCTAAAACCCAACTCTTTAACTGTGAGGATGCCAGGATTCTTATTACCCATATCGGCGGCTATCCGGGACACTACGACCCTAGTATCCTGCCTGTTATCGAGCGCGAAAAGCCCAAGATTTTTGTGGCGGGACACTCCCACATACTACGTATTATGTTCGACCAGAAACACAACCTGCTTCACATCAATCCGGGTGCCGCAGGGCATCAGGGATTTCACCTCAAAGCCACTCTCGTGCGTTTCAATATCGAAAATGGTACTCCCAAAGATTTAGAGTACATGGAGTTCGATAAATAGCAACTATAGCTGGAGTGTTTTTGCTGTGAAATATCACCCTTGTCGTTGAGAGAAAACGCAACCGCAATAGTCCTGCCTGTAAAGCGAATATTGTTTCGATAGTTCGATGCTACGTTTGTAACCCTCTCGTTTTTTGAAATCGTTTGGAAGCCACCTTATTCCGTATTCTTCTTCAAGTGCCGTTCCTATTTCATTGAGTTTTTCTGCATTTTTCAACGGACTGATACTCAACGTTGAAGCAAAGTAGTCTGACTTTATTTCCTTGGCTTTTGCGGCAGTTGCGCGCAAACGTAGTTCGTAGCACAAAAAACAACGTTCTCCGCCTTCGGCACAGTGTTCCAAGCCTTTTACCTTGTCGAAAAAAACATCGCTGTTGTAGTCGCAATCTTCAATTTTTACGGGGTTTTCAAATGGCATGGAAGCAATAAGGCGCGTCAGTTCTGTTTTCCTCTTTTTATATTCTTCAAAAGGATAAATATTTGGGTTAAAGAAAAATACAGTTATTTTGAAATATCTTGACAAGTATTCTAACACATAACTACTGCAAGGGGCGCAACAGACATGAAGAAACAAGCTCGGAGTTATTCCTCTGAGCTTGTTTACTTCAATCAAAGCGTCTAATTGAATTTGATAGTTTGTTTTGTTTTTCATGCTGTCGAATTGACGGCGAACAGCTCAAATCTATCTCACCACCTGAATGACACCGTTTCTCAGAATGTCTCCCAAATAGCCTTTGGCCGAGAACCTGAAGTAATAAGTGCCGTCGGGGTCGTTGT
>CAJOEN010000059.1 GCA_905233475.1 uncultured Bacteroidales bacterium
CGAAATCCTCAAGAAACTGAAATAAAGGTTATATAACCGAAAAAAACCTCCCAATTGGGAGGTTTTTTCTCTTTAACCGTTAAACTTTCTGCCTGCCCCTTGGGGCACGGCCTGCGACGCAAGCAGGGTTTGTGCGGAGGGCTGGAGCAAACCGTTATTAGAAGCGGTAGCGGATGCCTAAGCAGACGTCGCTGCCGACGAATTCTGTGTTAGGTATCAGCATGAAGCCGGGACGCCAGTCGAGGGTGAGTTGCAGGGGGAAGCTGAAGTTGTACTCCAGACCAATCTGTCCGGCAACAGCCAGCGAGAATTTGTCATCATAGACAGCGAGACGGCCGCCGACACCGGCGAACCAGCTGAAGCCGCTGCCCAGTTCCCAGGTCCACTGGTAGGTGGCAGTGAATCCCAGATACTTGGAATTCCAACCCAGGTCGGTCTCCAGGCGGTTGCCGCCCACGCCCCACATGGCGGAAACCTCTCCACCGTATCCGATGCGGACACCGAGGTCCTGAATCTGTGCGTTAGACATCGTGCTCATGGCAAAAATAGCCACAATAGTCAATAAGATTTTCTTCATTTTGTGTTGATTTTTAATATGTTATTTATTTATTGATTAGAATGTCGTTCCTTTTTCGTCGATGCAAAGATACAATTTTTTTTGATTTATCGTGTTGTGTTGTTGCTTCGGCAGTCTCTTTTTCCACTCCAACCACTTCATCCATAGCTACCTCGCCAGCATGCAGCAAGTGGCTCAAGCACAATTTTTCGTGCACCAACCTCCTTCTTCCGCTCTCCTCTTTCGCGCCGGCGAAGAAAAAGTGCAAAACAATTGCAAGTTACCAGTCACAATTAAAAAGCGTCCTGCGTTCGGTTGGCATGTTCTAAAATGTCGAGATTTCAGTCTTTCCTCGGAAAAGCAAAAACGCTTTATATTAAATATTTATCGTTACTTTATATTTCTGTTTTTTATGTTGTTTCGTTTATAATTAACTGACTATTTTCGAACTGCAAATATTATTACAGCAGTTTTATCTCGGCATCGACAACAAAGATGTCTCCGTCCTTGTCTACCAATACATTGCGGGGAAGAAGATCCCATGCTTCGTACTTGCCGTTGGTGAAACGGCCCTCCTCGGAGGTCTTCTCAAAGCCGAGGGCAGCCATATAGGTATCTATCATTATCTGGCTAGCAGGTTGGGCATCGGCCACCCGGGGTTGATAGAAAACCGGCTGGACGGTGCGTCCGTCGAACCCGGCAAAACCACGAAAAGAATATGCTGTATCTGGAAAAATAGCGTTGTGTAGCAGTATCTTGCGAAGCACTGCCACAATGCTTCCATTATTGTTTAGCAGATTGTTGACTTTGTAAATACCTTGTTCCGCGACATAAGTATCGTTTTCATGACCACAAGGGCCGGGAACACCGAGGCGAAATATTTCCACCATGGGAATCCAGTAACCTTTGGCTTTCGCCATCTGCTCCGCTGCCCGCTGTTCGAACTCATAAGCGCTTACATCAACTTCGCCAGCGCCAAGTTGCGCTTCATGTACTCGGCAAAGTCGACTGAGCTCATCGGCGATTTCCGCGATGCGGCGATTTTCCGCCTCTTGCGCTCCGTCACTTCCTTGTGAAATCGATTCAGGAATGTCATAATCCATTGTTGTATTTAGTTTTCAGATTGCAAAAGTACGAAAACAATTTCACCTTTGCAAATTTTATTATTTTACACGGATTAATATCCTGAAAATAAACGCACTATAAAACAGCACGTCAAGATTCCCCTCCGAAAAATGTGTTATACCTGTCGTGCCAAATTCCGAAATTGTCCCTTTTCTACTTTGATCCCACCAAAAAAAATTTCTCTCCCAGCGCGAAAAGGGAGGGAGGGGGAAGAATTGCGAGCATGAAGCTCGCGATCCTAGGGGGGGCTTTACCTAATCAAAAGTGAGCACCGCTTCGCGGTTCTTGCTTTTTTACATGCAAGCCTCATCTGAAAGCGAGCTTTCGCTGAGTTTGCATATAAAAAAAGCAGGACTAACGTGTAATGAACCCCGAAAGTTGGACAAAAAACTTTCGGGGTTTTATTATGAGGAAAAGACACACGATTGAGGAACGGATACAAGCCGTCAGGATGTGCCA
>CAJOEN010000060.1 GCA_905233475.1 uncultured Bacteroidales bacterium
GAAACTCACCACAGTGCCTTCAGCGTAGTCATAATGGCGGCGGCCATATTTCAGGCTGCATCCCACACCGTTTTTGAGCCACAGGGCATAAATGCCATAATGCATGCGTGAACGGCCGAAGTCGTTCTTGCTTTGGCTCATATCCACAATGCTCACCAATGGGTGCAAGGTCTCAAACCCGCAGTGGCGGTTGAACTTTTCGACGCTGTCGAGTATGACGATTTCGTTTTCCATGTTGCAAAAGTAGGGCAATAATCTGAGAAATCACCTACCAATTTTGCGGATAATGACTTATCATCCCACAATTTTAAGCCCAACGATAGAAAGAATCAACGTGCTGAGGAAAAACACCCTCCAAAACGTAGCGGGTTCATGGAAGATGAAGATGCCCAGCAGCACTGCTCCGACGGCTCCGATGCCTGTCCAGACGGGATAGGCGATGCCGATGGGAATGGTCTGTGTGGCTTTCGCCAAAAGCACGGCGCTCAGCACATAGAGCACGGCAAAGCCTGAAATCCACAGCCAATACTCCGTACCAGCAGTAAGTTTGGTTTTGCCGAGGCAGAAAGCGAAGCCTGTCTCACAGAGGCCGGCGATGATGAGGATAAGCCAATTCATGGGCGCAAAAGTACAAAAAAATCCGCAACCCAAGCTTTCACCTGAATTGCGGATTATCTTCTTTACAACCATAACTATAAAACAAACTTTTTTGTA
Source organism: uncultured Bacteroidales bacterium (assembly GCA_905233475.1). Lineage (GTDB taxonomy): Bacteria > Bacteroidota > Bacteroidia > Bacteroidales > P3 > UBA1219. The sequence goes on from CAJOEN010000060.1 coordinate 715, forward strand.
ATTTTGCAGTGTCGTTATCTTCTGGTTCTGTTTAATGGACTCCGACGGAATCGGATGAAACGTCGCGAAAATGTCAAAAAAGAGTCCCGTTTATTTATATGATACAGTATCGTAAATTATTAGCGTTTATGCTCTTACTAATAGTAAGTGGCGGCGTATTTGCACAAGATCTTTTCGACAAGGCAAGGTTGGATAATTACTTTGGTATACTTGAAGAAAACAACAAGTTTATGGGAAGTGTTGCCGTCGTGAAGAACGGGGAGATTATCTACACAAGATCAGTCGGCTTCGCTGATGTCGAAAACAATATAAAAGCAACTGAAAAATCCAAATATAGAATTGGTTCCGTCTCGAAATCGTTTACAGCGGTTCTGGTTTTAAAGGCGGTTGAAGAAAAGAAAATAGACCTTGACCAAACGATTGACAAATGGTTTCCGACAATCGCAAATAGGAGCGGAATACACGATTTTACACACAACGATGACTATCTGTCCTGGTGCACGCAGCCTAAGACAGAAAAAGAAATGCTTGGGATTATTGAAAACGGCGGCAGCGACTTCGAACCCGACAGCACGGCAGACTACAGCAATTCGAACTATGTGCTGTTGACATACATGCTTGAAAAGATTTTCTTGAAACCCTATTCCGACCTGTTGCAGGAATACATTGTCGAGCCCATTGGTTTGGCTGACACATACGTTTTTGGCAAAACCAATCCTAACGACAACGAATGCCGATCATATCGCTTCTTGGGTTCTTGGGTGGTTGAAAACGAAACGGACTGCACTGTTCCGATGGGGGCAGGTGCAATAGTGTCAACGCCGACCGACTTGACAAAATTCGCAGACGCTTTGTTTGGTGGAAGGCTTCTGACGAATGAAAGTCTCGAAATCATGAAAACCATCAAGGACGAATATGGTCTCGGGCTGTTCGAGATTCCTTTTGGCGATAACATTGGTTTAGGACACACGGGTGCAATAGATGGTTTTGTTTCTGTTTATTCGCATTATGCAGATGGAAATGTTTCGTATGCCTTGACTTCTAACGGGCTTAATTTTAAACTCGGAGATATTAAAAAGGCGGTTTTAGGCGCAGTTTACGGCAAACCTTATGAGTTGCCGGAATTTTATAATGTCGCTTCGGAGGACTTGGACATTTATTTAGGCGTGTATGTTTCCACGGAACTCGGTTTGGATATTATTGTAACAAAAGAAGGAAACACATTGATTGCGCAGATTGGCGATGATGTTTTTGCGTTTGAAGCAGTTGACAAGGACAAATTTAAGTATGACCCGATAG